>NZ_JBVYOQ010000003.1:0-588079 GCF_056134165.1 Actinoplanes sp. 13 | reverse complement strand
CCCCCCCCCCCCCCCCCCCCCCCCCCCCCCCCCCCCACACCCCCCCCCCCCCCCCCCCCCCCCCCCCCCCCCCCCCCGGGCCCGGTCTAGCTGACTTCGGCCACGTAGGCGGAGACCCACGCTATGGCCGCGTTCCAGTTGATGGTGAGCTCGTTGGTGGACCACGACTGGATGTCGTCGATGTAGCAGAACTGACCCACGCACCCGGTCAGTTTCTGCTGGGCGATCGGGTCCTGGATGGACGAGTTCGGGCCGCCGGACAGGGTGCCGGCCGGCGGGTGCGGCAGGTTCGGGTCGAGCTGGGCGGCGTACCAGCGGCTGTGCTGGTTCTGGGAGCTGACCTCGCCGTACCCGGTGACGTAGGAGATGTTCAGCGCGTTGCGGCCGAACAGGTAGTCCAGGCCGGTCAGCACGCCGTCGCGGTACCGGTCACGGCCGGTCAGCTCGTGCGCGGCGGCGATCACCACGAGGTTGTTCGCGATGATGCTGCTGGAGCCCCAGTCCCACACGTTGTTCGCCGGCGCGTAGCCGACGCCGTACGGGTGGGCGCGCTGGATCGCCAGGTACTTGTCGGCGCCGCGGACCACCTGGGTCTTGACCGAGTGCAGGCCGGGGAGCCGGTTCGGCACCAGGGCCAGGTCGATCTTGGCAGCCGCGGCGGTGGACGCCCAGTCGAAGGCGACCGGGCCGAACACGTCGGCGGTGTGCTCGGGCGACGCGAGGATGTCAGCGGCGTACTTCTTCTCGCCGGTGGTCAGATAGAGCTCGGCGGCCGCCCAGTAGAAGTCGTCGCTGACCTTGGTGTCGTTGTAGGCGCCGCCGCCGATGTTGTCCGACTCCGGCGCTAGCCGGTCCGGGTTGGCCTTGGCAGCGTCGTACGCGACACGTGCGGCGGCCAGCGCCCGCTTCGCGAACGCCGCGTCGAACGGCTTGTAGAGACGCGCGGCCTGCGCCGCGGTCGCGGCGACGTTCAGGGTCGCGGCGGTGGAGACCGGGTGCAACTCGCGCGGCTGCGGGTCCAGGTGGGGCAGCAGCGGGAGTCCGGTCCAGGCAGCGTCGTGGATCTTGTGATGGACCATGCCGGCGTACGGCGTACCGGCGGGCGCCTGCATGCTGAGCAGGAAGTCGAGCTCCCAGCGGGCCTCGTCCAGGATGTCCGGGGTGCGGTTGCCGCTCTCCGGGATGGTCAGGTTCACCTTGCGCGGGCCGCGCAGGTGCTCGTACTCGCTGAGCAGACCCCAGACCGAGATGCCGCCGTTGACCACGTACTTGCCGTGGTCGCCGGCGTCGTACCAGCCGCCGCGCACGTCCAGGGTGTAGTCGCAGACGCCGGGCTGGCAGGGCACGTTGCCGTCACCCTGGTTGGGGGCCACGTCGACGTGACCGGCCGGGCGGCCGTACCCGGGGCGCAGGTCGTCGCGGATCTCGACGCCGGAGCGCTGCGAGTAGTAGAGCTTCAGGGCGTCGGTGCGCAGTCGCTCGTACGCGTCGCCGCCGATGTCGAACGGCCGGCTGGTCTCGCCGTCCGCGGTGATGGTGAGCCCGGTGCCGTTGCGCCGGTAACCGCTGAAGTCCAGCGTGTGGACGTTCTGGCCGGACGAGACGTCGACGCCGCGCGGGGTGGTCCTGCCGCGCTTGACCACCCGGCCGCGGTCCTTGAGCTCCCAGGCCAGCGGGGTCGTCGCGTCGGTCACCAGGGTGGCCGCCTTCGGGCCGTCCTTGATGTAGGCCACCTGGTTGACCCGGACCCGGGGCCCGGTGTCCGGCACGTAGACCTCGGGTGGGACGCCGCCGACCAGGGAGACGTTGTCCACGCAGAAGCGCCACGGGTCCGGGCTGCCGCCGACCTGGAACGCCACCTGGCCCTGCGCCGTGGAGGCACTGGCGGTGAACGTGTATTCGTAGTGCTGCGTGTCGCCCAGGACCGGCGACTGCTCGAAGTAGGTGTCGTAGGGGTCGACGGCGAGGCCGGTGATCGCGCGGACCACATGGCCGGCGTCTCCGCTCGCGTCGAAGCTGAACCGGTAGGTCTCGCCGGCGACCAGGTCGATGTCGTTCTGCCCGACCGTGGCGTCCCAGCGGTTGGTGGTGCCGCCGGGCACGTCGACGCAGGCACGTCCGTCGGTGATGTCGATGGTCATGCCGGCGTTGGTCCAGAACGGGTCGGCGGTGCCGTCGAAGCCACCGTTGATGATCTGTTCCACCTCGTCGGCCTGGGCCGGCGCGGCGGCGCCGAGTGTCATGAGCAAGGCTGTGAGGCCGATGATGCGGGAGCGCTCCCATAAGGACATGGACACATGTTTATTGCCTGGGCGTTACTACGTCAACGCCCCTGGTCACGGATCCATGCGTCAATCAGGCCACCGAAGTGGGCGAGGAACTTCTCGTGCTCGTGCACCGGGTACATCGCGCGCACCGTCTCGCGCAGCAGCGAACGGAACTCGTCCGAGGTCACCCAGTCGTAGACCAGGCTGTCGACGTTGGCCAGATGCTTGTCGCAGAACTCCTGGTAGCGGTCGATCTCGAAGTAGTCGTCGGCGAGTTCCCGGTAACCGGCGAGCTTGTCGGCGTAGGTGCGGTCCGGGTCGTCGGCGATCGCGAAGTACTCCGCGGTGTCGGTGTCCAGCCGCGCCCGGCGGCCGGTGACCACGCAGTACACGCTCCAGCGCAGCAGCGCGGTCATCGCCCACGGGAAGTAGTAGTGCAGCGAGGTGAGCGCGACGTCGGGGCAGGCGTTCGCGTAGTCGATGGGGTGCACGTCGGAGCCGCGTACCAGCGACTCGCACGAGTTGAACTCCCACCGGAAGAACGCGTTCACCAGCCGCGAGATGGTGACCACCTCGTCGCCGGCGGGCGGCGAGAGGAAGTTGTGGTCGACCTCGTACCTGGCGTGCATGGGCTGGTCCGGCCGGAACTTCATCACCATCGTCTCCGGGCCGATGCTCAGGCTCCGGGCGAACACGTCGTAACCCTCGACCGAGGACTGCAGGTGCATCAGCCGCTCACCGGAGGCGTCGTAGGCGGCGTGCAACTCGATCTCGTTGCGGATCTTCGAGACGCCGACCCAGGCGCCGCCGTCGTACGGCTTCATGTAGAGCGGGTACCCGACCGAGGCGGCCGTCGCCTCCAGGTCGAACGGCCGGTTGTAACGCGCCGCCGTGTACGCCCAGCGGGAGTTCTCCAGCGGGTTCTTGTACGGCACCAGGACCGTCTCCGGGACCTTCAGCCCGAGCCGCATCATCGCGCAGTACGCCGCGTGCTTCTCCATCGACTGGAACGTGAACGGGCTGTTCAACAGGTACACGTCGTCCATCAGCGCGATCTTCTTGAGCCACTCGCGAGGGTGGTAGTACCAGTGCGCCAGCCGGTCGATGACCAGGCCGTGCCGCGGCTTGGCGCGCAGGTTGAACGGCTCGATGGTGACCCGCTCGGACCGGGCCCGGTGGGTGCGCCCGTCCGGCGCGGAGATCGTGCCGAGGCGGTGCAGGAGCGCCTCGTAGGCGCGCGGCCAGTCGTCCTCGGTGCCCAGCAACAGTCCGATGGTGTGCTCGACGTCGGCCACGGCCGCCTCCTTCGGTTCGGATCAGGATCTAGGGCCACACCCGCTGCAACAGTCCGGCCAGGTGCGGATCGAAGGTGTCCCGCCAGCCGACCCAGGTGTGCGCGTCCGGGTTCTCGGCGAAGGCGGTCGCATACCCCTGTTCGGCCAGCGCATCCGCCATGTCGCGGTTGTTCGCGAGATTCTCCTCGGCGGCGCCGCAGGTCAGCGTGGCCGGCACGGCGGGGCCGCGACGGGTGCGCAGGGTCCGCCGGGTGAACCGGACGATCCGCGCCCAGTGCTCGAAACCGGACTCGTGGCTGTCGTACCGCGGCTGGAAGTAGCTTCCGGACTGCAGGAACAGCCCGGCGAAACCGGCCGGGTGGCGGCGTTGCGCGTAGAGCATCGCGAGCGCGCCCAGGCTGGCGCCGGCGCCGACCACCGGGCCCGCGCCCAGGCGCAGCCGCAGCTGCGGGATGATCTCGCCGGCCAGCGTCAGGGCGTAGCGGGGGCAGGCCGAGTACCACTGCATGCGGTCACCGGCAGGGAGAAGCACCAGGTGGTACGACCGGACGCGCCCCGAACGGATCATCGCGGCGGTGTAGCGGCCGAGGCTCGCGTACTGCTCGTAGTCGGGGCCGTCGTGGGCGATCAGCACCCGGTCGGTGGGCGTCCCGGGCGACCAGACGCGGGCGCTGAGGGTGGTGCCGAGAGTGCGCGCGGGCAGGTCGACGGTCGCCCACGAGCCGGCGTCGGATGACTCGTCCAGCCAGCCCGGCGGCTGATAGGCAGGGTCCTGCACGACCGACGAGTCGCCGAAACCGCCGGGCACGCGGAGCGGGTTGGCCGGGTCGCAGACGGTCTCCCGGGTGCCGTCACGGCGGGTGAGCTCGAACTTGTACTCGACACGGCGCACCGGCGGGCAGTCGCGGCGCAGCTCCCACCCGGCCGCCGACCAGGTGAGATCGTCGTGGAAGGTGGAGGCCAGGACCCTGACCTTCGCCAGGTCGTGGCCCGCGTCCGCGTACCGGAACAAGAGGGTCTTCCCCTCCCACCACGCCCCGCCCGCAGCTTCCATGAACGCACCCTAACCCGGTGATCAGCCGCCCGCCGGGCGTGCGGCCAGGGTGACGATCCGGCGGAGCAGGCCGGTGCGGATCCGCTGGGTCTCCGGCGTGCCGGCCGGCCGCCAGGGACAGGCGACGTGCACCCCGGCGACGCGCCCGGTGGCCAGCAGACGCCCGGCCGCGTCGAGGACCTCGGCCGCCGCCGGCCCGCCGGAGACCGGGAACCGGAGCCCGGGCATCTCGCCGTCGTCGATCACGTCGACGTCGATGTGCAGCAGGAACGGGCCGGCCGGGGCGGTGTCCGCGCCCGCCTCCGCCACCGGCACGCGCCGGATCGCACCGGTCGCGAGATATTCGGCCTCGGCCGGATCCAGGTCGCGGGCGTCGACGAGCAGCGCCCGGTCCGGCGGGATCGGGCGCAGGCCGAACCGGTCCGCGAACCGGTCCGGGTGCGCGCCGGTGACCAGCCGCAGCGAGAGCCCGCCGAGATAGCCGGACATCGAGGTGGCAAGCGTGTGCACGTCGCCGTGCGCGTCGAACCAGACCACGCCCGGGTCGTGGCCGGCCCGCTGCAGGCCGGCCACCACGCCGCCGGCGATCAGGCAGTCGCCGGAGAAGACGACGGGCCGGCCGGCGCTGGACTCGACCGCGGCGGCCACCGCCTTCTGGACGGTGGCGATCCGCTCCCACCGGTCCGGGCCCTGCGGATCGGCGCGCACGATGCGGGTGGCGGACACCGGGATCTCGGCGGGTGGCAGAAGCACATCCTGGTGATAGGGCACGAGAATGGTGGTCACATCGATCAGCGTGCCTCAATGCGCCGCCTTCCGCGACGGTCCGGCCGGCCCGGTTGCCTAGAGTCGGTCGGGTGCGAATCAGGATCGAGGGGTACGACCTGCCGGGACGCCCCGGCGCGCCCGAGGCCGAGCGGCTGCGCCTGGGCGGGGTGCACGTCGGCGTGCAGCGCAGGGCCGAGGTGGTCGGCCGGGTGCCGGTGCACGCCGACGAGGCCGTCTGGGAGCTCGACGTCGACTCGCGCGACGTGGACGGGCTGATCGACGTGGGCGGGCCGTGGGTGCACGGGCGGCCCGGCGCGCGGTTCCTCTATCTGAGCTGGGGCGCCGTCGACGGGGACGACTTCGCGATGTTCCGCCGGGCGAAACTGATGTTCGGCGACATCCCCGGGGACCTGTTGCGGCAGGCCGTCGCCGGGCCGGGGACGCTGGTCGGCCGGTTGGGCCTGACCGGCGCCGACGGCGGGCCGCGGTGCGCGCGGGTGCGCCCGCCGGACCTCGTCTGGACTCTCGAGTGAGCCGCGGCAGAACTTGTCAGGGGGGCGGCCTAGAGTCGGCGGCGTGCTGAAGGACCGTGGTTCGCCGGGTGGGGGGTGGTTCGCGTGACCGCCGCCGCGCAGGCCGGGGTCCGGGTGCTGCACGGCTTCCTGGGCGCCGACGGCTCGATCTCGCTGTGGGCCGAGACCGACGAGACGGCCGGCGAGCGGCGCGGCGGCCCCCGGGACCACCCGTTCGCGGTGCCGGCCGGCGACCTGCCGGTGGGGGAGGAGCGCCCGCCGGCCACTCTGGTGCTGCCCTCCACCAGCGCCGGGCCGCTGGCCTCGCCGCAGCTCGGCCTGCCGCCACGGCGGGGCACAGTCCGCCCGCGCAGCTGGCGGGTGCCGGCGGTGCGGGTGCCGTTCGTCGATCCCGACCTGGTCGCGGAGTTCGAGGGCCGGGCCGCGCCGTCGGTGGGCTGGCTGGCCGAGCTGTGCGCGTTCGCGGCCGGTCTGGTTCGCCGTGGCCGCGTGCTGCCGGGCGTGCGGATCGAGGGTCCCCGGCCGTCGGCGTGGTGGCGGCCGGTGCTGGTCGGCGCCGACGCGGTGCGCTGTGCCGCGCTCGCCGACCGGATGCCGCCCGCCTGCCGGTCCGAGCAGTCCACCACCGCCGCCGGTGGCCGCGAGCTGGCCGTGGCCGGCCCGCACCGGCACCGTTCGCCGGCCGACGTCGCGCTGGAGCGGCTGGTCGACGGCCTGGTGCGGACCCGGCTGGCCGAGGCCGGGGTCACCCTGGCCGACTACGGATGGCTCGCCGCCCTCACCGGGGAGCCGGAGTTCGAGGCGGCGCCCGCGCTGGCCGACGAGCTGATCGGGCGGCTGGACGGGTGGTTCGCGCAGGCCGCCCGGGGCGCCGAGGTGCGCGTCTGCTTCCGGCTGAGCGACCCGCGCGAGCACGAGCCGGTCCTGCCCGACGACGTGCCGCTGCCCGAGGACGCGTGGCGGCTGGAGTTCCTGCTCCAGGCCGCCGACGAGCCGAGTGTGCTGGTCAGCGCCGCCGACGTGTGGCGCGATCAGTACGCGCCGTTGAGCCGCTGGACCTCGCACCCGCAGGAGCGGCTGCTCGCCGGGCTCGGCCGGGCCGCGCGGCTCTGGCCCGAGATCGGTGAGGCGCTGCGCGCGGCACGCCCGGCCGAGATGCTGCTCGACACCGAGGGGGCGCACCGGTTCCTCAGCCACGCGGCCCTGCTCGACGACGCGGGTTACGGGGTGCTGCTCCCGGCCTGGTGGCAGAAACGGCCCGGCCTCGGGCTCTCTCTCGAGGTGCGCGGGCGCGAGCCGGTCTCCACCGTGCTGCGGGACCGGGCGGTCGGGCTGCGGGAGATGGTCGACTACCGGTGGGGGCTGGCGCTCGGCGGGCGGACTCTGACCGCCGACGAGCTGGCCGACCTGACCCGGGCCAAGGTGCCGCTGATCCGGCTGCGCGGGCGGTGGGTCTTCCTGGACCAGCAGCGGCTCGCTGCCGGGCTGCGGTTCCTGGCGCGCGGCGGGGGCCGGATGACCGCCGGGGACGCGCTGAAGGTGACCCGGCTGCTGCCGCCCGAGGAGCTGCCGCTGCCGGTCACCGACGCGCGGGGCCAGGGCTGGCTGGCCGACCTGCTGACCGGGCGCCTCGACCAGCGGCTGGAGATCCTCGAGGTGCCCGAGCGGCTGGTGGGTGTGCTCCGGCCGTACCAGAAACGGGGTTTCTCCTGGCTGGCCTTCCTCGACGGGCTGGGGCTGGGCGCCTGCCTGGCCGACGACATGGGGCTGGGCAAGACCGTGCAGCTGCTCGCGCTGCTGCTGCACCACCGGGCCGGGCCGGCCCTGCTGGTCTGCCCGCTCTCGGTGCTGGGCAACTGGCAGCGCGAGGCGGCGCGGTTCGCTCCGTCACTGACCGTCCGGGTGCTGCACGGCGCCGGGCGGGAGGACGCGGCGGCGCTCGCCGACGGCGCCGACCTGGTGCTGACGACCTATGCGACGGCCGTCCGCGACGCCGACACGCTCGCCGGGATCCAGTGGGACCGGGTGGTGCTCGACGAGGCGCAGCACATCAAGAATGCCGGAAGCGGCGCCGCGAAGGCGGTCCGGCGGTTCCCGGCGCGCAACCGGATCGCGCTGACCGGCACGCCGGTGGAGAACCGGCTCTCCGAGCTGTGGTCCATCCTGGATTTCCTCAATCCGGGCGTGCTGGCGTCGGCGCACACGTTCCGGGCCCGGTTCGCCGTGCCGATCGAGCGTTATCTCGACGAGGACGCCGCCGCCCGCCTGCGCCAGGCCACCCGGCCGTTCCTGCTGCGCCGCACCAAGCTCGACCCGGTCATCGCCGGCGAGCTGCCCGCCAAGAGGCACGTGCGGCACCTGTGCGGGATGACCACCGAGCAGGTCAGCCTCTATCGAGCGGTTCTCGACGATCTGGAGCAGCGGCTCGACGAGCCGGGCGACAAGCAGCGCAAAGGCCTGGTGCTGGCGGCCATGACCAAGTTGAAACAGGTCTGTGTGCACCCCGCGCTGGTGCTCAAGGACGGCTCGCCGCTGCCCGGCCGCTCCGGCAAGATCGACCGGCTGGAGGAGATCCTCGACCACGCGCTCGGGGCGGGGGAGAGCGTGCTGTGCTTCACCCAGTTCGCCCGGTTCGGGGCCATGCTCCAGCCGCACCTGGCGGCCCGTTTCGGCGTGCCGGTGAAGTTCCTGCACGGCGGCACCGCGCGCGGGGCGCGCGATGCCATGATCGCGGACTTCCAGCAGGCGGACCGGCCCGGGATCTTCGTGCTGTCGCTGAAAGCCGGCGGCACCGGCGTCAACCTGACCGCCGCCAACCACGTCGTGCACGTGGACCGCTGGTGGAACCCGGCCGTCGAGACCCAGGCGTCCGACCGGGCCTACCGGATCGGCCAGCGCCGCGACGTGCACGTCCACAACCTGGTCTGCCTCGGGACCCTGGAGGAGCGCATCGACCAGGTCGTCGCGGACAAGGGAGTGCTCGCCGAGCGGGTGGTCGGCAACGGCGAGGGCTGGCTCAGCACGCTGTCCACCCAGGAGCTGCGCGACCTGATCACCCTGGCTCCGGAGGCGATCGTTGACTGAGCGCGAGCTGATCACGCCGGCTCCGGAGGCGATCGTTGACCGCGCGCGACCCGGGCTGGGAGGCGACCGTGACTGAGCAGCCTCCCGAGGAGTTCGCCCTCGCGTTCCTCGGCATGTTCGAGTCCCTGCGGATGGGCCCCACGTTTGCGCGCGGCCGTCGCGACGAGCGCGCCGGCCACGTGCGCAGCCTGACCGTCTCCGGCAGCCTGGTCGTCGCGCTGGTCCGCGGCCCCGACGACCCGGTCGCGTTCCGCTCGCGCATCGCCGTCCGCGCGTTCGGCGCCGCTGACTGGTCCCGCGTCGAGCGTGCCCTGGTCGCCGAGGCACGGTTCGTCGCCGGCCTGCTCGACGGCCGGATGCCGGCCGGGATCGAGGCGGTCTTCGCCGAGGCCGGGCTGGCCCTGCTGCCGCTCTCGCTCGACGAGGTCGCGATGGACTGCACCTGCGAGCGCTGGCCCATGCCGTGCGTCCACCTGGCGGCCACGTGTTACGCGCTGGCGCGTGCCTTCGAGAGCGACCCGTTCGAGGTCTTCACGTGGCGGGGCCGGTCGCGCGACGAGCTGCTGATGCGATTGCGCCGGCTGCGGGAGTCGGCGGCGGTGGCCGAGGCAGCCGGCGCGGGTGCCGCGGGTGCGGGCTCGGGGGGTGCGGGCGCGGCGGGTGCGGGCGCGGCGGGCGCGGCAGCGGGCTTCGCAGCGGGCGCTGGGCCGGCGGGCGCTGCGGGCGCTGGGTCGGCGGGAGCCGGTGTGGGAGCCGCGGGCGCGGCCGCTGGGGCTGCGGGCGCGAGGGCTGGGGCTGCGGGCGCGGGGGCTGCGGGCGCTGCAAGGTCGGCGGGGGCTGTGGGTGGGCGGCGGGCGGCTGGAGAGCCGTTGGTGGACCCGGCTGATCCGGGCGCGTTCTGGGGGACGGAGGCGCCGGCTTCACCCGAGAGCCTTGCGGGGGTACGCCCGGATGCGCTCCTCGATCAGCTGGACCCACCTGCGCTCAGCCACCACGGGAAACCGGTGGTCGAGGTGCTGCGGGAGGCATATCTCGCCCTGCCGGACGACGACGGGGCACCTTCATGAACGGGAGCCGAGCCATGTCATTCGTACGAAGATTCGACCATGTCGGCATCACGGTCGCGGACCTCGATGCCGTCACCGCCTTCTTCGTGGCGCTCGGCCTTGAGGTCGAGGGCAGGACGTTCGTCGAGGGCGAGTTCCTGGACACGGTCTGCGGCATTCCCGGCTCCCGCACCGAGATCGTCATGCTCAGGTCACCCGACGGCGCCCGCCTGGAGCTGGCCCGCTTCGTGCGGCCCGACTCCGTGCCGGGCTCACCGGCCGCGATGGCCAACGAGCTGGGATTACGGAACGTGTCCTTCGAGGTCGACGACCTGAGCGCTGCTGTCGCCTGGGCCGCGAGCGAGGGTTACGGACTGGTCGGCGGCATCGGCGAGTACGAAGGGGCCTGGCGGATGGCCTACGTCCGCGGGCCGGAGGGAATCGTCGTCTCGCTGGCCGAACGGGTCGGCTGAGCCTCCCAGCGCCCGCATCCGCCGGCTGCCGGGGCGGCGCGGGGTTGCGCGCCGGGGTTACAGTCGGCGGGTGATCTGGTTGGAGGCCCTGTGGCGCCTGGTCGGCGTGCTGCTGACCGAGGCCGGCCCGACCGGTCTGCTGCTCGGTGCGGGTGCGGTCGCCGGTGTGCTGCTGGTGACGGTGCTGACGGCGAGCGTGCTCGTCGGCGGCTGGGCCGCCGTCACCAATCCCGCGGTGAGCCGCCGGGTGCTGCGCGAGCGCGCACGCCGGACCGGGATCCCGCGTCATCGCGACCCCGACGCTGACGGGCGCACCCGGCCCCGAGGGCCGACGACGGCCCTCGCGGCCGTCTGAGCACACTTCTCGCTGCTCTGCCGGTCGCTGGAGGCCGTCCACGTCCCAGCTCCCGTCAGGAGTGACTCCAGCATGTCCCGATCCAGCGACTCCAGCGCGTCCCGATCCAGCGACCTCAGCATGTCCCGGTCCAGCACCCTCAGCATGTCCCGATCCGTCACGGCGGCCCTCCGATGATGGATGCCGTCTACACCGCCATCTCCGCGATCCTGCTTTTCTGGCACGCCGCCTGGTACCGGGTGCTCGGGGCCGCCGACACCCTCGACACCGACTGGGCCTGGGTGCTCGGCATCGTCCTCCTGGTCCTGACCGTCCGGATGGCGCTGTTCCCCCTGGTCGCCCGCCAGATCCGGTCGCAACGTGCGATCCAGCGGCTGCAACCCCGGATGCGGGAGCTGAAGGAGAAGCACCGCGGCGACCGCGAGACCATGCAGGCCGAGCTGCTGAAGCTGTACCAGACCGAGAAGATCAGTCCGTTCGCGAGCTTCCTGCCGCTGCTGATCCAGGCGCCGATCCTCTTCGGTCTGCTGCACGTGTTGCGCCACCTGCGGCCGAGCATCACCAGCGAGACCTCCCGCACGCTGTACGGCTGGACGCTCACCCAGTTCGACAGCGCGGTGCACGCCGAGCTGTTCGGCGCGCCGATCGTCGCCGGGTTCACTGCCGGCGGCCTCACCGTGAAGCTGGTCGCCGGGGTGCTGATCCTGGCCATGACGGTGACGACGTACCTCACCACCCGGCAGATGATCCGCAAGACCGGGCCGGCGCAGGACCAGCAGGGCCGCATCATGCAGAGCGTCATGCTGTACGGGTTCCCGGCGTCGCTGCTGATCTCCGGGTTCTTCTTCCCGATCGGCGTGCTCCTGTACTGGTTCGTGCAGAACGTCTTCGCCATCGGGCAGCAGGCGTGGATCCTGCGCAAGTACCCGCCACCGGCGGTCGCCCCGCCCACAGCCGCGGCCGCCGGCAGTCCCGCGGAACGGCCACGGCGGACAGTCGCGGCACCGAAGGTGGGTGCGCGGCCCGTTCGCAAAAAGTCAGTCCGATGAGTTCCGGCGCTCTGTCCGATAAGGTGCTGACCTGCGCAGACGAGACGCTGGTACCGCCACCGGGGTTGGCTTTACGGCCCCGGGGCGGATCGGCCGAACGGCCGACATTCCGGCAAACGCCGGAGGGCGGTCGCCGTGCGTGATGAGCTACTCACGTCATGGCAACTTGTCCTGAAAAGGTGCGACATGAACAAAGTGATGCGGTTGCTGACGCTGGCCGGTGCCGGCGTGGCCGCCGGTGCGATGCTCGCGACCAGCCCGGTTCAGGCGGCCCCGTCCGCGGGCCAGTCGGCCGGTGGCTCGGGGGTGCAGACCTGGAAGGGCGACTACGAGTACGTGGTCGGCCACTACAAGCGTGAGTGGCAGTGCGAGAAGGCCGGCTGGTGGGGCAAGAAGGTCGGCGCGTGGGGCGACTACGACTGTGATCCGGTCCGGGCCTGGCGTGGCTGGGTCTGGGAGCTCGAGGTCGAAGAGGACCACTGGGAGTGGGACAGCTGGAAGGGCGGCTGGCCCGGCGGCTGGCCGTACAAGCCGGACTACATCGGCGGGCCGTTCCACATCGGCGGCAAGCCGTGGAAGCACAAGGGCCAGCCGTGGATGCACGACAAGCACGACGGCCCGTGGGGCGACAAGCACGACGGCCCGTGGGGCGACAAGCACGACGGCCCGTGGGGTGACAAGCACGACGGGCCCAAGCCGGGGCCGATGCCGCTGCCGCACCCGATCGACGACCTCGACGGCCCCAACCCCGGCCCGAAGCCCGGCCCGAAGCCGTGGCACGACCACGTCAAGGACGGGCCGAAGCACTGAGGCGATGCCTCGACCGGCAGGTCACTGACCTGCAGACGACAACGGGCCGCACCCTTCGGTGCGGCCCGTTGCCGTCGCCGGACTACCAGGCGACCGAGACGTAGTCCTTCAGGAAGCAGCCGTAGACGTCTTCGCCGAGCTCGCCGCGGACGATCGGGTCGTACACCCGGGCCGCGCCGTCGACCAGGTCGAGCGGGGCGTGGAAACCCTCCTCGTGCAGGCGCATCTTCGTCGGGTGCGGCCGCTCGTCGGTGATCCAGCCGGTGTCGACGCTGGTCATCAGGATGCCGTCGGCGAACATGTCGTCCGCACTGGTGCGGGTCAGCATGTTCAGCGAGGCCTTCGCCATGTTCGTGTGCGGGTGACCGGCACCCTTGTAGCCGCGGGTGAAGATGCCCTCCATGGCCGAGACGTTCACGACGTAACGGCGCGGGAACGGTGACTTCATCATCGCCTCGCGCAGCCTGCTGACCAGGATGAACGGGGCCGTCACGTTGCACAACTGCACCTCGAGCAGCTCCAGCGGGTCGACCTCGTGCACCCGGTCGCTCCAGCTGTTCGTCGCGGTGATGTCCGGCACCAGGCCGCCCGCGTCGATCGCCGCGGACCGGGCGGTCAGAGCCAGCGACGTCACCTCGGCCGCGGAGAGGCGGCCGGGCGCGGTCAGCACCGCGGCCGGGGAGGCGGCGCCCAGCGTCGCGGCGCCACCGAAGAACTCCAGCTCCGGGATCGGGCCGTCCGGCAGCGGCGCGGACTCGGCGGCCACGAGCTCGGCGTAGGCGCCGGTCGTACGCCGTACCGTCTGGGCCGCGTTGTTGATCAGAATGTCCAGCGGCCCGCGCGACGCCACCGACTCGGCCAGACCCACCACCTGCGCCGGGTCCCGCAGATCGATGCCCACCACCCGCAGCCGGTGCAGCCAGTCGGCGCTGTCCGGCATCGCCGCGAAGCGGCGGACCGCGTCGTGCGGGAAGCGCGTGGTGATCGTCAGATCCGCGCCGTCGCGCAGCAGACGCAGCGCGATGTACATGCCGATCTTGGCCCGGCCGCCGGTCAGCAGCGCCCGCCGGCCGGTCAGATCGGTGCGGGCGTCGCGGCGCGCGTGGTTCAGCTCCGCGCAGCTCGGGCAGAGCTGGTGATAGAACGCGTCCACCACGGTGTAACGCTGCTTGCACACGTAACAGCCGCGCGCCTGCTTCAGCACGCCGGCCGTCGCGCCGCGCACCGTGCTGCGCAGCGGGATCCCGGCGGTCTCGTCGTCGATCCGCCCCGGCGCGCCGGTCGCGGTCGACTCCGTCACCTCCCGGTCGTTGGCCAGAACCGCCTCCCGGCGCTCGCGGCGCCGCTGCAACTTCACGGTCTTGAACATCGCGCCGACCGCACGCCGCACCCGGATGGCGTCCGGATGCTCCGGCGGCAGGGCCTCCACCTCGGCCAGCACGGCGAGACAGGCCTCCAGGCGGGCCGGATCCACGCCCACGGCACCGTCACCCATTTCTTGCGTCCCCTCTGCTTCCCGCCGCGGGCATCGCTCCCGGCGGTCGTTCTACCGCAGGCACTGTACTTTCCCCGCCGTCCTATCGGCCGCGGGAGGCGCGAAGCAAGGGGCGCGGGTCACGGGTCGGAGCCGGCCGCGGACGTTGCTGGTCCGCGGCCGGTTTCGTCATGTGGGCGTCCCTCGCGTTTCCCGGAGTGCGCTGGGCCGCTGCCGGTGGGGTTCCCGGTTCAGGGGTGCGGGGTCGGGTCCTGGTCGTCGGCCATGGTGCGGTCCGGGCGCCGGTTCGGGCCGGGGTGGTCGGCCAGAGAAGCGGGCCGGCTGTCGCGGGCGTTGTCGGAGGGGCCGGGATTCCAGGACCGGGTGCGGCCGTTCCCGGGTCGGCGGGTGCGTCCCGCGTCGAGGTCGTCGGCGAGAGAGGTGGGGCGGGCGGGTGGCTCCGGTTCGGCGCCCGGCGTGACGTCCGGCGTGGTGCCGGGAGAGGCACCTGACGTGGCGTCCGGTGTGGTGCCTGGTGTGGCGTCCGGCGTGGTGCCGGTCAGCCAGTCGTCCAGCGTCTTCGGGCGGCGGATCGTGGGGACGCCGGAGGACGGGACGCCGGATGTGGGCGCTGCGGACGTCGGGATGCTCGACGTGGGGGCGCCTGAGGTGGGCGCCCCGGAGGACGGGACGCTGGAGGACGGCGTCGCGGAGGTGGGTGCGGTGGAGAGGTCACCGAGGGTGCGAGGGCGTTCGGGGGTGGTGGGGCCGCCGTTGAGCCACTCGTCGAGAGTCTGCGGGCGGCGGATGTAGCCGGGAGCGCCCGAACTGACCGGAGCGACCGCCCGGACGGTCCGGGGGTGGTCGCCGGTAGGGGCGTCCTGCTCGGCCGGGTAGCTGACCGGCTCGGGTTCCGGGGTGGGCGTCGGGGCCGGGACCACGGGCTCCGGCTCGGGCTCCTTCTCCGGCTCCGTGGCGGGGCGCGGCGGGTCCTGGCGTTTCGGTTCGGCTGTGGAGAGGTCCTCGAGGGTCTGCGGACGGCGCTCGGAGTTCGCGCTGGTGGAGACGTCTTCGAGGGTGTTCGGGCGGTTCTGGTCGCGGGCGGGGGCCTTGCCGAGCCAGTCGCCGAGGGTCTCGGGACGGGAGCCGGACGTGCGCTCGGGGAAGGGGTAGGGCAGGGCGGCGTCCGGCAACGAAGTTGCGGGCTGCCAGGGGGCAGGGGTCTCCGGCTGCCCGGGGGCTGAGGTTTCCGGAGTGGATGCCTCGGCCTGCCCGGAGACCGGGACGTCGTCGGTCCGGGGCTCGGGGGACCAAGCGACGGGTTCCGCCTCGGGGGTGTGCAGGGCGGGGATGCTCGGCTTGTCGGCGGTCATCGCGGAACGGTCGAGCCAGCCGAAACGGTCGGCCTCGGAGGCGGACAGGGCCGCGATGCGGGGGTCGGAACGCCAGGCGAACAGGTCCTCGTCGGCCTGCGCCGGCTCTTCGGCGCGGGCCGGCTCCTCTTCAGCGTCCGCCGGTTCGTCCTGAGCATGCGTGGGCTCGGCGTTCGCCAATGTTTCGGCCACCGGCGCCGGGTCGGTCGCCGGCTCGACGCTGGTCTCCGGCTCCGGCTCGGGGAGCGGCTCGGGCTCGGGGAGCGGCTCGACGCTGGGTTCAGGTTCGGGGAGCGGCTCGAAGCTGGGTTCGGGCTCGGGGAGCGGCTCGACGCTGGGCTGAGGCTCGGGGAGCGGCTCAGTGTCGGGAGCAGGCTCGGGTTCAGTGCTGAGGGCCGGCTCAGGATCGATGCTGGGCTCGGACTCGGCGGCCATGTGGGCCTCCACCTCGGCCAGGATCGGCGCGGGTTCGGCCTGGGCGGCGATCTGCAACTCCACCTCGGCGAGGATGGGCTGGACCTCGTCGTCGTCCGGTTCGGCCGGGGCCGGCACGGGCGGTGCCGGCACCGGGACAGCCGGGTCCGGCGCGGGAGATACTGGCGACAACTCCAGCGGCGAGTGGGTCGCCGCTTCGACGGCGTCTTCGTCGGCCGCAGCATCCGGGGCGGAGTCGGAAGCGGGGGCGAGAGCCGGCTCGGGAGCCCGGACGGCGTCGGGCGCGGGCTCGGCGTCGGGCGCAGGCTCGGAGGAAGGCGCGGGCTCGGAATCGGCCACGGGCTCGGCGTCGGCCACGGGCTCGGCGTCGGGCGCGGGCTCGGGGGAAGGCGCGGGCTCGGGGGAAGGCGCGGGCTCGGAATCGGCCAGGGGTTCGGCGTCGGGCGTGGGCTCGGCGTCGAGGGCAGCGCTGGATTCGGGGGCGGGGCTGGTCGGAGCGGACACGGAGACCGGCGCATCCACCGAGGGCGGCGCCGCTTCACCCGTACCCCGCGAAGCTCCCACCACCGGAAGCCGCGTCGTCACCTCGCCCGGCCCGGCAGCCAGGCCGGGCAGGTGCGGGCCTTGTTCCTTCTCGGCGAGATAGTCGAGCACCGCGTTGTAGTCCAGCACGACCGTCGCCGGCGGTGCGCCCGCCGTCAGGGCCGCCGCCTGCGGCGCGGCCGGCAGGGCGATGGTCCCCGTGATGACCTGGGTCGCGTCGACCGCGGAGACCGGGTGCCGCGATCCGGGGAACTCGTCCTCGCCCGCGTGTTCGGCGAGCCCGGCACGCTCCTGGAGGCGCCGCAGCGGCCCCGGCGCCCACCAGGCCGCATCCCCGAGCAGCGCCAGGACGGCGGGCACCAGCAACATCCGGACGATCGTCGCGTCCAGCAGCAGCGCGACGATCATGCCGACGCCGACGAAGCGCATGGTGGTCACCGACGACAGGGCGAAGGCCCCGGTCACCACGATCAGCAGCAGCGCCGCCGCGCTGATCACCCGGCCGGTACGCGCCAGGCCCACCGTGACGGCCTCGGTGGTCGTTGAGCCCTTGATCCGCGCCTCGACCATCCGGGACAGCAGGAAGACCTCGTAGTCGGTGGACAGGCCGAACACGACGGCCGCCATCAGCACCACGATCCCGGCCTCCAACGGGGCGGGCGTGACGTTCAGCAGGCCCGCGCCGTGCCCCTCCTGGAAGATCCAGACGAGGATGCCGAAGGTGGCGCCGAGGCTCAGCGCGCTCATCACCACCGCCTTGAGCGGCAGCAGGATCGAGCCGAAGGCCAGGAACATCAGGAGCAGCGTCGCGCCGACCAGCAGCCCGATCATCAGCGGCAGCTTCTCGGCGATCGCCTCCAGGCTGTCGACGTTGCGTGCGGTGGCCCCGCCGACGATGACCTCGGCGCCGGACGGCCCGGCGAGTCCGCGCAGGTCCTCGACCACCTGGCGGGCTTCCGGGCTGAACTCGTCGGGGCTCTCCAGGGCGGCGTTGAGCACCACCACGCCCTTGCCGGTGCCGGACGGGCTGACCTCGGTGACGCCGGCGACCTTGCCGACGGCCTCGGTGAACCCGCGGACGTCCGGCCGCTCGCCGTCGGTGCCGCGCACCACGATCTGTACGCCGTCGGTGCTGAACTGCGGATACTCGGCCTTGAGTGTCTCGATGGCCACCCGCGACGGGTCGCCCGCGGGCAGCACCCGCTCGTCGTTCTCGCCGAACCGGGCCTCGGTGATCGGGAATGCCAGCAGCAGGAGCACGGCCATGATCGGGATCGCCACCAGGATCGGGCGGCGCAGGACGAAGCCGGCGAGCCGCTCCCATCCGGACGTGGAGCCGGACGCGTTGCTGCCGGGCAGCCGGATCGGAATCTTGTCGACGCGGGGGCCGAGGATGGCCAGGATCGCCGGGAGCAGGGTCAGCGAGAGCAGCATGGCCAGGAAGACGGCGGCGAGGCCGCCGTACGCCAGCGACTTCAGGAAGCCCTGCGGGAACAGCAGCAGGCCGGCCAGGGCGGTCATCAGCAGGGTCGCGGAGAAGACGACGGTACGACCTGCGGTTGCCACAGTCCGGCGTACGGCCTCGGCGGTGGGGTGTGCGGCCTGCTCCTCGCGGAACCGGCCGACCATGAACAGGCCGTAGTCGATCGCCATGCCGAGGCCGAGCAGGCTGGCCACGTTGACCGCGAACGAGTTGACCTCGTGGGTGAGGGCGACCGCGTTCAGCACGCCGAGCGCACCGAGCACCGCGCAGCCACCGACCAGCACCGGCAGGGCCGCGGCCACCAGCGAGCCGAAGATCAGCAGGAGCAGGATCAGCACGATCGGCAGCGAGATGATCTCGGCCTTGGCGAGGTCGCTGGTGGACAGCTCGGACGAGGCGTGGCCGAGCGGGATGCCGCCGGCCAGCTCGACGCGCGCGCCGGGGACGGTGAAGTCCTCGGCGATCTCGTCGAACGCCTCCAGCTTCGCAGCGTCGTCCTCGCCGGTCAGCGTGATGACCGCGACCGCGCTGGATTTGTCCTCGGCGGCGAAGCGGGCCTTCGCCGCGCCCTCGGCCGCCCAGTACGAGGTCTGCGCGCTCACCGAGGACTCGGGCAGCGCGCCCAGCCGCTCGGTGATCCGCTTGGTGAGCGCGGCGTCGTCGATGGTGCCCCGGTCGGGCGTGTAGATCGCGATGACGTCACCGCTCTGCCCGCCGAGCGACTCGGCGACGATGTCGGCGGCTCGTGCCGACTCGCTCGACGGGTCGTTGTAGCCGCCCTCGGAGAGCTGCCCGAACACGCCGAAGCCCCAGACGCCGGAACTGATCACCGCGACGAGCGCGACGGCCAGCACCGACCACCGGAGCCGGGCGACCCGCGATCCCCAGCCCGCGAACACAGATTCCCCTTTCCTGGGTCCCGCGATCAGCTCAGAGCGGCGGCGTAGAGCACGACCCCGCCGCAATCCCCGCCGAAGGTTTCCTCAGTGATCCACTTGACCGAGATCTTGCCAGTACCGGTGGCGCTGTAGTTCACCGTGTAGGTAGCTGTGGTGATCTCGCTGCCACGGTTGGTGATGCGGGAGGTCTCGACCTTCCCGCCGGTGGAGAGCCGCAGCTGAAGCAGCCCTTGCCCGTTGCTGACGCCGACAAACAGGCGGAGCTTGCCGCCGACCGTCCCGGCCGGCGCGGAGAGCGTGAATCCGTCGCCCTCGTCGCAGAGCCGAACGCCGCTGGTCACCCGCTTGGCGGTGGCCAGCGGGCTGCCGCCGGTCCAGCGGAAGCTCTGCGGGCCGGAGTCCACCCGGGTCCGCGGCGCGTCCGGGGTGCCCTCGAGGATCGCGAACCCGCCGTCGGCCTTGCGTTCCATGGCGTACCGGCCCTGCTCGCCCCAGTGCACCCAGTCGGAGGAGCCCTCCTCGGGCAGGTCGACCACGTCCGGCGTCGCGACGCGTTCGACGCTGATCGAGTTGACCGGCCGGATGATCGGCGACGGCGAGGCGCTGGGCAGCGGGATCGGCACCTGCTCGGCGGTCGGGCCGGGCTGCGGTGCGGCCACCGTCAGCTCCGGCTGGTCGGCCGAGCGGGCCCGGATGACGAGGCCGACGCCGAGGACGGCGAGCACGCCGAGCAGGATCACCGCGGCCGGGGCCAGGTGCTCCTGCCAGCGGCTGCCGGGTTCGAGCAGCGACGCGGGCAGGCCCGGCCGCCGGGCGGGCAGGCCGGCCCGGCGGTACGGCACCAACTCCGAACGCCGGTCGCGCTGATGCGCCGGCGTCCGATCAGGCCCGTGCGTCTGATCGGGCACGCACCCTCCAGATCGGGCTGTGGGGCGCTGCTCCGCCGGGCAACGCGGGTGGTCGAGGGGGCTTCCGCCGGCGGCGCCGCCGTGAAGGCCATGAAACGATCTCATCTTGGGCGGTGGGGGAGAAGAGGGGGTAGCCGGTCGGAGACGGACGGGTGATCATCCACCTCGGCGATTCGGAGGAGGTTCGTGGTGGCTTTCCTCCCGGTGCCGAGTACCGTGTCCGAAGTTTCCCACTCGCCACCGACAGGGGTTTGACGATGAGTGACCAGACCGGTTCGACCAGCAAGGGCCGGGGTCAGGCCATCGCCGGGGTGCTCGCCGGAGCGCTGGTCTTCGCGGTGCTGTCGGCGATCTTCTTCATGGTCCGCTCCGGCGGCGACGAGCCGGCCACCTCGCAGGCCGCCGCCACTCAGCAGGCCACCACCACGCCGCCCGCGCCCTCCTCGTCGGCGGCTGCCGCCCCGCCGCCCGCGGCCGGCGGAGCGGAAGCTCTCCAGAAGGAGCCCGACGTGAAGCCGGGCACCGGCGCGGTCAGCAAGATCGCGATCACCGAGATCGTGCCCGGCACCGGCCCCGAGGTGAAGAGCGGCCAGACCATCACGGTGAACTACAAGGTGATCCAGTACTCGACCGGTGACCTGATCGACTCCTCGTGGGGCAAGCAGCCGTTCGAGACCCAGATCGGCGTCGGCCAGCTGATCAAGGGCTGGGACCAGGCCATCCCGGGCCAGAAGGTCGGCAGCCGGATCCAGCTCGACGTGCCGGCGGCGCTCGCCTACGGCCCGCAGCAGGGTGACCTGCGCTTCGTCGTCGACATCCTCGACGCCAAGTAGCCCGCCGGCCGCTCAGAGGCCGGTGACGATCACGTTCAGCGAGCGGGGCCGGCCGGCCGGCGCGGGCGACTCCTCGACGGTGAACTTGAGGTCGCGCAGGGCGGTGACCAGCTCGTCGATCGACGTGGGGGCGGCCGTGTCCGCGGCCAGGGCGCGGACCAGCCGGCCCTTGGTGGCCTTGTTGAAGTGGCTCACCACGGACCGCCTGGCCACCCCGTCGACCACCCGCTCGTGCAGGACCCGCAGCGTCGCTGCGTGGGCGCCGGCGGGCGGAGACCACATCGCGGCGTACGCGCCGGAGCGCAGGTCCAGCACCGGCGCTCCGGCGGTGGCCGCGTCCAGCGCCGGGCGCAGCGCCTTCTTCCAGTACGCGGTGAGGCCGCCCACCGGCGCCGGCAGCGTGACGCCGACCGGGCAGCGGTACGCGGGGATGCGGTCGGCGAGGCGTACCACGCCCCACAGGCCGGAGAAGACCACGGCGGTACGGTCCAGCCACTCCCGGGCCGCGGCGTCCAGGGTGTCCGGGCCGAGCGCCTCGTAGAGGACCCCGGTGTAGACCTCGGCGGCGGGCGCGGCCGGTGCTTCCGGGAGAGCGGCGTTGCGCGCGATCTCGGCGCGCTGGCCGGCGCTGAGCCCGAGCGTGGCGAGCGAGTCGTTGATCGACCGCTCACTGGTGCGGCGGCAGAGCGCCACCAGGCGATTCAGCACCCGGGTCCGGGCGGTGGCCAGCTTGGGCAGCCAGAGGCTCGCCGGGTCAACGGGGTCGCCGGCGACGGCCGGGGTCTTACCCTCGGACGGAGGGAGCAGGATGAGCACCCGGCGAGATTAACCTCGGGGACTCCCCGCCCGGTCCGGGAGGGGCCGGCCGTGCTTCTGCCCCCAGCGCGTCTTCGGCGTCACCCGAGGGTTCGATCGGGTCACTCCTGGATACGATCCGGCACAGGTCCACGCTCCCGAGGAGGCCCTCGATGTCTGTCCACCCCCGCGCCGGCCGGCCCGCCGGACCCGACGACCTGATCGACGTGCCCAAGGTCGTCTCGCGCTACTACACCGAGCACCCGGACCCGGAACAGGCCGGGCAGCGGGTCGCGTTCGGCACCTCCGGACACCGGGGCTCCAGCCTGCGCTCGGCTTTCAACGAGGACCACATCGCCGCGACCAGCCAGGCGATCGTCGAGTACCGGCGCGAGCAGGGCACGACCGGCCCGCTCTTCCTGGTCCGGGACACCCACGCGCTCAGCGAGCCGGCAATGATCACCGCGCTGGAGGTGTTCGCCGCCAACGACGTCACCGTGCTGATCGACAGCCGGGACGGCTACACGCCGACGCCCGCGCTGTCGCACGCGATCCTGACCTTCAACCGGTCGTCGGCCGCCAAGGCGGACGGCGTGGTGGTCACCCCCTCGCACAACCCGCCGGACGACGGCGGTTTCAAGTACAACCCGCCGAACGGCGGCCCGGCCGACACCGACGCCACCAAGTGGATCCAGGACCGGGCCAACGCGCTGATCGCCGGCGGTCTCAAGGACGTGCGGCGGGTGAGCGCGGCGCGGGCGCGGGAGTCGGCGACGGTCTCCGGGTACGACTACCTGGCGACGTACGTGGACGACCTGCCCTCGGTGATCGACATCGAGGCGATCAGGCGAGCCGGGGTGCGGATCGGCGCCGACCCGCTGGGCGGGGCGAGCGTCGCGTACTGGGGTGCGATCGCCGAGCGGCACGGGCTGGACCTCACCGTGGTCAACCCGGCTGTGGACCCGCGCTTCGGGTTCATGACGCTGGACTGGGACGGGAAGATCCGGATGGACTGCTCGTCGCCGTACGCGATGGCCTCGCTGATCGAGCAGAAGGACCGCTTCCAGATCGCCACCGGCAACGACGCCGACGCCGACCGGCACGGCATCGTCACGCCCGACGGCGGCCTGATGAACCCGAACCACTACCTGGCGGTGGCGATCGGCTACCTGTTCCGGGCCCGCACCGACTGGCCGGCGGGCGCCGGGATCGGCAAGACGCTGGTCTCCTCCTCGATGATCGACCGGGTGGCCGCCGATCTCGGCCGCCGCCTCGACGAGGTGCCGGTCGGCTTCAAGTGGTTCGTGCCGGGCCTGCTGGACGCCTCGGTCGGCTTCGGCGGCGAGGAGAGCGCCGGCGCCTCGTTCCTGCGCCGTGACGGCAGCGCCTGGAGCACCGACAAGGACGGCCTGCTGCTGAACCTGCTGGCCTCCGAGATCCTGGCGACCACGCAGAAGACCCCGAGCGAGCACTACCGGGAGCTGACCGCCCGGTTCGGCGAGCCGGCGTACGCGCGGATCGACGCGCCGGCCACCCGCGAGCAGAAGGCCGTCCTCGGCAAGCTCTCGCCGGAGCAGGTCACCGCCAAGGAGCTGGCCGGTGAGCGGATCACCGCGGTGCTGACCAACGCGCCCGCCAACAACGCGGCGATCGGCGGTCTCAAGGTCGTGACCGAGTCCGGCTGGTTCGCCGCCCGCCCGTCCGGCACCGAGGACGTTTACAAGGTCTACGCCGAGTCCTTCCACGGCCCGGACCACCTGGCCCGGATCCAGGAGGAGGCCCGCGCCGTGGTCTCGGCGGCCCTCGGGAGCTGACCGGGGTTTATCTCAGGTTCCGTTCGGTTCCGCCGACTGGTATCCCGCAAGGGAATCCCCTCTCTGGCGAGGAGCCGTACGAACCCGATGAGCACACCCGAGACCGCCGGTTCCCGGCATCGAGCCGGCGGGCTCACGCCCGTGGTGGTGGCTGTCGCAGCCACCGCCGCGGTGCTGGTGTGGCTGCTGGTCGATCCGTCGGTGCTGCGGATCGGGTTTCTCGGCGGCCCGGTCGCGATGGCCGCCGGGGTGTTCGCCTGCCAGCGGCTCGCCCGCCAGGTGCAGCTGCCCCGGCCGGTGCGCTACTTCTGGCGGCACCTGGAGCGTGCCGCCATCTGCCTGCTG
Source organism: Actinoplanes sp. 13 (assembly GCF_056134165.1). NCBI lineage: Bacteria > Bacillati > Actinomycetota > Actinomycetes > Micromonosporales > Micromonosporaceae > Actinoplanes > Actinoplanes sp. 13. The sequence goes on along the minus strand of NZ_JBVYOQ010000003.1, from coordinate 564,443 downwards.
GTGGCCTCGGTGATGTCGGTCGTCGGGGCCAACAACAACACCGGCCTGTCGCTGACGGTCGCGGTGCCGGTGCTGGCCGGCGTGCTGCTGCTGATGTTCACGTTCCTGACGCTGCCGAGCCCGAAGCGCACCGGCACCGCCTGGATCCGCGCGTTCCTCGACGGCGCCACCGTGGCGGTCGCCAGCGCTCTGGTCTTCTGGTACGTGGTGCTCGACATGGCCCCCGAGGGCACCTCGCTGACGGCTCGCGCCGCGGCGGCCGTGGTCGGGGTCGGCGGGACGCTGCTGCTGGTGGTGATCGGCAAGGCGGCGGCCCGGCCGGAGACGATGGTCCACCCGGCGGCGCTGCGGGTGCTCAGCCTCGCGCCGCTGTGCGCGATCATCGGCACGATCCAGCTGATCGCCGGCGGGGACTTCGCCCGGCTGGCGCTGTCCGTGCTGGTGATGCCGATCGTCGCTGTGGCGATGGCGGTCGCCGCGTTGCTGCAGCGGCGGGCTCTGAGCGCGGACGAGCACGTCGCGGCCGCCGAGCTGACCCACCGATCGCTGTTCAACCTGCTGCCGTTCCTCGCCGTCACCGCGACCGCCGCCCTGGTGGTCAGCGTCAGCTCCCAGGAGATGACCACCAAGCAGCGCACCGTGATCATCGGGGCGGTGCTGATCGCCGGCTTCGTGGTGGCCCGGCAGCTGCTCAGCCTCCGGGAGAACACCGTCGCGCTGCGCGGCATCCGCGACCAGCAGGCCGAGCTGGAGCGGATGGCGCTCAGCGACTCCCTGACCGGCCTGCCCAACCGTGCCCGGTTCGGTGCGGTGCTGGCCGAGCGGATCGCCGCCCACCAGCCGGCCAGCGTGATGCTGATCGACGTCGACGACTTCAAAATGATCAACGACACGCTCGGCCCGTCCGCCGGCGACCAGCTGCTGTTCCAGGTCGCCCAGCGGCTGCGGGACCGGTGCGAGGCCGGCGAGGTGCCGGCCCGGCTCGGCGGCGACGAGTTCGCGGTCCTGCTGCCGGTCGACGACGCGGAGGCGGCCGAGGCGGCCTGCGCGCGGCTGCTGCTCACCCTCGCCGACCCGTTCCGGGTGGCCGACCAGATGCTGCTGGTGCACGCCAGCGCGGGCCTCGCACTGGCCGGGACGGGGGAGATCGCCGACGAGGTGATGCGCAACGCCGACATCGCGATGTACGCGGCCAAGGGGTCCGGCAAGGCGTCCTGGGTCCGGTTCGAGCCGCGGATGCGGCAGGACATGGTCAACCACGCCCGGCTCGCCAGTGAGCTGCAGAACGGCATCATCCGCGGCGAGCTGCGGTTGCTGTACCAGCCGGTGTTCGACCTGGTCACCGGCCGGTTGCACGGCGCCGAGGCGCTGGTGCGCTGGCAGCACCCGAGCCGCGGCTTCGTCTCGCCGGGCGAGTTCATCCCGGTGGCCGAGCGGTCCGGCCTGATCGTGCCGCTCGGCGCCTGGGTGCTGCGCGAGGCGTGCACCCAGCTGGCCCGGTGGCGCCGGGAACACCCCAACGCCATCGAGGCGATCAACGTGAACGTGGCGGTCCGGCAGCTGCGCGAGGCCGGCTTCGTGGACGAGGTCGCCGGGGTGCTCAGCGACACCGGGCTGCTGCCGACCGACCTGATCATCGAGATCACCGAGTCGTCGGTGGTCGACGGCTGGCAGGTTCGGGAGACCCTCCAGGCGCTGCACGAGATGGGCGTCCGGCTGGCGCTGGACGACTTCGGCACCGGCCAGTCGTCGCTCAGCCTGCTGCGTGCCTTCCCGGTCGACGTCCTCAAGCTGGACAAGTCGTTCGTCGACGGCATCGCCGACGGTGAGGACCGCGGCCGTCTCGCGGTGGCCGCCGCCGTCGCCCAGCTGGCCGAGCACCTTCAGCTCAAGGCGGTCGCCGAGGGCATCGAGAGCCAGGAGCAGGTGGATCGGCTGCGGGACATGGGATATCGGTACGGCCAGGGCTTCTACATGGCCAAGCCGCTGCCCGCCGACGAGTGCGGCGCCCTGATGGCCGCCGACCCGGTCCGCGCCGCCTGACCGCACCGTGTGAACTTCCGGCTCGATTCGCACCTCAACTTCACACGCAGGTTCCGTTCGCGCGGCTTGTGGGGCCGCTCAGAGTGTGTGAAGTTGCGGCTCGATTCGCACCCCAACTTCACACACGGGTAAAGGGGTGGACCTTGAGGGTGGTTGAGGTCGTACGGTGGTCGGCATGTCCGTCATCCGGGGGAACGTTCGCACCTTCTATCGCCTGCTCGCCAACACCCTGCTGGTGTCGGTCATCAACTTCACGGTCTGGTTCGCCGTCACTTTTTGGGTCTACCTGCAGACCCGCTCGGTGTTCGCGACCGGCGTCATCTCCGGCATCTTTCTGGTCCTGACCGCGCTGACCGGCATCTGGTTCGGCAGCCTCGTCGACGGGCACCGCAAGAAGGTCGCGTTGCAGGGGTCGGCGCTGGCGTCGCTGCTGCTCTACGTGGCGGCGTTCGCGCTCCAGCTGGCGGTGCCGGCCGAGGAGTTCAAGGACCCGGCGAGCGTCCAGCTCTGGGGGTTCATCCTGCTGCTGATGTTCGGTGTGATCGCCGGCAACATCCGCACCATCGCGCTGCCCACCCTGGTCACGCTGCTGATCGAGGAGGGGACCCGGGACCGGGCGAACGGCCTGGTCGGCACGGTCTCCGGAGCCACCTTCCTGGTCACCTCGGTGATCAGCGGGGTGCTGGTGGCGTTCGACGGGATGCGGTCGGTGCTGATCCTGGCCCTGGTGGTGCTCGGGGCGGCGCTGGTGCATCTGAGTTTCGTGACCATCCCGGAGCGGGAGGTGGTGCACACCGAGGACGGCGTGGGCAAGGGCGGCGTCGACCTGCGCGGCACGATCCGGATCGTCGCCGGGGTGCCGGGCCTGACCGCGCTGATCCTGTTCAGCACGTTCAACAACTTCCTCGGCGGGGTGTTCATGGCCCTCGCCGACGCGTACGGGCTGTCGCTGGTCTCGGTCCAGGCGTGGGGTCTGCTGTGGGGCGTGGTCAGCACCGGGTTCATCATCGGCGGGATCGCGGTGTCGCGGACCGGGCTGGGCAGCAAGCCGGTCCGGCTGCTCCTCTTGATCAACATGGTGCTGTGGACGATCATCGTGATCTTCCCGCTCTGGGCGTCGATCATCCCGTTCGCGATCGGCATGATGATCTACATGGTGCTGGTGCCCTACGCGGAGGCCACCGAGCAGACGATCCTGCAGCGGGTGGTGCCGTACGAGCGGCAGGGCCGGGTGTTCGGGCTGGCGCAGAGCGCGGAGCAGGCGGCGTCGCCGTTGACCGCGTTCCTGATCTCGCCGATCGCCCAGTTCGTGTTCATCCCGTTCATGACTGACGGCGCGGGGGCGCGGATCCTGGGCCCGTGGTTCGGCACCGGCGCCGACCGGGGACTCGGGCTGGTGTTCGTCATCACCGGCGTGATCGGGGTGATCGCCACGGGGCTCGCCCTGCTGAGCGCGCCCTACCGCCGTCTGAGCAAGCGACTGGCCGAGCAGCCGGTGCAGGAGCCGCCGGTGGACGGGCAGGAACAACCGGCACAGGAACAGCCTGCGCAGGAACCGCCGGTGGACGAGGACGCGCCGACCGGCAAGGTGCCCTCGTCGCTGACGCCGTTGGGCAAGGAGCCGGCGGTGGACGGGTCGTGAGGGTGACCGGCCGCTTCAGCCCGGCGGCCGCGCCGCGGCCCGGACCCGGCAGTGAGGCCGCGGGGTAGCCCCGGGACCTGTCATGGGCGTACCGAACAGGGGTTGAAGAAAGGGCCGTCCGCCGTGAGAGGCGGACGGCCCGGTGTCGCAGGAAGATCAGGCGTCGACCTCGGACCGGTCGTCGGTCGCCCAGAGGGTGTGGAACGAACCCTCCTTGTCGACGCGGCGGTAGGTGTGGGCGCCGAAGAAGTCGCGCTGACCCTGGATCAGCGCGGCCGGCAGGCGCTCCGCGCGCAGGCCGTCGTAATAGGCCAGCGCCGACGTGAAGCCCGGCGCGGGGATGCCGTGCTGGGTGGCGGTGACGACCACCCGGCGCCAGGCGTCCTGCGCGCCGCTGACCGCGTCCAGGAAGTACTGGTCGACGAGCAGGTTCGGCAGCGCCGGGTTCTTGTCGAACGCCTGCTTGATGAAGTCGAGGAACTTGGCCCGGATGATGCAGCCGGCCCGCCAGATCTTGGCCATCGCGCCGGGGTCGATGTCCCAGCCGTACTCCGCGCTGGCCGCCTGGATCTGCTGGAAGCCCTGCGCGTACGCCACGATCTTGGAGGCGAACAGAGCCTGCTCGACGTCGGCGCGCAGGTCGCCGGTGTGGGCGGGCGCGGCGGAGGGGCCGGGCAGCCCGGCGTCGGCGGCGGCCTTGCGCACGTCGGCGCCGCCGGACAGCGCGCGGGCGAAGACCGACTCGGCGATGCCGGAGACCGGGACGCCCAGGTCGAGGGCGGCCTGCACGGTCCAGCGGCCGGTGCCCTTCTGCTCGGCCTGGTCGACCACGACGTCGACGAACGGCTTGCCGGTGCCGGCGTCGACCTGCTTGAGCACCTCGGCGGTGATCTCGATGAGGTACGACCCGAGGCGACCCTCGTTCCAGCCCCGGAAGATGTCGGCGATCTCGGCGGGGGCGTGCCCGCCGACCTGGCGAAGCAGGTCGTAGGCCTCGGCGATGAGCTGCATGTCGGCGTACTCGATGCCGTTGTGCACCATCTTCACGAAGTGGCCGGCGCCGTCCGGGCCGACGTGCACGCAGCACGGCTCGCCGTCCACCTTCGCCGCGATGTCCTCCAGCAGCGGGCCGAGCGCCTCGTAGGACTCCTTCGGGCCGCCGGGCATGATGCTGGGGCCGTGCAGCGCGCCCTCCTCGCCACCGGAGACGCCGGCGCCGACGAAGTGCAGGCCCTTCGCCTTGAGCGCGGCTTCCCGCCGGCGGGTGTCCGCGAAGTGCGCGTTGCCCGCGTCGATGAGCATGTCGCCCTCTTCGAGCAGCGGGGCGAACTCGTCGATCACGGCGTCGGTGGCCGGGCCGGCCTTCACCATGATGACGACGCGGCGCGGGCGCTCCAGGCTGGCCACGAACTGTTCCGCGGTCTCGGCGGGCAGGAACGTGCCCTCGTGGCCGAACTCCTCGACGAGGTCCTTGGTGCGGCCGTAGGACCGGTTGTGCAACGCCACGGTGTGCCCGTGCCGAGCGAAGTTGCGAGCCAGATTGCGGCCCATCACCGCCAGGCCGGTGACACCGATCTGCGCCTTCTGCGACATGCGTAGTCCTTCCTCGTTGCCCTGCGCATATTTCTACGGGAAACGCGGCCCCGGAGTTCGATCACGTCCACGTGGTGAACACGCGGCGGTCCGCCCCAGCCTGCCACGTGCTGGAGATCCGCGCGGCGGTACGCTTCCTGCCATGCCGACCGGAACCGCCTCCATCGCGGGGTCGTGCTGATCATGCGACGTGGCGAGATCTGGACCATCGGCGACCGCGCCGACCTGCGGTACCGCGTCCTCGTGCTCTCCGCCGACAGCTACAACGAACGGGACAACGCCTCGCCGATCTGCGCGCCCATCGTGCGCCAGCGGGGGGTCACCGAACTTCCGCCGTACGCGGTCGCCCTCACCGAGCAGGACCCGATCACCGGCGTCGTGGTGGTCAACCGGATGCGGCGCCTGCCGGCGTCGACCGGCGCCGAACGGATCGGCATGGTGACCGGCTCGAGCATGGCGCGGCTCACCGAGGCGATGCGCGACCTCTTCGAACTTTGATCCGTCGCGTTCCTTCGATGATCGGCGTCGTCGATCCGGTGAAAGTAGGACGCCCGACCGGGTGACCTGCGCGACCTGACACCGCAGGCCGGGCGGGTGGCCGGATGAACGGGGGATGTCGGCCCGTGGCGCGCTGGCGTAAGCAGGAGTCCACACACGTGGAGGTCGCCGGTGGGACGTCAGGCATATGCGCGGGCATTGAGCAGCCTGCGTCCCGGCGCGGGTCTCGACTCGCCGGACGCGGCACGGGCCACAGTCGACCGTGCGGTCGGGTTGCTCGCCGGCCGGGCCCGCTGCCGCCTGTCCGAGGCGCACCGGCGGCTGCTGCGGATGGCCGCCGAGCAGAACCGCGACGTGGCTGACGTGGCCGCCCGGCTGATCCGGCTGCTGGACCGCGCCGACGGCCCCGCCGAGACACTGCCGCGCCTGGTGGAGTCCGCGCTGTCCCATCCGGACCCGGCCGGCCCGTCCCCGGCGCTCACCAGGGCCGAGACGTCCGGGCGCCGCTTCACCCCGTGGCTGGCGACCGTCCAGGGTGTCCTGGACGCGCTGCCCGGCATGGCCGGCTACCTCACGCCGATCCGGGACGACGACGGCCGCCTGATCGACCTGCGCTGGGCGGCCGCCAGCCCGGGCGCGCTCACCCCGGACGGCCGGCGCGGCACCCAGCTGATCGGGCAGACCGTCAGCGCCCACTACCCGCAGGTGCTCGGCGAGGAGCGCTGGCAGACCTATCAGCGGGTCCTCGACACCGGTGAGCCCGCGGACCTCGGGCCGCTGCGCTCGGGCGGGGGCGACTTCGTGATCCGGGCCCGGCCGCTCGGCCCCGGCCTGCTGTTCAGCTGGGAACGCCGCGACGACCCGAACCGGGAAAGCGGACGCCTCGACGGGATGGAGCAGCTAGGCAACCTCGGCTGGGGGGAGTGGGACCTGGTCAGCGGGGAGATCTACTGGTCACCCCAGGTGTACCGGATCTACGAGCGGGACCCGGCGCTCGGCCCGCTGTCGCAGGAGGAGGCCGAGCAGCTGCGCGTGGCCGACGACCAGCCGCTGCGGGCCGCCGCGATCGAGGCGTTCGGCCGCGCCGAGCGGGTCGACATCGTGACCCGGATCCGCGTCAACGGGCGGATCAAGCATCTGCGCACGGTCGCCGACGCGATCCGGGACGCCGAGGGGCGTCCGCTGCGGATCTACGGGATCGTGCAGGACGTCACCGAGCAGCAGGCCGGCGCGGAGCGGCTGGCCGAGGTGGAGCACCAGCTGGACGAGCAGCGGCGCAGCCTGGCCGCCGAACACGCCCTGGCGGCCCGGCTGCAGCGCATCATCCTGCCCATCCCGGACGAGCCGATCGAGTTGCCCGGCCTGAAGGCGGCGATCCGCTACCTACCGGCCGGCGACGAGGCGATGGTGGGCGGCGACTGGTACCACGCCGCCGCCCTCCAGGACGGTTCGGTGCTGCTGGCGGTCGGTGACGTCGCCGGGCACGGCACCCAGGCGGCCACCACGATGGCGCAGCTGCGCCACGCGCTGCGGGCACTGACCACGCTGACCAGCGACCCCGGCATGCTGCTGTCCCACCTCAACCGGCTGATGTGCGAGCTGGAACGGGAGACACCGGAGCTGGCCGCCACCGCGGTGATCGCCCGGTTCGACCCGCGCCGCCGCGAACTGGTGTGGGCGCAGGCGGGCCACCCACCCCCACTGCTCAGCCGGGCCGGCCGCACGACGGCACTGACCCGCCCGTCCGGGCCGATGCTGGGTGTGCTCGACGACGCCCGCTATGCGGCCGCGGTGACCACCTTCCGCCCCGGCGACCTGCTGCTCCTCTACACCGACGGCCTGGTGGAGCACCGGCGGCGGAGCATGGACGTGGGCCTGGACGCGGTGATCGCCACAGTCGACGACGCGGTGCGGGCGGCCCCGCAGCAACCACTGGCCGAGCTGTTGGGCCGGTTGCGGCGCTCGAACCCCGACGACGACACCTGCATCCTGGCGGCCCGCCCACTGGAGACCTGCCCGCGCCCCGCACCGACCGGGATGGCGTCGCCTCACGACACCGCGACGTCGTCGAACCACACCGTCCCGGTGTTGTCACCACACTTGAGGTGCAGCTGAACCCCCGCAGCCCCCGCCGGGGCCACCGTCTCCACGACAAGTTTCGTCCAACTCGAGTTCCCGGCCGGCAGGCGATTGGACGAGTTCTGGCTGATCCACGCCCCGTTCGCGTCGAACCAGCTCAACGCGATCTCGGTGACTCCCGTCGCGGCAACTCCACGGGCGTACGCCTCCGCCCGCCACCGGTACCCCGGCTGAACCGGCGTGATCGGCGACGTCACCAGCGACGGCAGGCCACTGCTGGTCCGGGCCGTGCCGGCGAACCGCGCCGACTGCGCGCCGGTGCGCGGCGACTCGGCGGTGATCACCGCGGCGCCGGCCTGCGGCAGGAACTGCCGCCACGGCGAGTCGATCGCGGCGGCTTCGAAGCTGAGGTTGAGGATGCTGTTCGGTGTGGCCCCGGTCGTCCACGCCGGGCCGACCACGGACGCGCCGAATTTCGGGGTGGCGTCGGTGCGGTACAGGCCGTACTTGTACTGCGCGGGCTGGGTGGATACCGCGGAGTTCGCCGGGATGGCGCCGGGGGCGAAGTCGTTGAGGATCCACGGCGCCACCGATCCGACGCCCGCCTCCCGCGCGGCGCGGAATACCCGGGCCAGATAGGCGCCCTGTTCGCCGTCGGTGGCCGCGTGGGTGCTGAGCCCGGTCTCGCCGATCACCACCAGGTCGGGGGCGACGGCGGCCTGGGCGCGGCGGATCTCGGCGAGGGACCGCTCCGAGGAGCCGTAGAAGTGGAAGTCGTAGTAGTCCAGCGGCGTGCCGGCCAGCTGTGATCTCAGGCTCGCCATCCCGGTGGCGCCGGTGCCGGCGTCGACCGACAGGGTGAGCGGCATGGCCGGGGCGGTGGCGCGGACCGCGGGGATGAGCTGACGGACCCAGGCGACCGCGGCGGCGTCTCCCGGCGGGAACTCGTTCTTCAGCTCGACGGCGATCACGCGGGGGTCGTTCGCGTACGGCGTCAGCAGGCTCTGGGCCCAGGCGAGACTGTTGGCCGTGTCGGCATAGCTGGACCACCAGTCGAAGAGCGTCAGTTTGACGCTGAGGCCGCGGGCGTCGGCGATGCCGACGAATTGACCGAGCTTCTGCGTGTACGCGAGTGTCGGCGCCGGATAGCCGAAGGTCTGCGGGAACACGATGACCCGGACGTTGTCCGCGCCGAGGGCCGCGGCCCGGGCCAGGTCGGCGTCGATGCGCACCGGATCGAAGCCGGTCCACATCGCTGTCCAGCCCGCGTTCGACGGGTAGTAGTTGATCGTCTTCGCGGTGCGGACCTCGGTCATCCGGTCGGCCAGGGTGGGCGCCGCGTGTGCGGGGGAGGCCGGCAGCACCGTGCTGAGCAGCACGGCGCCGGCCAGGACGGCGGCACGGAAACAGGCGGCAGGGCGCATGGGGGGCCTTCCACTTCTCCGGGCGTTCAAGCCGGAAGGGAGCCTCGTCCGGTGGCGGATCGTCGTTGAGATGCCGGGCTGGTCGCGGCGAGGCCTCTATCGACGACGGTAAGTGTCGTCCGGCCGGTCGGCAATGACTGCGGCGTGCCAGGAGGGTGCACGGCCCCTCGGGGCAGAGCGGAAACTCAGGTGCGTGGCGCCCCGGTCGCGTCGTAGAACTGCGGCATGACCGCTCAGCTCTTCGCGCTCTGCATCGCCGCGCACCGGCCGGAACAGCTTGCTCGATTCTGGTCCACGGTCCTGGGGCGGGCCGGCCTCTCGTCTGGGACCAGGACGAGGAGACCGCGATCCAGTCGCCGCGCGGCGGCCCGAAGATCACCTGGGGTGGCCCGCCGCTGATGCCGCGCGCCGCGCCCGGGGCGGTCGTGCTGGCCGATCCCGACGGCAACGAGTTCCATGTGCTGGCGCCTCGCTGACCGGCCGGCGCGAGGCTCTATGCTCGCTCCCGTGCTTCCCACGATGATCTTCGAGCGGCGTGTGCTGGCCGCGGTCCTGGCACTCCCGGTTCTGGCGCTCACCGCGTGCAGTTCGCCGGCCGCGGCTCCCTCGGCGGCGCCGGCCGCCTCGGCCGGGGACGCGCCGGGCGCCGGGGCCGAGCCGGCGGCGAAGGGCATCCGGATCGGCGGGGCGGGGAGCGCCTGCGAACTGCCGGTGGAGTTCGACGCGGCGGCGGACTGGACGGCGAAGGCCGTCACCGTGAAGGCGGACGACCCGCTCGCCGCCCTGGCCCGCCGCGGTCCCGCCACGATGGCCTGCGAGATCGACGCGAAGCCGGCCGGCAACCTCGGCTTCCTGCGGGTCTGGACCGCCGAGGGCGCGGACGCCCGAAAGGTGCTGGAGCAGTACGTGGGCGGCAAGGCGCTGCAACCCGCCTACACCGACGCGCAGGCCGGCGTGGTCGAGGTCGCCTACGAGGTGAACAGTGAGCTCGGCGAGGGCACCGAGAAGGAGCGGGCGTTCGCCGTCGACACCACCGGCGGGGCCACCGTGATCGTGTCGCTGGACAGCTTCGACAACGACGAGCACGAAGCCATGCTGCCCGCGTACGAGCTGGCTAAGAGCACCCTGACGGTGCGGTGACGTGATGCAGCCCTCCGTCTCGTGTGTCTTCGTGTGTCACGACGGCTCCGGCCGCATCCTGCTCGCACGGCGGTCGGCCGCCGCCCGGGACGAGCCGGGCGCCTGGGACTGCGGTGCGGGCGCCCTGGAGTTCGGGGAGACGTTCGAGGAGGCGGTGACCCGGGAGGTCGGCGAGGAGTACGCGACGGCGCCCCTGGAGATCACCCAGCTCGGCGTGCGCAACGTGCTGCGTTCGTCGCCGCCCTCGCACTGGGTGGCGATCGTGTTCGCGGTGCGGGTGGACCCGGCGACGGCCCGCATCGGCGAGCCGCACAAGTTCGACGAGCTGGGCTGGTTCCGGCCGGACGAGCTGCCGGCGCCGCTGCACTCGCAGCTGCCCGCGACGCTGGCGCTGGTCAGCCCTGTCAGCCCTCGATGAACTGGTAATCGCCGACGATCCGCCCGTCGGCGCCGAGCACCAGGACCTCCAGCCCGACGCCGGCCGCCGGGCCGCCTTCGGCCGGCACCATCTCCCAGCGGAACTTGACCACGTCCCGGAGCCGGTCGGCGTCGCCGCGCGAGCGGAACACGAACGTGCCCGGGGCGACGAACTCGTCGTACGCGCGTTTGACCCGCGCTTCCAAGGCGTCGTGGCCGCGCGCCTCCAGGACGAGATGATCGAAGCCCAGCCCTTCCGCGGCCTTGCGCATCTCCTGCGGTGGCTGCAGGACGTGGACGCCGTCCGGCGCCCAGAGCCGGCGGACGGCGTCGCGGCGGCGTTCGGCGTCGGGCTCGCCCCAGACGGCGACGTAACGGTCGGTCAGCGCGGTCAGGTCGGTGTCGGCCATGATGATCCTTCGTCTCGGGACGGTCGTTGCGGTCCTGACTGTGCTGGGCCCCGCGGGACGCGGCAATTCCCCGCAGGGAATCGCGGAGCGGCGCCGTACCCGGTACACAGGACGGGTGATCAGCGATCCGGCCGGCGGAGACATCGCGGGGGCGTTGCGAGGGTGGCGCACCCGGCGGCGTGTCAGCCAGCTGGAGCTGGCGGCGCGGGCCGGCACCACGCAGCGGCACGTGAGCTTCGTCGAGAGCGGCCGGTCGGCGCCGGGCCGGTCGCTGATCATCCGGCTGGCCGAGTCGCTGGAGGTGCCGATCCGCGAGCGCAACGAGCTGCTGTTGGCGGCCGGTTTCGCGCCCGCCTATCCGCACAGCGACCTGGGCGCACCGCAGCTGGCCGCGGTCCGGGCCGCGCTGGACCGGGTGCTGCACGGCCATCTGCCGTACCCGGCTGTGATCGTGGATCGGCACGGCGACCTGGTCTCGGCGAATGCCGGCTTCCACATGATCACTCGCGGGGTCGACCCTGACCTGCTCAGCCCGCCGGTGTGCGTCCCGCGGGTCCTGCTGCACCCGCGAGGCCTCGCGCCGCGCATCGTCAACCTGAGTGAGTGGGCGTGGCACATCATCAACCGTGTCGAGGCCGAGAGCCGGCGCAATCCGAGCGACCGGCTCCGGGGCCTCGCCGGGGAGCTCGCCGCTCTGGTGCCGCCGCGTCCCCGGCAGGTCGCGCCGCACCATCTCGGCTTCGCGGTGCCGTTGCACCTGCGCACCGGTGGGCCGGACGACCGGGAGCTGCGGCTGATCACCACGCTCACCCACTTCGGGACCGCCACCGACGTCACGATCGCCGAGCTGCGGCTGGAGGCGTTCCTGCCGGCCGACGAGGCGACGAGTGCCGCGCTGACGGAGCTCGTCACGTGGTAGCACCACAAAGTCAGACGTATGGGGTAAATGCCACCGGGTACCGCTAACGCATGATCCGGTACGGGGACGAGGTGGCGTCCATCGCCCGGCCGCTGCGCGACGCCGGCGACCTGGAGATCCTTCTCGACAGGGCAGCCGGCGCGCGAGTCGTCATGATCGGCGAGGCCACCCACGGCACGCACGAGTTCTACGCCTGGCGCGCCGCGCTCACCCGGCGGCTGATCGCCGAGCGGGGCTTCGACTTCGTCGCCGTGGAAGGCGACTGGCCGGACTGCGAGCGGGTGAACGCTGCCGTCCGGGGCGCCGCCGACCCGCGGGAGGCCCTGGTCCGGTACGACCGCTGGCCCACCTGGATGTGGGCGAACGAGGAGACCGTCGACTTCACCCGCTGGCTGCACGACCACAACCGCGGGCGGAGCCGGCCCGCCGGGTTCCACGGGCTCGACGTGTACTCGCTGTGGGAATCGATGCGGGAGATCCTGACCTGGCTGCGCGAGCACGACCCGGACCTGGTGCCGGCCGCGCTGGACGCCTACCGGTGCTTCGAGCCGTACGCCGAGGACCCGAACGCCTACGGGTGGGCCACCCAGTTCGTCCCCGCCGCCTGCGAGGACAAGGTGATCAGCATGCTCGCCGAGGTGCGCGACCGCGACTTCGGCGTGTGGCAGAACGCGGAGGTGGTGGCCGGTGCGGAGGCCTACTACCGGACCATGGTGCACGGCGGCCCGGAGGCCTGGAACATCCGCGACCGGCACATGGACCAGACCCTGGACCGGCTGCTCGACCGATACGGCTCGGACTCGAAAGGGGTCGTCTGGGCGCACAACACCCATGTGGGCGACGCCCGTGCGACTGACCAGGCCGACTACGGAGAGGTGACCCTCGGTCAGTTGGCCCGCGAGCGGTACGGCGACGACGAGGTGCTGCTGGTGGGTTTCGGGACGTACCGCGGCAGCGTGGTCGCCGGCCCGTCCTGGGGTGCGCCGATGGAAGCCATGATCGTGCCGCCGGCCCGCGCCGGCTCGCTCGAGGAGATCCTCCACTTCACCGCGCCGCCGTGCGCGCTGATGGTCCTGCCGCCCGGCCCGGACGGCCCTGACCTGCTCACCACCGTCCTTCCGCACCGTGCGATCGGGGTCGTCTACCGGCCGGAACGGGAGCGTTGGGCCAACTACGTGCCGAGTGTCGTGGGGCAGCGGTACGACGCCTTCCTCTGGTTCGACGAGAGCCACGCGGTCCGGCCGGTGCACACCCTGCGGGTCGACACCCGGGAGCCGGAGACATTCCCGAGCGGCGTGTAGATAAAGGGGCGCTTAAAAGGATCTTCTTATTGCCGCAAACGGTGAGTACACATCGGATTCGTGGCCACGTAGTTGTGTACCTGGATACGGATACGCGCGGCGTGGGATCAGTTCTAGGCTTGGCCTCCACCGATGACCGAATCGGATCGAAGGCCAAAAGGGGTGCCATGAAAACGATCTCGAGGCTGCTGCTCGCCGTGCTGCTGACCGTGGCCGGTACAGTGGCCGCCACCAGCAGCGCGGCCGGCGCCGCGTCACTACCGGGCCATGTGCTGACCAACACGGCCGCTTCCCTTCCCGCCCAGTTGTCCACGCTGGCCACGGGGCGGCGTGTGCAATACCTGACGACCAACCTCAATGGTGGTCTGATCCCCGCGACCGGGCTGATCCTCACGCCACGCACGAACAAGAAAAACAAGATCGTCGCTTGGGGACACGGCACCACCGGGCTCGCCGACCAGTGCACGCCGTCGACGAATCAGACCTATTTCTGGGAGGAGGCCCGGCTCGCCGTCGCCGAGCTGCTGAGCCGCGGCTGGACCGTGGCGGCGCCCGATTACCCCGGCCTCGGCACCGCGCTGCCCCACCCCTATCTGATCGGGGAGAGCGAGGGCCGGTCGATCATCGACAGCGTCAAGGCGGCCCGCAACCTCGACGCGGCACTGTCCACGTCGTACGCCGTGGACGGCCACTCCCAGGGTGGTCAGGGCGCCCTGTTCGCCAGCCAGCTGGCGCCGAGTTACGACGGGAACCTGGTCCTCAAGGGCACCGCCAGCATCGCCCCGCTCTCGAACGCCGACTATCTCGCGCCGTTCATCCCCGGCACCGCCGCCCAGGGTTACCTGGTGATGGCCCTCTACGGCATCCAGGCCGTCGAGCCCGGCTTCGTGCCGCAGCTCGCGCTCGCCACACCGGCCCGCACCCGGACGGCCGTCCTGCAGACCGGCTGCCTCTATCAGATCCTCGACGCCTACGACGACCTCACCGCGGCGCAGCTCTTCCCCGGCGGCACCGTGCCCGCCTCGGTCATCAACTACCTCCGCAAGTACGCCAACCCCGGGCAGACCTCACCGAGCGCCCCGGTGCTGATCGTGCACGGCACCGCTGACGAGGCCGTCCCGTACTTCCTCTCCGCCGACCTGCTGGTCCCGCAGCTCGAGGCGGATTACGACATCCCGGTCACCTTCGAGACCATCGAGGGCGCCAACCACGACGGGGCGGTGATCCAGTCGGTCGATCTGGTCGCCGACTGGATCGAGGCACGCCTCGCCTGAGACCCCACCACCCGTGACCCGGCGGCGATCCCGCCGGGTCACGGCCTGGTCGCGACGATCAGGTAGATCCGGGTGGTGATCTCGGGCGGGTCCGGCAGGATCGTCGCCAGCTCGTCCTTCAGCGCCGGGACGCCCTCGGCCGGCACCCGGCTCACCACGTTGCGACCCGCATGCGACCAGACCCAGGCCAGGAAGTGGTCCAGGTCCCGGAACTCGCTGCGCACGGCCAGCTCCTCGACGCGCGTGCCGGCGAAACCGGCCTCCTCCGCCGCCGCCCGCATCCGGTCGGCGTCCTGGAACATCTCGGCCAGCACCGGCTGCGGCGGCGGGTCGATCGCGTGCCGCGCCGTCGCCTGCATGGCCGCGCGATAGCGGGGATCCATCCGGGCGAAGGCGCTGAAGGCCAGCGTCCCGCCCGGCCGCAAGATCTTGTGGTACGCGCGGAGCGCGGCACCCGGATCCGGCAGGAAGAACAACAGCAGCCCCGCCGTGATCACGTCGAAGCTCCCGTCCGGGAACCCCGGCTCCTGCGCGTCGCCGACCCGCACGTCGACCTGGGGCAGTCCCTCGGCCTCCCCAGCGGTCAGGCGCACCATGCCCGGCGCCAGATCGATTCCGGTCACCCGCCCGTCCGGCCCGGCCGCCCGCGCCGCCGGGAAGAGCACCGCCCCCCGCCCGCACCCCACGTCCAGCACCCGGTCCCCGGCCCGGATCCCGGCGGCCGCCGCGAGCGCCTCACCCATCGGCGCGGCGAACGCCACACCCACCCGGTCGTACTCCGAAGCCGCCTCGTCGAAAACATCGATCGGTCTGCTCACCGCCCCAGCCTCCCAGACGGCCGCCACCGTCCCGACCACCCAGCCCGGCTCGCAACGCGCGCACCCCACTGGTGCGTGTGAAGTTGCGGTTCGGATCGCACCCCAACTTCACACGCTGGTTGGGGGGTGAGCGTGTGAAGTTGCGGTTCGGATCGCGCCCGAACTTCACACACTGGTTGGGGGCGTCCACGGTTCCTGTCTCGGCCGGCTCTCAAGGGCCGACGACCGCTCGTCGGCTGAGCGTGTGCCCGGCGGGAGCGCTCAGAAGGCGTAGCGGACGCGCAGGTACGGGGTGCGCTCGGCGATCAGGTCGGTGAGCGCCCGCACGTAGCCGCCCTTCTCGCCGGTGCGGTAACGGACGTTGAGGTCGCCGTTCTGGGACCGTTTCACCTGCTGCAGGTCGGGCCGCCAGAGCAGGTCCTCGGCGCGCGGGTGCCAGCCCAGGTTGACCTCGTGCAGGTCACGGTTGTGGGTCAGGAAGATGACCTCGGCGGCGAGCTGTTTCTTCGCCTCCGCGCCGATGCCGGCGTCCAACTGGTCGAGCAGCTCGGACCAGTCGGCGAGCCAGCCGTCGCGGACCACCACCGGGCTGAGGTTGACGTGTACCTCGTACCCGGCCGCCACGAAGTCGTCGATCGCCGCGATCCGTTCCGCGATGCCGCTGGTGCGGATGTCCAGGACCTTCGCGTCGGCGGCCGGCATCAGCGAGAACCGGATCCGGGTGCGCCCGCGCGGATCCCAGTCGAGCAGGTCCCGGTTGACATATTTGGTGGCGAAGCTGGCCTTGGCGGTCGGCAGCCCGCCGAAGAGCGTGACGAGATCCCGGACGTTGTCGCTGACCAGCGCGTCCACCGAGCAGTCCGAGTTCTCGCCGATGTCGTAGACCCAATCCACCGGATCACAGTGGTTCGGCTCCGGCTTGCTGCCCTGCCGGGCGACGTGCCCGCTGAGGTACGACGAGATGCGCTCGATGTTGGCGAACACGGTGATCGGGTTGCTGTATCCCTTGTGGCGCGGGACGTAACAGTAGGCGCAGGCCATCGCGCACCCGTTGGAGGTGGACGGGGCGATGAAGTCCGCCGACCGCCCGTTGGGCCGCGCGGTGAGCGTCTTCTTCACGCCGACGACCAGGGCCTCCTGCTTGATCCGGACCCACCGGCGCACGTTCGTCTCGTCGCCGTGCACCTCCGGGATCCGCTGATGGCTCGCCACCTCGACGATCGTGGCGTCCGGCCAGCGGTCCAGGATCTCCCGTCCGCGCGGCAGCTCGGCCGCCGCCGGCTCGAGATAGATGCGCCGGATGTCCAGAAGTTCCCCCACGCCTCGATTGTGCCTCAGAGCAGCGCGTTCGACCGCGCCACGATGATCGGCGAGGGCGTGTCCTGCGGCACCCGGCCCCGGCGGAGCGCGCGTGCCGCAGCAGGTTTCAGCCGTTCCAGACGCTCGGCGGGTGCTCGTCGACCGGCAGCCACAGCGACGGCTGATCGACGTCCGGCCGGCGCAGCTGCACCACCGGAAGCGGAGAGCGCTGGTAGAAGTCGATCGCCGCGCCGAAGAAGCGGTCGTACCAGCTGTCGTGCACCGGGGCCAGGGTCAGCTCCCGATCCCCGTCGACGCCGGTCAGCCTGAGGCCGGGGGTCAGCACCAGGCCGTCCCGGATCAGGTCGCCGACGTTGTTCACGACGGTCATCGCCTCCTGCTGCGGTACGCCGAGCAGGCAGACCTCGACACTGCCGAAGCTGTGCCACAGGCCGATCGAGTACGCCCAGTCGGGCATGGTGGTGCCGAAGACGCCGGTGACACCCCAGCCGTACTCGCGGACCATCCGGGCGTTGCGGCGTTCCCGGGCCGGCCACGACGCCTCCGCGGACCGCCACCAGCGCTTCGGGGTGCCGTCACCCTCGCAGATCAGGCAGTGGCATTCACGATCGGGCACCGGGAGATCGTACGGTGATAATTCATTTGCCTTGATTCCGGGCGGCCCGTGAGCATGCGGCTGTGGAGATCAAGGTGCGCCGCTATGCCGACGACGACTGGGACGCGATCGCGCGTATCCATGACGCCGCCCGCCTCGACGAGCTTCGCGGCTCGGCCGGCGTGGAGGCGTTCCTGACGCTCGCCGAGACCGCCGAGGGCGAAGGCCTGTTCGACGGAAAGCTGTGGGTGGCCGAGGCGGACGGCGAGGTGGCGGGGTTCGTCGCGCTCGACGACGACGAGGTGACCTGGCTCTACGTGGACCCGGGGCGCTATCGGCGGGGCGTCGGGCGGGCGCTGCTGCGCCACGCGGTGGCCGCCGCCGGGCCGCGGGTGGAGGTTACCGTGCTCGACGGAAACCCGGCCGCGCTGGCGCTGTATCTGAGCGAGGGCTTCACGGTCACCGAGACCCGGACCGGGCCGCTGGTCGGCAATGAGCGGTTCACCGCAACCGGCCACATCATGCACCGCGGCTCCTGATCAGGGTCAGCGGCGCCGCGCCGGTTGGTCTACGGTCGGCGGATGACTGGGACCTCACGCGAGACCGTGGAGCGGTTGTTGGCAGCCGGCCGTGCGGGCGACATCGAGGCTTTCGTGGAGCTGATGGCGCCGGAGGGTTACCTCGAGTGGCCGTTCCGGCCGCCGGGCGTGCCGCCGCGGTTCCAGGGGCGCGCGGAGATCCGCCGGCACCTGATCCAGGCGGATGGCCTGGTCCGGATCTCCGAACACCGTGACGTCGAGGTGCACGAGACCACCGATCCCGAGGTGGTCATCGTGGAATACCAGGCGGTCGGGACGGTGTCGTCCGGCAAGCCGTTCGAGCAGACGGTGATCGCGGTGTTCCGGGTGCGGGACGGGCAGGTCCTGTCCTGCCGCGACTACATCAACCCGCTGCCGCTGATGGAGGCGCTGGCCTAGCTGCCCCATCAGCCAGGGGTCTTGCCTCCGGCGGACCCCCGACACCAGCCGGCGCCCAGAGCTGCCCGAACGCGCTCAGAACAGCCCTACGAGCAAGCCCGGTCCGGGTGGCTGCCTGTCACGGTCCGGTGTGGATCAGCGCCGCCCACAGGTCCGGCCGGTCCGGGTGCTCGCGCCGCACCCGGTCGACGGCCCGGTCCAGTGCGTACGCCGCCCGGTCCGCGTCCAGCCCGTCCGCGCCCGCCAGGGCCGCATAGACGTCGTCCGCCACCTGGGCCGCTGTCCGGTCGGAGACTGCCCACTGGCTGCCGATCACGTGCCGGAAACCGGCCAGCTGCAGCGCCGCGGTCAGGTGGATGGCTTCGTCCGGGAGGTCCCGCCCGCCGGCCGCGGTGCGGCACGCGGACAGATAGGCGAGGTCGCCGCCGCGGGCGTGGGCGGCCAGGTCGAGCACGCTGAGCCGGCCGTCGGACAGGCGCAACGCGCCCGCGCTGGGCCGGTCGAAGTCCTGTTCGCCGTGGCAGGCGAAGTGCGCCCAGTTGTTGCCCTCCAGGGCCGCCAGCACCGCCGAGACCGTCGCGCTGCGCCCCGTCAGCACCCGCAGGCCGGGCACGTGCGAGCTGACCGCCCGCAACTCGTCGCTGACCGCCGGCAGTTGCGCCTGCCCGGGCAGCGTGCCCACCCCCACCGCGAACGCCCGGACCGGCCTGGGCGCCACCGAGTCGGCCGGGACCGGCCCGGAAACAGCCGGCGCGGCCGGGACCGGCCCGGAAACAGCCGGTGCGGCCGGGACCGGCCCGGAAACAGCCGGCCCGGCCCGGGCGCGCAGCAGCGCCGACAACGACGAGGTGTAGGACGACACGCACCGCGCCGCCACCGACGGCCGGCGTTTCTCGGCCAGCGGCGCGGCCGCCCCGAAACGGCCCGCCGCGTGCAGCGGCAGCATCGTCAACGGGCCGGTCGGGCACCACCACACGCGGTGCCGCCGGTCCGCTCCGGCGATCTCGTCGAGCGCCGTGCAGACCGGCTCGGCGACGGTGTCCCACAGCCAGCGCTGGATCGACACCAGCGTGTGGCGGAGCGCGGCGCCGGCCACCGCCCCGCCACCGCGCTCCACCTCGCGCTGGGCGGTGAGCAGCGCGGACGCCCGGCGCTGCGCCGCTTCGCCGGACAGCCAGGGGAGGGGCACCGGTCGTACCCCCTCGGTGGTGACGATCAGCGCGAAACTGAGCGCATCCGTCGCGCTCACCAGGACCACCGCCCCGCCGGTCGCCGCTGCCCGCAGGGCGGCGAACGACGGCGGGCTCAGGAAGTCCGCCAGGCCGGGCCGCCGGCGCGCCTCGGCCACCAGTTCCTCCCAGCGCTCGGCCAGCCGGCGGCGGTAGCCGGCGTCCGCGAGGTCGGCCCCGGCGGGCGCGCCCACCCCGGTGGTGAGCAGTTCGCGGCCGATCTCCCAGATCTGCCGGCCGCCCGGGTCGGCGGGCAACAGGGTGAGCGACACCTCGGTGCCGTCCAGCTGCCGGCGGACCGCGTCGAGCTCGTCGGCGAGCGCGGGATCGGCGGCGGCCAGCACGGAGAAGTCGCTGCGGGTCTGCAGGGCCTGCGACCAGAGCACCTGGCGGCCCTGTTCGAGGAGTTCCACCGCGCGTTCCGGCTGGTCGGCGGCGAGCGCGCAGCCGGCCGCCTCACTCGCCATGCCCGCCACCGCGGCCAGCCGTTTCTCCTGCACCGCGCGGTCCAGGCCGCGCCAGGCCAGCAGCGGCAGCAGGCCGACCGCGGTGGTGTACGCCTCGAGCGCCCGCCCGGCGTCACCGGCGTCGGCGGCGGCCCGCCCCCAGTTCCGGGCCGCTGACATCCGGATCTCGATCTGCCCGACGCGGGAGCCGGACGCCGACCGCCACATGCCGATCGCGGCGTCCAGGTCGGCCGGGTCCCGGTCGAGCAGGTAACGCACCCGCAGCGCCTGGCCGAGCACGTTGAGGGCGCGGGCCCGTTCCGGGTTGCCGGGCGACAGTTCGGCCAGCGCGGCCTTGCCGATCTCCACAGCCTGGCGTACGCCGTCCGGGTGGCTGCTCAGCCGGGCCTGGACCAGCACCACGTTGGCCAGGTTGGCGAGATGCCCGGCCCGCAGCGTGCCGCTGCTCGGCGTGTCGACCGCCTCCCGGGCCCGGCGGACGGCCTCGTCCATGTGGCCCGCCGAGTCGCCCTCGAGCGACTGGAGGAACAGCAACATCGCGTGGTTGGCCAGCAGCTGCGCGCGCATCGTGTCGCCGGCCGGCAGCTTCGCGACCAGCTCACGGCTGGTCTGGATCGCCTCGCGCAGGTCCTCCGGTGTGCCGTCGCCGCGGATCCATCGCTGCAGCAGCGCGAAGACGAGCGCGCTGCCCAGGGCGATCCGGTCGATGTGCCGCCGGGGCACCCCTTCCAGGGCGGTCCGGCAGTGGTCGACGGCCTCGTCGATGTCGGCCCGGTCACCGGTGCGCCCGTACCGTGAGGTGAGGCAGATGGCGAGGGCCTGCCGGGAGGCGGCGACGTGGCCGGGGTCGGGGGACCGCGCGATGATCCGGCCGATCCGCACCGCGGCGTCGATGTCGGCGAGCCGGCCGAACCTCTCGAACCCGAGCCGGTACGCGTTGACGCACCGGGACAGGACGTCCGGGTCGGCGGTGACGGCGACCGCCGCGGCCGCGTGCTCCCTCGCCGTCGACAGGTCCGCGGGCCGGCGTTCCATCTCGTAGCGGACGCTCAGCACCCAGGAGAGCTGGGCATGCGCGTACGCCCACATCGGATCGTCGGGCGTGGCCCGCGCCAGCGCGCCGGAGGCCGAGGCGATCGCGGCCTCGACACGCGCGAGCGATCCGGAGGCCCGGCCCCGTTGCAACGTCACGGTGGAGAGGGAGAGGAGCGCGTCCACCCGGGACGGATCGTCGGTCAACAGCCGCCGGAGCAGGTCTTCCGCCTCGGCCAGCGGCGCTTCGTCGCCCCCGCGGTCGAACGCGGCGAGCAGCTGGTCCACCAACTCGGCCGGATCGGGAGGCATCGGTTCAGTACATTCGAGGGCAGCCGAGCCGTCAACCATCGAAACGACGGGAGTGTCCTGAGTGGAGGACCGTCGCCTGCTGGCGTCGCTCTGCGCGGCGCTGCCCACCCTGCGGGAGCGCGCCGATGCCGGGCTCTGGTCCGACGAGCTGGAGGAGATGCTCGCCGACCTGGCCGCCGGGGAGCCGGTGGCCGCGGTGTGCAAACGCCTGGGCCTGCTGACCGAGGAGGACGCCAAGCGCACCGTGGAGCCCGGGGCGGTGCCGCCCGGTGGTGTTCAGGGCGCCCACCTCGACGGCCTCGGGCCGGTCGTCCTGAACGGCGACTACCGCTGCCCGGGCAACCGGTGCGGGCGCCGGGCGTACCGCGACGATCGGGGCCGGGTCCCGGTCTGCGGGCTCGCCGAGGCGCCGATGACGTTCCGGTCCGGGTCATGATCGAGGTACTGCTGGGGGAGATCGGGCGACGGCTGCCCGACCGCTGGCTGACCCGCGCGCTCGGCCCGGGCCTGCTGTGGTGCGCGGTGGCGGCGTTCGCGGTGCTGCCGGGCCGCGCCACGGTGGGGGACGTGGGCGGCGCCGTGCTGGCGCTGGCGCGGACGATCGACAGCTTCAAGGACCGGCTCAGCCTGGCCGTGCTCTGCGCGCTGCTGCTGCTCACGGTGGCGGTGCTCGTCGCGGTCACCGCCCAGGCGCTCGGCGCGACGGCCCGTTTCGTCTGGCTGGGCCGCTGGCCGGGCCCGGCCGCCCGGCTCGCCGGCGCGCTGGCCCGCCGGCGCCGTGGCGCCGCCGAGCGCCGCCTCGCCGCCGAGCAGCGGGTGCTGCCGGCGGTGTACCTGCCGGCCCGCCCGACCTGGATCGCGGACCGGATCCGGCTCGCCGACGACCGGATCGCCGCGCAGTACGGCCTGCGCCTCGGCCTGATCTGGCCGCGGCTGTGGCTGCTGCTGCCCCCGGAGGCGCGCGCCGACGTGACGCAGGCGCGCGACCGGCTGGACCAGGCCGGGATCCTGGCCGGCTGGGCGGTGCTCTATGCGGCGCTGGTGGTCTGGTGGTGGCCGGCGATCGTGCTGGGCCTCCTGCTGGGCGCCCTGTCCTGGTGGCGGGCCCGGGCGGCGGCCGCCCTGTTCGCCGACGTCGTGGAGGCCACCGTGGACCTGCGGCACCGTGGCCTCGCCGCCGAACTGGGCCTGCCGGTCGAGGAGGGCCGGACGCTGAGCCCGGCCGCCGCCGACGCGATCAACGACCTGTTGCACAAGGGTGCCAGCGGTCACGGGCAGGAGTTACGGGACACCGCGCCGATCGAGGCGACACTCTCCCCGGTCAGGGAGAGCCGGGAACGCCAGCAGCCGGACCCTGTGCCGGTCGACTCGAACACCACGTTGACCTGAGGTTTCCCGTTCGGCCCGGTGCGCACCCCGATGATGGTGGCGCCGCCGAACGGTCCCTTGGCGCTCAGGGCCCGGAAACGCGCGAGCTGAGCCTCGCTCGGCGAGGCGGGGGCCAGCGCCTCCTCCTCGTCCTCGGTGCGAAGGTCGCAGAGGAAGTCCTGGACCGCGGTGACCGCCGTCTTCACCCGGGCGCTGCCCGGGTTGATCCCCGATCCGACCTCGACCGGGCTGTACGGGCACAGCAGAACCTCCCACGGCACCGAGGGCTGCAACAACTGGGGGTAAAGGTTGGGAAGCCCCGGCACGGGATTGACGGTGGGAGTCACCGGCCGGGGGAGCCCGGTGGCCGGCGGATACGGCTGCCGGGGGTACCCGGTGGCCGTCGGCAGCGCGTCCAGCCAGGGGCGATAGGTGGAGTCGGCCTGCACGCCGGAACCCGGCGGCCCAGCGGTGCTCGAGGGGTCCGAGCCGCCGTTCAGCAGGCCCGCCACGACCGCGACGACCAAGGCGACGAAGGACACGGCGAAAGCCCAGGAGCCACGGACCCGGGGGCGGGCCGGCGCCGGCGCCGGGACGAAGCGGCGCGGCGGGGGTTCGGCCGCCACGACCGTCGGCGGCTCCGGATCGACGCCGGCAGCCGGCGGCGGGGGAGGAGCGGGCGGGGTCCGGGAGATCGCCCGGTCCAGCGGCTTCAGCCACCGCGCCGGGCCGGGTCGCAGCGCCGGATCACTGTCGAGGCTGCTCTCCGCCAGCCGCAGCAGGGGCCGGTTCATTCCGCGGCGTACCGCACGGACGTCGCGCACCTGCTGGTCCCGGGCGAACAGCCGCACCGCGAGCAGCCCGTACTTGAAGGCGTCGCTGGCCGGGGTGGCCAGCTCCTCCGCCTCGGCGTCCGGCACGTGCCACTCCGGCGTCTCCGCCTGCGTCAGCACCGAGTCCCCGTCCAGCCGCATGGCGTCGCAGTCCAGGAAGTAGCACCGCGGCCGTGACTCGAGGCTGAACAGCAGATTGTTCGGCGACAGGTCGCCGACACAGACGCCGAGGCCGTGCAGGTGGTCGAGGACCTCGGCGGTGTCCCGCAGGATCTCCAGGCGGGTCAGGTCGTCCACCCACAGCCCGCGGTCACGCAGATAGGCGTCGCTGTTCAGCAAATACTGCACCTGGGCGAGCACCGTGTCGGGCCCGCCGGGCAGCTTGATCCGCACGGTGAACCGCTCCGGCACCCGGGGCATCAGGAAGCCGCGGACCACGCCCTCCTTGCGGACGATCGCGGTGGGCCAGGCGGCCAGGTCGAGGAGCGGCTCGGCGGCGCCGGCGGCCAGCCGCACGAACCGGTTGAGCGTCGCCACGTCGACGTCGTCGACGAACCGGGTCGTGTACTCCTTGTAGACCAGGCGCGGCTCCTCGTCGAGCGCGTAGACCGTGCCCTGCCCGCCGGCGCCGATCCGGGTGCGGGGCCCCAGGTCCGCCAGGCTCACCTCGGGCGGGGGCAGCGGCCTGGTCATGATCGGTCAGGCGTCGTCCAGATGCCGACGACGGTCCGGTCGTCGTCGAAGAGGCCGCCGGTGAAGTCGGCCATCCAGGCCATCCGCCCCAGCGGTGGTGGCGTCGCCAGGCCGGCGCCGAACAGCCGCCCGAGCTGCCCGTCCCCCTCGCCGAGCGCCTCCGCGAACCCGTCCGTGCCGAGGACCAGGACGTCGTCCGGCGTCAGCGACACCTCGACCGGCGTGACCGAGACCGGCACCCGGGGCAGCGCCTCCACCCCGTCCGGGAGCAGCTCACCCCCGGGCTGCTCGAACAACGCCTCCCACGTGCCGGCGCGCAGCCGCCACGCCGCCGAGTCACCGACCCGCACCAGCTGGGCCACCGCCCGTCCCGGTCCGTCCGCGCGCACCAGCGCGATCACCACCGTGCTGGCCAGCAGCGACTCGGCCCGGGCCGCGTCCGCCCCGCCGAGCTGCCGGTCCGCGTAGTCCACCAGTGCCCAGCCCGCACACCGCAACAGGTCGGGCCAGTCGACCCCGGCGTCGGCGCGCAGCAGATAATCGACCACGGTGCGGCAGACCATCGTGGCGCCCAGGTGGGACAGCGAGGCGTTGGACACCCCGTCCGCGACCACGGCGATGACCGTGTCCGATCGGGTGGCCAAGGCGAACTCGTCCTGCCGGGGCACCCCTGACGCCCGGTGCGCCGGGCCGCGCACCGAGGCCGCGCACACGTCGAAGCCCTCCGCCGACCAGCCGTCGATCACGGTGTCCGGCCGGTAGGGCTGGGTGTGCGGGGCGCGGAACGGCGACGCCGGCCCGGGTTCCCCGACGGCCGGCGGCGCCCAGTCGAACCCGGCGCTCACACCAGGTCCGCCGTCACGTCGCGCACGCCACGTCCACATCCATGTAGCTCACACCACGTCCACAGCCATCCGGAAGCTGTCCGGCCGCTCGACCACCAGCTCCGCGGCGTCGCCGCCGACCGCCTGCCCGGACTTGATCACGCTCTTGGTCAGCGCGGTGCAGAACTCCGCGATCGCCAGCCCCACCTCGACGCCCGGCGTCGCCACGAACGCGAACTCGGGCCGCGTCGCCACGTGCAGGATCGTGTCCGCCCGCGCCTCACCGATGCCGCAGGCGATGATGTTCGGCGCGGTGGGATGCCGCTCCCGGTCGATCAGGTGGTCATAAACGGACTCCCACTGCCCCGGGTCCGTCGGCTGCCCGTCACTGAGGAAGAACACCGCCGGCCGGTGCACCGCGAAGCCCTCCCGCTTGAGGGCGCGGACGTCGGCCGGGATCCGGTCGAGCAGCAGGGTGAAAGCGACTCCGTAGTCGGTCCCCGCGCGCACGCCCAGCTGCGGCAGCGCCGGCATGTTGCGCAGATCGGCGAGGGCCGAGTGGACGATCACGTCGTCCGAGAAGCCGATGATCGAGAAACGCACCTTGGCCGCCGCCAAGGGCTCCCGCAGCAGGGCGTCGTGCAGCGACCGCAGCCCCGCGTTCAGCTCGTCGACCACCGGTGTCATCGATCGCGACTCGTCGGCCACCAGATAGACCGGCAGCACCCGACCAGCGGATTCGGACATGTGGCCCCCCAACGTTCGGAAGAACGACACTCGAGAGTGGACAAGCGCTCAAGGTAGCATCGAACTTCAAATTCCGGTTTTCGTACGAGACAGGCCGAGTCCCGCGCCACACCGCGACCCGCTGCCCACTCCGGGCCGCGGCGCGGCCGCCGGGGGAGGAGCGGTGGTCCCGGCACAACCAGGAGCGATGCCGCCCGATGCGTGACCAGCCGACGGGGTTGACCGACGGCGAGCTGTCAGCAGCACTTCTCGACGGCTGGGGTCTGAAGACCCGCTCCATCGAGTACCTGCCGGTGGGCGCGGGCAGTTACCACTGGTCCCTGCTCGACCAGAACGGCATCACCTGGTTCGTGAAGGTCGACGACCTCGGCGACGGCTCACCCCGCGACACCTTCGAGGACCTCCACCGGTCCTTCGCGACCGCGTCGGCCCTGCGTCGCGACGTGGGACTGGACTTCGTCGTCGCCCCGGTCCCGGCCGCGGACGGAGCGGTGCTGCGGCGGCTCGGCCCCCGTCACGCCCTGGCGGTCTTCCCCATGGTCGACGGCACCTCCGGCGACTTCGGGCCGCATCGGCGGGAGGATCTGACGGAGCTGGTAGGGCTGCTCGCCGGCCTGCACCGGGCCACCCCGGCAGTCGCACACCTCGCCCCGCGGACCGGCCTGCGGCTGCCCGGCCGGGCGCGCCTGCACGAGGCGCTGCGCGATGTGGACCGTCCGTGGCGCAGCGGCCCGCACGCCGAGCCTGCCCGCAGGCTCCTGGCCCGGCACCGGGCCGGTGTGTTGCGCCGGCTGGCCGACTTCGACCGGCTCGTCGACGCGGTGCGGGAGACCACGCCGAGCTGGGTGGTCACCCACGGCGAGCCGCATCCCGGTAACTTCATCCGGACGTCCCACGGTCTGCGACTCGTCGACTGGACCACCGTCCGCACCGCCCCGCCGGAACGCGACCTGTGGATGCTGACCACAGCCTTCACCAGCCTGATCAGCCCTGGTCCGGCCGCCGCCGGTCCGGCCGCCGCCGGTCCGGCCGCCGCCGGTCCGGCCGCCGCCGGTCCGGCCGCCGCCGGTCCGGCCGGCGCTGAGGACGACGCGGCGGCGCTGTATGCCGGGGTCATGGGCCGGAGCATCACGCCGGCCGCGGTCGCCCTCTATCGGCAGTGGTGGGTGCTCGCCGATGTGGCGGCTTTCGTCGACGACCTCCGCCGCCCGCACGATGACGGGGAGGACGCCGCAGCGGCGTTGACCCACCTCACCGGATACCTCGAGACCGCGACGGACTGACCGGCACAGTGCGGGACCGGGACGGTAGTAGCCCGCCCCGGCCCCGCCGAGCAGTCCTAGCTGATCGTGCAGGCGGTGCCGTTCAGGGCGAACGACGTCGGCGCCGGGTTCGAGCCGGTGTGCGTGCCGTTGAAGCCGAAGCTCACCGTCCCGCCGGCCGCCAGGTTCCCGTTCCAGGCCGTGTTCGCCGCGGTCACCTGGCTACCCGTCTGTGTCACGGTCGCCGACCAGCCCTGCGTCGCCTTCTGTCCCGCGGCGTACGGGAAGGTCAGCGTCCACCCGTTCACCGCCGTGGACCCGTTGGTGATCGTCACCGTCGCGGTGAAGCCGCTGCTCCAGTTGTTCACCGTGTACACCACCCGGCAGCCGGCCGGCTGCGGGTTGGACGGCGATGCCGACACCGAGACCGACGGCGACACCGAGACCGACGGCGACACCGAAGGGGACGGCGACGTCGAGGGCGACACCGAGACCGACGGGGACGGCGACGGCGACGATCCGTCCGGCACCGCGCCCCACACCAGCGTCATCCCGTCCCACAGCGGCACACCCGGGTTCGCCCCGGCCGCGGCCTGATAGGACGGATCGTTCGCCGGGTTCCACACGCCGCCCTCGGCGACCCCGATCTTGAGCTGCACCTCCATCCGGTGCGCCGACTGCCCGGCCGGCGCGATGGTGTACCCGCTGCAGTCCACCTCCACATACCACACGTTGCCGGCGTGCTGCTTCGCCGCCGCGGGTCCCGGGCACCCCTGCGTGTACGGCGAGCTCACCTGCAGGGCGGAGTCGTCGTCACGGGTGAAGTAGTACCGGAACCGGCCCGCGGTCAGCGCCCGCGCCGGGAACGCCGACTTGTTGTAGACGACCACCTTCACCCCGGTCGACCGGGTCTCGTTCTGCATGACCGTCGTCTCCACCGACATCTCCGGGATGTCCGGCTTCTCCGGCACCGGGAACCCGGCCAGCGGCGCCCCGCCGAACTCGCCGTACAGCCGCGCGACCGCCGACGTGAACCCGGCGTTGTAGTCCGTCGCCACCTCGTTCATCACGTAGTCGCCCCGGCTGTCGGTGTATGCGTCGTTCGGGGACGACGGTCCGCCCACCAGCGCGCCGTACAGCACATGCCGGGTCTGTTCCGGCACCAGCTGGCTGTCCCACCAGGAGCCGTGGGCCGTACGGTGATGGGGGTTCTTCGGGGAGTTGGCGCCGAACCCGATCACGTAGCTGGAGTTGCGCGGGTTGTCGCCCAGCGCGTAATTGATCTGCCGCACCGCGAAGTCGTGATAGCGCTGCTTGCGGACCGCATCGTCGAGATGGTCGCTGTGCACCAGCGCGACGAACGCGGTGTTGGCCGCGTACCGCAGCGCGCCCCACGAGTCGACCACCACCATGCCGCCCGGCGACGTGCGCACCTTCTCGCCGTTCACGCCCACGGTGAACCAGTCCAGCCACCGGTTCGCGTCGTCCAGGTACTTCTGCTTGCCGGTCAGCCGGGCCAGCAGCACGTAGTTGCCGTACTGCTTGTTGTCCCAGGAGATCGTCCACTTGTACATCTTGGTGGTGGTCTGGTTCTCGTTGCCCTGCGCGTCGTACCCCGCCTCGGCCTTGGCCAGGTAGGAGGCGTCGCCGGTGGCCCGGTGCAGCCAGATCGCGCCCCACACGAGCTCGTCGGCGTACCCGCTCCACGACCGGTAGAACGACGTCACGTCGGTGATGCACTCGTGGTAGCTCTTGCGCACCCGGTCGGCGAACGAGTAGAGCTGCTTCGCGTGGCCGAGCAGGGTGTCCGCGTACGCCGGGTCGGTCGGCCGGAAGACCATCGAGCTGGCTGCCATCGCGGCCGCGGTCTCCGCCGCCAGCTCGCTGCCGCCACAGGTCGCATCGATCTTGTACGACGGACGCGCCATCGGCATGACCTCGGCCGGCCCCCACCACTTGTGGTCGTCGTCGCCCTTGCCGATCTGCCCGTAGAGCACGTCGGCCGAGGGGTGCGCCTTGATGAAGTAGTCGTTCGGCACCCGCAGGTTGTTGAGCAGGTGGGTGAGCTGCCCGCTGCTCGCGTAGGCGGCCCTGTTCTCGACGGCGCCCCAGGCCAGCATCGTGGTGGTGAACGCCATCGGCAGGCCGAACTTCACGTGGTCGCCGGCGTCGTACCAGCCGCCGGTCAGGTCGAGCCCGACGTCCGAGCCGTCCCGCATAGCCGAGTCGCCGCGCCAGGACACCCGGTTCCAGTCCGGCTTCTTCCCGGCGACCTGGGCCTCGTAGAAGAGAAGTGACTTCTGCAGCGCTTCGCCGTAACTGTAGGGCGGCGCCGCTGCCGCATCCGAGGGAGTGGCCACCCACAAGACGCCGGCACCGAGCGCGGCGGCGGCGAGGATGGCCCCGATCTTCTTCATCATGGGCGGTCCCTCTGGTAAGAAAGTGACCGTCATCGTTACATGGGAGCGCTCCCATTACAACGGTGTGTCCCGCCCGTCGCAGAACGTGCCGCAGCGCCGCCCGACCCAACCGTCCCGTGCCGCTCCCCGTCCCGGCGCAACCGCTGCGTGTGAAGTTGCGCCCACATAGCGACCACAACTTCACACGCGGGATCTGGACGGGTCAGGATGCGAGCGGCAACGCGCGCTCCCTGTCCAGCGTCGCCTCGAAGGCGTCGGCCGTCATCGGGCGTCCGTAGAAATAGCCCTGCGCCAGCCGGTAACCCGCCTCGTGCAGGCGCTCGGCCTGGTCGGCGGTCTCCACGCCCTCGGCGACGGCCTCGATGCCGAAGTCCGTGGTGAAGCCGATGATGTTCTTGACGATGATGGCGCCGGCCCGGCCGGCGGTGTCGCCGCTGACGAACGACTTGTCGACCTTCAGGACGTCGACGGGGCAGGTGAGCAGCAGGCTGAGCGAGGAGTGCCCGGTGCCGAAGTCGTCGAGGGCGATACGCAGGCCCAGCGCCTTCAGCCGGTGCAGCTGCTCGACGGCGGTCTCGGCGTTGAGGACCGCGGTCTCGGTGACCTCGACGAGCAGGCGGCCGGTGTCGGCGCCGGTGGCCCGCAGCGTGGCGGCCACCGCGTCCACGAAACCGGGGTCGGCCAGTTGCCGTGCGGAGACGTTGACGCTGATCCTGCCGGGTGCGACGGGGCCGAGCCGCCGGGTCCAGTCCGCGCTCTGCCGGCAGGCCTGCTCGAAGACCCAGGCACCGATCGCGCTGATGGCGCCGATCCGCTCGGCGACCGGGATGAAGACGTCCGGCGGCACCAGGCCGCGGTCGGGGTGCCGCCAGCGCAGCAGCACCTCGGCGCCGACCGGGCCGCCGTCGGGCAGGCTCACGATCGGCTGGTAGACCAGGAAGAACTGGTCGTCGGCCAGGGCCCGGCGCAGGTCGGTGGCCAACTCGGCGGTCTCGGCGGCCGTCTGGTCCATGCGCGGGTCGAACCGCTGCCAGCGGTGGCCGCCGGCCGCCTTCGCGGCGTACATGGCCACGTCGGCGCGGCGCAGCAGTTCGGCCGGGTCGTCGCCGGTGTGCGCGGCGGTCACGCCCAGGCTGGCGCCGGTGACCACGACGGTGCCGTCCAGGTCCGCAGGCTGGCCGATCGCGTCGAGCAGCAGGTCGAGGAGGGCGGGCAGGTTGTCCGCGGGTTCCAGGATGATGGCGAACTCGTCGCCGCCGAGCCGGGTGAGCAGGCCGCGGTCGCCGACGCCCCGGGTGAGGCGGCGGCTGGTCTCCTGGATGAGCTGGTCGCCGATGCGGTGGCCGAGCCGGTCGTTGACGTCCTTGAAGTCGTCGAGGTCGAGCAGGCCGACCTCGAACGGGCGGCCGTCGCCGAGCAACTCCCGGGTGCGCTGTTCGAACAGAGCGCGGTTGCCGGCGTCGGTGAGGCTGTCGTGGGTGGCCTGGTGGGTGAGCTTGTCCTGGTATTCGCGCAGCTGAGCGAGGTGGCCGTCGACGGTGGCGAGCAGCCGCTGATTCTCGCGCAGCGCGATGATCTGGCGGACCACGACGAGCGCGGTCAGCGCCACGACGATGGTCTGCATGGTGCGGACCTGCTCGGTGTCACTGGGCGCGGTGGACAGCAGCAGGCCGCTGGTGACGGCCACCGAGAGGTACGGCACCACGCTGATCCGCCGCCGGTTGGAGCGTGGCTTCGGCTCGCGGCTGCCGGCCCGCTGCTGGCTGACCGCGGCCAGCAGGATGCTGAACGCCGCGAACGGCACCGAGATCTGGCTGGTGGACAGGTACGGGCGGTCCACCAGCAGCGGGGACAGGCTGCCGAAACAGGCGCTCACCGCGCTGCCGATCGCCAGGATGTAGGTGGCGCGGCGGTCCAGCCGCCCGGCGCCGGCGAAGCCGACCTTGGCGAAGGCGGCCATCGACAGGCAGGCCACCACGCTGATCGCGATCATCGGCCCGGAGGAGCCGGTCTGCGCCACCCACTGCTGGTGGTGCCGCAGCGAGAAGTGCCAGACGAGCGCGCCGACGGTCAGCACCACGATCCCGGCGTCGAGCAGGAAGCGGACCCAGTCGGCACGGCTGCGCTCCCAGGACGGCAGGCGCAGCAGCGCCCACAGCACCACACCGAGGACGGCCAGGTAGCAGGCGAGCGTGACCGGGCCGATAGCCTGGGACGGCGTCCCGCCGCCGAACGCGTCGGCGATGTTGGCCAGGATGCCCGCGGTGAAGAACCCGCAGGCGAGGGTGAGATGCCGCCAGAACCGGCGGGTGCCCGCGTCGAGCTCGGGCTGCCGGCTCGCGGTCCAGCACGCGGACCCGGCCAGCACCGGGATCACCGGCATGGCCAGCCAGCCCACCCAGGGGTGTGCCCAGACGTGAACGAGCCCGACGGCCAGCCAGGCGCCGGTGGCCAGCACCAGGCTCGCGGCGGTGAGCACCAGGCCGCTGCCGCGGCCTGCGAGCTGGGGTCGCGGCACGTCCATCTCTCCCTGTGGTCCGGAGTTCCTGGCAGCAGAAAAGTCGGCCGCCGGCCGCCGAAGTTGAGGCCAACCGCCCCGGAACGGTTGGTGGATGGTCTCAGCGGGCAGTGCCGGAGACAAGTCCGATCCGATCATTGACGACAGGAGCCGCATGAACAGGACCCTCCCGGCCGGCGTGGCGATGAGCGCCGGTCTGCTCGCCCTGTCGCTCGCCGCCTGTACCTCGGGCGACGGCGGAACCCCCGAGGCGGTGGGGACGACGCAGGCCGCGGCGCCGGCTTCGGGTGGGCCGGCGCCGGAGGGCTCGGCCTCGGCGTCCGGCATCCCGGCCGGCGCTCTGCTGCAGCCCGCCGACGTCAACGGCGCCCCCGCCGAGCCGCTGCCGCAGGGCGAGTTCTCGCACGTCCGGCCGCTGCGGCCGTGCGGCGACGACCCGTACCCGAGCGACAGCTCGCGCACCGACGCGGTAGCGGTTCGGTTCACCGTCGAGCGGGGCGAGACGGGCAGCACACCGAGCGTGGTGACCGAGTTCGTGGGGCGGCACGAGCCCGGGGGAGCGGCCGAGCAGTTCGCCCAGGTGCGCGAAGCCCTGGCGAAGTGCCCGGGCTCGCTGGGCGAGAACGAGCGGCGGTGGACCAGCCTGGGGACCGGCGGCGCCGGGGACGAGTCGGTCGTCGTCCGGATCGAGACGAACGAGAGCTATGCCGACGAGGAGGCGTCGCGGGTCAGCCGGTACGCCGGTCTGGCCCGGGTGGACGACGTGATCGTGGTGGTCGCCGACCAGGGCTGGGAGAACCTGGGCGGCTCCGAGGATCTGGTGCGGGACCTGCTCGGCAAGGCGGTGGAGCGGGCCGGCTCGATCTCCTGAGCAGTGGCTGCGCGCCGGCGCCGGCCAGGTCCGGTCGGCTCGCCCCAGCAGGTCAGCCCGGCGGTCGCGGCAGAGCCGCGACCGGGCGATCAGCTCGCGCGGACCGGACGGGACCTGGCACAGACTCGTACGATCACGGGCTCTTCTTATTTGCAGTGGTTCGAGATCGGCGCGAGCCAGGCGCTGAGGGTGGGCCCGACGGTCTTGTCGACGTCGTCGGCGGTCTTGATGGTGGCGAAGAACTTCGGGTCGGCGGCCTTGGCGCGCAGTTCGTCGGCGGCCTTCTTGCCGTCGGCGCGCAGGTCGGGGTCGTCGCTGGCGTGGGTGGCGTTGTCGACGGCGACCGCGAAGGTCTCGAGGGCCTGCTGGGCGCGGGGGACCGCTTTGCGGTCGGCGACGACCTCGGTGAGCGACTGGGCGAACGGCGCCATGTTCTTGCCGTACGCCTCGGAGAGCGCCTCGCAGGTGGCGGCCACCGCCGGGGGCGCGGCGCTGGCGGCGGACGGTGCGCCTCCGGCGGCCGAGGGTGGGGCGGGCGCCGTGCCGCAGGCGGCTGCGGTGGCCAGCAGGAGGCCGGCGACGGCGAGGGTAGGTACGGTGCTGCGCATGGTGCACTCCCGGGGGGAACGGGGACGGCGGGGAACCAGCTGGTGGGAGCGCTCCCACCAGCCCTGCACCATAACTGTTTCAGCGGCGGCTGTCGATAACTACCCCGCGGTCTTCCCGGACGGGCCGTAGGGCGACTCCTGATCCACCGGCGTCGGCCGATTCGCGTTCCGGTCCGGGCTGCCGTGCGGCGCCTCGGTCGGGTTCGCGTCCTCGGTGCGCTGCTTGCTGGTCGGCGCGCGGATAGCCCGCGGCGGGCCGGATATGTCCCGGCAAAAACGGGAATGCGGACGGCATGGCGAGAACGCGAGCCGCGTCGGTCGCGGCATCCAGCGAATGGGTCGACGACGACGGCGTCCGGCAGCCGGGCGGCGAGGTGCACGGCTGGACACCGGGCCTGAACCAGACGGTGTGCGGGCTGGCACTGAGCCGGACGCGGCTGCGGCGGTTCCCGCACGTGCCGTTCGACTTCCGGGCCACCGACGTGGTCACCGCACAGGACCAGGTCCGCCACATCTGCCCGCGCTGCGTGGCCGCCACCAGCCGGCGCGGGGAACGGTCGTGGACGCGCACCTCACCCCGGCCGTGACGGCAAGTTTGCGGTCGCGTCCGGCGGGAAGTCGCGGTGGCATGACTGATGATCGAGACCGCGCCGACCGGCACCCGACCGACGAGCCCGACGGCACCCCCGCCTACGCCGCCTCGCTGCGGGCGCCGGGCGAGTCGGTCGCCGGCGAGGACGCCGGGGACGAGGAGACAGACCCCACCGATCTGGGTACGACCGGAGGCGACAGCGAGATGTACCGCCCGGACTGAGGAGAATCATGACCGAACCGAACGAGGAACGGATCGTCGACGCGGGCAGCAGCACCGACCAGTTCGTCAGCGGCTTGGAGGAGACCGGGGACTTCCCGGTCGACGAGGAGCCGACCGCGGACACGCCGTCGCACGGCAGCAGCAACAAGGGCGTCAACACGACCGGAGCGAACCGTGTCACCGGCACCGCCCAGGACGGTTGATCCGGACGACCTCGGCGCCTGGCTGATCAAGGGGAACGCCGACCGGGCCGATCTGCCCGGCCGGTTCGCCGCTGATCCGCTGGTGCGCCGGTGGTGCGTCCAGCCCAGCTACCGGACACGGCTGATGGCCGCCGGCCAGCCGGTGCTCTTCTGGGGCAGCGGTAGCCGGCGCCGCGACATCGCGTACGGCGTCTGGGGATCGGGGATGCTGACCGGCCCCGCACAGCCTGCGGAGGACGGCGACGGCTGGTGGGTTCCGCTCGACCTGACCATCACGGAACCCGCGGGCTGGATCAGCCGGGACGAGCTGCGCGCCCATCGGGAGCTCGCCGGCCTGGAGGTGCTGCGGCAACCGCAGGCGGCCAACCCGTCCTTCGTGACCCGCCGTCAGCTCGCCGCGATCCGGCAGTTGTAAGACCTGAGGGCCGGCTCCGCGTCCCGGAGCCGGCCCTCAACCATCAGCTTCAGTCCAGCGCGCCCTTGATCTTGTTGACGATGTTCGCCGCGCCCTGGGCGGTGGAACCCGCCGCGGTGCCCGGCTTGCCCTTGCCCATCGACCCGTCGTAGGTGACGTAGAGCTTCGGGTCCGGCGCCGGGCCCAGCGGCTTGTCGTCGGTGAGCGGCTGCGCGTCCGGAACGTAGACGATCTCGTCCTTGCCGTTCAGCGTCGGCCCCTGCGCCCACCGGCCCTCGCCCGCCCGGCTGGCCGGGTCGAAGCTGTAGAACGTGTGGTTCGCCTCGGGGTGCTCGAACTCCGCGTTCGAGTCCTCGATGCCGTTCTCGGTGAAGCCGTCCTGGATCAGCTGCTCGATGCCCAGCAGCCACTGCTGCTGGTGGTACGTGTCGCGGGCCAGGTTGAACTGGAGCATCTCCTTGACCCCGCGGTCGTCGGTCATGTTGTAGACCCGGCTGGTCATCAGCCGGCTCTGCGCCTCGGCGGCCACGTTGGACCGGAAGTCCGAGAGCAGGTTGCCGCTGGCGACGATGTAACCGGCGTTCCACGGGACACCGGCGGCGTCCCGGGGCAGCGCGCCACCACCGGTGACGATGGCGTGCTGGAAGTTCATCCCGCCCATCACGGCTCCCAGCAGCGGGTTGGCGGCGGCGGCCTTCTCGGTCGCCTCGTTCGGCGCGCCCTCGAGCAGGCGGGCCAACATGGTCGTGAGCATCTCGACGTGACCGATCTCCTCGGTCGCGATGTCCATGATCATGTCCTTGTACTTGCCGGGCACCCGGCACGACCAGCCCTGCCACAGGTACTGCATCATCACGGTCATCTCACCGAACTGACCGCCGACCAGCTCCTGCATCTTGGCGGCCAGCACCGGGTCCGGCTTCTCCGGCTTGGCCTGGAACTGCAGGTAGTCAACATGCTTGAACACGTCTAGCTCCTCTCGATGGGGTTCGGCACGAGCATCTGGCTACCCGGTGCATCGGCCCGGTGAGGTCAGTCGGGGCCTGGTGAGGCCACCGCCCCCGGGCACTCCCGCCGCATGGTGGTTCTCGATCTCGCACAGCCGCTGCGCCGCCGGGTGGCCCGGGTGGCCCCGTGGTTCGGCCCCGCCTTCGTGGCCGCGATCGCCTATGCCGACCCCGGCAACTTCGCCACGAACTTCACCGGCGGCGCGACGTTGGGCTATCAACTGGTGTGGGTGATCGTGGCGGCCAACATCATGGCCGTGTTGATCCAGTCGCTCTCCGCGAAGCTGGGCCTGGTGACCGGCCGTGATTTGGCGCAGTGGTGCCGGGAGCGGCTGCCGCGCCCGGTCAGCGCCGGGCTGTGGGTGCAGGCCGAACTGGTCGCCATGGCCACCGACCTTGCCGAGATCATCGGCGGGGCGCTCGCGCTCTACCTGCTCTTCGGCATCCCGCTCCCGATCGGCGGCCTGATCACCTGTGTCGTCGCGTTCGCCCTGCTCGGCCTGCACCGGCGAGGATTCCGGCGGTTCGAGCTGGCGATCACCGGACTGCTCGGCGTGATCGCGCTCGGCTTCCTCTACAACGGACTCCGCGCCGGTGTCGATCCGGCCGGGGTAGCCGCCGGGATGGTTCCCTCGTTCTCCGGATCAGAGAGCATGCTGCTGGCCACCGGCATCCTCGGCGCCACCGTGATGCCGCACGTGATCTACCTGCACTCGGCACTGACCACCTCCCGGGCGACTCCCGACCCCAGCATGCGGACCACCGCGCTGCGCTATCAGCGGGCCGACACGATCATCGCCTTGGGCGCCGCCGGCCTGGTGAACCTGTCCATGCTGGTGATCGCGGCGGCGTTGTTCCACAACTCCGGGATCGCCGGCACGGACACCCTGGAGGGCATCCACCACGGGCTTGGCGTCGTCCTCGATCAGCCCGCGGCGTTCGCGTTCGCCATCGCGCTGCTGGCGTCCGGTTTCGCCTCGTCCAGCGTCGGCACCTACGCCGGGCAGGTGGTCATGCAGGGCTTCATCAATCGCAGCATCCCGCTGACGCTGCGCCGGTTGATCACCATGGCCCCGGCGATGATCGTGCTGATGCTCGGTGTCGACCCCACCGTCGCCTTGATCTGGTCACAGGTGGTGCTCTCGTTCGGCGTGCCGTTCGCCCTGATCCCGCTGATCTGGCTGACCCGGCGGCGCGATGTGCTGGGCGAGCATGTCAACCACCCGGTCACGACCGCGTGCGCCGTCGCGGCGGCCGCCTTGATCATCACCCTCAATGTTTTCCTGCTCGTCCAAACGCTTGGTTGAACCATTCCCATAAGGGAATCCGCCGCGACATGATTGCTCAGATCAGTCCGGCGCTGCCGGCCAGGGCCGCCGCCTCGGTCCGGCTGGAGACCCGCAACTTGCGCAGGAGCGCGGCGGTCAACCGCTTGACCGTACGGTCGGACACGTGCAGCTCGGTGGCGATCTCCCCGGTGGAGGCGCCGTTCGCGATCAGGCGCAACAACCGCCGGTCCGCGTCGCCGAGCGTCGCGGCGACCGGGTTGGTCTCCGGCGCCGCGGTCATCGACGGCAGCAGCGCGGCCGGCAGCACCGCCCACCCCTCCAAGGCCGCCAGCAGCGGCTGCAACAGCGTGGCCGGGTCGCTGCTTTTCGGCAGGAAACCGACCGCGCCGGCCCGCAGCGCCGCCAGCGCCACCGACGGCTCCTCGTCGCCGGACATGGCCAGCACCCGGGCCCGGGGCGCGGCCCGCCGGATCGCCGCGATCGACTGGATGCCGCCCGGCCGCGGCATGTGGATGTCCACCAGCACCACGTCCGGCACGGCGTGCCGGACCAGGCTCGTGGCATATGCCGCGTCAGTCGTGGTCGCCACCACCACTGCCCGGCCGCCGCTCACCTCCGGCAGCAGAAGCTCGAGACCGCGCGTGAAAAGTTCGTGGTCATCGACCACCGCCACCCGAATCGCCTTGCCCATGCCCAGCGGATGCCCCTCGCGAGCCCACTCATGCGTTTGATTCGCTCACGCCGGGCCCCGGACCCGGCGGTCGTTCTGCTGCGCAGCGTCTGCCACGAGTTGCGTCCGCCGATGGCCACGCTGTCTGCGCTGGTCCGGGCCCTGGAACGGGAGCAGCCGGAAGACCGCCGCGGGCAGCTGGCCCGGCTGGCGGCGGAGCACGCCGCCCATGCCGAGGCGGTGCTCGGGCAGGCGGCGGCCGCGGCGAGCGGACTGTCCACCGTGGCCGCACCGGCCGTTCCGCTCGGCCGGATCCTGCCCGCCGTCGCCGCTACCGCCCCGTCTGGGCGACTCGTGGTGGACGCGGGGGCGACGGCCGGGCGGTGGCCGGTGCATCCGCAGCACACCCGGCAGATCCTGATCAACCTGGTGGGTAACGCGGTGCGGTACTCCGACGGGCCGGTTCGGCTCGTCGCCCGTCGGCGAGGGTGCCGGTTGCGGCTGGAGGTGGCCGACTGCGGAGGCCCTACGCCGGCGCTTCTGGCGGCGCTGCGGCGGCGGACGCCACCGCCCACTGATCGAGGGCTGGGGATCTGGGTGGTCCGGCGACTGATCGAGGCGCGTGGCGGGTCGATCCGGGCCCGGGGCGGGCCCTCCGGGCTCAGTGTGGAAGTGATGGTGCCTCGCTATCGCGCCTGAGGCTTGCCTTTTCCGGCGGGTGGCCCGGGCAGGACACTGCCTGGCCCCGCCGGGTCCCGAGAAGGGGAACACGCTTCACATGCCTTGCCTGATGCTTCGCTCGGTGATCGTGGCCTGTTGGCTGCTCGCTCTGATCCTCCACGGCGACGCCTCGGCCGCCACCGCCGCACTGGGGGCGGCGCTGGTCGCTGTCTGGATCCTGCCCCTGATCCGTGACGGCCGCCGGCTGACCCCCTAGTTCTCCACCGCCAGGCGCAGGCCCAGGGCGATGAGGATGCCGCCGGTCGCGGTGTCGATGTAGCGGCGCAAGCTGTGGCGGTGCCGCAGCCATGTCCCGATCCGGCCGGCGAAGACGCCCACACCGCCGTCGATCAGGAACTCCAGGAAGATCAGGATGGCGCCGAGCACGGTGAACTGAACCCAGACCGAACCCAGCGCCGGGTCGACGAACTGGGGCAGGAACGCCACCGAGAAGGCGATCATCTTGGGGTTGGACAGGTTCGTCAGGAAGCCGGTCACATAGACCCGGCGACCGGAGATCGTCGCGCCGTCGGCGGTGGCCAGGGTCAGATCGCCGCGGTGGCGGATCATCTGGATGCCCAGCCAGGCGAGATAGACGGCGCCGGCGACCCGAAGCGCGGTGAAAGCTTCGGGCACCGCGGTGAACAGGGCGCTGAGGCCGGCGGCGGCCACCAGGACATGGATCGCCTCGCTCGTGGCGATCCCGGCCGTGGCCAGCAGGCCGGCTCGAGGGCCGCCACGCATCCCGGCACTCAGCACGAACAGCATGTCCGGGCCGGGAGCCAGGGTGGCGACGATCGTGGTGACGGTGAAGGCGGCCAGCAGGTGCGGATCCAAGGGCACCGGATCAGGCTGGCACGGGCGAGCATGCGGATCAATGCGTGCTCGAACAGCTCAGCGTAAGTTCTCCTTGTGCTCGATCCCCGTCGTCTGATCCTGCTGCGCGATGTCGCGGTGACCGGGACCATCGCCGGTGCGGCCGCCCGAGCCGGGTGCACCGCGGCGGCGGCCTCGCAGCAGTTGGCCGCCCTCGAACGTGACGTGGGCACCGCGCTGCTCGAACGATCGGCGCGCAGCGTGCGGCTGACCGAGGCGGGCCGGGTTCTCGCAGACCATGCCGAGCCGGTGCTGGCGTCGTTGGCCGAGGCCCGGCGGGCGGTTCGGGATGTCGCGGGGATGCGCGCGGGGACTGTCCGGGTGGCGGCGTTCGCCACCGCGAGCACGAGCTTCGTCATCCCGGCGCTGGCGGCGTTCCGGCGGCGGTACCCGGGGGTGGAGCTGCACTTCGCTGAGCTGGAGTCGGCGGAGGCGCTGCCGCGGATACGGGCGGGGGAGATCGATGTGGCGGTCACCCATGAGTACGCGCCGCTGTCCCGGCCCGACCTGCGAGGGCTGACCCAGCGGGGGCTCTATCGGGAACCGATGCTGCTCGCTGTGCCCGAGGGGATGGTTTCCTCGGGTGAGCCTGTGTCGCTGGCCGACTTCGCCGACGACGAGTGGGTGGGGGCGTTGACCAGCACCGGATTCCAGGCGGCCACCGAGATGGCCTGCCGGGCGGCGGGGTTCGAGCCCCGGATCAAGGTTCGGGTGCACAGCTATCCGATGGTGCTGGCGATGGTGGCGGCGGGGTTCGGGGTGTCGCTGGTGCCGGCGCTGGCGGCTGTCGATCAGCCGGGGGTGGGATATCTGGCGGTGGGTCGGCCGGGTGGGCTGGCACGGCAGATTTATGCGACTACCCGTGCGGGGGGACAGTCGGGGGCCGTGCAGCAAGTCGTGCGGTGTATCGGGGAGGCGCTGGCGCGGCGGACGGGGTGATTGGTGCTGTTCGAGGCGGCTGAATGGATGCGGCCGGTTCGCGGGGCTGGTGGGAGGCGATGGTCAGGGGGTGGGGTGCCAGTTGGGGGCGCCGGGGGCCGTCCAGTGGTGGATCATGGCGAGGATGCGCAGGGTGAAGACGCCGATGGCGGCGGCGGTGGCGATGATCGGCATCGGCCAGTCGGCGCGTTCGGCGATGACGACGATGATGGCGCCGGCCGCAGCGGGGATGGCGTAGAGGTCGCTGTCGGCGCGGACCAGGGTCGGGGTCTCGCGGGCGGTGATGTCGCGCAGCAGGCCACCGCCGACGGCGGTGAGGACGCCCATCAGGGCGGCCTGGACGGCGCCCAGACCGTACGCCAAGGCCTTGAGGGTTCCGGTGACGCAGAAGAGGGCCAGGCCGGCGGCGTCGAAGACCAGGACGGTGAAGGCCAGCCGGTGCACGAGCTGGTGGGCGAAGAAGGTCACCGTGGCGGCGGCCAGCGGGATCAGCAGGTAGATGACGTTGGTGAAGGCGGCCGGCGGGGTGTCGCCGATGATCAGGTCGCGGATGACGCCGCCGCCGAGGGCGGTGAGCATCGCCAGCATGATGATGCCGACCAGGTCGAAGCCCTTGTGGATCGCCATCAGAGCGCCGGAGGTGGCGAACACGTAGAGGCCGACCAGTTCGAGCACGTGCACCGCGACGTCGGGGGACATGCCCACAGTTGTCGCACACGGGCCGCCGCCGGGAGGCGGCGACCCGTGTGGAAGTGATCAGGCCCGCGTGCAGGTGGTGCCGTTGAGGGTGAAGGCGGACGGTGCGGCGAAGGTTCCGGTGTAGGTGCCCTGGAAGCCGAAGCTGGCGTTGGCGCCGGCGGCGACGGTGCCGTTGTAGCCGGCGTTGCGGGCGGTGAGCGCGCCGGAGGAGCCGCTCAGGGTGGCACCCCAGGAGTTGGTGACGGACTGGCCGGAGGGCAGGGTGAAGCCGAGCGACCAGCCGTTGACCGCGCTGGTGCCGGTGTTGGCGACGGTCACGTTCGCGGTGAAGCCGTTGCTCCACACGTTGGTCGCGTAGGTCACCCGGCAGGACGTGCCGCCGGGCTGCGGGGTGGACGGCGAGGTGGGCGGGGTGCCGGTGCCGCCGCCGTTGACGGAGGCGCTGAAGGAGTTCACTGCGAGGCCGGCGCCGCCGATCCACGGCTCGAAGCCGGCCTGGATGCTGGTCAGGTACCAGGAGTCGGTGACCGAGCTGCGGTTCTTCACGTCGTTGATGAAGTCCAGGACGCTGAAGGTCCAGCTGTTGATCGGGGACGGGGCGACGTACGAGACCACCGCGTTGGAGCCGTTGCTGCCGCGCCACACCTCCCAGGTGCGGCCGCCGACCGTGGCAGTGCCGACGACGGAGCCGATCGGCTGGATCGAGCCCTGCCGGTTGAACCAGATCATGATCTCCTGCGCGTTCACGCCGTCGGTCCGCGGTGACGGGTCGAGCCAGATGTCGAAGGAGGCGTTGTACGTGGCGCCGGACACGTACGTGTAGCTGACGCTGCTGGTGGCGCTGGTGATCGAGCCGACGCGGATCGGCAGGTTGGTGCCGGGCGAGCAGCGCGTGTAGTGGCAGCCGAAGTAGACGGCCGGGTACGACACCGGTGCGCCGCTGGTGTTGCCGACGCTCTGCTGGCTGGTGATCCGGAAGCCGGTGTCGGTGACGTTGATGCACTGTTCGGCGGTGCCGCCCCACCGGTTGTTCATGACGACGTAACGGCCGCCGATCGTGGTCGCGCCGTACTGTTCGCAGATCAGTGTGTCGGCTTGGGCCGGGCCGGTCATGACCAGCGCGGCGACGCCCGCGGTGGCGAACAGCGCGGCGGCGGTCAGGGCACGGAGAATGCGTCTCATCGTGTGCTCCTCGGGGGCCGGGAAACCCAGGGGGGATGTTGGGAGCGCTCCCAGTCGACGGTACAACATATCGACGGACATGAGAACAACGTCACGCGGCCTACCGTGGAGGACGTGACTCGCATCCTGGTGACCGGGTCCGCCGACGGCCTCGGCCGTCTCACCGCGCAGACCCTGCTGTCCGAGGGGCACGACGTCGTGGTGCACGCCCGCAGTCGGCACCGGGCCGCGGCCCTGGCCGAGCTGGCCGGGCGCGGCGCGGAGGTCGTCGTGGGCGACCTGGAGGACCGGGAGGCGGTCCGGGACATCGCCGCCTCGGTGAAGCCGCTCGACGTCGTGATCCACAACGCCGGGGTCTACACCGGCCGGGCGGTCATGCCGGTGAACATCATTGCTCCGTACCTGCTAACGGTGCTGCTGCCCGGGCCGCGCCGGCTCGTCTACCTGAGCAGCGGGTCGCACTTCAGCGGGCGGCCGGCCCTCGACGGGGTCGACTGGCGCGGGGAGCGGGCCGGGTCGTACGCCGACAGCAAGTTGTTCGTCACCGCCCTGGCGTTCGCGGTGGCCCGGCTCCGGTCCGGCGTCAGCAGCAACGCCGTCGACCCGGGCTGGGTGCCGACGAAGATGGGCGGACCGGGCGCCCCGGACGATCTGGAGCTCGGCCACCGGACGCAGGAGTGGCTCGCCACCAGCGATGATCCGGAAGCGCTGACCAGCGGGGAGTACTGGTTCCACCGGGAACGGCAGCAGCCGCACCGCGCGGTGCACGACGTGGCGTTCCAGGACCGGCTGCTGCGGGCGCTGGCCGAGGAGACCGGGGTGGAGCTGCGGCCCGGCCCGTGACCGGCCGGACATGCCTCGAGAGGCTTCAGTCGCGCGTTCGGTGGTATTACCAGGGGAGCGGTTCCTAGAGTTCACCAGGGACCGCAGGTCACGACCCTTTCACTGGAGGACGTCATTCTCACCGTCAACGCCGTCGCCGCCCCGTCGGCCACCGAACCGCTCGCCCGCACCACGATCGAGCGGCGTGACGTCGGCCCGCGCGATGTTCTGATCGAGATCCGGTACGCGGGCATCTGCCACTCGGACATCCACACCGTGCGCGGCGAGTGGGGCGAGGTGGCGTACCCGCTGACCGTCGGACACGAGATTGCCGGGCAGGTCACCGAGGTGGGCGCCGAGGTCACCAAGCACGCCGTGGGCGACCGGGTCGGCGTCGGCTGCATGGTCAACTCGTGCCGTGAGTGCGACAACTGCCGGAGCGGGCAGGAGCAGTACTGCCTGAACGGCAACGTCGGCACCTACGCCGGCGTCGACCGGGACGGCACGGTCACCCAGGGCGGCTACTCGACGCACATCGTGGTGGACCAGGACTTCGTGCTGCGGGTGCCGGAGAGCATCCCGTACGAGGCCGCGGCGCCGCTGCTGTGCGCCGGCATCACCACGTACTCGCCGCTGTCGCACTGGAAGGCGGGCCCCGGCAAGA
Source organism: Actinoplanes sp. 13 (assembly GCF_056134165.1). Classification (NCBI taxonomy): domain Bacteria; kingdom Bacillati; phylum Actinomycetota; class Actinomycetes; order Micromonosporales; family Micromonosporaceae; genus Actinoplanes; species Actinoplanes sp. 13. The sequence continues at coordinate 520,509 of NZ_JBVYOQ010000003.1, read as the reverse complement.
AGGTCGCCGTGGTCGGCATGGGCGGCCTCGGGCACATGGCCGTCAAGATCGCTGTGGCGATGGGCGCCGAGGTGACCGTGTTGTCGCAGACCCTCGGCAAGAAGGACGACGGGCTGGCCTTCGGCGCGGAGCAGTACCACGCCACCCGGGACGCGGCCACGTTCGAGGCGCTGCGCAACAGCTTCGACCTGATCGTCAACACCGTGAGCGCGCCGATCGACATGGCCGCCTACCTGGGGCTGCTGCGACTCGACGGCACGCTGGTGAGCGTGGGCGCCCCGCCGGAGCCGCTGCCGGTGCCGGTGTTCTCGCTGTTCGCGAACCGGCGCTCGTTCGCCGGCTCCAGCATCGGCGGCATCGCCGAGACCCAGGAGATGCTGGACTTCTGCGCCGAGCGGGGGATCGCCCCGGAGGTCGAGCTGATCAGCGCCGACCAGATCAACGAGGCGTACGAGCGGGTGCTGCGCTCGGACGTCCGCTACCGCTTCGTCATCGACGTCGACACCCTGCGCTGACGCCGAGCACCAGTGTGTGAAGTTCGGCCCGTATGGCGACCTCAACTTCACACACTGGTGGCGTGACGCAGTGTGTGAAGTTCGGCCCGTATGGCGACCCGAACTTCACACGCTGGGTGTCAGCTGGTCTCGCCGGGGGCGTCGACGATGCCGGCGCTGTCGCGGACGACCAGGCGGAAGACGTCGCCGGCCCTGATCCGCCGGGTGCCGTCGTCCCCCTTGCTCACGTGGTTCTTCACGGCCACCAGGCGGTCACCGATCAGGGCGTAGGTCGCCGGGTCGAAGAGCAGGTCCTTCTTCAGGTAGCCCTCGACGGTCCAGGTCAGCGCGATGGCCGGGCGGCCGTCGAGGTTCACCGACTGATGGTCCGCCCGCACGCCGGGCTGCCGGGCCAGCCACCGGAACATCGCGGCCTCCACATCCGGCGGAAGCACCTGCTGCATGAGCAGGGCGTCCACGTCGGCGCCGACGGCCTTGGGCGCCGCGATCCACGCGGCGACCTTCTCCGGGGTGGTCAGCGCGGCCAGATCGGGGTACGGGATGGTGAACCAGTAGGCCTCCGGGGTGCGCTCGGTCACCACGAGTTTGCCGCCGCCCTTGCGCGACGCCATCACATCGCCGTCGACGCGCGTCCAGGCTTCCTCGCGGACGGTCTCGGTCCTCCCGTCCACCAGCGGGCCGTTCGGTTCCGCCTCGAGCAGCTTCCGGTTGTTCAGGGTGGCGGTGGTCCGCACATACATGAACTGGTCCGGCCGGGGCGCCACCCAGGGTTTGCGGGCGGCCGCCCAGGCGGCGTTCTCCAGAACCTCGGCGGCCCCGGCCGGCCTGGCGAACGGCAGCGCGGCCACCACCGGATTCTCGACGCTCCGCCGGCTCACCGTGCCGGCGTTCTCCAGCGCGACCACCCCGACCGCGGCCGCTGCCGCGGTGGCCACCACCGCAGTGATCCGGACCGCCCATCGGGGCCGGCGCCGCCGCGCGGGAGCGGGGCCTTCCATCCGGTGCAGCAGGGCCGCGCGGGCCCGGTCGCGAGTCGCCGCGGCCGGGATCTCGTCCGGCCCGAACGCCTGCGCCAGCACGTCGATCTCGTTCATCACAGGTCTCCCTCTCCCAAAGCCGTACGCATCTCCTGGCGTGCGCGGTGCAGCCGCGACCGGACGGTGCCGGCCGGCATGTCGAGCGCCGCGGCCACCTCGGGCTGGCTGAGGCCGGCCCAGGCGACGAGCAGCAGCGCGTCGCGTTCGCCGCCGGACAACCGGGCCAGCGCCGCCGCGAGCCGTCCCCGCGCGGCCGCGGCGTCGAGCCGGCCGGCGACGGCGTCGTCGTGGGCGCCGACCGGCTGGTCCGGGCCGAGCCTGGCCAGCGCCCGGTACCGCCGTGACTCGGCACGGCCGTGCCGGGCGATCAGGTTCGAGGCGATCCCGTACAGCCACGGGGCCGCGTCCGGGCGGCCGGTGTCGTACCCGGCGATCCGGCTGAACGCGATCAGGAACGTCTCCGAGGCCACGTCCTCGGCCAGGTCCCGGCCGAGCCGCCGTGCCGCGTACGCGTAGATCCGGCCGTAGTGCCGGTCGAACACCCCCGCGAAGTGCTCCGGCGATCTCCGGGCGCCGGCGATCAGTTCGGCGTCGGTCACTACCCCAACGTCCGTGTCCATCGGCTGTCACCATCCTCTCGCCCCCACTTCGCCGCAGCGGAGGAAAGTGTTCGCGAGCTCCGCCTGACCGGTTTGCGGGGCTTGCCGCCGGGTAGCCACGGATCTGGCGTTCAGGAGGGCGACAGATGCGAGCAATGGTGTATCGCGGTCCGTACCGGGTGCGGGTCGAGGAGAAGGACCGTCCGGTGATCGAGCATCCCAACGACGCGATCGTACGGGTCACCCGTGCCGCCATCTGCGGCTCGGACCTGCACCTGTACCACGGGATGATGCCGGACACGCGGGTCGGCACGACCTTCGGTCACGAGTTCGTCGGCGTGGTCGACGAGGTGGGCTCGTCGGTGGAACGGCTCAAGCCCGGCGACCGGGTGATGGTGCCGTTCAACATCTTCTGCGGCAGCTGCTTCTTCTGCGCCCGAGGTCTGTACTCGAACTGTCACAACGTCAATCCGAACGCCACCGCGGTCGGTGGCATCTACGGCTACTCGCACACCACCGGCGGCTACGACGGCGGGCAGGCCGAGTTCGTCCGGGTGCCGTTCGCCGACGTCGGGCCGACGGTGCTCCCGGAGTGGCTGGACGAGGACGACGCGGTGCTGCTCACCGATGCCCTCGCCACCGGCTATTTCGGCGCGCAGCTGGGCGACATCGTCGAAGGTGACGTGGTGGTGGTCTTCGGCGCCGGACCGGTCGGGCTGTACGCCGCGAAGTCGGCCTGGCTGATGGGTGCCGGCCGGGTGATCGTCATCGACCACCTGGACTACCGGCTCGAGAAGGCCCGGACGTTCGCGCACGCCGAGACCTACAACTTCACCGAGTACGACGACATCGTCGTCCACATGAAGAAGATCACCGAGCATCTCGGCGCGGACGTGGCGATCGACGCGGTCGGCGCGGAGGCCGACGGAAACCTGCTCCAGCACGTGACGGCGGCGAAACTGAAGCTGCAGGGCGGCTCCCCGATCGCGCTGAACTGGGCCATCGACTCCGTCCGCAAGGGCGGCACCGTCTCGGTGATGGGGGCGTACGGCCCGATGTTCAGCGCCGTCAAGTTCGGCGACGCGGTGAACAAGGGACTGACCCTGCGGATGAACCAGTGCCCGGTGAAGCGGCAGTGGCCGCGGCTGTTCGAGCATGTCCGCAACGGTTACCTCAAGCCCAGCGAGATCGTGACGCACCGGATCCCGCTCGAGCACATCGCCGAGGGCTATCACATCTTCTCGGCGAAACTCGACGGCTGCATCAAGCCGATCATCGTCCCGAGCGCGGCGTAGGAGAGCATCATGGCGTACACCCCGGACAAGCCCAAGCTGGCCGAGTCCAGCGACGAGCTGCGCGCCCGCATCCCCGGCTGGGGGGCCGACCTGGACCCGAAGGACCGGCCGTCGGTGCCGCAGGAGATCTTCGACCCCGGCCTCAGCGGCGCGCACTGGGAGTTCCCGGAACGGCAACCGGAGCGGTGGCCGCGGGAGCGCTCGATCGAGCACGCGTTCCTCACCCCGGTCTTCGGCACGTCCTGCCCGCCGCGCGGGCTCTCCGGCATGATCCGCCGGTACTCGTACGCGAAGTACAGCGAGGGGCGGGCCGCGCACTGGCTGCTGTTGCTCGCCGCGGACCGGGTGGACGTGGTGGAGGGCCGCCTGCTGGGCGTGCTGAAGGGCCGCCCGGACAACGTGGTCGCCGAGACCGGGATCGCCGGAGAGCTGGCCGGCGGCCGGGGCGGCAACCGGACCGACCGGCATCAGGTGCTCGACCCGCTGATCGTCGCCGCGCCCTACGTTGTGGGCGCCGCGCTGGGCTACGTGCTGCTGCGCCGGATTGCCAGCCGCTGAGTTGCTGGGCATGATCTGCGGTTGTGCCGTCTCGTCGCAGTGTGCTGGGTGCTGGTCTCGCCGCCGTCTCGGCGGCGGTCGCCGGGTGTGACCGCGCCCCGGCCGGCGAGTGGGTCGACGGTGCGGCCCAGGTCGCCGTCGAGCCTCTCGCCGCCGCGGCGCCGGTGCCGTACGCGGCGCCGCTCCGGACGGTGCTCACCAGGCATCTGAAGCCGACGAGGGCCAATCCGGGTCACCCCACCTACGCCGGTGCGGTCGCCGTGGTCATGCTGAACGGCAAGGTCACGGCGACCGTCGCGGTGGGGCACGCCCTGCGTTACCGGGCCGGCCCGGTCCAGCTGCCCGCGGCGGAGCGGGTGGCGATGCGCGCCGACTCCGTCTTCGACCTGGCGTCGCTGACCAAGGTCTACACCTCGATCCTGCTGTTGCAGCAGGTGGACCGGGGCCGGATCGACCTCGACGCGCCGGTCGCGCGGTACCTGCCCGGCTTCCGTGGCGCCGGCAAGCCGGCGGTCACCGTCCGGATGCTGCTCACCCACACCAGCGGCCTGCCGGTCGGCGCCTCCGTCAAGGGCCTGCCGTCGCGCGCCGCCCAGCGCGCCGCGGTGCTGGCCACACCCTTGGTCCGGGGCGCCACGCCGGGCCGGGCGTACCGGTATTCCAGCGTCGGCCTGATGGTCGCCGCCCAGCTCGTCGAGAAGGTCAGCGGCACCGGTCTCGCCGCCGCGCTGGCCGCCGGGATCACCGGCCCGCTCGGCCTGCGCGACACCGGTTTCACCCCGCTGAAGCGGATGAGCGCGGCCGACCGGGCCCGGCGCCTGGTCGCCACCGACGCCCGCACCTCCCGTGGCCTGCTGCGCGGTGTCGTGCACGACGACGTCGCGCACCAAATGGGCGGGGTGATCGGCAGCGCCGGTGTCTTCGGCACTGCCCGGGAGGTCGCGGTGATCGGGCAGCTCCTGCTCGCGGGCGGCACCTACGGCGGCAAGCGGGTGCTGTCGGCGGGGATCGTCGAGGAGATGCTCACCAACCACAACCGGGGGCTGCCGGCGATCGACCCGGACCGGCCCCGCCGCCCGTCCGACCACGGTCTCGGCGTCACCCTGCGCCAGCCGTGGTTCATGGGCCGGCTGTCGTCCGCGGCCGCCTTCGGGCACACCGGTTTCACCGGCACGTCACTGCTGGTCGCCCCGGAACGGAAGCTGGTGCTGGCCCTGCTGACCAACCGCGCCCACCCGAACTGGAGCTGGGCGAACCCGGACCCGATGCGCGCGGATGTCGCCAACGTGATCGCGTCGTACCTCTGAGTAGTTGGCATTCATCCTTTCGGATTGCCGAGGTTTGACGCAGCGTACGTCTGTCGATACAACTCCACACAAGACAGTGGAGGAGCGAGCATGAAGGCTGCGGCCGTGGAATACATCGCCGCGAGAAGTGTGGACGAGGTGCTCGCCGCCCTGTCCGACGACGAGACGTCGGTGCTGGCCGGCGGCCAGAGTCTGGTGCCCGAGGTGACCAGACCGGGAGCGTCGCCCTGCCGGCTGGTCGACATCAACCGGGTCGATGGGCTGGACATGCTGGCCGAGGCGGACGGGTGGCTGCGGGTGGGACCGCTGGTGCGGCACCGGGTGTTCGAGTCCGGGACGGTCGGCGGCGCGCTCGGCGACCTGCTCCGCGCGGTGGTGCGGCACATCGGGCACCCGCCGATCCGGGCCCGGGGGACGATGCTCGGCAGCCTGGCGTACGCGCATCCCGGGGCGGAGTGGCCGGCCGTGGCGGTTACCCTCGGCGCCGAGATGGTGCTGGAGAGCGCGCGGGGACGGCGGACGGTGCCGGCGGAGGGCTTCTTCACCGGCCCTTTCACCACCACCCGCCGGCCGGACGAGATGCTGGTCGAGGCGCGGCTGCCCACGCTGCCCGCCGGCACCGGCATCGGGTACGCCGAGGACCGGCGCTCCTCGATCTATCCGCAGGCGGCCGCGATGGCGGCGGTCACGGTGACCGACGGCGTGATCAGCTCGGCGGCGATCACGCTGGTGAACTCCGGGCCGTGCCCGGTCCGGGCCCGGGCGACCGAGAAGGCCCTGATCGGCACGCCGTTCTCGGACACGACCATCGCCGCCGCGGCGGAGGTCGCGGCCGACCAGGACACCCACCGTCTCGCGGAGGACGCGTCCCTGCCGCGGCAGCGTCGTGCCTTCCGGGTCCTGGCCCGCCGTGCCCTCAGCAACGCCCGGGAGAGGGCCGGCAGTTGCGGGTGACGCTGACTGTCGACGGGACACGCCACGACCTCGACGTGCCGCCGCACCGGACCCTGGCCGAGGTGCTGCGCGACGACTGCGGGGTCGCCGGCTGCCGGATCGCCTGCACCGACGGCACCTGCGGCGCTTGCGGGGTGCTGGTCGACGGCGACGAGGTCCGGTCCTGCCTGATGCTGGCCGTGCAGGGTGACGGCGCCCGGGTGAGCGCCGGTCAGCGGGTGGCGGAGATGTAGACGCGGTCGCGGCCGGCGCGCTTCGCGGCGTACAGCGCGGCGTCGGCCCTGGCCAGCAACTCGTCGGCGGTCTCGCAGCCGTCCCACTGCGCGGCGCCCGCCGAGAAGGTCTGACCCAGCGGGGTGACCACCTGCAGGCACTCCAGGATCCGGTCCGCGCGTCGGCGAGCCGGGATTGGTCGAAGATCGCGGCGAACTCCTCGCCGCCGTACCGTGCCCAGCAGGTCCTCCGGGCGCAGCTCGTCCCGCCCGGCCGGATCAGGTGAACCGGCGAGCCGATCACTCGCGGACGTCGGCCGGCCCGGCCGTGGTCGGCAGGCCGGCCGCCAGCCACGCCTCCACCCCGCCCACCAGGTCGGTGGCCCGGTGCAGGCCGATCGCGCGCAGGCCGGCCGCCGCCAGACTGGAGCTGTACCCCTGCCGGCACGCCACCACGATCCGCAGGTCGTGGCCGGTCGCCTCGGGGATGCGGCTGGCCGACCGGGGGTCGAGCCGCCACTCCAGCACCGTGCGGTCGACCACGATCGCCCCAGGCAACTCACCCTGCCGCGCCCGCTGCCGGTCGGTGCGGGTGTCGATCAGGAGAGCGCCGGCGGTCACCGCCGCCCAGGTCTCGTGCGGATCGAGCCGGCGCACCCCGGCCCGCGCCCGCGCCAGCAGCTCGTCCACTCCGCCGAAGGTCGTCACCCCGACGATCATGCCCGGGACCGGCGGTGCCTATGCCCTGGGGCATAGCCCGGCTCCGTCCGCGGACCGATGGCCTGACCTCGGGAAATCCCTATCGTGATCCTCGATGCGAAACACGGACGAGGAGACGAGATGACGGACGAGCTCAGGGTCGGCGATCGGCTCACCGAGATCCTCACCCGGGTGCGCGGCGTCGCCGACCGCCCGATCAGCACCGGCCACCTGCTCTTCTCGGTGGCCCACGACGCGGACGTCGCGCCGCTGCTGGACGCCTTCGACATCACGCCGCGAGTGGTGCGCGCGGTGCTGCCGGAGACCACCGAGCCGGCCGGCGGTGAGTCCGCACGCGACACCGACGGCCGGGCGATCCCGGTCACCGCCCCCGCGGCCGCCGCGCTGCGCACCGTCCCGGACGGTTCGCCGGCGGCGCTGCTGGCCGCGATGCTCGACGACCAGGCCACGCAGGCCTCGCACATGATCCGCGACTGCGGGGAGGACCCGGCCGAGGTGCGCCGCGCGCTGCAGGACCGCCGTCCGCCGCAGCGCCCGGACCGGCTGGCCCCCGAGCTGCGCCCGGCCCGCGACGCGCTGATCGGCCGGGTCCGCTATCGCGGGCGGGGCCTGCGCGACTGGCTGCTCTTCACGGTCCTGGCCCGGCACCTCAACCACGCGTCACGGCCGGTGCTCTGGGCCCGCCTGGAGGCCGACGAGCGCGCCCGCGAGCAGGGCCGGGCGACCCGCAGCGACGACGTGCTGCTGGCGTTGCTGGTCACCCACGAGGTCGCGGCGGCCTATCCGCACCTGACGCGGGGCACGCTCGGCGACTACAGCGCCGGCCGGTCGCTTCTCGCCCAGCAGATCGACCACCATCTGGTACGCGCGGCGCAGCTCGACGACCAGCCGGACGAGGTGCCGCCCGCCCTGATCCTGCGCCCCGGCCCGGACTGGACCGAGGACACCGGGGCACTGCTGGCCCGCCTGGTCGCGCACCGCGGCAACCGGGCCGCCCGCCTCGTCGACGCGCTGCGCCGGGTGTGAGCGAGCGCCGCCTGCCTGCGCGACGCGGGCGGGAGGCTCTGATCGCATGCCGCCCGCCCGGCCGCCGGGTCAGCTCTGCGAGGCCCAGAGGAGCGCGCGGCCCAGCTGGCTCTGCAGGCCCTTGGCGTGCAGTCGCCAGATCGGGTCGGTGCCGATCAGCACCACCGGGTTGCCGGCCGCCGCCGTGCCGCGCACGATCGACGCCTGCCCGGCCGCGTCGGCCTGGCCGCCGGCCCCTCCGGTGCCCGGCGCCCACCAGCCGGAGAGCAGCGGGTCGGCGGCGTACGACTGCTCGACGGTCACGCCCGTGCCGAGCCCGGTGTACCAGACCGGCTGGGCGATGAACGAGTGCGGCAGCGCGCCCGCGGTGACCGGGCCACCGTTGTTCACCACGTTGGCCACGCCGCTGGCCAGGCCCGGCCCGGTGTGCGCGGTCACGCTGAGCAGCCCCGCCGCGGTGGTGAACGCGGGACCAGCGGTGTCCAGGCCGACCACGCCACCGCCCCGGGCGAGGAACGCGTACAGCGCCGCCCGGTTCCCGGTGGACAGCGTGGCCGGGTCGAGGGTGCCGGCGACGAGCAGCACGTCGATGTCCGCGGTGAGCGTGGTGGCGAGCATCGCCGGGGTCACCGCACGGGCCGGGAAGCCGGTGTCGGCCAGTGTGTCGCGGGCCTCCACCGAGCCGACGTAACCCACCACGACCGGGTCGACCAGGGTGCCCTGCCGGCGCCGCGGCGCCCGGGTGAAGGTCACGCCGAAGGCCCGGGCCGCCGCCGCGACCAGCCGCTCGTGGGCCGCCGACCAGGGCACCACCAGGGAGCCGTCGGCGAGGCGGTACACCTTCGCGCCCCGCTCCAGGAGCAGGTTGGCCGCGCGCAGGTCGGTCGCGTCCTGAGGGTCGATCCGATAGTCGGTGCGCCCCGACGGGTACGAGCCCCGGTGCGCGCCGTCGTAGATCCGCTGCAACGGCACCCGGGGCAGCGCGGACCATCGGGTGTCCACTGTCGCACCCCAGGTCAGGCCCTGGCTCCAGGCGGCCGGGCCGGCATAGAGGTCGGAGACCCGGTCGGTGATGTCCGCGCCCGGCTCGAGCAGCGAGTTGACGATGCCGCGCTTGGGCTGGTGCAGGTCGACGACGTACGAACCGGCCGGATAGCCCTGGAACGCGCGCGTCGCCCGCCACACCCGGCCGCCGCTGCCGATCAGCAGGTCGACGAGGCGGGACGCCGCGGCCTCGGAGCGCTGCCGGGGGCCGACCGGGATCACGTACGCGCGGGGGAACACGGTGCGGTAGTCGTCCTCGGGACCCCAGCCCGGCACGTACCCGTCCGGGATGTCGCGCAGCGGCTCGCCGGCCCAGCCGCGGCGGTACACCTCGGCCTGGTCGAAGATCACCTGCGCGCGGTGGTCCTGGACGTACTGCAGCGACTTCTTGATCGCCACCTCGTGCACGTCGGTGTTGATGCCCGAGCGGCGCAGCTTCTCGGCCGGGGTGAGGTTGCCGCGCGGGTTGAGCGGCGCCTCGATGGTGTACGGGATGCTGCTCTGCAACAGCGAGAACGACGGCACGTAGATCGGCGGGAAGTCGTCCCACACGCCCGGCTCGTCGTCGCGGAACGGGATCCGGGCGCTCTGCGTCTCCGCGTACCCCAGGTCCTTGAGCCCCTGCTCGATGCCGAGCGCGTTGGGCAGCGCGTGCTTGATGAACAGGTCGTACTCGTTGTTGACGTTGTGTGGCGGGGTGCTCGGGTGCAGCAGGGTGGGGCTGACGTACCCGTGCAGGTCCAGCGTGATGATGGGTTTCACGTCGACCGCGAGCTCGCGGATCAGGTTCGTCTCGGGCTGCGACACGATGGTCAGGTCGCGGTTGAGGTCGTACCCGTTGCCGTTGGCCCGGGTCCCGGCCACCCGGCCGTCCGGGTTGGCGGTGACGTTGAAGACCAGCCGGTTGCGGCGCAGCAGCGTGGCCACCGCGGGGTCGGTGCTGGTGGCGTACTCCTCGATCACCCGCAGCGCGGCGTCGGTGCCCTCCCACTCGTTGCCGTGGATGTTGGCGTTGACGAACAGCGGCGTCTTGTAGTCGCGCAGCAGCTGCCGGTCGCGGCGCGCGCGGACCGGGTCGTCCTCGAGCCGGCGCTTCCAGCGTTCCTGGCGCTGCGCCTCGGCGCGGGACTCCGGCGCGGTCACGGTGACCACGTAGAGGTCGCGGCCGCCGGCCGAGCGGCCCGCGACCCGGGCGGAGACCCGGTCGCTGGCCGCCTGGAGCGCGTTCAGCTTCGGCGCGATGTCGTCGTAGGGGATGACGCCGATCGGGATCGACGCGTCGGCCGGGTCGTCCGGCCTAACCGGCAGCACGTTCTGCCGGGGATAACCGGTGATCTCGCCGATGGCCGGCGCCCGGGGCGGGACGGCCGGCAGGGCGTCGGCGGCGGCGGGCGGGGACCATCCGGTGACGAGGAGGACGGCAGCCGCGGTGGAGGCGGCGAGTCTTCGCAACATGCCGGTGATCGTTGGCGCGTCCAACCAGGACTGTCAATGTCGTAGCACACGTAGCCTATAGGCGGACTAGGCATTACGATCCGGCCTCCGGGTGGCCCGGGGGAGGTCGGCCGCCCGGTGGCTGTCGGACACCGGTAATACGACTGACTGCCGCCGCCGAACGGGATAGCTTGGACTCGATTGCTCAGCGGCAGGAGACGATCATGAGCGATCCCGAGGGGGCCATCCAATTCGCCGCCCTGGGTTCTCTCGCCGTCCGGCACGGCGACGCCGAGTTGAACCCGGGTCCGGCGCAGCAGCGCGTCGTGCTGGCGGTGCTGCTGCTGCATCCCAACCAGCGGATCAGCCGGGAACGCCTGATCGACGCGGTGTGGGCCGACGCCGTACCGGTGTATGCCGTCAATCTTCTCCAGAAACGCATCTCCGGCCTGCGCCGGATGCTCCAGGCCGGCCCACCGGGTGCCGAGCACGCACTGGCCTGGAGTGACGCCGGGTACCGGCTGGCCGTGCCGCCCGGCTGCCTGGACCTCGAGGAACTCGCCGCCCTGGTGGCCGCGGCCCGGTCGGCGCGCGCCGCCGGCGACCTGGCCGGCGCCGCCCGCGCCCTGCACGCCGCGCTGGCGCTCTGGCGCGGCCCCGCCTTCGAGGGCCTGAGCAGTCCGATGCTGGACGCCGAGCGCGAGCGGCTGTCCGAGCTGCGCCTGACGCTGATCGAGGAGCGCATCGAGGTCGACCTGATCACCGGCGGCGCGCCCGATCCGATCATGGAACTGCGCCGGCTGGCCGGCGAGCACCCGCTGCGCGAGCGGCTGCACGGGCTGCTCATGCACGCCCTCTACCGCTGCGGGCGGCAGGCCGAGGCGCTGGAGGCGTTCCGGGAGGCGCGCCGGCACCTCGCCGACGAACTGGGCGTCGACCCCGGGCCGGACCTGCGCCGGTTGCACCAGCAGATCCTCAGCGGTGACCCCGCACTGGGCACGGCCGCCGCCCGGACCGGTGCGCCGGCCCGGCCGGACCTGCCGACGGTGCCGGCCGAGCTGCCCCGCCGGTTCCCCGACTTCGTGGGCCGGGAGGCGGACCTCGACCGCCTCGACGCGCTGCTCGCGCGGAGCCCGGCCACGGACGACGGCACCGCGGTGGTGGCGATCACCGGCACCGCCGGGGTGGGCAAGACCGCGCTGGCCGTGCACTGGGGACACCGGGTGCGTCACCTCTTCCCGGACGGCCAGCTCTACGTGAACCTGCACGGCTTCGCGCGCGCGTCGGCGGCCACCGCGCCGGCCGAGGCGGTGCAGGGCTTCCTGGACCGCCTCGGGGTGCCGGCCCACCGGCAGCCCAGCGCCCCGGAGAGCCGGTTCGCCCTCTACCGCAGCCTGCTGGCCGACCGCCGGGCGCTGATCCTGCTGGACAACGCGCGCGACGGCGACCAGGTGCGGCAGCTGATCCCCGGCGGCCCGGGCTGCCTGGTGATCGTGACCAGCCGCAACGAGCTGCCCGGCCTGGTGATGGCCGGCGCGGCGCCGGTCGCCCTCGACCTGCTCTCCCCGGGCGAGGCCCGGCACCTGCTGGACCGGCGGCTCGGCGCGGACCGCACCCGGGCGGAACCCGCCTCGGTCGACGACATCATCGGCTCCTGCGCGCGGCTGCCGCTGGCGCTGACGATCGCGGCGGCGCACGCCGCCACCCGCCGCACCTTCCCGCTGGAGCTGGTCGCCGCCGAGCTGCGGGAGATCCGGGGACGCCTGGACGCGTTCGACGCGGGCGACCCGATGACCGACATCCGGGCCGTCTTCTCCTGGTCCTACCAGGCGCTCACCCCACCGGCGGCGCGGCTGTTCCGGCTGCTCGGGCTGAACCCCGGCCCGGACATCTCGGCGGCCGCCGCGGCGAGCCTCACGGGCGTGCCACCGGCCGAGTCGCGCCGGCCGCTGAACGAGCTGGCCCGGGCGCACCTGGTCACCGAGCGGCTGCCGGGCCGGTTCGCCTTCCACGACCTGCTCCGGGCGTACGCCGCCGAGCTGACCGAGGAGCACGACGCGCCCGCCGAGCGGGACACCGCGGTGCGCCGTCTGCTCGATCACTACCTGCACACCGGCGCGCAGGCGCAGCGCCTGCTGAACCCGCACGTCGACGTGGCGCTGGAGCTGCCCCCGCTGGCGGCGGGCGTGCATCCGGAGCGGATCATCGGGCACCAGGCCGCGCTGGACTGGTTCGTCACCGAACGCCCCGCCCTGACGGCCGCTGTGCTGGCCGCCGGGGAGGCCGGCATCGAGCCGCACCGCTGGCAGCTGGTCTGCGCGCTGAGCCCGTTCCTGGAATACCAGGGTCACTGGCACGAGTGGCGGGACGCGCTGGCCGCCTCCCGGCAGGACGGCGGCCCGCAGAATCAGGCGCTGCTGGAGCGGTTGCTGGGCCGCGCCTGCATCCGGCTGGGCTGCCACGACGAGTCGGAGCGGCACCTGCGGGCGGCCCTGCGGCTCTACACCGACCTGGACGACCTGGCGGGGCAGGCGCACACGCACCGCGAGATGTGCTGGCGGCTCGACCACCTGGACCGGCCGGAGGCGGCGCTGGATCACGCCGAGCGGGCCCTGACGCTGTTCCGGGCGGCCGGGCACCGCAGCGGCGAGGCCCGCGCGCTCAACGCGGTCGGCTGGTTCCACATCAAGCTGGGCGACCACGAGCAGGCGCTGACGCAGTGCCGGGCCGCCCTGGACCTCCAGTTGTCCACCGACGACAGGTTCGGGCAGGCGGAGACATGGGACAGCCTGGGGTACGCGTACCGGCACGCCGGCCAGGCCCGCCGGGCCACCGCCTGCTACGAGCGGGCCCTGGAGCTGTACCGCGAGTTCGGCGACCGGTACAACGAGGCCGACACCCTGGCCTCGCTGGGCGACGCGGCGATGGCGGCCGGGGACACCGCGGCCGCCGCCGCGGCCTGGCAGCACGCTCAGATGATCTTCCGGCGGCTGCGGCATCCGGACCTGGATCGGGTACGCGCCAAACTCGACGGCGTAAGCGACGTCTTGGTGGGCCCGCAACCGAGCGTGTGACGTTCGGGTCCGAATCGAACCCCAACTTCACACACTGTGGGGGTTGGCGTTCCAGGGCGCGGTCCAGTGATCGCTCCAGCGCTCCCGGCGAGGCTGCTGTCGGTTCCGTGAGGACACGGGACGCGAGACCGACAGCCGGGAGAGATCATGTCCGACACCGAACTGGCCCGGGTCGTCGAGCGGGCGGCCGCGGGCGACGAGCAGGCGTGGGAGCGGCTCGTCCGGGAGCACAGCGGGCGGCTGCGCGCGGTCGCCGCCGGTTTCCGGCTGAGCCGCAGCGACGCCGAGGACGCCATGCAGGCCACCTGGATCTCGCTGATGACGAACGTGGGCGCGCTGCGCTCGCGCGACCGGGTCGGCGCCTGGCTGGCCACCACCATGCGCCGCCACTGCCTGCGGATCGTGCGCCGGCAACGGTACGAGGCGCCGATCGACGACGTGCCGGCCGTGCTCGCCGACACCGCCACGGCCGTGGACCGCGCCGTTGTCAGCGCCGACCTGGCCGACGTGCTGTGGCGGACGGTCGGCCGGCTCCCGCCCCGTCAGGCACTGCTGCTGCGCGCGTTGTTCGCCGAGCGCGAGCGGCCGTACCAGGAGATCGCCGCGGCGCTGTCGATGCCGATCGGCGCGATCGGCCCGGTCCGGCAGCGCGCGTTGCGCCGGCTCGCCGACCTGCTCGGCGAGAGCGGCGTCGTCCCCACCGACCTGGGCCTGTGCGCCTGAGAAACACCGGAGGTGCCCGTCATGTCAACCACATCGACCTTGGACCCGTCCCGCGGCCCGGTGCACCGGATGCCGCTCGCCGAGTTCCGCGAGCTGGTCGACAAGCAGCCGCTGACGCCCGCCGAACGGCGGCTGATCATCGGGCAGGCCCGTGTCCTGGTCGACGACGTCTATGCCCACCTGCCGCAGAAACGGGCCATGTACGGCATCGACGCGAGCCAGCAGCTGCGGTTGATGGAACGCCGGGAGCCCGGCCTCACCGAGGCGGCGTTCCACAGCGACCTGCAGCGTGTCTTCGACGGGCTGCGCGACATGCACACCACGTACATCCCGCCGGAGCCGCACCGCGGACGGGTACTGCTCGGGTTCTCTCTGGAGCGTTACTTCGACACCGGCCCCGAGCGGCGGCCGCACTTCATCGTGTCGAAGTCCGGACCCGGCGGGTACGGCCGGACGATCCCGTTCGGGGCCGAGATCACCCACTGGAACGGCATGCCGATCGACGCGGCGGTGCGGCAGAACGCCGAGGCCGAGGCGGGCGGCAACCCGGCCGCCCGCTTCGCCCGCGGTCTGGAGAGCCTCACCGCCCGCAACGTGGCCCTGTCGCCGCTGCCGGCCGAGGACTGGGTGCACGTGGAATACCAGGACCCGGCCACCGGTTCGGCCGGCAGTTGCCGGGCCCACTGGTGGGTGGAGTCGGCGCCGGCCCTGCCGCCGGACGCCGGTGACGGCAGCGCGCCCACCCGGGCGCGGGGTCTCAGCCTGCGTACCGAACTGGCCCGTCAGCTGCGCACCGAGATGCTGCGGGACACCTCGGCGGACCCGGCCGCCGTCCTGGACACGTTCCTCGATCGCGAGATCAGGGCGCGGATCGTCAAGAACCCCGACGGCTCCCGCGTCGGCCATCTGCGGATCACCACGTTCCACACCGAACGGGCCGGCGTGCCGGAGTTCCTCGCCGAGATCGCCCGGCTGCTCGGCGACCTGCCCCCGGACGGGCTGATCCTGGACGTGCGCGGGAACGGCGGCGGCTACATCGAGGTCGCCGAGGGCCTGTTGCAGCTGCTGAGCGAGCGCCCGGTCACCCCGGAGCCGGCCCAGTTCATCAACTCGCCGGCCACGTACGAGCTGTGCGGCCGGTCCCGGGATCTGCTGCCGTGGCGGCCGTCTATCGCCGAGTCGGGCGAGACCGGGGCCCAGTTCAGCGCCGCGTTCCCGCTCTCCCGGCTGAGTCCGGCGCGACGGCCGTACCCCGGTCCGGTGGTGCTGGTGACCGACGCGCTGAGCTACAGCGCGACCGACATGCTGGCCGCGGGCTTCCAGGACAACGGCCTGGGAACGGTGCTGGGGGTGGACGCGACCACCGGCGCCGGCGGCGCCGACGTCTGGAGCCACGGCCTGCTGCGTCAGACCTGGCCAGGTGGCCCGTTCCGGCAGTTGCCCCGCGACGCCCGGCTGAGCGTGGCGGTGCGCCGGTCGCTGCGGATCGGGGTGCAGCACGGGCGGCTGGTGGAGGACTTCGGGGTGAAGCCGGACGTCCGGTACCGGATGACCAGGCGGGACCTGCTGGAACGCAACGTCGATCTCATCGCGTTCGGCACCCGGATCCTGCAGGAGCAGGCGGATCGCAGCTGAGCGGATCGGTCATCGCTCGGGGGAGTGCAGTGGCGGGCAGGGCCAGCGCTACTGCCGTGCCGTCGTCGACGAACATCAGCCCGCGCCGGCCGAACTCCGCGACCGCCTCGCCGATCAGTTCGTGGCGCGTCCGGCGGCCGAGGCGGCGCTCGATCCCGGCCACCGTGCCCGGGCGGTCGCTCACCGCCCGGTAGATGTCGGCCAGGATCCCTTCGAAGGTGTATGTGCCCTCGTGTCCCGCCCGGCGCCCGTCGTAGATCTGCACGAACCCCGGCGCCGACCAGTACCGCAGCACCGGCGGCTGGTCCGCCGTCCACGCCGCGCGCCACTGCGCTACTGCCCGGCCCAGCTCCGCGTACGACTCGTCGGGCAGGGCGCCGCTCAGGTCGTACTCGAAGAAGTAGGCCACCTCGGCCAGGTCGATCGAGGCCGGGTACACGTACCGGTAGCTGCTCTCGGGTTCCTGCCGGTGTACGCCGAAGGCGGCCCGGTCGGTGAAGAGAGGGCTGAACCGCTCCATCCAGATCCGCCCGGCGCTGTCCGGCGGCTGCAGGTGGACCAGGTGCGGCACCGCGGCCGCCTGCCCGGCGTAGTCCTCGTCGCGCTCGCCGGGGAAGCCCCAGAGGATGTTCCACGCCACGTCGACGCCGTAGTGGCGGGCCCAGCGCAGCAGGTTGACGTTCTGCGCGGCGCCCACACCCTTGCGCATCAGGCGCAGCACGTGCGAGCTGAGCGACTCGATGCCGGGCTGCACCGCCCGCACCCCCGCGTCGGCGAGCACCCGCACCTGGTCGCGGGTGAGGTTCGCCTTGACCTCGTAGAAGAGCTCCAAGCCGGTGGTCTCCGCGGCCAGCCGGGGCAGCAGCGTGGTGAGGTAACCGGCGTCGAGGATGTTGTCCACCGCCTCGAAACGGAACCCACGGTATTTCCGTGCCTGGTGCGACAGCTCGGCCAGCACCCGGTCCGGCGACTTCGCCCGGAACCGCATCGTGTCGCCGTTCAGTCCGCAGAACACGCAGTGGTGCTTCTGGCCCCACCAGCAGCCGCGGGCCGACTCGAACGGGATCTCCACGTCCCGTCGCGCGGCGGCGGTGAGCAGGCCCAGCCGTTCGGCCCGGTCGAAATACTCGGTGTAGTCAGGGAACGGCAGGTCGTCGAGGCGGTCGGCCGGCGCGGCCGGCGGCGTGCCGGTCAGGCCCGCGCCGAGCCGGTGCGCCACGCCGGGCAGCGAGCCGGGGTCGTCACCGGCGGCCAGGGCGTCCAGCAGCCGGGGGAGCACGGCATCGCCCTCACCGGCCACCACCACGTCCACCCAGTCGACGCGGCGCAGATATTCGGCACCCATCGTGCCGTCGAAGTTGGCGCCCCCGAACACGGTGACGATCGCCGGGTTCCGCTCCTTGAGCCGGCGCGCCAGGGCGAACGACGCCGCGTTCTGCTGGAAGGTGGAGGTGAACCCGGCGACCCGGACGGACTGCCAGTCGATCAGGTCGAGCAGGTGGTCCAGGAACGCCGGCACGGCGACCGCTCGCAGCTCGCGCAGGACTTCCGGTGAGGCGGGCAACTCGCCGGCGAAGTCGGTCAGGAACCGCCCGTCCGGGTCGGGCGCGGCGGCGCCGAACGCCGCGGCGGAGAAGAGCCAGTCGCCGGTCATCCGGCCCCGGTGCAGCGCCAGTGACTGATAGAGCCCGGCGCCGATGCGGGCGCCGAACTCCAGGTTGGCGTGCAGCGCCCGGACCGGGAAACCGTGCCGTTCCACGATCGCCGTCAGCAGCCCGAGCTGGATCGACGGGCGGAACAGGTCGGCGAAAGGCATCGCGACGAGCGCCACCGGTAGAGCGGCCCGGCTGCCGGGCCCGGGTGTCACTGATCGGGCCCGGGCAGTTCCACCCGCATGATGTTGCCGACCTTCATCGCGTGCGGCCGCTGCCCCTGCGGCAGGGTGCCGGGAGCGAAGGCGTTCTCGAACAGCGGGGTCAGATCGAGCCCGCCGGAGTGACCCGGCCCGTCCAGATCCACCTGGATGTCCTCGTCGCCGGGCTCGGCGGAATAGAGGCCGAGCAGGATCAGAGCACGGGCCAGCCGCTGGTTCTTCGGCGTGAGCAGGTTGAGGTCGTCCCACATCTGGCGGACGTCCTGATTGGTGTATGTCGTGCCCATCCGGACCTCCCCTGAGCGGGTGTGCGAGGCCGATCGTAATCGGATGGTGACCGCGGGTGTGTCACTCAGGCGACTGACCGGCCCCCCGGTGTATCTGCCGCCCCGGTCCGGGCCTCAGAGCCGGTGTCCGGCCGGAATTCCGGCCGGCCGGCGCACCGGAGGGAAACGGCATGTCCAGAAACAAGTTCGAACCACGCCTCGTGCAGGCGATCGGCGACGAGGAGATCCGCGCGGACCGGCGCGGCGTGACCGCGGCGGAGGTCAACGAGAACGAGACGTTCCAGGTCACCATCTCGCACGAGGAGTCGCTGGTCGCGCCGGAGGGCAGGGGCCTGACCGGCCTGGACGAACTGCGCGAGCGGGCCGAGCAGAGCCAGCAGCCGATCGTCCGGCGGATCAGCGAGGCGCTGCCCGGGGCGCGGGTCCAGCAACACGCGCTGACCAACGCGGTCACCGCCACCCTGACGCCGGCCCAGATCGAGCGGGTCGCCGAACTCGACGAGGTGAAGCTGGTCCGGCTGGAACAGCTCGACAAGGTCACCGCGATGAACGAGAGCACCACGGTGATCGAGGCGCGGGACGCCTGGGAGGAGTTCCGGGCCGCGGGCCGCGGTGTCCGGGTCGCCGTCCTGGACAGCGGCATCGACGCCACGCACCCCGCGCTGCTCGGCAAGGTGGTCGACGAGTTCAGCACCGCCGGCGAGCCGACCACGGTGCCCGGTGACCACGGGACGCACTGCGCCGGCACGATCGCCAGCAACGACGCCGTGTTCCGGGGCGTCGCGTACGAGGCCGACCTGATCAACATCAAGGTGCTGACCGCGGCCGGGTTCGGCTCGCCCGCCTTCGTGGTGGACGGCCTGGAGCAGGCCGTGCGCCGCAACGCCCAGGTCGCCAGCCTGAGCCTGGGCTGGAGCGAGATCTTCCACGGCTGGGTGTGCAACGACGCGGACTGCATCCTCTGCCAGGCCGCCGACAACGCCTCCCGCCTCGGGGTGACGGTCGTGGTCGCGGCCGGCAACGAGGGCGGCCGGGCGCAGGCCGGCCAGTCCAACATCCGTCACCCGGGTGCGGCCCGCCGGGTCGTCACGGTCGGCGCGGTGGACAAGGCCAAGGAACTCGCGCCGTTCTCCAGCCTCGGCCCGGGCAGCGGGCGGGTCAGCCCGGCGTCACCGATCCGGCTGACCAAGCCGGACCTGGCCGGCCCCGGCGTCGACATCATGTCGTCGGTCCTCGGCGGCGGGTTCGCGGCACTCAGCGGCACGTCGATGGCGACGCCGCACGTCGCCGCGGTGGCCGCCCTGATCATCGAGCAGAATCCGGGCATGCGCCCGGCGCGGGTCAAGAAGCTGCTCGAGGAGACCGCCGAACGACTCACGCTCGGTCCGAACCAGGCGGGGTACGGCCTGGTAAACGCGATGGCGGCGATGCTGCCGGGCCAGGCCAAGGCCTCGTGACACCTGACGACAAGGTGGATCCCGGCGTCCTCCGCGAGCTGGACCGGCTCGCGGAGGGCGCGCGGGCGCCGGTCGTCGTGGAGCTCGTGGCGCCGGCCGAGGCGGGGGAGTCCGGCCTGACCGGCCTGGTCGCGCGGACGGGCCGGCTCCAGGCCGGACTGCTCGATCACCTCGGCAGCCTCGGCGTGACCGGGGCGCGCGGCCTCACCCTGGCCAACGCGGTGCTCGCCGCGCTGACCCGCGATCAGATCGCCGCGGTCGCGCGGCGCGACGACGTGCTGCGGATCCGTCTGGACGAGCCGCACCGGGTCACCACCTGACGTCCTGGTGTCAGGACGCGGCGCAGGCGAGGCTGCCGGGGCGCAGGGCGTCGCTCAGGGCCCGCATCTGCTCGGCGTTCGGCGTCGCGTTCAGCTGGGACCGCATGTCGTCGACCGTCTGCCGGGACAGGGTCCAGCCGAGCGGCGGCTCCGGTCCCGGCTGGCCGTACAGGGCGATGTGGAACCAGGCGGGCCGCCCCGGCGCGCCGGCGACCGTGACGGCACGCCCGCCCGCGGAGGCCGCGCGCTGGAACATGGCGGCGGCGCCCGCCTTCGCGTACCGGTCCCGGCTGGAGATCTGGTTCAGGGTCGCGGTGAGCGGCGCGAACATCTCGTGCGGCCGGGCGTCGGCCACCGAGCTGACCGCGGCGGACGGCGGTGAGCTGTCGATCTGGAGGAAGAACGGCACCAGGCAGCCACGGGTGTCGCGCTCGTGCCGGGCGGCCAGCGGCGCCAGCGCCCGCCAGGTATCGGCGGCGGTGCCGGCGCCGGAGTTGTCGAACAGCCCGCCGTCGGCGTCGTACGACAGTGCGGGCCCGGGCACCAGGCCGGCGCCGTCCGCGCACTCCCGGCGTTCGAGGCGGCCGGTCGGCGACACGTACGGGAACCGGGCGGACAGGTGCGCCGCGGTGGACATCGGGATGTCCTCGCCCGGGCAGAGATAGTCGATCACCTCGTTGGTGGTCGGCAGGATGTCCGCGGCCCGGCCCCCGGCGGTCCCGACACCACGGCACGCCGCGTCGTTGGGGCGGTCGTCGCGGGAGCTGACGGCCGTCCCCGCCGTCCGCGGCAGCGTGAAGTCGACGGCGCTGGTGACCAGGCGGCAGTTGTCCTCGACGCTCACCCCGTTGAACGCCAGCACCGGGGCGTGCCAGCCACCGGCGTGGGTCAGCGCCCACGTCTCGCGCAGGCCGCGGGACAGTCCCCGGCCCGCCGGCCACGGCTCCTCCCACGCGCGTTCCAGCATGGCGGCCCGGTCGTCGCGGTCCCAGGCCAGGAACGCGTGCGGCACGTCGCCGAGGAACAGCCGGGCGACGTCGGCGGCGACGAAGTCGTGCTGGAGCGCGTCCTCCACCATCAGCGGGGTCGTGCTGCCGGCACCGTCCTGAAGGAGGTCGGCGCGGCGCGCGGTCCAGGCGGCGAGCCCGACACTGCCGCCGGAGGTGCCGCTCGCCAGGAAGACCGGGGTCGGCTTCCCGGCCTCGACGGCGAGGTCCGGCCGGTGTGGCTCCCCGGAACCGCGCGCGCAGGCGGCGTCGGTACGCACCGGCCCGGGCCCGAACAGGCACTCCATCACCAGTGCGGTCCAGACCGCCGCCCGCAGGCCGCCACCCTGCGCCGCGACGAGCACCACCGGCCGGGGCGCCCGGGACGAACCGGCCGCCGGGGAGAGATAAGCCTGCCACGCCTCGCCCAGCGTCGGCGCCACCGCCGGCCCCGTCGTGGTCCGGCGCACGTCGTGGTATCCGCCGGCGTCGGCGAGCGAGACCACGAGCGTCCAGAGCAGCAGGAACAGCACCACCGGGAACCGTTTGAACCGCAACGCCCGCAGCGCCGGGATCAGCCTGTACTCGGACACCGGTCCTTGGCGCACGGCCGTGGCGAGGACGGCGAGCAGGCCCACACCCAGCGCGAATCCGGCCAGGAAGACGGCCACCGTCCCGATCCGCTGCGGCCAGCGCACGGCGCTGCTGTCGGGCACCAGCAGCAGCCCGCCGGCCAGCAGGACCAGGGTCACCAGGAACCAGAGCGACCGCACGAGCGGCCGGGGGCGCCGGACGCGGTAGGAGAAGACCACCACCCCGACGAGGGCGGTCGCCACGGCCGCCAGCACCGGCCACCGGACGACCTGGCCCGGGTCCTCCCGCACATAGGCGTCGAGGGCCGTGGCACGGGCGATGGTGGCCACCACCACGGCCGCCACCACACCACCGGCGAACCGGCCGGCCCGGTCACCCCAGGCCGCGATCACGCCGTCCGTCGTACGCCCGGCGGCGGCCGGTCTCGGCGGCCTCGGCGCACGCCACGTCCACCAGGCGGCCAGCACGGTGAGGCCGGAGAACGCGCCGACGACCGCGCCCATGACGATGTTGCCGCCCAGCAGGACCGTGCCGGCCACACCGGCGATCAGGCCGGCCGCCGCGGCGGCCGGCTTCCGCCGGCCCGGCCCGGCGCCGTCCGGTCCGGGCGGCCATATCGGTGGCCGGTCGAGGAGGCTGCCGATCAGCCAGAGCAGCGCCAGGACGGCGCCCGCGGCGGTCAGCCCCCAACCCCAGCCGGCGATCCGCAGCACCTGCCCGAGGACGACGAGCAGCGCCGCGGCGCCGAGCAGGAGGCCCTGGGCGCTGCGGCCGGTGTCCGGGGCCACCCGCTCCATGGCCGGCCCGCTGAGATGCCGGGCCACGCCGGCGACGGTGAGGCACACCGCCGCCCCGGTGAGGACGGCCGCCGCCGCACGCCAGCCGTCCCAGGCCCGGATCACGTCGTCGACCTGCGCGGCGCCGATCCCCACCGAGAACAGCAGCAGCAGCGCGCCCACGGCGTAGAGCACGCCGCGCATCGACGTCAGGGCCGTCAGCAGCGCCCTGCGACGGGCGACGAGGACGACCGTCACGAAGATCACTGGAACCAGGACCGCGGCGGTCAGCGGCCATTTGACCAGCGACATCAACGGCCCGGCCGCGATGTCGAACGGCAGCCGGGCCAGGTCCGCGCCGTACACCAGGGACCGGTAGAGCTGCCAGTCCTCGACCAGATCGACCACGACCAGCAGCGGCAGCACGCCGAGCGCGCCGCGCAGCATCCGGTCCCGCCGGTCGCGCTCGGTGTCGGTGCTCCTCGCGTTGACCCGGCGCAGGATCAGCACGAGGCCGGTCAGCAGCAGCGTGTAGACGACGATGAAGCAGAGGTCCAGCAGGACCAGCTGCCGGGCGACGGTGAACGGGCTGTGCAGCAGGGTGCTGGCCGCGACGTCGGTCTCGTACCCCTGCCAGGCCGCACGGGTGGCGTCGACGGACGGCTGGGCCGACCGGGTGAGCGCCTCACCCACGTTGCTCAGCGGCACCGGGAAGCCCAGCCCGCCGCCGGGCCGGGTGTCGCCGACGGCCATCTGCTGCAACGCCGAGTCGACCCGGCCGAGGATCGCCCGGACCGCCGCGGCCACCACAGCGAGCAGGTAGAGCGCGGCGCCGGCGAGCACCAGGCGCCAGTCGCGGGGCGCGAAGTGGTCAGCCTCGCGCCGGCCCGCGGCCAGCAGCGCGACAAGCGGCTCCGGCAGGGCCCCGGCGGCGGGTAGCGGGGACCCGGTGGCGGACGGCTGGGGCCCGGCGGTGGGCGGCTGGGGCCCGGCGGTGGGCGGCTGGGGACCCGGGGCCCGGGCGGGCCGGCTCAGCCAGTGCCGCGGATGGCGGCCCAGCCACGGCCCGATGCTCAGCAACGGCGCGATCAGCGTGGTCAGGGCGAGTTGCAGCACCTGCCCGACGGCGTCGATCACATCGGTCGTCCGGGGACGCGGTCGGCTCATCACCCCTCCCGACGGGTGGTTCGGCCAACCCAGTCTTCCCGCGGGCCGCCGGCCGGCCGCCGGTCAGTCCGGGACCGGACACCGGCGTCACCCCGGGGAGTGCCTGGCGTGGTGATTCGAGGCGGGTAGCGCGCCTCGAATCACCAGGCTGAGGATTACTGGAGGCCGGTGCGGACCGAGGTGATCCGCTGGGTGTTGAAGCCGAGCCAGTTCATCCGGCCGATGTACCGCGCGTGCTCGACCTTCAGGCACCTGTCCATGACCACGGTGAGGCCGCCGGCCTCGGCGATGTCGGCGCCCTCGGCGTTGATCACGCCGAACTGGGTCCACAGCGCCCCGGCGCCGGCCGCGACCGCCTCGGTGGCGATCTGCGGCAGTGCGCTCGGCGCCCGGAAGACGTTGACCAGGTCGATCGGGACCGGCACGTCGGCCAGACTGGGGTAGGACGTCTCGCCGAGAATCTCCGACTCCCGCGGGTTGACCGGGACGACCCGGTAACCGTGGCGCTTGAGGTAGTAACCGACGAAGTAACTGGCGCGCAGCTCGTTGCCGGAGAGCCCGACCACGGCGATCGTCTTCACCGAGTTGAGCACCCGCTGGATGGTCAGCGGATCCTGGTACTTCGCGAGGCTCATCGCTGCGCCACCTTCGTGAATCCCTGCTCCAGGTCCCAGATCAGGTCGTCCACCGACTCGGTGCCGACCGACAGGCGCACGGTGCCCGGCCCGACGCCGGCCGCCCGCAGCTCGTCGTCGCTGAGCTGGCGGTGCGTGGTGCTGGCCGGGTGGATGATCAGGCTTTTCGCGTCTCCGACGTTGGCCAGGTGCGACCAGAGCGACACGCCCCGGATCAGGTCCTGGCCGGCCTCGCGGCCGCCCTCGACGTCGAAGGAGAACACCGCGCCGGGGCCGAGCGGCAGATATTTCTCGACCAGTGTTCGGTACCGGCTGTCCGGCAGGCCGGCGTAGGTGACGTTGGAGGCCAGCGGGTGCCCGTCGAGGAACTCCGCGATCCGGCGGGCGTTGGCCACGTGACGGTCCATCCGCAGCGACAGCGTCTCCAGGCCCTGCAGGAACAGGAACGCGTTGAACGGCGACAGCGCGCCACCGAGGTCACGCAGCGACTCGGCGCGCAGCTTCATCAGGTAGCCGTACACGCCGAAGGTCTCGTGGAACTTCAGGCCGTGGTACGCCGGGGAGGGGTCGGCGATCACCGGGAACCGGCCGTTGGACCAGTCGAAGGCGCCGGACTCGACGACCACGCCGCCGATGCTGGTGCCGTGCCCTCCGATGAACTTGGTCGCCGAGTGCACCACGATGTCGGCGCCCCACTCGATCGGCCGGCACAGATAGGGCGTGGCGAACGTGTTGTCCACGATCAGCGGCAGCTGGTGCTCGTGCGCGATGCCCGCGACCGTCTCGATGTCCAGGACGTTGCCGCCCGGGTTGCCGATCGTCTCGCCGAAGAACGCCTTGGTGTTCGGTTTGACCGCCTTGCGCCAGGCCTCCGGGTCGTCCGGGTCGACCCAGGTCAGCTCCACGGTCATCTTGCGCAGCAGGTGCTTGAGCTGGTTGACCGTGCCGCCGTAGAGCGCCGACGAGGCGACCACGTGGTCGCCCGGCTCGAGCAGCGTGAACAGCGCGGCGGCCTGGGCGGCGATGCCGCTGGAGAACGCCACGGCGCCGCTGCCGCCCTCGAGGTTGGCCACCCGCTCCTCGAACACCGCCACGGTCGGGTTCATGATCCGGGAGTACGTGTTGCCGTACTCCTGGAGGTTGAAGTACGCCGCGGCGGACTCCGGGTCCTCGAAGACGTAGCTGGTGGTCTGGAAGATCGGCACCGCGCGGGCGCCGGTGTTCGGGTCCGGCCGCTGCCCGGCGTGCAGCTGCCGGGTCTCGAAGCCGAAGTCGTGCGGCTGTTCTTCTCTTCTTGGCATGATCAACTTTCGTGGTCGCCGGTCACGGTCAAGCCTAGGAAGCGCCGGACCAGGGGGATCTGCCGGGCCTCCTCCAGGAGGAAGCAGTCGTGACCGTACGGAGCGTCGATCACGTGGCACTCGACGGGCCGGTCCAGCTCGCGCAGCGCCGCCTCGATCTCCAGGGAGGCGGCCGGCGGGTAGAGCCAGTCCGAGCTGAACGAGATCAGCAGCGTCCGCGCGGTGACGCCCGCCAGGGCCTTGGTCAGCGAGCCGCCGCCGTGCGACCGGGCCAGGTCGAAGTAGGTCAGCGCGCGGGAGGTGTAGAGGTAGGTGTTGGCATCGAAGCGCCGCACGAACGAGGCCGCCTGATGACGAAGGTAGCTCTCCACCTCGAACTCGGGCTCGGTGATCGTGTATCGCACGTCGTCGGCGTTCTGGAACCGGCGACCGAACTTGCCCGCAAGGCCCGGCGCGGAGAGATAGGTGATGTGCCCGACCATCCGGGCCACGCCCATCCCGGCGGCCGGCGCCCGGCCGGTGCCGTAATAGCGTCCGCCCTGCCAGTCCGGGTCCCGCAGGATCGCCTCGCGGGCGATCGCGTTCCAGGCCACGCCCTGCGGCTGCAGCGCGTGCGTCGAGGCGATCACCACGATCGCGTCGACCTGGTCCGGGTACTGCACGGCCCACTGGAGGGCCTGCATCCCGCCGAGCGAGCCGCCGGCCACCGCGGCGAGCCGGTCGATGCCCAGCTCGTCCAGGAAGGCCCGCTCGCAGCGGACCATGTCGGCGACCGTGACGACCGGGAAATCGGCGCCGTACGGCTCGCCGGTGCCCGGGTCGATCGAGGAGGGTCCGGTGGTGCCGCGGCAGCCGCCGAGCAGGTTGGTCGAGACCACGAAGTAGTGGTCGGTGTCGAACGCCTTGCCGGGCCCGATCATGCCGTCCCACCAGCCGAGGCCCTTGACGCCGCTGCCGGCGCCGAACCCGTCGCGGGTGCTCTCCTCGGGCGGGGTCGCCGCGATGCCGGCCGCGTGGGCGTCGCCGCTGAGCGCGTGACAGACCAGGATCACGTTGTCGCGCCCGGGGGCGAGAGTGCCGTACGTCTCGTAGGCCACCCGGACCCCGTACAGCTCGCGCCCGCAGTCGAGCGGGAGAGGCCCGGGCAGGTCGAGGAACCGGGTTTCCACCACACCGACGCTCTTCATAGTGGGACAACGCTATGCGAGCTGTTGATCATTGTCTAGCATCCCGATGGGTGTTGTAGAGGCGGCCACGCACAGGAAGGATCCAGGCATGACCACCACGGATAACGGAGTCAACGTACAGGCACTGCTCGACGCACGCGAGGTTTTGAAGGGCGCCCCGGAAGCGGCGCAGTTCACCTGGCGGGCCACCTCCCGATGGGAGAAGGGCGTGCACAGCACCACCACGATCCAGAACTTCTTCGGCCTCGGCCAGGAGCAGGCGCACAAGAACGAGACGGTGTTCTCGGCCGACCACCCGGAGGTCTTCGCCGCCGAGGACAACGGCATCACCCCGATCGAGTACCTGCTGGTCGGCCTCGCCGGCTGCCTGACCGCCGGGGTCGCCTCGGTCGCCCAGAACCGCGGCATCCAGCTGCGCTCGGTCACCTCGACCGTCGAGGGCAACCACGACATCCGCGGCATCCTCGGCGCCGACAGTGACGTCCGCAACGGCTTCAACGACATCAAGGTGACCTTCTCCATCGACGCCGACGCGTCGAAGGAGGAGATCGAGGCCCTGGTGGCCCAGTCGCAGAAGCGCTCGGCGGTCTTCGACGCGCTCACCAACCCGACCGACGTCACGGTCGAGGTCGCCTGAGGCGGGCCGAGCCATCGAACACGTCACCACCGCCGTCGTCGGCGCCGGGCACGCCGGGCTGGCCGCCAGTCACTTCCTCCGCGAACACGCCGTCGACCACGTGGTGCTGGAGCGCGGCGAGGTCGCCAACTCGTGGCGGCACGAGCGCTGGGACTCGCTGCGGCTGCTCACCCCCAACTGGCTGAACCGGCTGCCCGGCCAGCCCTACACCGGGCCGGACCCGGACGGGTACATGACGATGCCCGAGGTGATCGGGTTCCTCGAGCGCTTCGCCGGCGTCACCGGGGCCCCGGTCCGCACCGGCACCACCGTCACCTCGGTGCGCCGCGACGGTGACGGCTATCACGTCGCGACCACCCGGGGCGATCTGCGCGCCCGGGCGGTGGTGCTGGCCGGCGGCGCCTGCAACGTGCCGGTCGTCCCCGCGGTCAGCGCCGCGGTGCCGGCGGGCGTCCAGCAGCTCACGCCGTTCGACTACCGCAACCCCGGCCGGCTCGCCGACGGTGGCGTCCTGGTCGTCGGCGCCTCGGCGACCGGCGTGCAGATCGCCGCGGAGATCCGGCGCACCGGCCGGCCGGTGATCCTCTCGGTCGGCGAGCACGTCCGGCTGCCCCGCCTCCACCGCGGCCGCGACGTGCTGTGGTGGATGGACGCGGCCGGGATCTGGGCCCAGCGCTACGACGAGGTCGACGACCTGACCCGGGCCCGCCGGCTGCCGTCGCCGCAACTGGTCGGTGACCCCGGCCGCACCCTCGACCTCAACGCGCTCACCGGCGCCGGCGTCGAGCTGGCCGGGCGCTTCGCCGCGGTGCGCGACGGGCACGCGCTCTTCTCCGGGGGCCTGCGCAACGTGTGCTCGCTGGCGGACCTCAAGATGCGGCGCCTGCTGGCCGGCTTCGACGAGTGGGCGGCAGCCACCGGGCGCGACGCCGACGTGGGCCCGCCCGAGGAACTCGCGCCGACCCGGGTGCCCGCCACCACCCGGCTGCGGCTCGACCTGACCGGCGGGGAGATCACCACGATCGTCTGGGCGACCGGGTTCCGGCCCGACTACAGCTGGCTGGACGTGCCGGTCGTCGACGAGAAGGGCCGGCTGCGCCACGACGGCGGGGTCGTCACCGAGAGCCCCGGGCTGTACGCGCTGGGCCTGCCGGTGCTGCGCCGGCGCCGTTCGACGTTCCTGCACGGCATCGAGGACGACGCCCGCTTCGTGATCTCGCATCTGGCCAGCGAGCTGACCGCCGTCCGCCGCTGAGCGCCACGGGCGCGCTTCGGTCGTACCACCAGGAAAGACGCAGCCCCCGCGCCGCGCTGCGCGGAGGCTGCCGTCCGGTCAGCCGGCGTCCCGGCCGCCGCGCTCCCGGGCCACCAGATCGCGGACCGCCGGGGCGACCTCGGCGGCGAACCGCTCGGCCACCGTGTGGTCGTCGCCGCCGATGAGGAAGGCGGTGATGCCATGGGTCAGCGTGAGATCGGCCAGCTGGTCCACCCACTGCGCGGGCGGGCCGTCCAGCAGGCCGCGGCCGGAGCCGGCGAAGTCCACCCGCATGAAATTCATCAGCCGGCGCACGTCGGAGGGCTTGCGGCCGGCCCCGGCGGCGGCCTCGTCGATCCGGGCGTTGGCCGCCGGCAGCGACCCGGGGCCGTCCGGCAGGTATTCCATGGTGGGTAGCCAGCCGTCGCCGAGCGCGCCGGTCAGCGCCAGCATCCGCGGCTTGTACGCGCCGACCCAGATGCCGATGTCGTGCGCCGGGCGTGGTCCCCGCTTCGCGCCGCTGACCTGGTGGAACCGGCCGTCGTGGTGGACCCGCTCGCGGGTGCCGGTGTCCCAGAGGTCGCGGATGATCGCGATGCCCTCGGCGAGCGCGTCGACGCCCTCGGCGGGGGACAGGCGCGGGCCGCCCATCGCGGCGACGCCGTCCGGGAAGGCGCCCGCGCCCAGACCGAGCTCGATCCGGCCGCCGCTGAGGATGTCGAGCGACGCGGCCGCCCGGGCCAGCACGGCGGGCGGGCGCAGCGGCAGGTTGAGCACGTTGCCGCTGAGCCGCACCCGTTCGGTGCGCGCGGCGGCATAGGCCAGCAGCGTCCAGGTGTCCAGGAAGTTCGGCTGGTACGGGTGGTCCTGGTAGGTGACCAGGTCCAGCCCCGCCCGGTCGGCGGTCACCGCCAGGCCGACGGCCTCGCGGGCGTCCCGCGCGCTGGGGGTGACGAAGGTGCCGAACAGCAGGTCGTGTCCGTAATCGGTCATGGTGTGGTCTCCGGCGTGATGGCGAAGTTGTCGCGGAAGAGGCCGTCCGGGTCGTACCGCTTCTTGATCTTTCGAAGCCGGGTCAGGACCTCGGGCGGGAAAGCGTCGTGCAGCCGCTCGGGACGGGTGTCGGTGTCGAAGCTGAGGTAGAGCCCGTCGAAGTGGCGGGCCAGCGGATCCCACACCGCGTTCAGTCTCTCCCGGTCGCCGCCCAGCGCGGTGACCTGGAACTCCGGCGTGCGGTGCGAGAACGCGGTGGCGTCGGCGGGCGTGTCGGCGATCGCCCCGCCCATGTGCCGCAGCTGGAAGAAGAACACCCGGCCGGAACGGAGCAGCCGGACGGCATCCTGGGCGAAGTCGTCGGTCAGCCGCGGCAGGAACGCGGAGCGGGCGATCGGCTCACCGGCGCCGTGGTGACCGTTCGGGCCCACGTCCGCTGCCTCCGCCATCACCCCGGCGTACGACGTGAGCACCACCCGCTGCTGGGCGAGCAGCCCGATCGACGCGAACGGGGTGAGCCGCTCGATCACCACGTCCGGATCCGGGTCGTCGACCAGGCCGTAGAGCTGGACGACCGACTGGCCCTGCCGTGGCGGACCGGCGACCAGGAAGACCGTGGTGTCGCGAGGTGCCGTGCGGGCCGCCTCGCCGAACTGCCGCAGCGTCTGCTCCAGGTCCGTGGTGACCAGCGTCAGCTGCGCCCAGCCGACCTCACCCACCTCGTCGACCTGGAACTCGAACGCCGTGGCGACCCCGAAGTTGGCGCCGGCGCCGCGGACCGCCCAGAACAGGTCGGGGTTCTCCTCGGCGGTCGCCCGGACTCCGGTGCCGTCGGCCAGGACCAGCTCGACCGCGCGGAGGTGGTCGATGGTCAGGCCGTGCCGGCGGCCCAGCAGGCCGATCCCGCCCGCGGTGGCCAGGCCACCCACGCCGACGCCGCCGTAGTCGCCGGAGCCGAGCGCCCAGCCGTGCCGGTCCAGAACCGCGGCCACCTGCTTCCACGTCGCGCCGGGACCGATCCGGACCAGGCGCTGCCGCTCGTCGAGCACCTCGATGGCGTTCATCGCGCCGACGTCGACGACCAGGCCGCCGTCGTTGGTGGAGCGGCCGCTGACGCCGTGCCCGCCGCTGCGCAGGCCGAGCGGGAGGTGCCGGTGCCGGCGCGCGAACGCGAGCGCGTCGGCGACCTCGGCCGGGGTGCGCGGGCGCAGGACCAGCCCGGGCGAGCCGCCGCGCATATAGGTGGAGCGGCGGGCCGGGTAGCCGGGGTCGCCGGGCTCGACAGCCACGGCGGCCAGGGTGTCCGGGACGCCGTCGTAGTCGATGCCGTCGCGGCGCAGCGCCCGGGCGGCAGCGGTGCGCCGGGGCCGGTCGGCCGGGGTCCGCCCGGCGGCGGCCCGGTCGACGTCCGCGGTGGTGGCGGCGGGCGTGACGACCGTGGCGTCGTCCAGCTTCGACGTCATCACGCGGGCCCCGGCCAGCAGCGTCAGGGTGTCGTGAGCCTTGTCGGCCATCGCCGGCGTCAGTCCGGTGGGTGCGCCGGTCACCGCGATCGGGATGTGGTCGGTGCGGCCCGCCAGCCAGACAGCCGTGGTCCACGGGTCCAGGCCGTCGCCGGTCAGCGCGACCAGGTCGAGACCGGCGGACTCGGCCCGCCGGGCCAGCGTCTCGAGATGCGCCCCGCCCTCGTCGTCCTGCTGGGACAGGGTCAGCGCGATCCCATGGTCCTCGGTCACTTGCTCCTCCATATCGTCTTCTGAGAAGACAGTATGTCTAGAAGACGGTATTGCCAAGAGATAGTATGGCGGCGTGAGTGAAGCGACATCTGACTTCGGGGCCGCGCTGGGCATCCTGCTGAGGTCGTACGCGGACGCCGTGACGCCGACACTGGACGGCTTCCCGCACGGCGCCCGCGGATATCAGACGATGTGCGAGGTGGTGCGCGGCGACCAGCCGAGCCAGGCGGCGCTGGCCGGCCGGCTCGGCATCGACCGCACGATGATGACCTACCTGATCGACGACCTGGTGTCCGCCGGCCTGGTGGAACGGCAACTCAACCCGCACGACCGGCGGCAGCGGCGGATCGTCGCCACCGACCGCGGCCGGGACGCCCTGGCGGCCCGCTGCCGGCAGGTCGTCGCGGCGGAGGAGGCGGCGCTGGGCGCGCTCGACGAGGAGGAACGGGCGGTGTTCCGAGGGCTGCTCAGCAAGGCGGCCGGAAGCCGGGCCATGCACACCGCCGAAGCCTGCGCGGTCGTCGAAGGGGCCTTGAAGGGCTAGGACTTCCAGCGGGGCGCGCGGCGCGGCGCTTGCGCCAATGACCGGGCAACCGCACGGTACGCCGGCTTGGGCCGGAGTTCGTCGTCGAACGGCAGCGGCCGGCGGGCGGCACCGTCCTCGCGCGGCAGATCCTCCTGGAGCCAGGTGTAACGGTCGGTGAGGCCGAAACTCACCACCGCCTTGACCGCCCGATGCGAGAGCGCGACATCGAGGTACCGCCGGTAGACGTCGGCGACGCCGCTGTCGCGAGCACCCACATCAGCCGGCAGCCCGTCGTCGAGCACGTCCAGCTCGGTGATCAGGATGTCGAGTCCGCGGTCGGCCACCCGATCGAGCCAGCGCAGGTAGGACCGCGCGTCGAACCGTTCGGCGAACCGGTCGGCGAGCAGATGGGCCTGTACGCCCAGGGCATGGACCGGGACGCCGTCCCGGAGCAGCCGGTCGAGGACCTGCAAGGTGGCCCGCCGTCGCGGTTCCGGCTCGTCGCCCCACTCGTTGACCGTCTCGAAGCCGAACTCGTTGAGGACCAGCAGCGCCCTCGGATCGGCCGCATGCGCCAGATGGAAAGCCTCGGCCACGTAGGACGGCCCGATCGTCGCCCACCAGGGCACGTCGGTGCGGAAACCACGCACGCCGTCGGGACCGGTCACCTCGTTCGCGACGCTCCACGCGTCGACCCGGCCGTGGTAACGGCGGACGGTCGCTGTCAGGGTGCCGAACAGCAGGTCGCGCGCCTGCGCCGGGTCGAGGGACCAGAGGCGGTCGTCCGGCCAACCATCGCCGAAGCCCTGATCCCAGACCAGGTGGGCGCCGAAGACCCGCATGCGGTTGGCTTCGGCGAAACCGATGACGCGATCGGCGTACGAGAAGTCGAGCGGGGCGTCCGGTGCGGGCTTCAGGCGGTACCAGAGCAGGTCGTCCTCGGTGAACAGCAGCTTGGCCTCACGCGCGTACAACGCGGGATAGTCGGCATCGAACTGCCAGGTGGCGATCGACGAGCCGAAGGCGATGCCCCGGCCGCGGGCCACCTCCCCGAGTGAGGCCGTGCCGCGAGCCGCTGCCGGGCCCGGCGGCACGCCGGCGGCGACGAGGCCCGCGGCGCCGGCCGCGCCGAGAAGCAGCGAACGGCGAGGTGTGAGGGAGTGGCCCATGTCGCCTCCTGACGAGGACGGTGCCGGGTGGCGGCGCGATGATGCGGCCACGACGACACGGTAGGCGACTGCGCGCAGGAGCGCTGTCAGCCACCTATCAGGCATCACCACGGATTCGGTTACTGTCAGCGTGTGTCCAGCCCGGGAGACGTGCCGCCGGAGATTCTGGACCGGCTGCGGCCGGTCTGCCGCGGGCTGCCCGAGGCGTACGAGGAACCGGCCTGGATCGGTCTTCGCTGGCGCATCCGCACGCGGACGTTCGCCCATCTCTACACGCCGGACCCGCGACGTCATCGGGTCTACGCCCGGCACCTGGCCTCCGGCGAGCCGCAGACCGTGCTGACGTTCCGGGCGCCGCCCGACGACCTGCTCGGGCTGACCGCCGGCGGGCTTCCGTTCTTCCGTGCCGAGTGGGGTCGTAACGTCGTCGGTGTCGTCCTCGGTGATCGCACCGACTGGAACGAGATCGCCGAGTTGGTCACCGACAGCTATTGCGAGACGGCCCCCAAGTTCCTCGTCGCCCGAGTCGTGTCCGCCCCTCCGCACAGTCGAAAGGACCGGTGATGAGTTTCCGCGTCCGGGCCAGTCATACCTGTGACGGGACACGACGACGCGGAAGGATGACGGGATGAGGGCGGACACGCGGCTGGAGGAGCCCGGCGCCGGCGGGCTGGGTGAGGTCGACGAGTCGGCGTTCTCCGGGCTGGCCGAGCGGCACCGGCGGGAGCTGCACGTGCACTGCTACCGGATGCTCGGGTCGTTCGAGGACGCCGAGGACACCGTGCAGGAGACGTTCCTGCGGGCGTGGCGGCGGCGGGACACCTTCGCGGGGCGGTCGACGTTCCGGGCCTGGCTGTACCGGATCGCCACCAATGCCTGCCTGGACCTGCTGGCCAAGTGCCGCCCGGAGCCGGCCACCGGCGGCGAGGTGCTGTGGTTGCAGCCGTACCCGGACCGGCTGCTGGACGAGCTGCCCGCGGGCGGCGCGGACGAGCCGGAGACGGTCGCCGTGGCGCGGGAGACGATCGAGCTGGCATACCTGGTCGCGGTCCAGCACCTCGCGCCGCGCCCACGGGCCGTGCTGATCCTGCGCGACGTGCTCGGCTGGCCGGCGAAGGAGGTCGCGGAGCTGCTCGGGGACTCCGTCAACTCGGTGAACAGCGCGCTGCAACGGGCCCGCGCCGGCATGCGGGAGCATCTGCCCGCCGAGCGGCAGGACTGGACCGGCGGAGCGGGGGACACCGCGACGCGTGAGCTGGTGCGCCGGTACGCCGACGCCAGCGTGGTCACGGACATCGACCGGCTGGCGGCGATGGTGCGTGACGACGTCCGCACCTCGATGCCGCCCACGCCGGGGATGTACGCCGGCCGCGACACGGTGGTGAACTACTGGATCGAGAGCGGTTTCGCGGGCATGCAGCACCTGCGCGCGATCCCCACCTCGGTGAACCGGCAGCCCGCCGTCGCCTTCTATCACCGGCGGGAGCCGGAAGGCGCCTATCTGCCGCTGACGCTCGACGTCCTGCGCGTCACCGGTGGGGCGATCACCGAGATCACCACGTTCCACAGCGACCGGTTCGCGGGCCTCGGGCTGCCGGACCGCCTGCCGGCGGACGGCACGGAGTAGCCCCGGTGCGGACGCTCGCGCTGCGCGGTGGCGCGCGTGTCGCGGTGGTCGCGGACGAGTGGCGCGACGCGTTCGGCGTCGTCACCCACGGGCGGGTCCAGCTGGAGCTGCGCGACGGCGAACCGGGGCCGATCCTCGGCCGTGACGCCGGGTTCTGGCTCCGCGGCACCGGCGTCCGCGCCCTGCGCAACCCCGGCCGGCGCACGGCGCGGGTATGTATCGCCACCCCCATTCACCGGACCATGGAGGACGACATGAGCAGCATCGAAGACACCGCGATCGGCGCGGGCCACGCCCACCGGCTCCGCGGGCTCGCCGGCAGCGGCCTCATCGCCGCCCTGGTGGCGACGGTGGCCACCACTCTCGCCGCCGCTCTCGTGCGGGCCGCCGGCGTCGACTTCGAGATCCCCGACGGTGGCGCGACGATCCCGCCGGCCGGGTTCGCCGTGGTGACCGGCTTCTTCTCGCTCGTCGGCGTGGTCCTCGCCGGCGCGCTGCTCCGCTGGAGCGCGCGCCCCGCCGAACGTTTCGTGTGGACCGCGGTGGCGCTGACCGCGATCTCGCTGGTGCCGCCGTTCCTCGCCGGGGGGAACACCGCCACGATCGCTGCCCTCGTCGGGCTGCACCTGGTCCCCGCGGCGGTGATGATCCCGGCGCTGGCGCGGAGCCTGCGCACCCGCGCGGGCTGAGCCGGCTCACCCGGCCGGCGGCAGCTCGTCGCGGAGCAGCCCGAAGACGACGATGTCACGCCACGAGCCGTCCCGGAACTCGGCTCCCCGCAGCACGCCCTCCTGCCGGAAGCCGATCTTCTGCAGGGCTCGCCGTTCTGCCACGTTCTCCGGTTGGGTGCCGGCCTGGATGCGGTGGACGGCGGTGTGGGCGAACAGGTACCGGCACAGCAGCAGCTGGGCACGGGTTCCCACACCCCGCCGGCGCCACTCCGGCAGCAGGACCACGCCGATCTCCCGGTACCGGCCGGCGCCGTGGCCGGCCGGAAACCAGCCGACGAAACCCACGACCTCGTCCCGCACGGTGACGATGGCCTTGCCGTCCTCGTCGCCCTGCCAGCCGTCGGCCTGGAAGCGGCGGCGCTGTCTTCCGGCGTCGCGGAACCCGTACCAGTTCGGGCCGATCAGGCCCGGCTCGACGTCGAACCGGCAGAGGAAGTCCAGGTCGGACTCCTGGACCGGGCGTAGTCGCACATCATCGATGTCCACCACGGCGAGACTAAACCCTCACCGCACGACCCGAGGAGCAGCGATGGTACGGCTGGAGCAGCCCGATCAGGGGGCGGTTCGCGCGTCGATGTGGGCCACCGTTCCGGAACTTCTGGCAGAGCATCGGTACGCCGTGCTCGGCACCGCCGACGAGCAGGGCCGGCCGTGGGCCACCCCGGTGTTCTTCGCGGCCGACGGCGAGCACCGGATCGTGTGGGTGTCCGCACCGGACAGCCGGCACTCCCGCAACCTCGGCGTGCGTCCCGAGGTCGCGGTCACGGTGTTCGACTCGCACGCGCCGGTCGGCGGGGCGGAGGCGCTCTATCTGGAGGCGACCGCGACTCCGGTGGCCGACGACGCGGGCGCCGCTGCCCTGGCCCTGCTCAACGCCCGTCTGCCGGACCGTCAGCAGCTGGGCCCGGCAGATCTGCAACCGGCGGGGCCACTGCGGGTCTACCAGGCGGTGATCACCAAGCATTTCGTGCTGGTCCGGGGCGGTGACAGCCGGTTCGGCAACGTCACCGACGCCCGGCTCCTGATCACCCCACCAGCCTGATGGGTACGGCCTAGCGGCCGTACCTGTCGAACGGCACGGTCCAGTCCCCGAGACCGTTCCAGATCGGCAGCTTGCGCGGGGTGTTCTTGACGTCGACGATGTCGCCGATCAGGAAGTTGTTGTAGACCCACTTGGCGTCGGCCGTGCTGAGGTTGATGCACCCGTGCGACAGGTTCGCCCGGCCCAGCGACTTGTTCCACGGGGCGGCGTGCAGATATTCACCGGAGTAACTGATTCGCGTGCAGTACTCGATGTTCTCCGACACGTAGTAGTTCGGGTCCTTCGGGTCGGTGACGCCGTAACTCGCCGAGCTCATCGTGTGCTTGCGCTTGCGGCCGAGCACGACGTGCGGGCCGCCCGCCGTCCAGTAACTGATGCGTTCGCCGTTCGCCCCGGTCGTACCGCCGCCCTTGCCGAGGCTGCTCTTCATCGTCCGGACGAGCTTGCCGTCGATGTAGACCTTCGTCAGGTGGGTCCGGTTGTCGCTGATCGCGATCAGCTGCCGGCCGATGGTGAAGTGGGTCGACGCGTTCTTCGCCCCGTACGTCGTCTTGCCGAGCTTGACGCCGAACGCGGTGACCTTGACCTTGATCTTCGTGCCGGGAGTCCAGTACTTCGCCGGGCGCCAGTGCACGGTCCTGTCGTCCCGCCAGTAGAACTTGCCCTCCACTGCCGGCGAGGTGGTGATCTCGATCGCCTTCTCCGCCGCGTTCTTGTTGACGGCGCGGCTGAACGCGACGATCACCGGCTGCCCGGCGCCGTACGTCTCGCCCTCGTCGAGGGCCACCATGGCGTTGGCCTGGAAGGTGACCCGGGCGATGTTCTCCGGCTTCAGCGTGGTGAAGGTGCTGTTCTCGGTGGTCGTGGCGCCCGCGCTGTCGGTGGCGGTGACGGTGACCGTGTACTTCTTGCCGTACGCCAGGTCCTCGGTGGACCGCCAGGTCCCGTCGTCCTGCATCGCGCCGTCGATCTTCGCCTTGCCGGCGGTCACGGTGACCGATTTCAGGGTGCCGTCCGCGGCGCTGACCACGATCGGCTCCACCGGCGACACGTCGGCGCCACCGTCGGCCGGCGTCACGCTCAGCCGGACGGGCGCGACAGTGACCTTCTCGATGTTCGCCGCCGGCTCGACCCAGCTCGTGTCACCGCCGGCCGCCTTGCCGGAGGAGGAACAGCCGGCCGCCGTGGCAGCCGCCGCCACACCCGCCGCGCCGATGATCACTTTACGTCGCTGAATCATGACTCTCACAATCGAAAGGTGCCGACCGACGCCATCCGTGGCCCTGCAAGATAGACGTCGGCGGGACCCGAAAACGTTGCTTCCTTCTCCGAAGGGAGATCATCGTGACAGATCTTGACCACCGCCGGTAGGCCCGGCGACGTGCCGGTCGTTACAGGATCCAGTTCAGCAGCACGGTGCCGGCGACCGAGAGCAGCACCGACAGCAGCAGCATGAACAGGCAGCCGCTCGCGCCGCCGAGGAACCTGACTTCAGTGTTTCCGATGCGCATGGGCGGTGGCTTACCCCGCGACGCGACTGAGATGCGCGGCGATAGCGTCGGCCGACGCCCGGCCCGCGGTGGTCATGACGTTATGGGCGGCACCCGGGATCGTGACCGAGACGCCGCCGGTCATCGTGGCCACCTCGGTACGCCAGCGCAGCGGCGCCAGGGGGTCGCGCGCGCCGCCCAGCACCAGGGGCGGCACCGGCAGCCGCGCCAGGTCACGCTCGATCGCGTTGTGCACCGAGTGGCCGAGCGTCTTGATGATCCGCCACGGTTTCGCGTCCACGACGTCGCGTGCCAGCACCGGCGCCTCCCACGCCTTCTCGGCGAACACGTCCACGGCGAAACGGCCGATCATCGCGCGCCGGGTCCGGGCCGCCGGGTCGCTGGTCGGGCCGGCGAGCACCAGGGCGGCGGTGAGATCCGGTCGCAGCACCGCCAGGCGGGCCACCACCTCGGCGCCGAACGAGTGCCCGGCAAGGCAGGCCCGCGGCACGGCGATCGCGTCGAGCCACGCGGCCAGGTGCTCGGCGTGCTCACCTACGTCGTACGCGTGCCGGGGTTTGCCGCTGAGACCGAAGCCGGGCAGATCCGGCACCAGCACCGGATGCCGATCGGCCAGGGCGGCGGCGGTGGGCATCAGGTAGCGGTGCGACACGGCCAGGCCGTGCACCAGAACCACCGGCAGGCCTTCGGCCCCGGACGAGAAGCGATCATGGGTACGCACTCCGCGCACCGTCGTCCAGCGGCTCTCAAGATCGGTCACCGCCTGTTCTTACCCATCCGCGTCTTACCCATCCGTGCGGTAGAGGTTGCCACCTTCCCGCCGGGTGCGCGGCAACGGCACCTCGACGAGCTCGCCGTCGTCGGCTTCGTCGGCCAGAACAACGACTTCCGCGGTCCGGCTCACGCGCTGCTCGTCCTGCCCGCGCCCAGCCGCAGCAGCATGGTGTCGGAGCCGCCGTTGCGGCCGGTCACCTCGAAGCCGGCCCGCTCGTACAGGCGGCGGGCGGTGTTGCCCTCCTCCACGCTGAGGCTCAGGCCGGGCAGACCGCGCCGTCCGGCCAGCTCGACGATCGCGGTCAGCAGGCTCGACGCGACACCGCGCCGGCGCGCGTGCGGCCGGACACCGATGGTCAGCTCGGGGATCTCCGGCGCCACGAAGCCGTGACCGGCGCGGTCGGCCGGCAGCGCCCGCCCCCACACCGCTCCGGCGGGGACGTCGTCGACCTCGGCGATCAGGCCCAGGTCATCGGCGGCCGGGAAACCGTCGAGATAGCGGCGCGCCATCTCGTCGGCGCGGATCTGGTCGAGGGTGAAACGTGGCCCGGACCAGTTGTAGGCCTCGAGCACGACCAGTTCCAGGAAGGGCAGGTCCGGGGCGCCGGCTTCACGTATCCGCACCGCGCCAATCTAGCCTGGCGGGGTGCCGGCCCAGGAACACCTCATCGCCCGGGTGCGGGAACTCTGCCTCGCCATCGGCGGCACGTCGCGGCGCCCACCTACGGATCGTTCGTGACCGGTTAGGCCGACGCGTACAGCGACATCGAGTTCTGGCTCTTCGCCGACCCGGCTGCCGCGCCGCCGCTGGAGGAGCGGGCCTGCCTCGCCCGGATCGGGGAGATCCGGCACGTCGTGGTCAACGAGTTCGGCTCGCACGTGGTGTTCTTCCCGGGCATGGTCCGCCGCCCGTCGCTGGACGCGGCCGTCACCGCGTCGTGGGTGCACGGCCGGCGCTATTGGCGACACCTGGCCGGCCGCGCCGGCTTTCCCGTGCCCGAGGCGCTGTTCGCCGAACTCGACACGGCGATCCCCGCCACCGGGCACCCGCCTCGCTGACGCGGGCCGCCGGCACCGGACGCCGTTCGGACCGCAGTGACGAGCCGCCGACATCCGGTCGCCGACGGTCCTCGAGCCTTTACCACCAATCCGTGCCCGGGCGGCGCCAATTCGGCCTCGATGGCGTCCGCGTCAACGGCGGTTGCCGCGAGGAGCCGGCCGGTGTCCGGGGTGGTGGCTGAAGGGGGCCCACCACCCCGGTGCGCTCAGGACGTCAATGTCCCCCGCAGCAGGCTGCGGCCCGAGTGGGTCGCGTCGCCGTCGTGCGGCTCGTCGCTGACGTCGACCAGGCGGTACCGGTTCAGGTCGACGCCGGGCGGCACGGGCAGCTCGGCGTCCGGCCGGTCGGAGAGGCTGCCGAGCGGGACCATCTTCGTGAGGTCGTCCGGGTCGATCAGCCACACCTCGTGGAAGCCGGTGGTCAGCGGCAGGTTGCGGACGTCGATGCGCATCGCGCCGTCGGTCAGCACCCGGACGCTGCCGGCGGCGTCAGCCGGGACCGTTTCCAGGGGTGTGAGGGTGGCCCGGGCCAGCTCCTGTTCGGCCGGGGGCCGGTTCAGATATCGCTCGACCACCGCTGTCCCGGCGATCGCGAGCACCGCGGCGGCTGCCGCGGCGATCAGAGGGGCCCGCCAGGACGGCCGGGCGCGATGGGTTCGGCGGCGGCGTTCACCGAGGTCGACGATGGGCGCCGCCGCCGAGTGCTCCGGGGGCCGCGCGATCTCGGCCTCGACGGCGTGCCAGAGATGCTCCGGCGGGGCGGGCAGGTCCTGCAGTTCCTGGGCCGAGGCGCCGATCTCGGCGACCTCCCGCAGGCCTTCGAAGTCGATGCGGCAGCCGGCGCACTCTGCCAGGTGGTCGGACTCGCTGAGCTCCTGCTGTTCCTCAGAGAGCGCGAGAAGGACCAGCCGATCGGGTTCCAAATGCTGCACCTTCCACCTCCCAACGTCGTCGCAGGCTCGCCATTCCGCGCCGGATATGGCTCTTGACGGTACCGAGCGGCAGTCCGGTGACGGCCGCTATCTGTGGATGCGTGAGATCGTCGAAGAAAGCCAGTTCCAGGGTCCTCCTCTGCTCATCGGGGAGCCGTCCCAGCTCGTCCGCGACGACCAGCCGCGTCACGATCCGCTCCGGTGTCTCCACCTCGTCGACGGGTGTGAGCCTCGCGCGTACCGTCGCTGTCGTCCGGTCCTCGCGTGCCGCCGACCGCAGGCGGTCGATGGCCTTGCGCCGCGCGATGCCCAGCAGCCAGCCGAGCATCGTGCCGCGCTGCGGGTCGTAACCGTCGCGCCCGGTCCAGGCCGCCACGAACGTCAACTGGGTGACGTCCTCGGCGTCCGCCCGGTTGCCCAGCACCCGCTGGGCCAGGTACAGGACGGCGGCGCCGTGCCGGTCATAGGCCGTCCGCAACGCCTTCTCGTCGCCGTCGCGCAAGCGCTCGGCGAGCTCTTCGTCGGAGCTCATCGACCTCCCTTCCGCACATGGGTTCCCCTCCCTGCTTCGCTCCCGGCGGCCTCGGCGGATGCACCCCGAGCAAGAAACTTCCGGCGTACGACCTGAGCACCCCCCGCCCGCTTGTTGTGTGTGAAGTTCGGGTGGGCTGCGAACCGCAAGTCCCCACGGTCGGTTGGCGGCGTTGTGGTGTGTGAGGTTCGGGTGCGGAGCGCGCCGCAAGTCCCCACGCCGGCGGTGGTGCGGGCGGTGGATGGGTGGGTGATCATCGTCCGGTATCGTTCTGTTGTGGACGAGACGAGCGCTGTCGCACCGGGGATCGACCCGACCCAGCCGCACCCCGCCCGGCGGTACAACTACTGGCTCGGCGGCAAGGACAACTTCGCTGCCGACCGGGCCTCCGGTGACGAACTGGAGCGGCTCTTCCCGAAGGTGCGTCTCGGCGCGCTCGCCAACCGGGCGCTGCTGCGGCGGGCCACCCGGTTCCTCGCCGAGGAGGCCGGGGTGCGCCAGTTCCTCGACATCGGCACCGGCCTGCC
This sequence comes from Actinoplanes sp. 13, assembly GCF_056134165.1. Lineage (NCBI taxonomy): Bacteria > Bacillati > Actinomycetota > Actinomycetes > Micromonosporales > Micromonosporaceae > Actinoplanes > Actinoplanes sp. 13. Next base: position 478,742 of record NZ_JBVYOQ010000003.1, on the reverse strand, counting down.
GACCGCGGACAACACCCACGAGGTCGCGCAGCGGTACGCCCCGGACAGCCGCATCGTCTATGTGGACAACGACCCGCTGGTGATGGTGCACGCCCGGGCACTGCTCAACAGCAGCCCGGAAGGGCGTACGGCGTACATCGAAGCCGATCTGAACGACCCGGAGGCGATCCTCGGCCATCCGGTGCTCGCCGAGACCCTCGACCTGAAGCAGCCGGTCGGCCTGATGCTGATCGCCGTCCTGCACTTCGTGCACGGGCACGGCGCCGCCCAGCCGATCGTGCGCCGCCTGCTGGAGGCGCTGCCGGCGGGCAGTTTCCTGGTCGCCACCCACGCCACCTCGGACTTCGGCACGCCCGAGCAGCAGGCGCTCTACCAGCAGCTGATCGCGCAGGGCCGCTCCGACGTGTGGACCCGCGACAAGGCCGAGTTCACCGCGCTCTTCGAGGGCCTCGAACTGATCGAGCCGGGCGTCGTGCCGGCCAGCGAGTGGCGGCCCGAGCCGGGCACCGAGATCCCGGAGCGTTCCGACATCAACATCTGGACGGCGGTCGGCCGCAAGCCGTGACGCGCGGTCGCTGCGCAATCTGACCAGCGCAAGGGGCGTCCGCCGAGCAGATCTGAGCAGATTGCCTCACCAAAACTGTGCTTGTTGTGCACCTCACGGCCGTCTCGCAAGCTGGGATCCGTCAGCCCACCAGCTGAGGGGAGCCCAGCGCCATGTCCATCAACGCCATGCCCATCCATACCGTGCTCACCGACGAGGAACGTCTCGCCGAGCTCGATCTCGACACGCTCAAGCAACTCGTGGGTCTGGTCGAGTACGACTCGGGCAGCGACCCGTTCCCGGTGACCGGCTGGGACGCGGTCGTGTGGGCCGTCGGCAACGCCACGCAGACCGCGCACTTCTTCCAGTCCGCGTTCGGGATGGAGCTGGTGGCGTACTCCGGACCGGAGACCGGCAACCGCGACCACATGTCGTACGTGCTCAAGAGCGGCGCCGTGCGGTTCGTGATCCAGGGCGGCGTGCAGCCGGACAGCCCGATCATCGCCCACCACGCCCGGCACGGTGACGGCATCACCGACATCGCCCTCGAGGTACCGGACGTCGACAAGTGCGTCGAGCACGCCCGCGCCCAGGGCGCCACCGTCCTGGTCGAGCCGCACGACGTCTCCGACGAGCACGGCACCGTGCGCACGGCCGCCATCGCCGCGTACGGCGACACCCGGCACACGCTCGTCAACCGCACCCACTACACCGGCCCCTACCTGCCCGGTTACGTGGCCCGCACCTCGACGTTCCGCAAGCGTGACGGCGCCCCGAAGCGGGTGTTCCAGGCGCTCGACCACATCGTCGGCAACGTCGAACTCGGCAACATGGACCAGTGGGTCGACTTCTACAACCGGGTCATGGGCTTCACCAACATGGCCGAGTTCATCGGCGACGACATCGCCACGGACTACTCCGCGCTCATGTCGAAGGTGGTGGCCTCCGGCAACCACCGGGTGAAGTTCCCGCTCAACGAGCCGGCCCTGGGCAAGAAGAAGTCGCAGATCGACGAGTACCTCGAGTTCTACCGCGGGCCGGGCGCCCAGCACCTGGCGCTGGCCACCAACGACATCCTGCGCACCGTCGACGTGCTCCGCGCCGAGGGCATCGAGTTCCTCGACACCCCGGCCTCGTACTACGAGGACCCGCAGCTGCGGGCCCGGATCGGCGAGGTGCGGGTGCCGATCGAGGAGCTGCAGAAGCGCGGCATCCTGGTGGACCGCGACGAGGACGGCTATCTGCTGCAGATCTTCACCAAGCCGATCGGGGACCGGCCTACGGTGTTCTTCGAGTTCATCGAGCGGCACGGCTCGCTGGGCTTCGGCAAGGGCAACTTCAAGGCGCTGTTCGAGGCGATCGAGCGCGAGCAGGAGCGGCGCGGCAACTTCTGACCGGTTCCCTCCGCCGGCCGGCCCGGCCGGCGGATCAGTCGCGGGAAAGGACGACCAGATGGCGCACTATCAGCGGGCCGGCGACGTCCCGGCCAAACGGCACACCCAGCACCGCGACGCAGGCGGTCGCCTCTATTACGAGGAGCTGATGGGCGAGGAGGGCTTCTCCTCGGACTCCTCGCTGCTCTACCACCGGCACGTCCCGTCGGCTGTGGTCGGCGCCCGGATCTGGCAGCTGCCCGACCAGTCGGTCGTCGCCAACCACCCGCTGCTGCCCCGGCACCTGAAGCTGCACACGCTGTTCGAGGGGCAGGAGTGGAAGTCCGCCGACGCGGTCCGCGACCGCCGGCTCGTGCTCGGCAACGGCGACGTGCGGATCAACTACGTGGTGGCGGGCACCGCGTCGCCGCTGTACCGCAACGCCACCGGCGACGAATGCGCGTACATCGAGGCCGGCTCCGGTACCGTGGAGACCGTCTTCGGCGACCTGGACGTGGCCACCGGCGACTACGTGATCATCCCGCGGGCGACCACGCACCGCTGGGTCCCGGGCGGCGACGAGCCGCTGCGGCTCTACGTCATCGAGGCGAACAGCCACATCGCCCCGCCGAAGCGCTACCTCTCACGGTACGGGCAGTTCCTGGAGCACGCGCCGTACTGCGAGCGTGACCTGCGCCTGCCCGGTGCGCCCCGGATCGTCGACGGCGAGGACGTCGAGGTCTACATCAAGCACCGCGGTGACGGCCCGGCCGGGCTGGCCGGCTCGGTGCACGTCACCCCGCACCACCCGTTCGACGTGGTGGGCTGGGACGGCTGCCTGTACCCGTACGCGTTCAACATCGCCGACTTCGAGCCGATCACCGGCCGGATCCACCAGCCGCCGCCGGTGCACCAGGTCTTCGAGGGCGCGAACTTCGTGATCTGCAACTTCGTGCCGCGCAAGGTCGACTACCACCCGCTCGCGGTGCCGGTGCCGTACTACCACTCGAACGTCGACAGCGACGAGGTCATGTTCTACGTCGGCGGCGACTACGAGGCCCGCAAGGGCTCCGGCATCAACGTCGGCTCGGTGTCGCTGCACCCCGGCGGATATCCGCACGGCCCGCAGCCGGCCGCGATCGAGGCCAGCCTGGGCGCCGAGCGCTTCGAGGAACTGGCCGTCATGGTCGACACCTTCCGGCCGCTGGGGCTCGGCGAGGGCGGACAGGCGAGCGACGACGGGGTGTACGCCTGGACCTGGGCGGGCCGGGGACCGGTTTCGTGACCGCGCCGTTCGGCCCCGTGCTGTTCCGGGGCCTCTTCGACGACGCGGCGATCTTCCCGCCCGGCAACGTGCCGATGCCCGAGGCGGTCGCCGCGTACCAGGCCCGGCAGTCGCCGCTGGTCGGCTCGTTCGTCTGCGCCCTGCCGCGGTGGGCCGAGCTGACGGCGGCGCTGACCGCCCCGCCGGCCGGTGGCCCCGCGCCGGCCGCCCCGCCGGCGAACGGCCCGGCGCTGCCCGTCTCGCTGACCGTTCCCGGCGGCGCCGAGCAGATCCCCGAGGCGCTCGCCCGGGCGGCCGCGGAACCCCGCGCCGAGCTGGTCGCGCTGGAGGTCCCGGCCACCGCCGACGCCCTGGACAAGGTCGACCGGCAGATCGTGCCCACCTACGTCGAGCTGCCCTGGGCCAACATCACCGCGCGGCACGTCGCCACGCTCACCGACGCCGGGCTCCGCCTGAAGATCCGCACCGGCGGCGTCACCGCGGGCGCGTTCCCCGGCGAGCACCAGCTCGCCCAGGCACTGCACACGGCCGTGCAGGGTGGCGTCGCGTTCAAGCTCACCGCCGGGCTGCACGACCCGGTCCGGCACCGCGACCCGGCCACCGGCTTCGAGCACCACGGTTTCCTCAACGTCATCCTGGCCACCGCCCGCGCCTTCGACGGCGCCGGCGTGCCCGTCGTCGCGGCCGCCCTGGCCGACCAGGACGCCGGCCGGGTCGCGACCGCGGTCGGTGGCATCGACACCGAGCTGGCGGCCCGGATCCGCCGCCATTTCGTCAGCTTCGGCACCTGCAGCATCACCGAGCCGGTCGACGGCCTGCTGCGCCACGGACTACTCCCGGAGGAACCGCGTTGACCACTGTCACGCCCGCCACCTGGCTCGACCTTCCGGCGGACCACCCGTTCGGCGTCGCGAACCTGCCGTACGGGGTGTTCAGCACGGCCGCCGAACCGGACCCACGGGTCGGGGTGGCGGTCGGCGAGATGGTCCTCGACCTTGCTCCGGTCGTACGCCTGCTGGCTCCGGAGCTCAGCCCGGCAGTCGCCGGACCGGCCCTCGACGCGCTGCTGGCCGCCGGGCCGCGGGCCTGGGCGGAGGTGCGTGCCCGGCTCACCACCTGGCTGACCGATTCTGCTCACCGCGACCAGATCTCCGCGCACCTGCGGCCACGCCGTGACGCCATCATGCACCTGCCGTTCACGGTCGCCGACTACGTTGACTTCTACGCCTCCGAGCAGCACGCCTCCAACATCGGCCGCATGTTCCGGCCCGGCCAGGAGCCGCTCACCCCGAACTGGAAGCACCTTCCGATCGGCTATCACGGCCGGGCCGGCACGGTGGTGGTGTCCGGGACCGACGTGGTGCGGCCCAGCGGGCAGCGGCGCGGCGCGGACGGCGAGATCACCTTCGGGCCGTCGCAGCGGCTCGACATCGAGGCCGAACTGGGGTTCGTCGTCGGCGCCGGGTCGCAGCTGGGCCGGCCGGTCAGCCTGACCGATTTCGAGCAGCACGTCTTCGGCGTGTGCCTGGTCAACGACTGGTCCGCACGCGACATCCAGGCCTGGGAGTACGTGCCACTCGGCCCGTTCCTCGGCAAGTCGTTCGCCACGTCGGTGTCGCCTTGGGTGGTGCCACTGGCCGCGCTGGACCAGGCCCGGGTGGCCCCGCCGGCGCGCACCCACCAGCTGCTGCCCTATCTGGACGACGCCGCGACCCCGCCGTGGGGCCTCGACGTGCACCTCGAGGTGCGGCTGAACGGGCATCCGGTGTCGCGGCCGGAGTTCGCCGACATGTACTGGACCGGCGCCCAGATGCTCGCCCACCTCACCGCCAACGGTGCGTCGCTGCGAACCGGCGACCTCTACGCGTCCGGAACGATCAGTGGGGCGAGGGCCGACCAGCGCGGCTCGCTGATCGAGCTGTCCTGGGGCGGGCAGGAGCCGCTGCGGCTGCCGGACGGGTCGAGCCGGAGTTTCCTGCTCGACGACGACGAAGTGGTGATCACGGCGACCGCCCTCGGCGCGGACGGTGCGGTGATCGGGTTCGGCGAGGTGCGCGGCCGGATCCGGGGGGTCTGAGGCCCTCTCAGCGGTCGCCCGTGCGCATCAGCACCCACACGATCTTTCCGTCGCCGATCCTGGTGACGCCCCAGTGCGTCCCGGCCGCGGCGATGATACGCAGCCCGCGCCCGGAGCCGGGCGTCATGATGGCGCTCCGGGCGGGGGTCTGCGGCTTGATCCGCGGCAACTCCGGGCTGCCGTCCTGCACGGCGATCCGCAGAAACCGCCCGGTATAGCCGGTGAGCAGGTCGAACTCGGTGCCGGCATGGACGATCGCGTTGGCCGCCAACTCCGAGGCCACCAGCCGCGCGGTGTCCCGCAGCCGCGCGAGCCCCCAGGCTGCACAGGTCTCGTCGATCACGTCGCGGGCCGCGGCGGCGCTCGCCGGGACCGGTGGGAGGGCGTGCCGCACCCAGCGCGGCACGTGGGCGCGGACCGCCACCAGTGCCTGCGCGGGATGCTCGTAGAGGGCCACGAACGTGCGGAAGGCCGCCAGCGCTTGACGGACGTGCGCGTCCGCCCCGCACAACAGCACCGGCACACCCCAGGTTTTCTGCGCCTGATAGGTGATCGCCGGGAAGATGCTCAGCCGGGCGCTGTCGGCGCTGCGCATCGCGGACAGGTCCACCAGAACCGCCGTGGGGCACTCCGCCGCGGCCTTACCGACGGCGTTGCGGGCGGTGACGTGGGTGCCGAAACCGAGATCACCGATGAGCGCGACCGAGATGACGCCGGTCTCCGGATCGCGGTCGGTCGTTGTTCTCAGCATCTCTGCCTCGTCGGGATGTCGTCGGCGGACCGTGCTGACTTGCCGGCATACCTCGACCACCCAACGCCCCCTCGGCGGTAGATCGCAACCCGCCGTCGTCACCTGTCGTGGGGCCTGAGCAAAGTCCACGCCTCCGGGCGATGTCATGGGGCAACACCGAGAACAGGCACCCGCCGCAGTCACCGGGTCACCCGTGCGGGCGGACGCCCTCGAGGGCCAGATCGACCAGGCGGGTGGCCTCGGTGGCCGCGTCGGCGGTGCCCTCGGTGGCCAGCGAGACAGCGTTCACCAGTGTGAGCAGGTCGACGATGGACACCTCGGGGCGGACCTCGCCGGCCTGCTGGGCCGTGCGCAGCAGGGCTCCGCCCGCGTCGACCAGCATCGCCTCACAGGTGCTGTCCGCGTCCGGGCCAAGCTCGCGCCCCTCCGACGTGCGCGGCCCGCCGCGCTCGCGCCCGGATGCCCGCGGCCCGCCGGCTTCGCGTCCGCCGCCGAGCAGCGACCGGGCCAGGCCCCGCGTCGTCGCGCCGTAGACGGTGACCGCACGCAGCCAGCCGGCCAGCGCGGCCCCCGGCTCCGCGTCGCCGGCCAGCTCCCGCGCGCGTTCGCAGAGCGCCACGACCCGGTCGTGGAACACCGCCTCGAGCAGCGCCTGCCGGGTGGGGAAGTGGCGGTGCAGGGTCGCCGAGCCCACGGCGGCGCGGCGCGCGATCTCCTCGAGCGACGCGTCCGCCCCGTGCCGCGCGATCTCCGCCTCGGCCGCGGCCACGATCTGGTCGTAGTTGCGGCGCGCGTCCGCTCGCCTCGGCCGTTGCACGTGGCCACCTCCAGAAATGGTGGGACACCCCACTTTCCTTGAAAAGCGGAGTGGCCCCCCATATCGTACGGCAGGAAAGCGGGGTGCCACCCCGCTTAATCGTCCGAGGAGAAACCATGAGCACTGTGCTGGTGACCGGCGCGAGCACCGGGTTCGGCCGCCTGACCGCGGAGGCGCTGGCCCGGCGCGGCCACCGGGTCTTCGCCGGGCTGCGGGACGTCGGCGGCCGCAACGAGAAGGCCGCCGCCGAGGTGACGGCGCTCGCCGCCGCCGAGGGGATCGACCTGCGGGTGGTCGAGCTCGACGTGACCGACCAGTCGTCCGCCGGCCGGGCGGTCGAGGCGGTGCTGACCGCCGCCGGCCGCCTCGACGCCGTGGTGAACAACGCCGGAATGATCTTCCCCGGACCGGTCGAGGCGTTCACCGCCGAGGAGGCGCACCGCCAGTTCGACGTCAACGTGCTCGGCGCGCTGCGGGTGAACCGGGCAGCGTTGCCGCACCTGCGCCGGCAGCGGGAGGGCGTGCTCCTCCAGGTCGGTTCGATCTCCAGCCGGGTGACGATCCCGTACTCGGGTCTCTACGCGGCCAGCAAGGCCGCCCTCGGCAGCCTGACCGAGGCCTGGCACCACGAGCTGGCGCCGTTCGGCGTCGAGTCGGTGATCGTGGACGCGGCGCCCTATCCCACGAACATCGGCGCCAACGCCGTCATGCCGGCCGACACGTCGCGGCTGGGCGCGTACGGCGACGGTTTCGGCCGTTTCGTCGCGGAGCTCACCGCGGCCCAGACGCAGGCGCCGCCGGCCGGGCAGGCGCCGGCCGACCCGCGAGTGGTCGCCGACGCGATCGTCGAGCTGATCGAGACGCCGGCCGGGCACCGGCCGCTCCGGACGGTCGTCGCGCCGCCACCGCAGCACGACGCGGTGCGGGCCCTCAACGCCACCGCGCTCGAAGCCGCCCGGACGGTGGCGGCCGACATGGGCGTGTCGTCCTTCCTCACGCTCCCGGCGTCCCCGGCACGATGAACGACCGGCGCCGCCCCTCGTCAGGGCGGCGCCGGACACCCCGTCACGGGATCAGCAGCACCCGGCCGAACGCGGCCCGGCTCTCGATGTACCGGTGCGCCTCGGCCGCCTCCGCCAGCGGGAACTCCCGATCGATGACGACGGTCAGCTCCCCGGCGGCCACCCGCCCGATCAGCTTCTCGACCAGCGCCCGGGTGCGGGCCGGGTCGAACTGCATCTCGGCGCCGAAGTAGACGCCCGTGAGCGACGCGCTCTTGCCCATCAGCGGCCCGATCTGCGGCGGATGCGCGTCTCGCCCCGCCTGGCCCACCCAGCTGACCCGCCCGCGATAGGCCAGCGCCGCGATGCTGCCTTCCAGCGTGCGGCCACCGACCGGGTCGACGACCAGATCGACGCCACGGCCGCCGGTGATCTCCTTGACCCGTTCGACGACGTTCGCGTCCTTGTAGTTGATCGCGTGGTCCAGCCCGTGGTCGGCCAGCCGGGCGAGCTTCTCGTCGCTGGACGCGGTCCCGAGCACGGTCGCGCCGGCGGCCTTGGCGAGCTGCACCGCCGCCAGCCCCACCCCGCCGCCCGCGGCCTGCACCAGCACGGTCTCCCCGGCCCGCAGCCGGCCGAACGCGAACAGGCAGTCGTCCGCGGTGCCGAACTCGATCGGGATCCCGGCCGCGTGCCGCGGGTCCAGCCCGTCCGGCAACACGTAGACGTTTCCCGCCGGCACCGCGACCAGCTCGGCGTGCGACCCGGCGAACATGGACGCCACCGCCCGCTGCCCCTCGCGCACCGACGTCACGCCGGCACCGACCGCCGCCACCGTGCCGGCCGCCTGATAACCGACGATGTGCGGTGTCGACGGCTGCGGCGTGCCCTGCCGATGCAGCAGGTCCCCGCCCTGCACCCCGACCGCCTCGACCCGCAGCAGCACCTCCCCGGCCTTCGGCGCGGGATCCGGCACGTCCTCGTACCGCAGGACTTCGGGACCACCGTTCTCGTAGAACACCGCCGCTTTCATCCACGCTCCCTACCGGCCGGTAAAAGATCGACGTTACCCGCACGGCCACGGCCCAAGACCTTCTTCAAGACCCTCGTGCGGTACGCCCCACGCGTCCCGCCCCGGCGAAGGTGACGGCTGCCCGCCTGGCCGGGCCCGGCGGTCGACCACCGGGCTGAGCTGCCCACTTCTGCTGTAACCCCACCCACACCGGCCCGGATCGACGTGCCCGCTCGGCCGCACCGCCACGGCCGCGCGCACCGCGTCGAAGTGCCCGCTCCGGCCCCGCCGCCGCTCCTTGCGCGGCCGCTTTGCTTCGCCGCGTCGCCCACCGAGTGCCACCATGGATGGATGAGGGTGGCCGCCGCGGTGTTGTGCACCGCCCTCATGGCGAGCAGTTGCTCCTCGCCGCCCGCCCCACCCCGGCCGGTGGGTGTCACCGCCACCCTGCACGCCGAGCTGTCCTGCGCGACCCGGTGCACGCACTGGTTCGAGTACTGGCCGGACGGCGCCCAGACGACCACCACTACGCCGCTGCGCACGACGACCGCCTCCGGTCAGGTCACCGAGACGATCGGCGGGCTGGCGGCGGACACCGTCTATCGCAGCCGGTTCTGCACCTACGGCGACGTCGCGCTGCCCGGCGTGTGCACCGGGCAGCCGGGTGAGCCGGTGACCACACCGGGGGACCGGCCGGCGGCCGGCAACCCGAGTGCCACCCGCAACTTCCGGACCGCCGGCGACGGGACCGCGGCCACCACCGATCTCGGGCGCCCGTTGTCGGACGCGGACACGGCGGCCCGGCCGATCTCCCGGGACGCCGGGCTCAGCGCGGCCTGGTCACCGGCGATGAGCCTGTGGCTGTTCGGCGACACGTCGCAGCGCAACGGCCCGGCGTTCCTTCCGGGAACAACGGCGGCGCTCGGGTCGTACCACCGCGGCTCCTCGCCGATCGCCTTGCGCGAGGTGCCGACGCCGCCCGCGCCGCACGCGGCCGCGCACACCGAGCCGCAGCCCACTGTCCCGCCGGCTGCCGGCGCGCAGCCCGTCCCTGCGTCGCCCGCCGAGCCGCAGCCGTTTCTGCCGGCGCCGACCGGTCTGCGGGCCGGGCCGTGGCAGAGCTGCGACGGCGCCGAACCCTATCCGGCGTCCTGGCCGACCGGCGTCGCGCGCGTTCCCGGCCGGGATCGACTTCTGATCTCGTACGCGCAGACCTGCGTGCTGTCCTCGACCGACCTGCGGACGCAGCGGTTGACGCTCGTCGTCTACGACCCGGTGGCCAACCGGTTCGAGCACACTGTCACACCGTTCGCCGCGGAGCCTCTCGAAGCCGGGCTGCCGGTCGCGATGCGGCTCGGGTCACCGGTGTTCGGCGGTGACGGGCACCTGTACCTGTACGCGCATGACGCCGCCGACGGGCGCATCCTGGTGGCCCGGGTCGGCGCGGACCCGTCGGCGTGGGGTGATCCGGCGAACTACCGCTGGTGGGACGGCTCGTGGACACCCGATCCGGGGCGGGCGACGCCGATCGTGGCCGTGCCGTTCGCCGGGTCGCTGCACGTGGCCGACCACAGCGGGCTCGGCGCGCACCGGCTCGCGATGGTCGTGCAGACCGGGTTCGGTGACGGCCGGTTCCAGATCTTCGAGGCGGACGCACCGGCCGGCCCGTGGCGTGCGGGGCCGGCCGGGAAGGTGCCGGATGCGTGTTCGGCGGAGGGCTACGGGTGTTACGCGCTCGCCGGGCACGCCGAACTCAGCACCGCGGACCGGTTCGTCTTCTCCTGGTACAGCCCGAACGACCTGTTCGGTTTCGGTCATCTGCGGCTCGGCTCGGTGCCCTGGTGAAGATCCTCAGTAATAGCGCCGGCGTCGCCGGCGGCGCGGGTCCTGGCCGAGCCTGCGGGTGACGAGGACCGCAGCGCCGATCCCGGCGATCACCACCGCGCCGACCAGCGGAAGGTTCACGCCGGTGGTCGGGCTGCCCGCGCCGGCCGAGGAGAGGACCGGATCGGTGTCATCGGCGGCGGCCTTCGCGTTCGTGTTCGTGGCCGCGGCGGGCGGCGGCGCGGTGGGCAGCGCCTCGAAGTCGACGATGCCGCTGCTCTCCAGCAGGGTGAGGTGCGTCATCACGAACTGGTTGGCGCGCTGGGCGAGCTTGCGGATGGTGTCGTTGCGGGTGCTCGTCCGGATCGTGGCGATGGCCGGGAAGATCTTGCCGTGCGCGGCCCGCAGCCGGTCGATGTAGACCTGGTCGAACTTGCCGCCCTTGGCGTCCCGCATCTCGTCGAGCCAGCCCTGCTGGTCCTCGTTCGGCTCGTTCGGCAGCTTGATCTTCAGTTTGGTGGCCGCCTCGCGCACCATCTTGTCGAGCACCTTGTGCTGCTCGGCGATGTCCTTGCCGATCTTGCGGATGCGGGCGTCCTCGGACTTGTCCTGTGCCATGTCACCGGCCGGGATCTCCCACAACCCGGCCAGGCGCACCTTGACGGCGAAGTCCTTGTCCGCCTCGGAGACGGCGCCCTCGCCGGTGTCGGTGATCAGCTGGTTCGGCGGCAGCGGCACGCCGGGTTCGGCCCGGGCCGCGCGCGGCTCGATCAACACCAGCACCATCGCCGCGAAGGCGAAGCCGGTCATCCGGCGCCAGTTCCACACCCGATCGACGGCGCTCACGCGTCCACCCCTCTCAGCAGCTGTTGTGCAGAAGAACGGATGGACGGCGAGATCGGATCAATACGTGTTCGATTTCGGTCAGACCATCGTCCGGTCACATGACGGCCTGCTTCCCTGCGGCGGCCGTCACCCGGTCTCGGCCGGCGCGCTTGGCCTCGTAGAGCGCCTCGTCCGCCCGGCCGACGAGTTGCTCCGGGATCTCCTGGCCGTCCCAGAGCGCGACCCCGGCGGAGAACGTCTGGCCGTGGGGGGTGGCGGCGCGCATCCGGTCCAGGACCGGCAGCGCGGCCTCCAGTGACTGGCCGACCAGCAGCACGCCGAACTCCTCGCCGCCGTAGCGAGCCAGCAGATCGCCGGTGCGCAACTGATCACGCCACGCCGCCGCGGCCTCCTTGAGCAGCCGGTCGCCGGCCGGGTGCCCATGGGTGTCGTTGAACCGCTTGAAATGGTCGAGGTCGAGCAGCGCCACCGCGACCGGCTCGCCGCTGCGGACCGCCTTGGCCATCTCCCGGCTCAGCTCCAGGTCCCACGCGCGCCGGTTCGGCACCCCGGTGAGCCCGTCGTTGTGGGCCAGCGCGCGCAGCTGGGCGGCCTGGTCCTGGACCCGGGAGATCAGTCCGGCCATCCGGCAGAGCACCAACAGGAACAGCAGCACCGAGCTGAGCGCGATGGCGGCCCAGTCGATGGTGGCCGGGCCGGTGAAGCCCTGCACGGTGAGCACCACCGGGGCGAGCAGGGACGCGATCGCGAGCAGGGCGAGCCGGCCCCGGGTGAAGCGTTCCGCCCGGTCCGGCGCCACCTCGGACAGCGCCCGCATCGACGGGTGCAGGGCCGCGGCTCCCCACAGCAGGTACATGGCGAGCCAGCCCGCGTCGAGGATGCCGTCGGTGTAGACGGTGAACATGTTGACCACCGCGTAGCCGACGTCGCTGATCAGTTGGGCGCCGATCGCGGCGATCAGCAGGCGGTAGCTCGCGGTCCGGGCGCCGGGAGTGGTGATCAGCCGCACCACCATGACCATCAGCAGCAGGTCGCCGGTGGGGTAGGCGAGCGCTACCACCCGCTGGAGCACGCCGAGCGACTCGTCGGCGGCGATCGGCCGCATCAGGAACGACCAGGACAGGAGCGCGAGGCTGGTGGAGACGATCGCCGCGTCCAGCAGCCCGGCCCGGTCCCGCCCGGAGATGCGGCCCTTGATCAGGCGGTAGGCGCCGATCGCGAACAGCGGGTAGGCCAGCAGGTACGGCCCGTCCGCCGGGGCCGGGAAGGTCTCCCAGCCCCAGGCGAAGTACTGCAGCTCGTAGACGACGTCGCCGACCGCCCACAGCGCCAGGGCGGCGGCGAACCAGAGCCACACGCCGGGCCGGCGAGGCCGGTTCCGGCGGATGCCGACGACGATCGCCGTCGCGGCGGCGAAGCCGAACACGTTGTAGACGGCCCAGGTCCAGGGATTGCCGGACGGCAGAGCCAGATAGACGGCGGCGGTCAGACCGCCGCCGAACAGCCACCACTGCCACAGCGGGCGTCGACGCAGATGATCCACGGAGGCAGGCATCGGCGGGTGGCCCGCCGATCTGATGAAGACGCCGATGGGGTGTGTCACATCCGCGCGGCCGGCCGTCGGGGCGCCGGCCGGCCGCGCGGTGGTCAGCCGACCGCGACGAGCCGCCAGAGGTTGTCGGCGGTGCCGTTGTCGGACTCCTGGACGGCGAAGGCGCCCTGCGTGGTGGCGTTGCCGGCCACGCCGAGCAGCTTGCCGCTGTTCACGTTGCGGATCTTGACGGTCCCGTTGCCGGCGTCGATCAGCTGCCAGCGGTGGTCGGCGGTGCCGTTGTCGTCCCACTGCAGGACGCGGGCGTTGTCGGCGGTGGACATCGCGTCCACGCCGAGCACCTTGCCGCTGTTGACGTTGCGGAACCGCACCGCGTCGCCGTCGGCGATCCTGGTCCACCGGTGGTCGGCGGTGCCGGTGTCGCCCCAGATCAGGGCGGCGCCGCCGTTGGCCGTGGACATGTCCTGGATGCCGAGGACCAGCCCCGAGGCGGCGTTGACCAGCTTGTACGTCGCGCCGGCGGCCGAGGTCGACCAGTAGACGGTGTAGTTGAATCCGTGCGCGTCGTAGAACGGGACGAGGTTGACGGTGGCGCCGTTGGCCACGGCGCTGGTCCGGGTGACCGACGACGTGGTGAGGGTCGGCATGGCGCTGAGTGCGGTGTTGCCGTAGTTGCCGGCCAGCACGACCGGGCCGTACGTGATCGCCTGCACGTTCGGGTTGTCGTTGGCGGCCCGCAGCACCACCCGCATGGGCAGGCGCACGGTGACCGTGTCGCCGGCCGCCCAGGTGCGGGTGATCGCGGCGTAGCTGCCGGGGGTGGCGGTGACGTTCTGCGCCTGGCCGTTGACGCTGATCGTGGCGCCGCTGGTCCAGGACGGGATCCGCACCCGGACGGTCCACGAGCCGCTCATCGTGCCGGAGAGCGTCAGCGTGCTGGTGTCGCCGGCCGGGAAGGTGGTGCTCTGGGTGACCGTGATGCCGCGCTGCGACCAGTTCAGCGTCGACGGGACGTACAGGTTGACCGTCAGCGTGGTGCCGTTGTGGAAGTAGATCGAGTCCATCAACCGGGTGTTGACCTCGACACCGGTGCCCTGGCAGCACCAGAAGGTGGTGTAGTCGGTGCTCCAGGTCCCGCCGCCCCACGCCGGCCCGACGCCGCGGCGGCCGCCCGGCCGCAGCGGGGTGAAGTAGGTGACGTGGCCGTGGTTGTCGGCCGGGTTCTGCGCGCCGGCCACGTGGTTGAGCAGCGCCTGCTCGTAGAAGTCGAAGTACGCGGCGCGGTTCGGGTCGATCAGCCACAGCTCCCGGGTGAGCTGGAGCATGTTGACCGTGTTGCAGTGCTCGCAGGTGTCGTTGGTGAGGTAACCGGCGATCGCGTTCGGCGGCCGGAAGTGCTCGGCCTGGCTGTTGCCGCCGATGGCATACGTGTGCGCGCCGACCGTGATGTTCCAGGCGTTGGCGGCGATGTCGCGGTACCGTGTGGTGCCGGTCGCCTTGTACTCGCGGGCCGCGCCGATCCACTTGGGCACCTGGGTGTTGGCGTGCAGCCCGTTGAGCCGGTCCTGGTTCGCGGCGAGGGGGTCGAAGACGGCGGCGTGGTCGAAGCGCCGGGCCACGGTCAGCCAGCGGGCGTCGCCGGTCTGCTGGTACAGGTCGGCGAGCACGGTGTTCATGCCGCCGAACTCGGTGCCGAGCATGGCCTGCATCTGCGCGGTGGACAGCCGTGCGGTGCGGGTGTCCACCCAGCCGGCGAGCCGCAGCAGCACGTCGCGGGCCTGGTTGTTGCCGATCAGGCGCCACACGTCGAGCAGGCCGACGAGGGTCTTGTGGATGCAGTAATAGGGCACGTTGCCGTTGCTGAGGGTGCGGTTCTCGACCGCGGTGATGTCGGCCTCGGGGAAGCCGGAGAGGTATCCGTTCGACGCCTGGCACCTGGCCAGCTCGGCGACCATGTAGTTCGCCTTGTCGCGGCACGTGGTGTCGCCGAGCACCGCCCAGGCCTGCGCCCACGCCGTGAGGAAGTGGCCCTGCACGTGGCTGCGGAAC
The DNA here is from genome assembly GCF_056134165.1 of Actinoplanes sp. 13. NCBI lineage: Bacteria > Bacillati > Actinomycetota > Actinomycetes > Micromonosporales > Micromonosporaceae > Actinoplanes > Actinoplanes sp. 13. The sequence continues at coordinate 463,611 of NZ_JBVYOQ010000003.1, read as the reverse complement.
GGGAAGGTGGGCGCGTCCCAGCCACCGTTGGCCGCCGCGCCGCCGGTGGAGACGCCGTGGTTGGCGCGGAACACGTAGAGGAGCCGGTTGACGTCGACGAACCGCAGGTAGTTGAGGGTGCGGTTCTGGTTGTCCAGGAGGCGGCCGGCCGTCAGGCGTACCTGGCCGAGCTCGAACTGGTAGGCGGCGACGCCGAGGTCGGCGCGGACGGGTGGGACGACGGCCGCCGCGGCGGGTGAGCGGTTGAGAAGGGCCGACCCGGCGGCCGACGCGAGGGCGGCGCCGAGCAGGCTGCGACGGGTCACGGGGAGCGGGGACACGGGACCTCCGGTATCAAAGGGGCCGCCTGCCCCGGCGGTGGGCCGGGGCAGGCGGGGGATCATTCGCCCGACGGGGCGGTCAGCGTGACGCCGAGGCGTACCGGCGTGCCGAAGTTCGGGGTTCCGTCGGCGTTCCAGGTGAACTTCTGGGCCCGGGTGGAGCGGTTCATGTCGCAGCCGCCGCCGGCCGAGTCGTTGGCGTGGTAGACGATCCAGTCCTCGGTGCCGTCCGGGCTCTTGAAGAAGCCGTTGTGGCCGGGGGCGAAGACGCTGTTGGCGTCGTTGCGCTGGAAGACCGGGTTCGGGCTCTTGGTCCAGTGGTTGATGTTCAGCGGGTCGGTGCCGGTGAGGGTGAGCAGCCCGAGTTTGTAGTCGGGGCCCCAGCAGGCGGAGGCGGAATAGACGACCATCACCTTGCCGTTGCGGTAGAGCGGCTCGGGGCCTTCGTTGACGGGGTGGGTCTGGCGTTCCCAGGACAGGGTGGGTGAGCTGAGCCGGGCCCGCGAGCCGGTGAGGGTCCACGGGTTGGACAGGCGCTGGATGAAGTTGCTCTGCCCGTTCGTTCCGCCGTTGTAGGTGCCCATCAGGTACAGGTTGCTGCCGACCTTGAGGACGCTGGCGTCGAGAGCCCATTCGCTGCCGAGGGTGGCTTTGAAGGTGTACGGGCCCATCGGGTCGGTGCCGGCCGACTCGAGCACGTGCAGCCGCTGCGTGGGGTTGTAGTCGGACACGTTCTGCCCGGCGGTGTAGTAGAAGTACCAGCGGCCGTTGATCAGGTGGAACTCCGGCGCCCACATGTTGCAGCAGCCGTTCGGCCGCCCGGCCAAGTTGAAGATCACCTGGTCGGCGGCGGTGGCCAGCCCGGCCAGCGTCGCCGAGCGGCGCATCGTGATGGTGGAGTTCCACGTGGTGGTGGCCAGGTAGTAGTAGCCGTTGTGGTGCTGCAGCCACGGGTCCGGGCCGTTACGTTTGATCGGGTTGGTGAAGGTGCGTGCCGCGCTGGTCAGCGGGATCAGCTGCCACTGCTGGTTGGCGCCGTCGATGTCCTGATATTGCGAGACCATCGCGCCGTCGGCGGTGGACCACTCCCAGGTCTCGACGGCCTTGCCGCTGTTGCGGTTGATCAGCCGGACGTGGCCGCCGGCCGAGTCGGCGAGCCGGAACTGCTGGCGCGCGTCGTTGCGGTCGGTGTTCTGCACCAGCTGCACGCCGTCGGCGGTGGTCGGCAGGTCGAGGACCTTGCCGCTGTGCACGGACTGCACCCGGTACCAGCCGGACCCTGCGTCCAGGAACTTCCACTGCTGCCAGGCACCGTCGTTGCGGGTGTACTGATTGATCGCGGCGCCGTCGCCGGTGGCCAGGTTGTAGACGTCGAGCGCCTTGCCGCTGTTGCGGTTGACCAGCACGTACGGCGTACCGGCCTGGACCGTGGCCGCGTCGGCGGCGGTCGTCACGACCACCGTGCCGGTGACTGCCAGGACCATGCCGGCCGCCGCCGTCAGGATACGTTTCCTCATGATCGCTCCTAGTAGACGAACGGCCAGCCGGCGGAGTCGTACCCGAGCAGGTTGATGCCGAGCCGGGCCGCCCCGTTGTTCGCGTAGTAGTGGTAGACCAGCGCGTCGGCGTCCGTGTCGGTCAGCACGGCCTGGTGGCCGGGACCGTGGATGTCGCCGTGCCCGGCCAGGATCTGCGTGCCGCCGCCGGAGTTCATCGCGGTGCCGTTGCGGGCGACGTACGGGCCGGTGACGCTGGTCGAGCGGCCGACCATCACCCGGTACGTGCTGGCGGCGCCCTGGCAGCAGCGGTCGAACGAGACCCAGAGGTAGTAGTGGGAGCCGCGCTTGGTGATGACCGGCGCCTCGATCGCGCCGCCGTTGCGGCCGGCGATGCTGTGGATCGTGGTGCCGGACCGCTTGCCGGTCGCGGAGTCGAGCGGGATCAGCTTGATGCCGGACCAGAACGAGCCGAAGCTGAGCCACCAGCGGCCGTCCGAGTCGACGAACAGGTTCGGGTCGATGGCGTTGAAGTTGTCCGACGTGCGTGACTCGATGACCAGGCCCTGGTTGGTCCAGCTGCCGGACTCGCCGGTGGTGCTGGTGGCCAGGAAGATCGCCGACCGGTTGGAGCCGAAGCTGGAGGCCGAGTAGTACAGCCAGTACCGGCCGTCGCGATGGGTGAGGTCGGGCGCCCACAGGTTCCGGTCGCCGTTGGTGTAGGTGGTGGTCCACGGCGCCCCGCCGGGGAAGACGGCGCCCGCGTTGCGGAAGGCGGTCCGGTCCGCCGAGGTCTTCAGGGCGATGTTGTGCCCGGTGTGCGCGAGCAGGTAACCGCCGTTCGGCCGCTTCACGATCGTGGGGTCGTGGGCGTCCACATTGCCGGTCACCGCCCCCGGGTTCGGGTAGGCCGCGGGCGGGGTGGTCGGGGTCGCCGCGGCGAGCGGCGCGGCGACCGTGGCGGCGTCGGACGGGCGGGTCGCCAGGGCCACGCCGGCCGCCGCGACGACGGCCAGGCCGGTGAACACCGCGGCGAACCGGGTACGGGACCGGGGTACGGGGGAGGTGGAGGTGCTCATGACGGTCCTTCGATGGGGCGCCGGCGGCGTAGGGGGACCGCCGGCGCTGCTGTGATCCGTGCCGGTCCGGCGAGGGGGTGTTGCCGGGGGATGACCGACGTGTGACGGATCGGGGACGCCTCGATGTTCTCGTTAACATCCAAGGCCGTCAAGATGGATAAGCATATTGCGCGGCATGCAGTTTCAGCGCTGCATTGTGCGGGAGATGCTCGTTGTTAGCGTAAACGTAGCTGCTGAGCTGGGGCGCGAAGCCGGTTGTCATGGGATCGTCATGACTCTGCGGGATCATCGGAGAATCACAGCGTGACGCTGGTAAGCAGGAACCGACGAGCGGGAGGCGGGCCGGAGACGTGAAGACACAGAACGAGGCGCCGGTGCGGGTGGGCCTGACGCTGACGACCACGGCGGTGGTGGTCCGGCTGTCCGGGGACGTGGACCTGGACGTGGTGGGGGACCTGCGGACGGCGCTGGACAACGCGGTGGCGCTCCGCCCGTACGTCATCGTCGATCTGACCGCGGCCGCCGCGGTCGACTCCCTGGGTCTCAACACGCTGGTCCGGGGCCGCAACGCGGCCCGCCGCAACGGCGGCGAACTGCTGCTCGTCGGGCCGTCCCGGTTCGTGCAGACGGTGCTGCGGACGATGCGCCTGCACACCGCGTTCCGGGTGTTCGAGACCGTGCCCCAGGCCCTCACCGCCACCCAGGGAGCCGTGCCCCGCCAGGTCCGCCAGCCCCGTGTGTGAAGTTCGGGTGCGATCCGAACCGGAACTTCACACACGCCGGGGTCGCGACGGGTGTGTGAAGTTCGGGTGCGTTGTGGACCGGAACTTCACACACGCCGGGGTCGCGACGGGTGTGTGAAGTTCGGGTGCGTTGTGCACCGCAACTTCACACACGCCGGTGCTCAGCGGCCGGGGTTGCCGGCGGTCATCCGGATGGTGAAGCCGTCGGCGTGCCGGTGCAGGGCGACGTGGTTGCAGGACTGGTGGGTGATCCACAGGCCGAGCCCGCCGTCCGTCCGCTCCCGGGCCGGCAGCAGGCCGGCGAACGGATCCCGTGGGCCCGCGCCGGCGTCGGTGACCGCCACGACGACGCGGTCGCTGCCGCGCCAGAGCCGCAGCCGCACCGGCCCGGCGCCGTGCCGGTGCGCGTTGGAGACGGCCTCACTGACCGCCACGAGCAGGTCGTCGACGTCCTGATCGGGGAGTCCGAGGGCGGCGGCGCGGGTCGCCTGCCGGGCCTGGGCCGCGGTCGGGCCGGGCAGATCGGCCAGCGGCTCGGTGAGCTGCAACGGGTCGGTGACCGGCGGGCGGGGCTCACTCAGGTACGTGACCGGGTCGACGTAGGTCTCGTTCGGCAGGTGCCGGCCGTCCGGGAGAGCGGTGCGCGGGTGGGTCCGCAGCACGTCGGCCAGTACCGGCCCCGGGGTGCTGCGGGTGTCGTACGCGCACATGCTCCACAGCGGGAACTCGTCGTACGCGTGGTTGATCGCGGCCTCGTACCGTGCCCACCAGTCCCAGGTCACCCCGAGTCCGGCCGGCGGGATCTCGCCGATGATCCGGATCTGCGCGGCGCCGCCGGCCACGTACCCGGCGAGCAGGTCCCGGTAGGAGCGGATCGCCGCGGCGGGGCGGGCGTACAGCGAGCCGCCGGGCTGAAAGGTGATCGGGGCGCCGGCCGGCAGCACGGCCCGGAGCAGGCCGGCGGTGCGCTCGCCCAGCGACACGACGGTGGGCTCGCCGGCCTCGACCCCGCCCAGCAGGAACGGCACCGCGACCGCGAGGAAGTCGTCGTCCGAGGCGTAACAGACCGCCTCGTGGTAGTAGCCGACATGTCCGGCGGCCGCTCCGGTCCTCATCGCCGGACCTCCACGCGCACGTGGGACAGGTCGATCAGCTCGGCGATCCGGGCGGTCGAGCCGAGCCGGGTGCGGACGACCGCGATGACGTCGCGGGTCCGGGCGAACCGGTCGAGGATCATCAGGGAGCGGTGGTCGACGAAGCGCAGTCCGCGCGCGTCCACCGTCACCTCGCCGTCGGCAGAGGCCAGGTCGGTGCGCTGCAGGGCGTCGGCGAACGTGTCTTCGGTGGACATGTCCAGCTCGCCGTCGAGGACTGTCGCCGCGCTGGTCCCGCCGGGGTGCAGCCGGAACGTCACGGCGGCGTGGTTGGTGGACTCGTGCAGGCAGGCCAGCTCGGCCACCGCCCGGTCGCCGAGCCGGGTGCGGTCGTACCCGCACACCGCCTGCATCGGCTCGTCCCGCATGTACCGGCCGATCAGGTACTCGTAGCGGGCGAAAGCCTCGCGCTGTGCGTCGGTGCCCACCAGCGTCGTGGCGTCCGCGACCACGCGCAACCCGGTGAAACCGTCGGCCAGGGCCGCTTCGGTGGCGGCGGCGTAGGCAGCGACCTGCGCGGCCGGGTCGATCACCCGGCTGCTGCCGTAGGCGTCCTCCATCGACACGATCCGGGCCGTGCCGGGGCGCCGCGCCGCGACGACGTCCTGGAGCCAGTCGCTGGTCGCGCCGGACCGCAGGCCACCGACGAACCACACCTGCTCGCCCGCGGCGAGCCCGGCGCGGAGCAGCTCGCGGGCGCGGCCGTCGAACGCCCGCGGGTCGTCGTACGCCCAGCACAGGTGCCCGGCCTTGATCGTCACCCGGCAACAGTAGCCGAAGACCGTACGCCGTTTTCGGCACCGAGGGGGCACTTTCCCGGGAGGCGGCCTCGCGTCTTGTCCGCGGGCAGTGACGGTCGTCTACTCGATCGGTGACCAACTATCGCATCGCACTCATCCCCGGTGACGGCATCGGCGCCGAGGTGCTTCCGCCCGCGACGGCGCTGCTCGACGCCGTCGGCCGCCGGCACGGCATCGACTTCACCTACGACTCCTTCGACTGGTCCTGCCGGCGGTACCAGGCCGAGGGGGCGATGATGCCGGCCGACGGGCTGGACCGGATCCGCGGGCACGACGCCGTGCTGCTGGGCGCGGTCGGGTGGCCCGGGGTGCCGGACCACGTCTCGCTGTGGGGGCTGCTGATCCCGATCCGGCGCTCCTTCCGGCAGTACGTGAACCTGCGGCCGGTCAAGGTTCTGGACGGGGTGCCGAGTCCGCTGCGCAGCGCCCGCGCCGGGGAGGTCGACATCGTGGTGGTGCGGGAGAACGTGGAGGGGGAGTACTCGGAGATCGGCGGCCGGCTCGGGCGGGGGACCGAGGACGAACTCGCGGTGCAGGAGGCGGTCTTCACCCGGCGCGGCGTGACCCGGGTGGCGTCGTTCGCGTACGAGCTGGCCGCGACCCGCCGCAGCCATGTGACGTCGGCGACCAAGAGCAACGGGATCGTGCACACGATGCCGTTCTGGGACGAGGTGGTGGCCTCGGTGGCCGCACAGCACCCCGGGGTCCGCAGCGACAAGGAGCACATCGACGCCCTCGCGGCCAAGCTGGTGCTGGCGCCCGAGCGCTTCGACGTGATCGTGGGATCGAATCTGTTCGGCGACATCCTCAGCGACCTGGCCGCCGCCGTGGCGGCCAGCATCGGGGTCGCGCCGGCCGCGAACCTGAACCCGGAGCGCGACTTCCCGTCGATGTTCGAGCCGGTGCACGGGTCGGCGCCGGACATCGCCGGTCAGGGTGTCGCGAACCCGCTCGGCGCGATGTGGTCGGCGGCCATGATGCTCGACCATCTGGGGCATCCGGAGGCGGCCACGGACCTGGTGGACGCGGCTTTCGGGGCGCTGGCCGCCGGGACGAGCACGCGGGACCTGGGCGGCTCGGCGGACACGGCGGCGTTCACCCGAGCGGCGCTGGACCGGGTGAGGAACTAATCGCACTAGCGAAAATGTCGATTCCTGTTGGCTTCTGTTGACATCACACATGTCACTACGTCAATGTGAGCGCAATGTGTCGTTGATCGAAGGGAAACACTCGATGCCACGATCACCCTTACGACCACTGCTGCTCGCGGTTCTGCTGGCCCTCTCCGTCCTCGTCGCACCCGCGGGCGCCGCATCGGCCCGGGCGCCGGAAGCGGCGGCGGTCCACGGTCTCAAGGGTGAGTACTTCCGGATGTCCGCGCCGGGCGCCCGCGACTTCGCCGAGCTGGGCGGCGTGCTGCTCGATCCGAACATCGACCTGCCGGGCCTGGCCGGGACGTTCGAGTCGCTGCTCGGGCGCACCGAACACACGACCGCACGCTGGACCGGCCGGCTCACCGCGCCGGCGACCGGGGACTACACGTTCTCCATGATCGGCGACAACGGCTTCCGCTTCTTCCTGGACGACCAGCCGGTGATCGACCACTGGGTCGGCGACTGGGACCGCGAGCAGACCAGCGCGCCGGTGCGGCTGGTTGCCGGGGAGGCGCGCACTGTGCGCATCGAGATGTTCCAGGACATCGGCGGCGCGAACCTCTTCCTGCGCTGGGCGGCCGACGGGCTGGAGAAGCAGATCGTGCCGGAGTCGGCGTTCACGCCGCCGGACGGCTTCCAGATCTTCCCCGTCGACTTCACCGTCAGCCAGGACGGCAGGAGCGTGGTCGCGGACTTCGCCGCACCCGTGAACGATCTCGCTGATCTCGCGGCGCACCTGGCAGTCGAGGTGGACACCACCCGCTTCCCGGTCAGGTCGGTGCGGGTCGACCGCCGCGACCGGTCGAAGGTCGTCATCACCCTGGACGCGGCGATCCAGCAGGAGCAGCGGGTCCGGGTCAACTACGACGGCGCCGGCGGCCTGGTGGTCGGCGGCGAGACGGTTCCGCAGGTGATCCGCTCGGCGGCCAACACCTCGGCGCACCGGCTCCTGACCCCGTGGGGCGAGAAGCTGAACGTCGACAAGCCGCTGCCGGAGTACCCGCGGCCGCAACTCGTCCGCAAGGACTGGCTGAACCTCAACGGGCCCTGGGAGTTCGCTCCGGCCCAGGCCGGCGAGCAGCCCGTCTTCGGCAAGCGGCTCGACGAGCGGATCATCGTGCCGTTCCCCGTGGAGTCGCTGCTGTCCGGCATCGAGCGGCGCGAGGACCACATGTTCTACCGCAAGCTGGTGACCGTGCCGCGGGAGTGGTCCGGCAAGCGCGTCAAGCTGAACTTCGGCGCCGTCGACTACCAGGCGAAAGTCTGGGTGAACGGCACGCTGGTCACCGAGCACACCGGCGGGTACGACGCGTTCACCGCGGACATCACCGGCGCGCTGCGCGGCCGCGGGCCCCAGGAGATCATCGTCGCGGTCACCGACGTCACCGGGCCGGACCAGCCGAAGGGCAAGCAGTCGCTGAATCCGGGCGGCATCGTCTACGAGCCGTCCTCGGGCATCTGGCAGACGGTCTGGCTGGAGCCGGTCTCGCCGGTCGCGGTCGACCAGGTCGTCGCGACGCCGCAGGTGGCGACCGGGTCGGTCGCCGTGACGGTCGAGTCGGCGTCCACCTCGGCGCAGGCATCCGTGATCGCCCGGGACGCGAGGGGCCGCACCGTCGGGTCGGCTTCCGGCCGGGCCGGCACCCCGCTGACGATCAAGATCGCCAAGCCACGGCTGTGGAGCCCGGACGACCCTCACCTGTACGACCTGGACGTCACGCTCACGCAGGGTCGCGCCGTCGACAAGGTCCGCGCCTACTTCGGCATGCGCGACGTAGGCGTACAGAATGTCGGTGGTTTCCCGAAGTTGGTGTTGAACGGCAAGCCGATCTTCTCGCTCGCCACCCTGGACCAGGGGTTCTGGCCGGAGGGCCTGCACACCCAGCCCAGTGACGCCGCGCTGCGCTTCGACCTGGTGGAGACGAAGAAGCTCGGGTTCAACGCGGTCCGCAAGCACATCAAGGTGGAATCCGCCCGCTGGTACCGGCACGCCGACGAGCTGGGCCTGCTGGTCTGGCAGGACTTCGTCTCGGCGGACATCACCGGCGCCGCCGGTCAGCAGGCGTTCCTCAGCCAGGGCCGGGAGATGATGCGGGAGCTGCACAACTTCCCGTCGATCATCGGCTGGATCGTGTTCAACGAGGGCTGGGGCGAGTGGGACCGGACCGCGACCGGGCAGATCGCCGAGCAGATGAAGGCGGCCGACCCGTCCCGCATCCTCAACGCGCACAGCGGGGTGAACTGCTGCAACTCCAAGGGCGACGCCGGCAAGGGCGACGTGATCGACCACCACGACTACGTCAACAACGACCCGCCGTGGCCGGACGCCACCCGGATCGCGATGGACGGTGAGCACGGCGGGTTCACGCTGCGCACGCCGGGACACATGTGGCCCGGGCCGCCCGCGGCGATCTACAGCGGGGTGGCCGACAAGGCGGCGCTCACCGCGAAGTACGTCGACAACACCGAGCGGTACTACCTGGAGGGCGCCGGGGCGGAACTGTCCGGCTCGGTGTACACCCAGATCACCGATCTGGAGACCGAACTCAACGGCCTCTGGACGTACGACCGGCGCGTCATCAAGGTCGATCCGGCGCCGGTCCGGGCGATCAACGAGAAGGTGATCGCGGCCGGCGCCACGGCCGGTGCGGACGCGGTCTTCCCCGGGCGCGCTGACTGGAACCTGGACGAGGGCAGCGGGACGACGGCCCGGGACAGCAGCGGGGACAGCGACCTGACCCTGTCCGGCGACGTCCGGTGGGCGCCCGGGGTCAGCGGTTCGGCGCTGGCCTTCGACGGTGACGGCGACTCGGCGGACACGGCGGCGCCGGTGCTGGACACCACGAAGGACTACACGGTGTCGGCCTGGGTGACCCTCGACGAGGTGCCGGGCAACTACGCCACCGCGGTCAGCCAGGACGGCCGCCGGGTGGAGAACCCGTTCTACCTGCAGTACGGGCAGGGCGCGTTCGCGTTCAGCACGCCCGGCGGGAACCGGGCCCGGCACGTGGTCACCCCCGAACTGAACCGGTGGTACCACCTGGCCGGCGTGCGGGACCACGCCACCGGCGAGATCCGGCTCTATCTGGACGGTCAGCGGGTGGCCGCGGCGCCGGCCGGCCCGGACGCGATCAGCACCGGGCCGCTGTCCGTCGGGCGCGCGAAGTACGCGGGCAACCGGGTCGACTTCTGGTCGGGCGCGATCGACCAGGTGCACGTGGTGGACCGGGCGATGACCGACGCGGAGATCGCGGCCCTGCACACGGCCGAGGCGCCCTGACCCCCGCGGACGACAAGGGCCCACCCCGGGGCTCGGGGTGGGCCCTCTGCGGTCTGCTCAGATGGCCGTCAACGTCAGCGTGCCGGTGTAGGTGCCGGCCGTGGTGTCGGTCGGCACGCTGAGCCGCAGCTCGGCGTCGAGCTGGGCGGTGCCCAGGCCGGCCTCGCCCGGGGCGGTCGCGAGTAGTGCGCTGCCGTCCAGGCCCATGCCGCGCGTGCCGTCGCGGTCCGGGGCGGTGACCGGCCCGGCCACCACGCCCTGCCGGTCGGCCTGCCGCACCACGGTGGGCGCCCAGCCCAGGTAGCTGCCGGTGAAGGACGTGCCGTCCCCGGCGCGGAAACCGCCGGCGACCTGGCCGGAGGCGCTCCACCCGGGCCGGGCGGCCCGGGTGTCGGTGACCGTCACCGGCCGCATCGCGCCGGTGGCCTCCCAGCGGTCGCCCGCGGCGTTCAGGGCGGCCGGGGGCAGCGTGACGGCGCGGTCGGCGGCGGCGACGCTGATCACGAGAGCGCCGTCGGTCTCGTTGATGCTCGCGGTCACCGACTTGGCGGCGCCACCGCCCGGCTCGGCGGCGGCCACCTTCAGGGTGACCGGGGCGCTGGTGGCGGCCACGGTCCCGCCGTCGTAGAGCTTGACGAGAATCCGGCTGCCGTCGAGCGCCCGGGTGGCGGTGAAGCTGTAGGATGCGCCGGTCTCGCCGGTCACCGGGGTGAAGCCGCCGTCCTGCTCGACGAACCACTGGTACCGGGTGAGCGGGCCCCGCGGCGATTGGACGGCCTGCAGCGTGACCGCGTCGCCGGGCCGGTACCCGCCGCCGGCCAGGCCGGACACCGCCAGGGCGAGGTCACCCGGTTCGCCGGCGGCACCGACGTGCACGACCACGGGGGCGGACTCTACGTACTTGCGGCCGTCGTCGAAGGTGAGACGGGCGAACACCGAGGCGCCGTCGAGGTCGGCGGCGGCGGTCAGCGACAGCCGGCTGTCATGCCGGCCGGCCAGCACCTGGGCGGTGTCCTCGCCGCGCTTCTGGACGTACCACTCCCAGCGGGTCAGCACCGAGGCCGGCGCGACCGACGCGGTCAGCTCCACCTGATCGCCGGCGCGGTAACTGTCGGCGAGACCGTTGAGGGTCACCTTCTCCTTGGGCGCGGCGCCGTGGTCGTCGACGTAGATGGTGGACGGCTCGCTGGTGGCGAGCAGCTCGCCGCCGGCCGAGTACAGCTCGGCCTTGACCTGGGTACCGTCGAGAGCCTGCTCGGCGCGCAGCTCGTGGCTCGCCGTCGTGACCTTGTCGATGACGCCGAAATCGGCCTGGTCGGCGCGCTTCCACAGCCACCGGTAGGTGTCGGTGTCGCTCGCCACCGGGTCGGCGAAGGCGTTGAGCCGGATCGGGTACCCCTGGTGGTAATGGCCGGACAGCGACTCGAGGAACAGCAGCTGCTCGCCGGGTGCGGCGTCGGTGACCCGCAGCTCCTGCTGGGCTCCGGCGACGTGGAAGCCGGTGGCGGCGTCGGTGACGGTCAGGTACAGGGTCTTGCCGTCGAGGTCCGCGGTGACCGGCAGTTCGATCGAGGGCGAAGTGGCACCGGGGATCGGGGTCCACTGGTCGTCCGCGATGCCCCACTCGTAGGTGAGGCCCGCACGTGCGGGGTAGAGCTCCGACTCCGCCGTCAGCGTGTCTCCTGTCCGGTAGACGGTGCGGACACCGGAGAGCAGCAGCTCCCGGTCAGTGACTTTCGCGGTGACAGCGAGGGAGCGGCCCACGACCGCGCCGTCCGCGGTGACGATCTCGTACGCCCACTCGTTCTGGTTGAGCCACATGGTGTCGATCAGGTACGTGTTCGGGCTGCCCGGAACCGCCGTGGGCAGCGCCCATTCGCCGACTTCCTCCCACGCGGTGCCACCCGGCACAGACCGCATCAACCACCGGCCCCGTTCACCGTCGGCCAGAGCACGGTGCTCGACGGAGACCCGTGCCGGGTCTCCCACGTAGTAGCTGTCGCGTATTCCGGTGAGCGCGATGGACTCACCTGTTCCGATGTCGGGACCGTCCACCTTCAAAGCGCGGTAGCCGGTCTCCTGCACGACTTTGTTGCCCGCGTTTCGGATCTGCACCTTGAGCTCCGCGCCGTCGAGGGCGACGGTGGCGTCCCGGGTGTACCGCTCGCCGGTGGTCGCGAGATAGGCGGTGGTCTGCCCGGCGGGGCGGACGAGCCAGAGCGCCTGGTCGCCCTCGCCCAGGGTGACGCCGGTGAAGCGCAGGTCGATCATCTCGCCCGCCCGGTAGCGGTCGGCCAGGCCGGTCATCGCGAAGACGTCGCCGCCGGCCTGCTCGGTGACCGTGACGGTCACCGGCGCGGACGTGGAGCGGGCGAACTGGTTGAGCACGCCCGGAACGAAGCGTGCGGTCACCGAGCGGCTGCCCAGCGGCAGCGTCGTGACGTCGAGGGACGCCCGCCCGCCGGAGACCGCCGCATGCCCGAGAACGGTGTCACCGTCGAGGAACTCGACGAAGCCGGCCGCGTCCGGCGGGGTGACCGTGGCGTCGAGCGTCACGCGGTCACCGGCGATCACGGTGGCGCTCGTGGTCAGCACCGTGGTCGTGCCGGTGGCGGCGGGCAGGCCACCGACGACGAAGGTGTAGGTGGCCCGGGCGGTCTGCCGGGCGCCACCGGCGGTGACGGCGGCCTCCACGCCGATGCGGTACGTGCCGGCCGCGCTGAACGCCCAGTTGGCGTGCATGTGGGTGCGGCCGACGGTGAAGGACCTGAAGGTGTCCTCGTCGGAGGACCACAGTCGCTCGGCGCCGCCGAAACCGGCCGCGGTGAACAGCTCCAGGCTGCCGGGGCCCTGCAGCCCGGTCAGCGTGAACGTGGTCTGGTTGCCCTCGACGGCGCCCGCGGGCACCGACTCGGTGGAGAAGCCGGGCCAGAGCCGGCCCGCGCCGGGGTTGGACTCCGGGGCGATCCACACCGGGCTGCCGGCCGGCGCGATGAACTCGTACCCGGCCGCGACGGTGGCCTTCGCGTCGTCGGCCAGGTGGAACCAGATGTCGCCGGCGTCGAACCGGGTGCCGTTGCCCTCGTCGACGTCGGCCCTCGACGCCAGCGCCAGCCGGCCGTCGTCGAGGAAGGTGGACACCGCGTCGGTGTGCACCCCGGCGATGACGCGGTGCTCCCGTGGCTGCGGGGCGGGGCCCTCGGCGGCTGTCGCGGTCGACGCCGGCGCCAGGACGGCGCCGGCCCCGATCGTGATCAGCGCCAGGGCTGCCGCACGCCGGCGCGGGCGGGAGATGGTCGTCACTGAACGTCCTTCCATGGGCACGCCCGAACCGGGCGACAGAAGTGGAAGCCGCATCCCGATCAAGGCCACGGCTGACCGCGTGTGAAGTTGTGGTCCATATCTGGGCGCAACTTCACACGCTGGTGGGGGAGCGAGCAGGTGTGTGAAGGTGGGGTGCGTGTGGGGGCGCAACGTCACACGCTGGTTGGGGAGCGAGCAGGTGTGTGAAGGTGGGGTGCGTGTGGGGGCGCAACTTCACACGCTGGGCCGGGCTCGGGCCAGGAGGCCGTGGCGGGGGGCGAGCAGGTGCGCCAGCAGGAACGCGGCGGTGAGGGTGAGCACGACGGTGCCGCCGACCGGGAGGTCCCACGACCAGGAGAGGTAGAGGCCGATCAGCGCGCACCCGGCCCCGATCAGCGGCGCGAGCGCCATCATCACCGGCAGGCGGTCGGTGAGCAGGCGGGCGGTGGCGGCCGGCGTGACGAGCAGGGCCAGGACCAGGATGTTGCCGATGGTCTGCACGGCCATCACGACGGCCAGCGTGACCAGCACGTAGAGCACCAGGTCCAGCCAGAAGACCCGCAGGCCGAGCGCCCGGGCCGTCTCCCGGTCCAGGGTGACCGCGACCAGCTCCTTGTGCAGCAGGAACACCGCGAGCAGCACGGCGATCGTGGTGCCGCCGACGATGAACAGGTCCCGGTCCGGGATGCCGGTGATGGAGCCGAACAGGAACTGCTGGAGCGAGCCCGCATAACCGGGCGCCCGCGAGATGACCACGATGCCGAGCGCGAAGGCGGCGACGAAGAAGACGCCGATGACGGCGTCCTCCTTGAGCCGCCGGTTCTGCGCGTAGACGGTGACCAGCAGGGCGGTGACGACGCCGGCGACGGTGCCCCCGACGACCAGGCTGCCGGAGAACAGGAAGGCGATGGCCAGGCCGGGGAAGACGGCGTGCGCCACGGCGTCGCCGATGAAGGCCATCCCGCGCAGTACGACGTAGCAGCCGACGACGCCGCACATGGTTGCCGAGAGTACGGCGATGACCAGCGCTTTCGGCAGGAATGCGAGGTCCGGGTTGAGCAGGTCGGCGAGGAACTGGAGTGGCGACATGTCAGACTCCGGCCGGCAGGGCGAGGGCTTTGAGCAGGTGGCTGTTCGGGCCGACGTCGAAGGTGCGCATCCAGATCGCCGGGTCCTTCAGGTCCGCTGCGGGCCCGTCGGCGACGACCGTGCGGTTGAGCAGGATCAGGCGGTCGCAGGTGTAGGCGGCGGCGGTCAGGTCGTGGGTGGCCATCACCACGGCGTGGTCCTTCGCGATCGTGGTGAACAGCTCGGTCAGGTTCTCCTGGGCCGGCATGTCCAGGCCGGTGAACGGCTCGTCGAGCAGCAGCACCGGCGGTTGCAGGACCAGGGCCCGGGCGACGAGGACCCGCTGACGCTGGCCGCCGGAGAGCTCGCCGACCGGGCGTTTGCGCAGGTCACCCAGGTTGACCTGATCGAGGGCGTCCCAGGCGGCCTGCCAGTGTGCGGCCGACGGGCGGCGGAACAGGCCGATCCGGCGGACCAGGCCGCTGAGCACGGCGTCCTCGGCCGAGGCGGGGAAGTCCCAGGCGAACTCGTGACGCTGGGGGACGTAACCGGCGGCGGCACCGGCGACCGTCACCCGGCCGGTGCGCAGCCGGACCAGGCCGAGGGCCGCGCGCATCAGGGTGGTCTTGCCGGCTCCGTTCGGGCCGAGCAGGGCGACCAGCTCGCCAGGGGTGACGCGCAGGTTGATGTCGTGCAGTACGCAACGGCCACCCAGCTCGACGGTGACCCCGGTCAGCTCCAGGGCGGCGGCGGTCATCGGCCGGCCCCGGCGGCTCCGGCGGTCCCGGCGGCGCTGTCGCCCTCGGACGCGGCGGTGCCGGGGGAGGCGACGGGCGACGAGGTGGCGCGTTCGCGTTCGGCGCGGCGGCGGACCGCGGATTGGCGCATCATCAGGGCGGCGACGAGCAGGGCGGCCAGCAGGCCGGCACCGGTGAGGGCGAGTGCTCCGGTCGTACCCGAAGAAGTGTGATCGGAGGTGGCGGCGGCAGCGGAAGCGGACGGTAGGGGTGCCGTGAAAGCGGTGTCGAAGTCGGGTTTCGTGGCGTCGCCGACCGCGAGGCGCAGGACGGTGGTGGCCGAGGCGGTGGAGCCGTCGGCGAGATCGGCGGTGATGTCGACGGCGAGCTGATAGTTGCCGGGCTTGCCGAACACCCAGTTGGCGTGGGTGTGGGTGTTGGTCTCGACCCACATCGGCTGTGGGAACGGCTTGGCCGAGCTCCACAGGACCTGGGGTGCGCCGAGGTTGCCGGACTGCAGGAACACGGTGAGGTCGCCCGGCCCCTGCACGCCGCGCAAGCTCATGGTGACGCCGCGGCTGATCGCCCGCAGGACGCCGGGGTCCTGGGTGTTCCAGCCGATCCAGACCACGCCGGGCTTCTCGGTCTGCGGTACGACGTGGACCTGCTCGCCCGGCCGCGCGCCGAGGAACGCGTAGTTCTCGTCGTCCGGAACCCGCTGCAGGGCGGTGTCGCGGATGCGCAGGACGGTGTCGGCGGGTTCGCGCCAGACCGCGGGCGCGGCGTGGTCGTCGTGGATCTGGATGGTCCACTTGCCGTCGCGCAGACGCGGCCCGACGTCGACGTGGCCGGTCTCCAGCACGGCGCGGCCGGTGGCCTGGGACTGGCCGGGGTCGAGGGTTTGGCCCAGGCCGGCGGACGGGCTGGGAGCCGCCGCGAGAGTGAGCGCCAGTAGATAGTTGATCACGGGGTTCCTCAGGTGATTCAGTCTCGGGTCAGGCAGGTGCGCAGGGAGTCGGCGTTGAAGCGCATCATGGCGGTGTAGCTGGTGACGCGGTCGTCGAAGGCGTCGCCGTAGATGTCGCAGACCCGGACGCCCTCCTGCTCGGCGACCTCGACCAGCGTCGAGGAGCGGGCGCGCAGGTTGGGCTCCAGGAAGACGGCGTTGATGTGCAGGTTGCGCAGCGTCTCGGTGAGGCGGCGCCGGTCGGCGAGGCTGGCCTCGACGGCGGGGTTGGGGGTGACGAAACCGGCGACCGGGATGCCGTAGGCCTTCGCGAGGTAGGCGAAGGCGTCGTGCGTGGTGACCAGATGGCGCCGCGGCCGGGGGATGGCGGCGATCTGCTGCCGGACGTAGTCGTCCAGTTCGGTCAGCTCGGTCAGGTAACGGTCGGTGTTGGCGTGGTAGGCCGCCGTGCCGGCCGGGTCGGCGGCGATCAGGCTGTCCCGGATCAGCTCGGTGTAGGACTGGGCGTTGCCGACGTCCTGCCAGAGGTGCGGGTCGATCTCACCGTGCACGTGCCGGCCGAGCACGGCCTGCGGGAGCTGGTGGATCCGGGTGCCGGGCCGGCCGAGGAAGCGGACGCCGGAACCGGCGGGGACCTCGCGCAACGCCTTGGCGGGAACCTCGATCACGGTCTCGCCGGCGTCGTCGCGGCGGCCGTCGCTGTAGAGGTAGATCTCGCCGGTGTCGATGTCGACGGTGACGTCGGTGTGGCCGTCACGCAGAACCGTGGTGCTCTCCGGCGGGTTGACGCCGACCGCGAAGGTCAGCGTGGTCTCGCCCATCGGGATCGGTTTGGCGCCGGCGGCCACCGCCAGCTCGGCCCGCAGGTGCAGCCGGTAGCTGCCGGGTGCGGTGAACGCCCAGCTCATGTGGGTGTGCGCGTCCGGCGGCAGGGTCATGGTGTCGTCGCGGAAGCCGTTGGACGCATCGAAGCCGTCGCCGGAGTCGAACGCGATCTCCGGGTCGCCGAACGACTCGGTGAGATAGGCGACCAGCCGGCCGGGGCCCTCGGCGCCGGTGGCCGACAGGCGGATGTCGGAGGACCGGTCGACGCCGTGTTCCGCACCGGCCCCCTTCGCGCGCAGGCCGAGCCAGATGGTGTCCAGGGAGACGTCCTCGACGAGCGGGATGATCTCGGCGGCGTACTTGGTGGCGCCCTCGGCGAGCGAGATCTGCCGGACGCCGTCGGGCAGGTTGGCGTCCAGCGTCTTGATCACGCTCTGCGCCTCGAGCAGCAGGTAGTTGCTGAACGCCACGTCGGCGTAGACGATGTTGCGCACGTCGCGGAGGGTGGGCTCGTACGCGTGGGCGTCGGCGTCGGCCGGCACGATCGAGTCGACCAGCACCCGGTCGCCGCCCACGTTGCGGACCAGGTCGGCGAGGACACCGGTGGTGGTGACGACCTGCAGGCGGTCGTCGGAGTCGGAGAGGGCGGGCGGGGCCGCGCACGCGCCGAGGGCGAGGCAGGCGGCGAGCGCGGCGGTGGCGCGGATCATCGGGTCTCCTGGCGGGCCCGCTCAGCGTTGCGGCAGGAGCGGGCCCACGTCGTGTTACGGCAGGACGGTGAAGGTGAACGGCTTGGCGCCGGTGGTGACGGTGGCACCGGTGCTCGCCAGGCGGCCCGTCACCTCGAAGGTGACGGTGTAGGTGCCGGCCGCGGTGAAGCCCCAGTTGGCGTGGGCGTGCACGTTGCGCGCCACGGTCCGGGTGTCGGGCAGCCCGTCACTCGAGTCGTACAGCTTGGTGGGCGTGCCGGCCGAGACGGTGTAGACGCTGACGTTCCCGGGGCCGGTGACGCTGGTCAGCCGGAACGTCACGCTGTTGCCCTGCAGCACGCCGCTCGGGATCTCGGCGGTGTTCCAGCCGGCCCACAGCAGGCCGGCGGTGTTGGCCTGGGGCAGCACCCAGGCGGTGCTGCCCGCCGCACCGAGGAACGACCAGGCGCTGCCGGCCGGCACGGTGACCTTCGCGGCGGCCGGCACCTGGAAGATCACGTCGGCCGGGTCGCGCTCCGCGGTGTCGTCGTTGACGGTCAGCGCCAGGGCGCCGGCGGAGTAGTCGACGTCGAGGACGTCGACGTGGCCGCTGCTCAGCGTCACCGGCGAGGTCAGGGCGAGGCCCAGGGTGAGGGCGAGGAGGGCGTTCACGGCTGCACCACGAACTTGTAAACGGCCGGCTCCGAGGTGACGGTGGCGCCGGTGCCGGCGAGCGTCGCGGTGGCCCGAACCTTGACCAGGTAGACGCCGGCCTTCTGGAACGCCCAGCTGACGTGCTGGTGCGTGCCGGCGGTCAGGCTCAGGGCATCGGGCAGGCCGTCACCGCTGTTCACCAGCACCTGCGGGGCGCCGACGGCGTTCTCGGTGAAGATCGCGAACCGGCCGGCGCCGGTCACCTTCTCGACCTGCAGGGTCACGGTGTCACCGGCGAAGACGCCCGGCTCGACCTCCTCGGCGGCCACGCCGGCCCAGAGCAGCTCCTCGTTCTCGATCTCGGGGAGGATCCACACCGGCTTGCCGGCGGTGCCGAGGAAGCCGTAGGCCGGGTCGGCCGGGACCGCGGTCTTCGCGGCCCGCTTCACCGCGAAGACGACGTCGCCGACCTCGCGCTCGACGTCGGGCTCGACGGTCTCGTCGTGGACGCCGATCTCCAGGGCGCCGTCCTCGTACGCGATGTCGACGGCGTCGACGTGGCCGGCGCTGAGCACGACGGCGGTGGCCTGGGCCGGGACGGCGGTGCCCAGCAGCGTGACTGCCAGGAGGCCGCTGCCGAGCAGCAGGCGGACGGGTTTACGCAAGGGGGTCTCCTTCGGATTCGCCCGGCACGGGACGGCCGGAACGATCCTGAGCGTAATGGTTTTCATTTTCATTAGGAAGGGTCCGGTGTGGACGGGTGAGCTTCGTCGCTACGGCGGCGCCGGGTGAGGACGACGGCGGCCACGCCGGCCGTCAGCAGAGCCGCGCCGCCGGCGGCGATCGACACGACGTTCACGCCGGTCCGGGCCAGGTCGCCACCGGCGCTGTCGTCCTTGCCGTCGCCGCCGGCGTCACCACCGCCGGTGCCCGCGCCCCCGTCGCCCTTGCCGTCGCCGTCCGAGCCGCCGCCGGTCTCGCTGTCGTCCGTGCCGCGACCGGTGTCCGTCGCGTCGCCCACGGCGAGAGTGAGCGTCCTGGTGTCCGAGACGCTGCGGCCCGCGGTGGTGGTGGCGGTCATCTCCACGCCGAGCCGATAGACGCCGGGCCGGGTGAAGGCCCAGTTGCCGTGCGCGTGGGTGTTCGGTGCGACGCTCAGCTGCTGCGGAAGCTTCTTGCCGGAATCGAAGACGACCTCGGGTGTGCCGAAGGAACCGGTGAGGAAGAGCTTGAAGGCGCCGGGCCCGCTGACGGTCCTGAGCCGCATGGTGACGTTGCCGCGGGTGCCCTTGACGATCGAGTCGTGCTGGGTGTTCCAGCCGGGCCAGACGATGCCGGACTGCTGGGACTGGGGGAGCAGGTGAACCTTGTCGCCGGCCTTGCCGAGGAAGGCGTATCCGGGGCCGGCCGGCACGTCGATGCGGGCCTTGTCGGTGATCTTGAGCGTGACGTCGGACAGCTCCCGCCAGGTGGGCGGTGAGGTGGAGTCGTCCTTGAGCCGGATCCGTAGGGAGGTGCCGGTCAGCTGCGGGCCCATGTCGACGTGCCCGTCGGAGATGACCTTCCGGCCGGTGGCGGCGGCTGCGGGGGTGGTCCGCGCCGCGGCCTTCGGCGCCTGCGCCTGTGCCTGCGCCTGCGCCCCGGCGTTCTCCGCGGCCGCCCGCTGCGGCAGCGGCGGGGCGCCGGCCGTAGGGTCGGCCGCCGGGGTTCCACCTGCCGCCGGCCCGTCCGTGGCCGGGTTGCCGGGCACGGTTATCGCGTAGGTCGTCTCGTCCCGCAGCGTCTCCGCGCCGGTCCGGGCGCTCGCGCGTAACTTCACCCGGTACTCGCCGGGAGCGTCGAACAACCAGGCCACCCCGCCGATCCGGCGTCCGGCGGGAAGCTCGGTGCCGGTCCGGCCGTCGCTGTCGAGCAGCAGCGCCGGCCGTCCCCACGCCGACAGCGTGTAGGCGGCGAACGCGCCGGGGCCGTCGACCGACACCAGGTCCAGGGTGACCGTGCCGCCGGTGACCTCGCCCGGGTCCACGCCCCTGATGTCGAAAGCCGGGAAATCCTCGCCCGCGAGCGACCACACCGGGGTGCCGGCCGTGCCGAGGAACGCGAACGCGGGGTCGTCCGGCACCACGCCGACCGGGCTGTCCCGGGCGGTGAACCGCAAGCCTTCCGGGTCCACGGGCCGGCCCGGGCCATCGAAGGCGAGCCGCAATGCGCCGGACCTCAGCGACAGGTCGACGAGGTCCGCGCCGTCGGCGAGCGGTGCGGCGGTGTCCGCGTGGGCCGGCGCGGCCACCGGGAGCAGGACGGCGAACGAGGCCGTGGCCGTCACGACGGTCTTCCGCAGGCGGTGTCGGCTCATGAGGTTCCTTTCGCGGCCGGGGTACTGGCAGCGGGAGCGGGCGTGGAGGCGGGGCTCTCGGTGGAGAGGGTGGCCAGGTCGCGGCCGCGCTGTTCGGCGGCGGCGAGCGCGGCCCGCATCCGGCGCCGGCGGCGGCGACGGGCAGCGACCCGGGCGGCGGCGAGCGCGGCGACCAGCGCGAGCAGCGCGAGGTGGGCCCACGGGATCAGCCACAGGGTGTGCCGGGACTGCGCGCTCACCGGGGCCGGGCTGATGTCGCGCCCGTCGGCCGGGGACGGCTGCACGGCGAGCGTGATCTGCTCGTGGAAGAGCGGCGGCACCGCGTCGAGGCGCACCGACACCCCGACCGAGCCGCCGGGCAGGATCTCGGCGACCGGCGGGCCGTCGGCGGAGGCCCGGCCGAGGCCGAACGGGCCGGTGACGCGGGCTGACGGGAGTGCTTCGAGGCGTACATTGCCGGAGTTCTTGATCGTGAAGTTCGCCGTGATCCTCGGCAGTTCGAGGGGGTTCCACGGCGCCGAGGTGCTCAGCCGCACGTCGGTGACGCTCAGCTCGGGGCGCAGGGCGCCGGTGACGCGCAGGTAGACGCGGGTGCCGACCCGGTGGTCGACGGTGACCCGGTTGCCGTCGGCGTCGGCGCCCCCGGCAGCGAGCGAGGCGACTACCCCGGCCGCGTGGTCGCCTGGCGTGGCGTTCGGCGGCACCGTCATCGTGAACGGGACGACGACCCGTGAGGACGCCGGCAGCGTGACCTGATTCCGGCCGAGCCTGATCCAGCGGCCGGCGCCGGTCGGCTCGGTCTTGCCGGCGAGCAGGTCGAAGCCGCCGTTCGCGGTGGTGAAGGCGTCGCTGGCGTACAGGCGCAGGGTGAGCGGTTGCCGCGAGTGGTTGGTGACGGCGACGTGGTCGGTGACGGTCGCGCCGGGGTCCAGTTTGTAGTCCAGCGCCGGGCGGCCGTTCGGGCCCTTCGGACCCGACGGGGCGACGGACCAGGTCAGTGACCCGCCGGCGGGCGCCGCGTGTGCGGGTGAGGGAAGCAGGAGTACGGCCAGGACGGCCGCGATGACGCGGGTACGCATAGGGGTCTTTCCGTCGGACCGGGTCGCGGGGCGGCCGGAGGGGTCACGGCGGCCGCCCCGCGACGTCTCAGATGGCGGTCAGGGTCAGCGTGCCGGTGTAGGTGCCGGCCGCCGTGTCGGTCGGGACGCTGAGCTTCAGCGCCGCGTCCAGTTCGGCGGTGCCCAGACCCTTGCCGTCCGGTGCGGACGCGAGGACCGCGCTGCCGCCGAGGCCGGTGTGCGGCTGGACGGTCCCGTACGGGTGGGAGATCGGTCCGGGGACCGCACCCTGCCGGCCGCCCTGGGTGGTGATCCTGGGCGTCCAGCCGAGGTAACCGCCGGTGAACGTCTTGCCGTCCTCGGTGCGGAAGCCGTCCGCCACCTGCCCGGAAGCGGTCCAGCCGGGCTGGGCCGCGCGGGTGTCGGTCACCGTGACCGGCTGCAGGGAGCCGGCGCTCTCCCACCGGTCACCGCCCGCCGACAGCTCGGCCGCGGGCAGGGTGACGGCACGATGCTCGGGATCGACGCTGATCACGAGGGCGCCGTCGGAGGCGTTGATGGTGGCGGTCACCGACTTGGCGGTGCTGCTGCCCTCCTGGGGGAAGGCCACCCACAGCCACACCTCGGCGCTGGTCGCGACGACCTTGTCGCCGTCGCGCAGCTTGACGATGTACTGGCTGCCGTTGAGCGCCCGCGTCGCGGTGAAGCTGTACGACGCGCCGGTCTCGCCCTCGATCGGTGCGTAGTCGTCCTCGCCGGGCTTCTTGCTGAACCACTGGTAGCCGCTCAGCGAGCCCTGCGGGGTCTGCACCGCCTGGAGGGTGACCGTGTCGCCGGGCTGGTACTCGCCCTCGGCCATGCCCGAGACGGTCAGGCTCAGGTCGCCGCCGCCGGGCTGGAGGTCGCCGACCACGAACGTGTAGTCCACCGGCCCGGAGGTCACCGCTGTGCCGTCGGCCAGTGTCGCGTCCGCCCGGAACTGCAGCGTGTAGGCGCCCTCGGCGGAGAACACCCAGCCGGCGTGCGCGTGGGTGTGCACCGGCACGTCGAGGCGGTCCGGCAGCCCGTCGTCGCTGCGGAACTTGATGTTCGGCACCCCGAGCGAGTTGGTGTCGAACAGGGTCACGTCGCCGGGACCGTCCACACCGACCAGGCTGATGGCGACCTTGTCGCCGGCCAGGAGGCCGGACCTGAGCTGCCCGGTGTTCCAGCCCGGCCACAGCAGGTTCGGGTCCTGGACCTGCGGAAGCATCCAGATCCTGCGGCCCGGGGCGCCGAGGAACGCGAAGGCGGGCAGGTCCGGCACGACCGTCTCGGCGGCGGGCAGGACCTGGAAGGTGACGTCGGCCGGGTCGCGCACCACAGCCGGACTGACGGTGTCGTCCTTGACCTTGAGTTTCAGCGCGCCGTTCTCGTAGTGCACGTCGATGGCGTCCGCGTGCCCCCGGGACAGCACCGCCGGCTCCGCGGCGAGCGCTGCCGTGGGGGTGAACAGGACAGCGGTCGCGGCGACGAGACCGGCGACAAGTGTTCTCACACATCGTCTCCTTCCGTGCTAGCTGAAAACGACTCCCGTTTTCACGCGGGACGCTAGCACTTCGGAGAGCGACGGTGTATTGATCACATGCGCGCTAATGCATGACCGGCGCGCCGACGAAGTCGGCCTTCAGGTCGGTGTGCCCCGGGTGGCCGCACACCGAGAACTGGTTCCGCCCGTCCCGCTTGGCCACGTAGAGCGCCGAGTCGGCGCGCGCGCTCAGCTCCTCGGCCGACTCGTCGCCGGTCCACTGGGCGAGCCCGGCGGAGAACGTCTGACCGTCCGGCGTCACCTCCTGCAGGCGGTCCATGATGATCGCCGCGTCCTTCAGCCGGCAGTGCAGGATGAGGCCGAACTCCTCACCGCCGTACCGGGCGATCATGTCGTCGGCCCGGAGCTGCTCCTGCCAGGCGGAGCTGGCGGCGCGCAACAGCTCGTCACCGGCCGGATGACCGAGCACGTCGTTGAACCGCTTGAAATGGTCGAGGTCGACCATGCCCACGACCAGCGTGTCCCCGGCCCGGCGGGCGACGGCGAGCCGGCGCTCCAGCTCGGCGTCCCAGGCGCGGCGGTTCGGGATCCCGGTGAGCCCGTCCAGATAGGCCATCGACTCGAGCCGGGCGGCCTGCTCCTGCACCGTGCGCACGAGACCGAGGATCCTGACGATGAGCAGCAGGAACACCAGGATGGAGCAGATCGACGCGGCCAGCCAGTCGACCAGGCCGTCGGCGAGCACCCCATTGGCCATCAGCTGCGCCGGGCACAGCAGGCAGGCCGAGCTGATCAGCAGCACCCGGCGCCGGGAGACGCCGGCGGACGGCCGGGCGCCCTCGCCGCCGACCGTCGCCATCGACGGGTGCAGCGCGGCGCCACCGAGCAGCAGGGCGCTGAACACGAACGCCGGGGCCAGCTCGTTCTGGTTGATCCCGTGCGAGGACTGCCAGACCCAGCCGACGTGCGCCAGGCCCTGGACGGCCAGGGAGGCGACGAGCTGCCAGAACGCCGGGCCGCGCCGGGCCGGCGAGATGAACATCCGGATCACGCCGGCCAGCAGCAGCAGATCCGCGAGCGGGTACGCCATGGTGACCAGCCGGGCCTCCAGGGCCATGGCCGGACCGATCAGGTCGCGCAGGAACAGCAGCCACACGCCCAGCCCGAGACCCACGGTGACCATCAGCGAGTCCAGGATGCCGGCCCGGTCACGGCGCCAGGACAGTCCGTCCACCAGCAGCATCAGCCCGGCCAGGAAGAGCGGGTAGCAGGCGAGGAAGAAGGCGTCCGCCGGCGAGGGGAACGGCACACGGCCGGCGAACAGGTAGACCGAGATGACGACGTTGCCCGCGCCGCCGGCGATGCTCATGATCAGCAGCAGGATCCAGGGCAGCTTTCGCGCCGGCCGGTTGAACCGGATCCCGAGCCCGATCGCGGCCACGGTCAGGACCGGGTAGCCGAAGGTGATCGCCGCGGCGGCCGCCGAGCCCTCGGGCACGAGGATGCGGGCGACCGTCAGCACCACGCTGACGGCGCAGTAGCCGGCCCAGAGCCTGCGGACACCGGTAATCACCACGAGAGGGATATCGGTCCCCGGCCGAGCGAGCTGAACCGGAACGGGGATCACCGTGCGCGCGCAACCAAGTTGCAGCTCGGGGCCAGCGGCATCAGTGACGGAAACCGTCGACCACGGCCGTCAGGTCACCGGACAGCCGGGTGAGGTCGGCGGCGGCCCGCTGGGTGGTCTCGGCGCCGGCCGCGGTCGCGTTGGCGACCTCGGCGACGCCGGAGATGGTGCCGGCCACCTCGCCGCTGCTGGCCGCCGCGTCGGCCACCGACCGGCTCATCTCGGCGGTGGTGGCGGTCTGCTCCTCGACGGCCGAGGCGATCGTCGTGGTGTAGTCGCTGATCTGCTGGATCACCCCGGTGATCTCGCTGATGGCGTGCGCGGCGCCGCCGCTGGAGGCCTGGATCGCCGCGATCCGCGAGGTGATCTCCTCGGTGGCGCTCGCGGTCTGCTGCGCCAGCTCCTTCACCTCGCCGGCGACCACCGCGAAACCCTTACCGAGCTCCCCGGCGCGGGCCGCCTCGATGGTCGCGTTGAGCGCCAGCAGGTTGGTCTGCTCAGCAATGCTGGTGATCAGCCGGACCACGTCGCCGATCTCCGCGCTGGCCGTGCCCAGCTGGGCCACCTCGTCGGTGGTGCGCTGGGCGACCGCCATCGCCTGCTGGGCGACCTGCGCGGCCTGCCCGGCGTTGCTGGCGATCTCGGTGATCGAGGCGCTCATCTGCTCGGCTCCGGCCGCGATGCTCTGCACACCGCTGTTGACCTGCTCCGAGCCGTGCGACGCGGTGTCCGCGCGGGCCGCGGTGTCGGCCGCCCCGGACCGCAGCTGCGAGCTGACCGTGGACAACTGCTCGGCGGCGCCGGCCAGCGCCACGGCGGAGCCGCCGATCGTGGTCACCGTCGCCCGCAGGTGCTCGACGGCCGTGTCCAGGGCGCGGCCCATCCGGCCCGGCTCGTCACGGCCGGTCAGCCCGGCCGTGCGGGTCAGATCCCCGGCGGCGAGGCTCTCACACACCGACTGGACCCGCCGGAGCGAGGCGACGATGCCGCGAGAGACGAACACCGCGACGCCCAGAGCCAGCAGCAGACCGGCGATCAGCAGGATCAGCGAGGTGGTGCGGCGCGACTCGTACGACGACTTCGCCTCGGCGGCGTTCCCGGCCGCGGCGTCGGCCTCGGTGCCGGTCATGTCGGTGATGTCCTGCATCGCCTCGGCCATCAACGGGGTCAGCTCGGTGTCGCGGATGCTCTGCCACGCGGTGATGTCGTTGCGCCGACTGGCCGGGAAAAGCTTGTCCTTCGCGAGTTGCGAGTACGCCTCGTAGTCGGCGAACAGCTCGTCGATGGCGGCCTCACCGGTGGCCGGATGACTGTTGCGGTAGGCGGCGAACGCCTCCTCGATGGCCTGGAAGTCGTCGTCGAGGGCCTGCTCGTACCGCTGCATGGTCTGCCGGTCCTGGGAGACCGCGTGGTCGACCACGGTCAGCCGGGCCTGCAGCACCGCCGCGCGAAGGTCACCCAGAGCCTGGATGCTGGTCACGTTGTCGTGGTAGATCTTCTGCGCCGACGCGCTGGCCGTGCTCGACGCCTGCAAACCGAGCACCCCCACCGCCATGGCCACCAGCGCGGCCGTCGCCACCGCGCAGAGGATCCTGGTGTTGATGCTCAGGTCAGCGAACCAGCCCGAAGACGGTGCCGCGGCGGCGCGAGTCTGATCCATCAGGGTTCTCCTTCATCCAGGCGTTACAGCTGGATGATCGGCAACCAGGTGGCAACCGCTGAGCCGCGGCAGCGGCCCGGTAACCGTCAGCGCGAGCGTGCCTCCCTGGTGGAGCCGCGCCAACTGAGCCCGGCCAGCACCATGACGGCCAGCCCGACGAGGATGTCGTTGACGGTCGCGCCGGTCACCGACTCGTGACCACGGACGAACGGCGCCACCGGCAGCCACGCTCCCAGCGCCACCAGCACCGGACTCAACGGCGCGGTCTGCCGGGGTGCGACGACGCGGATGAAGGCAAGCACGACGATCGTCAGACCGACGATCACGTCGTTCCAGCCGGCGAACGCTGTCCCGGCCGCCTCGTGATCGAAGACCAGCGGCGCGCAGGTGAGCCACAGCCCGGCCACCGCGATCAGCTCGCCGGGGGTGTGCGCCATCTCGTCACCGAGGCGGCGCGCCGCGCTCAGGAAGTGGTGCCGGTCGGAAGGACGATAGGAATGGGCACTCATCTCGAGCTCCTCCCCGTGTGCGTCATCCCTGCCAGGGCCGGCACGGCCGGACCCTTCTGACGAGTGTGGCACCGGGCCGGCGCCCTGTCTGACGGTTCCGGGCACTCGCCGGCACCTGTCCGCGGGACCTTCCCGGGCGGTGCGGGGCGGCGTACGGTGAGTCGCAGGTGTGCCGGGAAGTCTGGTCGGCGGTCATATCCGCACGACCGGAAGGACTCCCGTGATGAGTGACTTGGCGCTGCGCGCAGTGGGGCTCACCAAAAGGTATGGCCGGCTCACCGCTCTCGACGATCTCACCGTTGATGTCGCGGCGGGCGAGGTGTTCGGGTTCCTCGGGCCGAACGGCGCCGGCAAGTCCACCACCATCCGGCTGCTGCTGGGGCTCGCCCGCCCGACCGCCGGCCGCGCGTGGGTGTTCGACGCCGGTGCGGCGGATGTCGCCCGTGCCCACCGGCTGCTGGCCTACGTGCCGGCCGACGTCGCCCTGTGGCCGCAGCTGACCGGCGCGGAGATCCTGCATCTGCAGGCGTCCACCGGCGCGGGCGCCGATCTGGCGTACCGGGACGAGCTCGTCGAGCGGTTCCGGCTCGACACGTCGAAGCCGGCCCGCACCTATTCGACCGGCAACCGGCAGAAGGTCGCCCTGATCGCCGCGTTCGCCACCCGGGCGCCGCTGCTGGTGCTCGACGAGCCGACCAGTGGTCTCGACCCGCTGATGGAACGGGAGTTCCGCACCGCGGTCGCCGCCGCCCGGGACCGTGGGCAGACCGTTTTCCTCAGCTCCCACCAGCTGGCGGAGGTGGAGGCCATCTGTGACCGGGTCGCCATCCTGCGGGCCGGCCGGCTGATCCAGGTGGCCCCGATCCACGAGCTCCGCGGCCTGCACCGCTCGGAGGTCACGCTCACCTACGCCGGCGCCCCGCCACAGCTGTCCGCGATTCCCGGCGTCGGCGTGGTGGAGCCGGCCGGGGAGGGCCGGCTGCGATTCACCCTCACCGGCCCGCCGGCACCGGCCCTGAAAGCGCTGGCCGCCGCGGACATCACCGCTCTGGCTGTGCGGGAGCCGAGCCTGGAGGAGATCTTCCTCGACTACTACGGCACGGAGAGCGTCCGATGACCGCGGCGACGATGGCGCCGGCCACCGGCGTCGTGCTCCCGGCCGCGCCCGATCGCGCCGTCACCCGCCTGGCGTTGCGGCAGATCCGCCGTGGCGCCCTGATCGTGGTGGCTGTCGCCGCCGGCATTCCGGCGCTGGTCGTTGCCACCTACGACACCGTGATGGCGGATCCGGCGGCCGCGGGCGGCCTGGCGGCGCTGGCGGGCAACCCGGCGGTGCGCACCCTGTTCGGCGAGCCGGTCGGGCTGGACACCGCGGGCGGATTCACGGTGTGGCGGGTCGGCACCGTGGTGGCCGTCCTGCTCGCCGCGTGGGCGATCCTGGCCACCACCCGGATCACCCGGGGCGAGGAGGACGCGGGCCGCTGGGACGTGCTGCTGGCCGGCCGCCTCTCCCTGCGTACGGTTGTGATGCGGCATGTCGCCGTCGTCATGGCCGCCGTGCTCGCGACCGGCGGGGCGGTCGGCGCGACGCTTCTGCTCGCCGGTACCCGGCCGGCGGGAGCCCTGGTCCACGGTGCGGGCATCGGGCTGCTCGGCCTGTACTTCGTCGCGATCGCCGGGCTCGCCGCGCAGGTGTTCCCCGCACGGGCGCCGGCGACCGGGGCCGCGGTGGGGGTCCTCGGCACCGGTCTGCTGCTGCGCATGATCGGCGACGGCATCACCGACCTGGCCTGGCTGCGGTGGCTGTCCCCGTTCGGGCTGCTCGACCTGAGCGGCCCCTATCACCACGACCGGATCCTGCCCCTGATCGTCCTGCTCGGCGCGACCGTGGCGGTGGGCGCCACCGCTGTCCTGGCCGTCGCGCACCGGGATGCCGGGGGCGGCCTGGTCGCGGCGAGCGGGGGCCGGCAGCCGCGGCTGCGGCTGCTCGGCGGTACCGAGATGTTCGCCGTCCGGCGCCTGCTGCGGCCGCTGACCGGCTGGGCCCTCGGGATCGGCGCCTATTTCCTCCTGATCGGCATGACCACGGTGTCGATCATCGAGTTCCTGGCCGGCAATCCGGCCCTGGCCGGCGAGGCGGCCCGGGCGGGCTTCGCCGGCATCGGCGCGGTCGAAGGATTCACCGCCACGCTGTTCGCCATCCTGGCGCTACCCGTCGGGGGCTTCACCGCGATCCGCGTGGCCGCCCTGATGGCTGCCGAGACCGACCGGCGTCTGACGCTGACCGCCGCCCAGCCGGTCAGCCGGTCGCGCCTGCTGGGCGCCGAGTTGCTCGTGACGATGTGCGGCGCCGTCGTTCTCGTCACCGTCGCGGCCGTGGCCACCTGGTCGGGGGTGGTCGCGGCCGGCGGGGACCTCAGCCTGCCCGCGGCCCTGCGCGGCACCTGGAACACGCTGCCGATCGTCCTGCTCAGCCTGGGCGCGGCCGCCCTCGCCGCGGGGTGGTTGCCACGGGCGGCCGGGCTGGTGGGCGCGGTGCCCGCGACCGGTGGCTTTCTGCTGCTCGTCACCGCACAGAGTGTCGGCGCACCGGATCGGGTACGCGACATCTCACCTTTCGCACACCTCGCCCCGGTGCCTCTGGAGAACGTGAACCGGCCCGCGGCGTTGGTCATGACCGGGCTCGCGGTGGCGCTGACCGTCGTGGGGATGGCCGGTTATCGCCGGCGAGATCTGCGCGTGTGAGGCGAAGGCCGCGGGCGCCGGTGCGGAAAGAGCAACCGAGTCGCACCCGGCGCAGTGGTGGGCGGGCCCGGCGGCCGGCCGATCGGTGAGGGCTGTTCGAGGGCACCGGATCCGAGCCGGTGTGGCCGGGTCGCCGGGCTTCCTCGGCGTTCGCCGAAACTTGAGGAGCCAGGCCGATGACGAAGGTCCGCCTCGCCGCAGCACGGCGTGCCGCCGCTCTGGTGGTCGCCCTGGCGGCCGGCGTCTGCCTGCACGCCGGGCCGGCCTCCGCGGCCGCTCCCGGCGCTCCGGAGCTGCCGAGGAACGCGGTCAGCCGGATCGAGGCGGACACCGTGGCGTTCCAGAACCGGCTGAACGGTGCGCTGCAGAGGCTGCTGGACGCGGTGACCGGTCCCGGCAACGCTGTCGTCACCACAGCCGCGGAGCTGGACCTCGATCAGGTCGAGACCGTCCGGACCACGTACAGCGGGGACCCGGCCACCGGTGCGCTGGCGGAGGATCTGAGCCGCCGGTTCGCCACCGACGGCAACGACGGGGGGTACGAGAGCACCAGCACCGTGCGAACCAACGCGCTGAACTCGCTGCGAGAGACCCGCCGGGACGCCCCGGGCCGGGTCAAGAGACTGAGCATCGCGGTCGTCGTGGACGCGACCGCCGGCCGGAACATCGACCTGGGGGACCTGGAGACGCTGGTGAGCGTGGCGGCCGGCGTCGACCTCGCGCGGGGCGACCTGGTGGTGATCGAAGCCATGCCGATGCACAAGGAGGCAGCGGCCGCTCCCGGCGACACGGCTGCCTCACCCGCGTCCGGCCCGGAGCCGGTCCTGTGGGGCGTGGGGCTGGTCCTCCTGATCCTGATCCTGGTGCTGGCCGCCCGGCGGCACCGCAAGCGCGAGCTGAGCACGGCGGCGGAGCGCGATCACCTGCGACGGCTGCGCGCCGCCGTGGACGTGCAGCGCTCGATAAGGGCCACGGCGGAGATCACGCCACGGGGGCAGGGAAACCGGCAGCGCATCGGGGCCGATGCCGAGCGGACCGCCGCGGTGCTCCGCGACTGGACCGAGAAGTGAGCCCGCCCCGCTGTCGGCGGTTCACGCTCCGGCCGTCCGGTCCGGGCCGGCGGCGCGACGGCGTGTCAGCCGGCGCACCCCCGCCGCGGCCACGACGGCGACGAGGACAGCGGTGATCGCACCCGCCCCGGCATGGTCGAGGACGGTGGACAGCCACCGTTGCATCGCGGCGGCGGCATCGATGACCGGGTCGTCGACCGTCGCACCGCTGAGCACCCGGATCTCGTACCAGCCGTACCAGGCCACGTAGGCGCCGGCGGCGACCAGCATGACACCGCCGAGGCGGGACAGCACCGGCGCGGCGCGGCGGACCCGGCGCAACAGTCCGACCCGGGCCAGCGCGACCGCGACGGCGGCGAGGGCCACGGTCACACCCATCCCGATCGCGTACGCCAGGAACAGCGCGACGCCGGCCCCGGCCGACCCGGCGCGGAAGCTGCTGACCACGATCGCCAGGAACGGGCCGACCGTGCACGACAGCGACGCCACCGCGTAGGCGGCACCGAACACCGCCATCGACGGCAACGTCCGCCGGGCGGCCGGGCCCCGCGACCCCGTCAGGCCCGCGCCGGGCAGCTGCCGGCCGGCGAGCAGCCAGCAGCCGGTGCCCGCCAGCAGCAGTCCCACCCCGATGGTCACCCACGGCAGGTGCCGCTGGACCGACCCGGCCACCGGGGCCACGACCAGACCGAACAGCCCGAACACGGCGACGAAGCCGGCGGTCATCGCCGCGGACGTGCCGAGCGCCCGTGCCACCGCGGCGCCCCGGCCGCCGCCCCCGGCGATCAGCACCGACAGGTAGGCGGGCAGCAGCGCGAACCCGCACGGGTTGACCGCGGCCAGCATCCCGGCGGCCACCGCGAGCGCCAACGGGGCGTCGGCGGCGCCGGCCGCCACGGTGAGCACCAAGGAGGCGTCGGGCACGTCAGCCGGCCGGCAACTTGTCGAGCCGGGCCGGGAGTTCCGCCGGGTCCAGCCGGCCGGACGCGGCGACGGCGCCCTTCTCGTCGAGCACCACGAACGTGCTCTGCTCGGTCATGCCGAACCGCTTCCACACCACGCCCTGCTCGTCGGCGAGCTGCGGGAACCCGGACAGCTTCGCCAACCCCACGAAGTCGCGCATCGCCGGCACGGTGTCGAGCCCGGCCACCCCCACCACGGCCGCCTTGCCGGCGTAGTCCGCTGCCAGCGCGTTCACCTGTTTCGCCTGGCCCAGGCAGGTCGGGCACCACGGCGCCCAGAACCACAGGACGGCCGGCCTGCCGGCCAGGCTCCGGCCGTCGAAGGTGGCGCCGTCCAGGGTGGGCACGGTGAAGTCGTAACCGCCGGTGCCGACCGCGCCGGTGCCGGCCGGTTCCGGTGGCCGGTCACCGCCGGTCGCACCGCAGCCGGCCACCGCGAGCAACGCCGACACGATCAGGATTCCCAGTGCTCGGCGGATCATCATCCAGCCCTCCTCGACTGTCATACCGGCGCGCCTACCATGCCGTCAGCACCAGATGGTTGACCAGCAGCGCGGTGCCGGCCTGCGCGCACAGCCAGCCACGCCGGTCCGGTTCGGGCAGCAGCACCGCGGCCACCGGCAGCCAGACGGCGAACGGCAGCCAGATGCGTTCCACCTCGGCCTTGCTCAACCCGGACAGGTCCGCGGCCAGCATGGCGGAGGCCGCGGAAAGGCACAACAGGGCCACCGGCGTGCGGGTGGCCCGGGCCGCGACGGCGGCGCGGCGCAGGATCGCGGCGGCGGCTGGTCCGGCACAGAGAGCCAGCGCGGCCAGATTCGCCCAGATCCAGTACGCGTACGGCCGATCACTCGCCAGGCCCTGGTAATACCGCCGGCGCACCAGCTCGTAGCCCTGCCACCAGTCGAAGCCGAGCAGGGTCATCACCGCCACCGGGACTGCCGCGCCCAGCAGCGCCCAGATCAGCAGCCGATATCGGTGCAGCCGCACCACGACGACGGCCGCGGCGAGCAGAGCCAGCAGGATCAGTCCGTAGGAGAGGTACAGACACGCCGCGAGGCCCGCCCCGCCGGCCGCGACGGCCCACCGGGACGACCGGGACAGGCCCGTGGCGAGCAGGGCCAGGGCACCCGCGGCCAGTCCGGCGAAGAGCCCGTCGGCGGAGGCGCCCACCCACACCGCGCCGGGGGCCAGCACCAGGAACGGCAGCGCCACCCGGGCGGCCGCCTCGTCGCCGAGCCGCCGCACCGTGACGGCGATCGCCGCCGTCGCCGCGCTGCCGGTCAGCACGCACACCAGTGCCGCCCACCCACCCCCGCCCAGTCCCAGACGGTCCAGGCCGACGAAGGCCAGCAGCGCGCCGGGCGGATGACCGGCCACGTGGGTGGTCCACGCGTCGGCGGTGCCGTCCAGGATGCGGCCGGTGAACCCGCGCAGCATCGCCGGGACGTCGGTCACCCCCGGCACCTCGCTGAGGTATTCGAAGCGGGTGGTCAACCGTCCGGCGAGCCCCCGGTGCCAGCCGTCCACCAGGGCCAGCGCCAGCGTCCACGCCACCGACGTCGCCCAGCCGGCCAGCAGCAGCGGCCGCCACGCCAGGCGCCCGGCCAGCTCAGGACCCCACCTGACGACCGCCGCGGCGACCAGGACGGCCAGTGGTGTGCCGGGGCCGGCATGCGGCAGCACGTGCCCGAACAGGGGCGCTGCGCCGGCGTGAACCGGCCGCCCGGCCCAGCCGAGCAGCGCACCCGTCACGGCCGCCGTCGCGATCAATCCGGCCACGGCCAGCAGCGCGTATCGGTCCCCACGCGACGACGGCCAGCCGCCGAGCCTGCTCTCGGGCCGAGGCGCCCTCAGCCGCGCAGCGGGGCGCACGCGAACTCCCGCAGCCCGTCGGCGGGCGCGACGGCCGCCCGGAGGCCCAGCTCCGCGGCGGCCCGCGCGGGCGACGCCACCACGTGCCGCACGTCGCCGAGCCGGAACCGGCCGGTCACCTCCGGGCCCGGCCCGCCGAAGGCGCCGGCCAGCAGACCGGCCATCTCACCCACCGTCGTGGGCCGGCCCGAGGCGATGTTGTACGCCCGGAACCCGCCGGGCACACCCAGCGCCGCCACGTTGGCCGCGGCCACGTCACTGACGTGCACGAAGTCCCGCAGCTGGCCGCCGTCCTCGTACACCTGCGGCGCCTCGCCCCGCTCCAGCGCGGACCGGAAGATCGCCGCCACCCCGCTGTACGGGGTGTTCCGGGGCATGCCCGGCCCGTAGACGTTGTGGTAGCGCAGCGCGGCCACCGCGGCGCCGCACTCCCGGGCCCAGATCGCCGCCAGGTGTTCCTGAGCCACCTTGGTCGCCGCATAGACGCTGCGCGGGTCGAGCGGCGCGTCCTCGTCCACCGGGCCGCCGGTCAGCGCCTGCCCGCATCCGCCGCAGGCCGGCTCGAACCGTCCTGCCGCCAGGTCGGCCGCCGCCCGCGGCTCGGGGCGGACCGGTCCGTGCTGCCCGCAGCGGTACGCCCCCTCGCCGTACACCACCATCGAACTGGCCAGCACCAGCCGCCGGATCCCCGCCTCGGCCATCGCGGCCAGCAGCACCGCGGTGCCGAGGTCGTTGCAGCCGACATACTCCGGAAGGTCTCGCGGCCCGGCGCCGAGCCCGACCAACGCCGCCTGATGCACCACCGCGCCGACGCCGCGCAGCGCGCCGAGCACCGCCGCCCGGTCCCGCACGTCGGCCCGGCGCAGCACGGCGCCGGCCGGCGCCCGCGGTGGCTCGTCGTGCGCGGCCGGATGACCGGAGTCCAGCACCGTCACGTCATGGCCCGCGGCGAGCAGGGCGGTGGTGACGTGTGAGCCGATGAAGCCGGCGCCGCCGGTCACGAGAATGTGGGTCACGCCGGCGACCGTAGACCCGGGAACCGGGTGCCGGCAGCGACCGGGGCCGATCCGTCAGCGGTTCGTAAGGACTCGCGCCGGCGTTCTCATTCCGTAAGATCTGCCGGCCCTGAGCAGGGATAACTTCCGGTTCATGACCGATGTGGTGTTGCCCTGCCTGAACGAGGCCGCGGCCCTCGCGTGGCTGCTGACCCGGATGCCGGACGGATTCCGGCCGATCGTCGCCGACAACGCCTCGACCGACGGCTCCGCCGCCGTGGCCCGCCGCTACGGCGCGCTGGTCGTCGAGGTGCCGCAGCGCGGCTACGGCGCGGCCGTGCACGCCGGTGTGCTCGCCGCCGACCCGGCCGACGGTGTGGTGTGCGTGCTGGACGCCGACGGCTCGTTCGACCCGGCCCAGCTGCCGCTGCTGGCCGGGCCGGTGCGCGCCGGCGACGCCGATCTGGTCTGCGGGCGCCGCCGGCCCATCACCGCCGGGGCCTGGCCGGTGCACGCCCGCCTCGGCAACGCGGTGCTCGCCCGCCGGATCCGCCGCGACACCGGCCTGCCGGTGCACGACATCGCGCCGATCCGCGCCGCCCGCCGGGACGCCCTGCTCGCCCTCGACCTGCGTGACCGCCGCTTCGGATATCCGCTGGAGCTGCTGATCGGCGCGGGCCGGGCCGGCTGGCGGGTGATCGAGATCGACGTGGACTATCACCCGCGGGCCGCCGGGACCCGGTCGAAGGTGACCGGCACCGTGCGCGGCACGATGCGGGCGATCCACGACATGCGGGCGGTGCTGGCCCGATGATCCAGCTGCTCGTGCTGGCCAAGGCGCCGGTGCCGGGCCGGGTGAAGACCCGGCTGTGCCCGCCGTGCACCCCGGAGACCGCCGCGGTGATCGCGGCGGCCGCGCTGGCCGACACCCTCGGCGCGGCCGGTGCGGTCCCGGCCGTGCGGCACACGCTGGTCCTCGACGGCGACCATCCGGCGCCGCCGGGCTGGTCGTGCGTGCCGCAGCGCGGCGCCGGCCTGGGGGAGCGGCTGGCCCACGCGTTCACCGACACCGCCCTGCCCGGGGTGCCGTCACTGCTCATCGGCATGGACACGCCGCAGGTCACGGCCGCCCTGCTGGCCGCCGCCGGCGACGACTTGTGCCGTACCGGGGCGGTGCTCGGACCGGCCGACGACGGCGGGTGGTGGGCGCTGGGGCTGCGGGATCCGCGCGCCGCCACGGTGCTGACCGGAGTGCCGATGTCGACCTCGGCCACCGGCGAGCTGACTCTCGCCGCGCTGCGCGACCGCGGGGTGCGCACGCACCCGTTGCCACGCCTGCGTGACGTCGACACCGCCGCCGACGCGATCGCGGTGGCGACCTGCTGCCCGCCGGACGGTCGCTTCCCGGCGGCTGTCACCCACTTCATCGGCGGCGCCGCAGCCGCGATGGCCTCGGCGGTGTCGGCGTGACCGCGGCCTCGATGGTCTCGACGGTGCCGGCATGACGGCGACCGCGGTGGTCTGCCCGCCGGGGGAGCAGGCCGCCCTGGACATGTACGACCGGGCGCTGTCCCGCGCGGCCCTGGGCGCGGCGTCCCCGCTCGTTCTGCGGGACACCACCGGCCGCGAGCACCGGTTCGACGCGGCCGGATGGTGCCGGACGCATCTGCCCGGTGACACCGGGCTCCTCGGTCGCTGCACCGGGGCCACCCTCGACGTGGGCTGCGGGCCGGGCCGGCTCACCGGCGCCCTCCTGGAACGCGGGCGGCCCGCGCTGGGCATCGACGTGAGCGCCACGGCCGTACGCCTGACCCGGCGCCGTGGCGCGCCGGCACTGCGCCGCGACGTCTTCGCCCCACTGCCCGGGCAGGGCCGCTGGGAACACGTGCTGCTGGCCGACGGCAACCTCGGCATCGGCGGCGACCCGGCCGGGCTGCTGCACCGGTGCCGCGAGCTGCTCGCCCCGCACGGCCGGATCCACACCGAGCTGCAACCGCCCGGGACCGGCAGCTGGTCCGGCACGGCCACCCTGCACGAAGGCCCGGCCGCTGTGCACGGGGGCGAGCCGACCTGGCACCACGGTGCGGCCTTCCCACAAGGCAGCTCGGCGGGTGCGCCTCTGCGCTGGGCCCAGGTGGCCGCCGGCGACCTCGCGCCGCTGGCCCGGACCACGGGCCTGCGCATTCTGTCGACCTGGACGGAGGCCGGCCGATGGTTCGCGACCCTCGCCACCGGGTGAAACGGCTCGTCACCTGGCTCGCCGAGCCGATCCCCGCGCCACCGGATCGCCTGCGTCGCGGGCCGCTGCGCCCCGGCGCCTTCCCGTC
This sequence comes from Actinoplanes sp. 13, assembly GCF_056134165.1. Lineage (NCBI taxonomy): Bacteria > Bacillati > Actinomycetota > Actinomycetes > Micromonosporales > Micromonosporaceae > Actinoplanes > Actinoplanes sp. 13. The sequence goes on along the minus strand of NZ_JBVYOQ010000003.1, from coordinate 426,630 downwards.
ACCGCTGCGCTCGGCGCGACTGGCCGGCCTGCTCGGCGTCGCCCTGGGCGTCGCGTTCGCCGTCTGCCTGCTCACCGGCGTGCTCAGCCACCTGATCCAGCAGCCGCCCGGGTGGTTCCGGTGGCCGTCGCGGCCGGTCGGCCTCTACCGGTTCACCCAGGGCCTGCACGTGGCGACCGGCCTGGCCGTCGTGCCGTTGCTCGGGGCGAAGCTGTGGTCGGTCTATCCGAGGTTGTTCACCTGGCCGCCGGTGCGCACCGGCGCGCACGCCGCCGAGCGGCTGTCGGTCGCACTGTTGGTCGGTGCGGCTCTCTTCCAGGTGGTGAGCGGGGTGCTCAACGTCGCCCGCTGGTACACCCCGATGCCGTTCTTCTTCACCACCGGCCACTACCGGGTCGCCTGGCTGGCGACCGGCGCGCTGCTGATCCACATCGGGGTCCAGCTGCCCGCGATCCGTGCAGCGCTGCGCCGCCGGCCGACGCCGGAGACAGCGGTCACGGCACCGGCCGGCAGTGTGGGTGAGCGGCAGATTGTGGAGGCACCGGGCGGCAGTGTGGGCCGGCGGCAGGTGCTGACCGCTGTCGGTGCGGCCGCCGGAGTGATCACCGTGACCACGGTGGGCCAGACCGTCGGCCCGCTCGCGGGGATCGCGCTGCTGGCGCCCCGCGATCCGCGCACCGGGCCGCAGAACCTGCCGGTCAACCGCACCGCCGCCGCGGCCGGGGTTCGCGACGCCGCCCTGGACGCCGGATATCGGCTCACCGTCACCGGCTTCGGCCGCCGGGTCGCGTTGTCCCTGACCGAGCTGGCCGCGCTGCCGCAGCACACCGCCGTGCTCCCGATCGCCTGCGTGGAGGGCTGGAGCGCCACCGGCACCTGGACCGGCATCCGGTTGCGGGACCTCGCGGCCCTGGTCGGCGGCGACCCGGGCGGGTGCGTGGCGGAGGTCGAGTCGCTGCAGGCCGCCGGCCGGTACCGCGCCTCCACAGTGGCCACCCCGCACCTGGCCGACGGCCTCACGCTGCTCGCGCTGCGGCTCGGCGGCGAGCCGCTCGCCCTCGACCACGGCTATCCGGCCCGGCTGATCGCGCCGAACCGGCCCGGTGTGCTGCAGACCAAGTGGGTCACCCGGATCACGGTCCGGAGCAGCCGGTGAGGCGCGCGCTGATCGTCTCCGGCGCGCTCGTACTCGCGTACGCGATGATCGGCGCGGCTGTGGACGACCGGCTGGACCGGCTCGGCGTGCTGGTGTTCCTGGTGGCGATGGTGGTGGTGCACGACGCGGTCCTCATGCCGCTCGTGCTCGCCGCCGGCGGGCTGATCCGCCGGACGATCCCGGTAATCTGGCAGCGCACTGTGCGGATCACAGCGGTCGTGTGCCTGGCCGTGACCGTGGTCGCCGTGCCGTTGGCCCTCGGCGCCGGCCGTGCATCCGCGGATGCGGCGCCGGCTCACCCGTACACCCGGAATCTGTTCCTGATCGTGGTGGTGGTCGGCGTGACCGCCGTCGTGGGCCGTAAGGGAATCGAAAGCTTGCGGGGCCGCCGCCGCGGGCGGGGTGTGGGTAGCCTGCCGCCATGAGCCACCAGGTGCTGGTCGTCGACGACGACCCGACCGTCAGCGACGTCGTGCGGCGATATCTCGAACAGGACGGCTGCCGGGTGCGGCTGGCCGCCGACGGCCTCGCCGCGCTCGCCGCCGTCGACGCCGAGCGCCCCGACCTGGTCGTGCTCGACCTGATGCTCGGCGGGCTCGACGGCCTGGAGGTGTGCCGGCGCCTCCAGCAGGTCCGGCCCGGCCTGCCGGTCGTCATGCTGACCGCGCTGGGCGAGGAGAGCGACCGGGTGCTCGGCCTGGAGGTCGGCGCCGACGACTACGTGACCAAGCCGTTCAGCCCGCGCGAGCTGGTCCTGCGGGTCCGCTCGGTGCTGCGCCGGACCGCGCCGGCCACCCCGCGGCGCTCGCAGCTGCTGCGCGACGGTGACCTGGTCGCCGACACCGGACGGCGTACCGCGGAGTTGGCCGGCCGGCCGCTCGCCCTGACCGTCCGCGAGTTCGACCTGCTGGAGTTCCTGCTCCGCAACCCGGCCCGGGCCTTCTCCCGGGCCCAGCTTCTCGACCAGGTCTGGGGCTGGCAGTTCGGCGACCAGTCCACCGTCACCGTCCACGTCCGGCGCCTGCGCGAGAAGATCGAGACCGATCCGGCGGCACCGGCCCGCCTGGTCACCGTGTGGGGCGTCGGCTACCGCTACGAACCGGCCGCCGATGCGTGACATCGCGCTCATCGGCCTCTACGCGCTGGCCGCCGGAACCGTCGTCGGCCTGCTCGGCGCCGCCGTGCTGCGCTCCCTACGCGGCCGATCGATCACCGTGCACATCTGCGTGCTGCTGGCCATCACGGTCGCCGCGGTCGTCGCCGGCGTGGTCACCGTCGCCCAGGCGATGTTCCTCTCCGGGCACGACCTGCAGGTCGTCCTGGTGACCGTGGCCGCGTCCGCCACCGTCAGCCTCGCCGTCGGCACCGTCTTCGGGCGCCGGCTGGCCGCCGCCGCGGTGTGGGCCGCGCAGGCCCGCGACCGGGAGCGACGAATGGAGGCCGGCCGCCGCGACCTGGTCGCCTGGGTGTCGCACGACCTGCGCACCCCGTTGGCCGGGCTGCGCGCGATGACCGAGGCCCTGCAGGACGGCGTGGTCGCCGACCCGGACACGGTCGCCGACTATCACCGGCGGATCAGCGCCGAGACCGACCGGATGAGCGGCCTGGTCGACGACCTCTTCGAACTGTCCCGCATCCACGCCGGCGCGCTGCGGTTCACCCCGACGTCGCTGCCGCTGGCCGACGTCATCTCCGACGCCGTCGCCGCCGTCCGGCCCCTCGCGGCCGGCCGGGGCATCGAGATCGTGGCGGCGGACTGCCCCTGGCCGGTGGTCGTCGCCGGGCCGGCCGAGCTCAACCGGATCATCAACAACCTGCTGACGAACTCGCTGCGGTACACCCCGGCGAACGGCCTGGTGCACATCGACGCCGGCCTTGACGGGCGCGGCGTGTGGTTCGCGGTGTCCGACAGCTGCGGCGGCATCCCGGAGGACGACCTGCCCCGCCTCTTCGACGTGGCGTTCCGCGGCACCCGCGCCCGTACCCCGGACGGCGCAGGCGGGGGAGGGCTGGGCCTGGCCATCGTGCAGGGCCTGGTGGAGGCGCACGGCGGGCAGGTGCGGGCCGGCAACGTCGACGGGGGATGCCGGTTCGAGGTCCGCCTACCGGCCTGACACAAGCTCGTGTGTTGATCTCGGGTTCGAACCGAACCCGAAATCAACACACGCGACGGCAGAACCGATCCGCCCGGAGCCGGCCGCCGGCCGACGCCTCCGTGGTCGGCGGCACGGTGCAAGGCCGGACCGTCCGGGCCGGCTGTCGACGGATCAGTAGGTGACCTCGCGGCCGTGTGCCGTCACCGCGTAGATCACCAGGACGTCCAAGGCGATGATCATGGTGGACCAGATCGGGTACGCCGAGAGGAAGGCGAGGTTGGCGAGGGCGCTGAGGCCGGCCACGATCACCGCGATGATCCTGGCCCAGGTCTTGCCGGCCAGCAGGCCGATGGCCGCCGCGATGGCCGCGATGCCGATGATCAGGTGGAGCCAGCCCCATCCGGTGAAGTCCATGCTGACGAGTAGGCCGCCGCTGGTGACCAGGTAGTACTCGTCGTTGAACAGGGCGACTAGCCCGGCGACGATCTGGAACGAGCCCATCAGCATCAGCATGATCGACCCGAAGAAGATCATGCCCACCCACCCGGTGGCCCGGGAGCGGTCCGGAGGCTCGTACGGGGTCTCGGATGTCGCCCGCTGCTGTGTCTCGGACATGCCGTTCTCCTTGCTGGAGGCGAAATGAGGGGTTCACCCAGGAGTGTCACGCCGGGTGGTTCCCGGTGCGCCATCCGCTGCGGATGAAAACGGGCCGCCGCAGCCACGGCCGGCCGAGCGCGCCACCAGCGCGGCGTCCGCTCGTCCGCCGGGGATGACGCGGAGCCGCCCGTCCCGGCCGACACTCACCGCACTGACGGATCGAGGCAGGGGGCCCGGTGATGGGATCGGAACGGTGTGGTCGCCGACGTGGCGGGAAGATCCTGCTGGCCGGGCTCGCCCTGATGCTGGCGGTGACCGCGTGCTCGGAACCGGCCGAGCCCGGCCCCGGCGCCACGGCCTGGATCCCGCCGTCGAGCACCGGCGACCCGACCCTGGACGCGCTCAAGGACGTCGAGCGGTTCTGGGCGGAGGCCTATCCGACGATCGCCGGCGGCGCCGCTTTCACACCGGTGCAGGGCGGCTATCACCCCTACAGCGAGGCGAACCCGCCACCGGCGTGTGGCGGCGAGGTGGCCGTCTATGAGCCCAATGCCTTCTACTGCCCGGCCGGCGATTTCATCGCCTGGGACGAGGAACGGCTGATCCCGCAGATGGAGAGCCAGTTCGGCCGGCTGACCACCGGACTGATCATGGCGCACGAGTACGGCCACGCCGTCCAGTTCCGGCTCGGCATGGCGGACCAGCCGACCATCGTGCTGGAGCAGCAGGCCGACTGCTATGCCGGCGCCTGGCTGGCCGACGCACTGGCCGGCCGGTCCACCGCCTTTCCCGCGATCACCACCGAGCAGCTCGACAGCACCCTGGCCGGCATGCTGAGCATCCGTGACAAGCCGGGCACCTCGGCGACCTCGGCGGGCGCGCACGGCAACGCCTTCGACCGGATCCGGGCACTGCAGGACGGGATGGAGAACGGCGCCACCGTGTGTGCCGGGTACCGGGCCGGCAACCTGCCGGTCACCCAGGTGCCGTTCATCGAGGAACGCGATGCCGCCAGCGGCGGCAACCTGCCGTACCCGGAGGCGGTCGAGATCCTGACCACCGCGGCCGCGGAGTACTGGAGCGGCGCCTATCCCCGGCTCGCGGGCCAGCCGTGGAAAACGTTGCCGGTGCGGCCGTTCGCCACCGGGTCGCCGCCGGACTGCCCGAACCCGGACAGCATCGCCGACGGGGCCGCGTTCTACTGCCCGGAGGGCGACTTCATCGCCTTCGACAACGAGAAACTCGGGCCCACGCTGTACGACAGCGCCGGCGACAACGCGGTCGGGATGCTGCTCGGTGACCTGTACGCCCGGGCCGCCCAGCATCGCCGGGGCGCGTCGACCCAGGGCGCGGACGGCCAGCTCACGGTGGACTGCCTGAACGGGTCGTGGGTCAACGATCTGCTGAAACGGGAGGGGGCCGCGCCGATCAAGCTGTCACCCGGCGACCTGGACGAGGCGGTGGCCACGCTGCTGGCGTTCGGCCGGGCCACGGCCGGCAGCGGCCCGACCGGATTCGAGCGCATCGCCTCGTACCGGGAAGGGGTGCTCGAAGGTCTTGCCGCCTGCACCTGAGAAGCCGGATCAGAGGATGCCGAGCCGGCGGGCCCGGGCCACCGCCTCGCTGCGCCGGGCCGCGCCGAGCTTGCGATAGATGGCTTTCATGTGGGCCTTGACGGTGTTGACGGAGACGCCGAGGCCGGCGGCGATCTCGGCGGCGGTCAACATGGTGGGCAGGTACCGCAGGACTTCGATCTCGCGTTCGCTGAGTCCCTGCTCGGCAGCCACGTCGCCGGCCTGCCTCCCGCGCGGACCGAGGTGGCCGGGCAGCTGATCGAGGAACGCGGAGGTGCCGCCGAGCAGTTGCAGGCGGTGCAGCAGGCCGTCGAGGCGGCTGCCGGCCAGGGCGGCGAACGGACGGCGGACACCTTCCCGGGCGGCCAGGGCGACGGCGCGGCCGAGCCGATCGACCGCCTGGGCGCCGTGTCCGCGCGCCTCGGCCACCAGGGCGCCCAGCACGTCCGCCTCGACGGTGACGACGGCCGGGGACAGCGTGCTGGGCCCGAGATCCAGCAGTTCCTCGGCTCGGGACAGATCGTGGGCGGCGTACGCGAACCGGGCGCGCGCGACGCGGTGCGCCTGGTCCAGGGCCGTGTTCGACGGGAGCGGGGCGTTCCGCAGGCCGGCCGGCTCGGCGGCGCCGGCGGCCAGCTCCACCTCGGCGTCGATCAGCGACAGCCACCGGTCCAAGGTGGGCGCCCGCAGCGCCGGGCCGCGGCCGAGGCGGGCCTCGTCCAGGAAGAGCCGCGCCCGGCCGGGCTCGCCCCAGGCCACCGCCAGCCGCGCCTCGATGACCAGCGAGACGACGCGCTGCGCGGCCTCCGGATTGCTGTCATGGGCGCGGACCCCCTGGCGCAGGGCCTCCCGGGCCGCGTCGAGCTCCTGGCGTTCCAGGTCCACGAGGGCCTGCGCGAAATGGGCGGCCACCGCCTGGAGCGTGTACCGCCAGCCCCGCTGCTCGGCCAGGGCGCGGGCGCCGGCCGCGAGCTGAGCGGCCTCGTCGACCGAGCCGCACAGGACCTGGAGCAGCGCCAGATGGCCGGCGGCGTTGATCTCGGTCAGTTCCAGGCCGGCTGTGCGGGCGGCGTTGACGCCGGCCCGGAGGTCGCGGGCGGCCGCCTCGGGCCGGCCGTTCCACAACAGGGCGAGTCCGCGGTGGTTCAGCGCGATGGCGCGTTGCTGGGTCGCCACCACGCCGTCGCCCGAGACACCGGTGGCGAGCAGGTCGAGCAGGCCGGTGCTGACGCTGATCACCCCGGGCATGTTGCCCACGACGCGTTCCGCCAGCATCTCGGGGGTGAACAGCATGGCCTCGGTGCGGCGCCGGGCGGCGTCGTCCCGGTGGCGCAGCATCGCCCGCACCCGGGCGATGCGTTCCGGGATGGCCGCGTAGTCGCCGGCGTGGAAGAGCAGCACCACGGTGCAGAAGACCAGCTCCGGCGTCGAGGACGCCGCCTCCGGCGGCACCCGCCGGACGATCTTCAGGAGGGCGCCCTGCTGTGGGGAGAGGATCATCGGAGCGCCATGGGTGGCCACGATCTCTCCGACGTACGGCCAGTCGCCGGCCGTGACGGCATGGTTCAGCGCTTCCAGGACGGAGTTGTTCGCCGCGTACCAGCGGGCGGCACGCCGGTGCAGCTCGGCCACCGCGGTCGGGTCCTCGAGCGCCAGTCGGTGTGCCAGCGCGTCGCGCAGCAGATGGTGATAGCGGAACCAGAGCGGTTTCGGGCCCAGCCGGACGACGAAGTCGTTCTCCTCCTCCAGCTGTTCCAGCCGGCGCTGCCCGTCCGGCTCCCCGTTGATGGCGTTGGCCAGGTCGGCGCAGATCCGCTCACAGACGCTCGTACGCAGCAGGAACCGCCGCTCCGCCGGCGGCAGGCCGCCCAGGACCTCGTTGGTCAGATAGTCGTCGACGCCGCGGACGTCACCGGCGAAGTCGGTGACGGAGCGGACACCGTCACCGGCGGCCAGGAAGCCGGCGCCGAGCCGCAGCCCGGCAGCCCAGCCCTCGGTGCGTGCCAGCAACTGGTCCACCTCGCCGGGAGCGAGGCGCAGGCCGTGCCCGTGCACCATGGCGGCCGCCTCGGCGCCGGTGAACGCCAGGTCGTCCGCCCGGATCTCGGTGATCTGGTCGTTCCCCCGGGGAAGGCGCAGCGCCGGCGCGGGCGGCAGCCGGCTGATCAGGATGACGCGCAGCGACGCCCGTGGGTGCCGGAGCAGGTCACCCACCTCGCGCAGGATCTGCCTGTCGTCGATCTCGTGGAAGTCGTCCAGGACCAGCACCGCCGGGCCCGGGAGCCGGCCGAACCCGGCGGACAACAGGCGCCCGCGCCCGCGCTCGTCCGCGGGCACCGACACCAGCTCGGCGAACGGGTGGCCGGGCGGGACCGCGCCGGCGGCGCGCAGCGCCGCCAACAGGTATTCCCAGAACAGCTGCGGGTCGTTGTCGTGGTGGTCCAGGCTGAGCCAGGCGACCGGCGCCGGTCGCGTCCGGGCCCAGGCGGAGACCAGCATGGTCTTGCCCCAGCCGGCGCCCGCGCAGACCAGGGTCACCGGTCGCCGGGACCCGGCGTCGAGCAGCTCGAACAGGCGCCGCCGGTCGACGCCGGCACGGATCTGCCGCGGTGGGGCGGTCTTGGCGACGACCAGTGGCGAGAGCACGACCGGGCCGGCCGGGTGTCGCGAGGCGGTCATGGCGCCGCGGTACCGGGGCTGATCCTGCGCAGGGCGGTGACCGCCGCGAGAGCGCTGCCGGCGGCGAGCACTGCCAGCGCCGGGCCGTAGCCGCCGTACCAGCTGAACGAGTAACCCATCAGCAGTGGGCTGACGAAGCCGGCGAGCCCGGCGAGGGCGCAGACCACCCCGGTGACCAGGCCGATCATGGAGGCCGGGGCCACCGCGGCGATCTGGGCGATGACGGCGGTGTTGACGACGCCGAGGCCGACCGCGATCACCGGGAGGGTGACGGCCAGCGTCACCGCCAGCGGCGGGGTCGTCGCCTGCGTCGCGGTGGCGGCGGTCAGCACGACCATGGCCGTCGCGAGTGGCCGGCGCGGGCGGAACCGGTCCGCCAGCCATCCTCCGAAGGGACGGGTGAGAACGGAGAGCAGGACGAACACGGCCAGCACGTCGCCGGCCCGGACCGGACTCAGCCGGTAGGTGTTCACCAGGTACAACGGCAGGGTGGCGGAGAACGTCGCGAACAGGGCCAGGCTGACCGTGTACCAGACGGCTGCCTGCCGGGTGATGGGTAGTCGTACCGCCGCCCGCAGGCCGGTCCGCACCGGCGTCTCCGGCGGCGGCTGTGCCGGGGCGTCCCGGGCGGCCACCCCCGCCACCACGCCGAACACGGCCAGCGCTGTGGCGGTGACCAGGAACGGGGCCGCCAGGCCGTATTCCTGGGTCAGCCGGACAGCGGTGAAACCGCCGATCGCGTTGCCGCACAGGCCGGCACCCACCGCGCCGATGGCCAGCCCTCGGTACCGGCCGGGGAACCACGCGCTGACGAACGGCACCCCGACGGTCAGCATGGTGCCGGCGACCCCGAGCAGGAACGCCCCGAGCAACAGGGCCGGCACCGAGCGGATCCCGGCGGTGGCCAGCAGCAGCAGGGCGGCGACCGTCGCGGCGGTCACCAGCACGAACACCCACCGGCCACCGAACCGGTCGGTCAGCGCGCCGACCGGCACCCGGCCCAGCGTGCCCACCAGCACCGGCAACGCCACCGCCAGCGCCTGCTGCGGCGACGTCAGCCCGAGCCGGTCGTCCAGCAACGGCGCCAGCGGCGCCATCATCGCCCACGCCCACGACGCCAGCACGTAACCCAGCACCGCGACGGCGAGCATCGCGCGGCGGTCCGGCCCGCTCCTCAGCGCCGGCGAGCTCTGATCCACTGCCATCAGTGCCACCCCCGGCATCCCTGCTGGACTATCCAGGGTCCGCACCGGGCTGGCAAGATCGCTGTCAAGATCCTGTCTCGGCCTCCCCGAAGACGGTCGACCAGTCGTTCCGCATGCTCACGACCGTCCAGCCATGGCGATCGGCCTCGTCCAGGGCCTCATCCGCGCCGGCGGTGTACGCGAACTCGCGCTCCTTGTCGTCGTGCCGCACCAGCAGCCGCAGAAACGGTTTGGCCGGGTCCTGGGCGAAATGCAGCATCGGGATGTCGCCGTTGGAGTTGCCGGCGGCGAGCAGCGGCCGCCGGCCGGTGCGGTTCCAGATCCGGACGGGCTTCTCCGGGCCGTCGTCCAGATAGTCGGCCTCGGCCCGGCGGACGATCGAGCCGCCGCGCTCGCCGGCGCGGTAGGACAGTGCGACGGCGCTGCCGATCACCCGCTCGCGCGAGATGCCGTACACCTCCTGGCTGATCGGCCGCATGAAGTCCCGGCCGCCGCCGGACACGATGTAGTTGGCGAAGCCGTTGGCGGCGAGGTGGTCGAGCAGCTCGATCATCGGGGTGTACGCGCAACGCAGATAACCCCGGCCCAGGGTCGGATGGTCGGTGGTGCGCAGGAAGGCCGCCGACCGGTCCTCGAACTCCTCGACGTCCATCCCGCCGAAGGCGGCCAGGATGCCCGCCGCGACGACGCCGACGTTGCGGTCGTCGCCGGCGTAGTGCTCCACCATGACGGCGTCGAGCCAGGCGTAATCCCGTTCGTACGCCGCCTTCCAGGGTTGCCGGGTCCGCAGCGCGGGATCGGCCCCGGCCATCTCGGTGAGCCGCCGCAGGATGAAGTCGAGCTGGATCGGCAGGGGCTTCTCGCACCACAGGGTGCCGTCGTTGTCGAAGACGGCCACGCGTTCCTCGGCCGGAACCTCACGCACCGCGCGCCGGACGAAGTCCAGCACCGCGCCCCTCGCGCCGGTGTCCCGCCAACTGGCCAGCGGTGGCTCGGTCGCATGTCTCATGTCGTCAGTGGTCACCGGCCCAGCATCAGCCGGGACACCCGGCCGGTCCTCACCCGCGAGGGATGAGGCGACCGGCCGGGGCGGCGGCGTTCACTGCCGGAGAAAGCGCCACTCGACGTCAACAACGCGGAGGCTGACGATGCCGACGGATCGGCCCAACATCCTCGTCATCTGGGGTGACGACATCGGAATCTCCAACCTGAGCTGTTACAGCGACGGGCTGATGGGTTACCGGACCCCGAACATCGATCGGATCGCGGCCGAGGGAGCCCGGTTCACCGACTACTACGGCGAACAGAGCTGCACCGCCGGGCGGGCGGCGTTCATCTGCGGGCAGAACCCGATCCGTACCGGACTCACCAAGGTCGGGATGCCGGGAGCCGAGGTGGGGCTGCAGGCGGAGGACCCGACCATCGCGACCGCGCTGAAGGCACACGGGTACGCGACCGGCCAGTTCGGCAAGAACCACCTCGGCGACCGCGACGAGCACCTGCCGACGGTGCACGGCTTCGACGAGTTCTTCGGCAACCTCTACCACCTCAACGCGGAGGAGGAGCCCGAGCTGGCGGACTACCCGACGCCCGAGGAGATGCCCGACTTCCGCAAGCAGTTCGGCCCGCGCGGCGTCATCCACTCCTGGGCGGAGAAGGACGGCACCCAGCGCATCGAGGACACCGGTCCGCTGACCAGGAAGCGGATGGAGACCGTCGACGACGAATTTCTCGCCGCGGCATCCACCTTCATCCGGGACAAGGCCGGTGCGGAGGAGCCCTTCTTCGTCTGGTTCAACGCCACCCACATGCATTTCCGTACGCACGTCAAGCCGGAGAGCAGAGGCCAGGCGGGGCGGTGGCAGTCCGATTACCACGACGCGATGGTCGACCACGACAAACTGGTCGGTGAGTTGCTGGGGCTCGTCGACGAGCTGGGCATCGCGGAGAACACCATCGTCGTCTACTCCACCGACAACGGCCCGCACATGAACACCTGGCCGGACGGCGGCATGACACCGTTCCGGGGCGAGAAGAACTCGAACTGGGAAGGCGCCTACCGGGTGCCGGCGGTGGTGCGGTGGCCGGGCCGGGTCGCACCCGGGACCGTGTTCAACGGCATCGTCAGCCATGCCGACTGGTTCCCGACCCTGCTGGCCGCGGCCGGCGTGCCGGACATAGTCGATCAGTTGAAGGCCGGCGCCGACCTCGACGGCACCCGCTTCCAGGTGCACCTCGACGGCCATGACCAGAGCGCCTACCTCGCGGGTGAGGTGCCGGAGAGCCCGCGGCGCCACTTCTTCTACGTCTCCGACGACGGCGACCTGACAGCGGTCCGGGTCGACCACTGGAAGATGGTGTTCATGGAGCAGCGTGCGCCCGGCACGTTGCGGGTGTGGGCCGAACCGTTCACCGCGCTGCGGGTGCCGAAGATCTTCAATCTGCGCACCGACCCGTACGAGCGGGCGGACATCACCTCGAACACGTATTACGACTGGGTGCTAGACCACGCGTGGCTGGTCGTGCCGATGCAGGCGTACGTGAACAAGATGCTGCAGAGCTTCGCCGCGTTCCCGCGCCGCCAGGAGCCGGCCAGCTTCAGCCTGGAGCAGGTGCTGGCCAAACTGCAGAGCGGGATCGGCAGCGCATGACCGAGCCGGCCACCACGTACGCGCCCGGTGTCGCGCCGGCCGACGACATGGTGTGGGTCCCCGGGAGCGCGTTCCGGATGGGCTCCGACCAGCACTACCCGGAAGAGGCCCCGGCCCGCACGGTGCGGGTCGACGGCCTCTGGGTGGCCCGGACCACGGTGACGAACGCGGCCTTCGCCGCGTTCGTCGCCGCCACCGGGTACCGGACCGTCGCCGAGCGGCCGCTGGACCCGGCGGACTTCCCCGGCGCGCCGCCGGCGAACCTGGTGGCCGGCTCGATGGTGTTCGTCGGCACGCCGGGACCGGTCGACCTGCGCCATCTCAGCCAGTGGTGGGCCTGGACCCCGGGCGCCTGCTGGCGGCGGCCGGAGGGTCCGGGCAGCCACCTCGGCGGCCGCGCGGACCATCCGGTGGTGCACGTCGCCTACGAGGACGCCGAGGCGTACGCGACCTGGGCCGGGCTGGCCCTGCCCACCGAGGCCCAGTGGGAGCACGCGGCCCGCGGCGGCCTCGACGGGGCGGCCTACACCTGGGGAGACGACCCGGAACGGCCGGGGCGGCCGAGGGCGAACTACTGGCACGGTGACTTCCCGTGGCGCGCGGCGAAGGGTTACGGCCGGACCCGGCCCGTCGGTTCGTTCCCGGCCAACGGCTACGGCCTGGCCGACATGGCCGGCAACGTCTGGGAATGGACCCGGGACTGGTACGCCGAACGCCGGTGGGCCGGCCTGTCGTCCTGCTGTTCGCCGCACGACCCGCGCGGGGGAGAGCGGGAGGACAGCTTCGACCCGGCGCAGCCGCAGATCCGGGTGCCCCGGAAGGTCGTCAAAGGTGGCTCGTTCCTGTGCGCGGACAGTTACTGCCTGCGGTATCGGCCGGCCGCCCGCCGCCCGCACATGGTGGACACCGGCATGAGCCACATCGGCTTCCGCTGCGTGGCCCCCGCCACGGGTTGATCCGCCGCCGGCGGTCAGTGGCGGATCTCGCGGCCGTGGACCGCGAGGGCATAGATGCAGAGCACGTTCAACGCGATGGTGATGATGCCCCAGGCGGGGGACGCCGGCAGGAACACCAGGTTGGCCAGCGCGCTGATCGAGGCGACGATGATGCCGACGACCCTGGCCCAGGTCTGGCCGGCGAGCACGCCGAGCCCGGCGCACCCGGCGGCCACCCCGATCGCCAGGTGCGTCCAGCCCCAGGCGGTGAAGTCCGCCGTGAGCGGCAGCCCACCGGGGGTGACCACGAAGTAGTCGTCCCGCACCAGGGCGATCAGCCCTTCCATGATCTGGAAGCAGCCGACCATCAGCAGCATCACACCGGCGTAGAGGACCACGCCCACCCAAGCGCTCGGTTGCTTCGTCCTGACCATCGATCTCTCCTGCCCGTCCTGCCGGCGACCTGTCCTCCGAGACTCACCGGTGGGAGGGGCCGGGGCCTCATCCGGAGGGAATGAACGCCCCGAAGGATCGAAGAGTGACGATCGCGGCACCGACGGTCACGGTTATCCGAAACGGGTGATGCGGATGACCCGGAGCGCGGCGAGTCTGTACGAGGAGTTCAACGCCGACGCTCCGCGGAGGGAATCGACGTGACCATCGAACTGATCGCGAATTCACCCCGGAAATCCCTCCCCGAGTCGGCCGGCTCGTTGCTCGCCTCCAAGTTCGCGGTCCCGGCCGCCCCGCCGTTCATGGTCGCCCGCCCCGCCCTGCTGGCGTGGGTGACCGAAGCCGTCCGCAACCCGGTCACTCTGATCACCGGCGTGGCCGGCAGCGGGAAGACCCAGTTGCTGGCCTCCTGGGTGCGCAGCGGCGCGGTGGACTGGCCGGTCGCCTGGATAACGCTGGAGGACGGCGACGAGCATGCGTCGACCTTCTGGACCTATGTCATGGAGGGACTGCGCCGGGCCGGCGTGCCGGTGCCGGCACTGGCTCCGGCCGCGCCCGGCGCACCGGCGAGCCGGGCCGCCCTCGGGCAGCTCGCCGCCGTGATCGACAGGCATCCCAGCCCGGTCGTCCTCGTCCTGGACGGGGCGTCCCAGCTCCCCGGCCGAGCCTGGGCCGACGAACTGGACTTCCTGCTCACCCATGTGACCGGGCTACGAGCCGTTCTCACCGGCCGGTGGGACCCGCCGCTGCCGCTCTACCGGTACCGCCTCACCGGGACGCTTCCGGCGCTGCGCACCGCCGACCTGGCGTTCACCCCGGCCGAGACCGGGCTTCTGATGGCCATGCACGACGTGACGCTGGGTGCGGAGGACCTCCTCGCGGTGCTGGAGCACACCGAGGGCTGGGCGGCCGGCATCCGGTTCTGTGCCAGCGTGCTGCAGGGCAGCGGCGACGCCGCACAGCTGGTGTCCAGCATCTCCGGGGGAGAGGCAGCCATCGCGGAGTACTTCATCGGCGAGGTGCTCCGCCTGCAGCCGCCCGAGGTGCGACGGTTCCTCCTCGAGACCAGTGTGCTCGGCACGTTCACGCCGGAGCTCGCCGCCGCGGTCACCGCCCGCCCCGACGCGTACCGCCTGCTCGCCACCCTCACCAGGGAGAACGCCTTCATCCAGCCGGTCGCCGAGGGCTCGAACCTCTACCGCTACCACCGCCTCTTCGCCGAGCTGCTGCAGGCGCAGCTGGCCTGGTCGGAGCCGGGCCACGTGGCCGTCCTGCACCAGCGGGCCGCCGATTGGCTGGCCGGCCGCGGTGAACTCGTCGAAGCGGTCGGCCACGCCGTCGCCGCCGGCGACTGGGGCCGGGCGGGCGCGATGGTGGTCGAGGACTATGCGATCGGCCGGCTCGCGGTCGAAGGCGGTGCGGGACGGCTCGGCGGGCTGTTCGCCCGGCTGCCGGAGCACGTGGAACTGCCCGAGGTCGTGCTGGTCCGGGCCGCGCTGGCCTACGGCGACGGCCGGACCGAGCCGGCCGAGGCGCACCTGGCGCACGCCGGGACGCTGCTCAGCGTGCAGGGCAGCGACTGCGCCGACGGGCTCACCCTGACCTGCTTCGTCATGCAGATCCTGCTGGCCGCGGAGCGCGCCGACCCGGCGCGGGTGATGATGTTGCGGCCGATCGCGGACAAGTTCCTCGCCGTGGCCCCGAAGGACCGGCTGGCCCGGCACCCCGAGATGCGCGCGCTGCTGCTCGCGGCCGAGGGCTCGGCGCACAGCCAGGCCGGCGCCGTCGATGCGGCAGCGGCCGTTCTCACCGAGGCGGCGGCGGCCGTACCGGTCGCGAGCGAATCCCTGAAGATCAGGTGCCTGGAGCACCTGGCGGTGATCGAGGCGTACCGGGGCCGGCTGGGCCGCGCCCACCAGGTGGCCCGGCAGGCGCTCGATCTGGCCGGTCAGTGCGGCCTGCGCCGGCTCGGGGCCGGCCCCGGCCGCTGGCCGGCCGCCGCCGAGGCCGTGCTCGCCTGGGTGGCGCTGGAACGCTACGACCTCGAGGCCGCCGACCAGAATCTGCGCGCTGCCGAGGAGACCTGCCGGCCGGAGGCGGGCGGGCTCGCCGGCGCCGCCTACGCCATCGTGGCGGCGCGCCGGTCGCAGACCCGCGGGGACCTGCCCGCCGCGACGGCCGTCCTGCGCGCCGCCGCGGGCAGCGAGACGGCTCCGCCGGTCTGGCTCGCCCGTGCAGTGGAACTCGTGCTGGTCGGCATGTCGGCGACGGCCGGCCCGCCGGACGAGGCGGCGCTCGCCTTCCTCGACCGGTTCCCCGAACCGGACGCACCGGAGCTGCTGGTCGTCCGGGCGGCGCTCCTGCTGCGGCGCGGCGAGAAGGCCGGGGCGTACGACCTGGCCCGCGCCGTGGCCGGCACCACCGACGTGGCGACGCCCGTCGCCCTGGACGCCTGGCTGCTGCTGGCGACCATCGCCGCCGGGAACGACGACGGCCCGGGCGTGCGTGCGGCGGTGAGCCGGGCGTTGCGGATCGCGGCTCCGGAGTCGTACCGCCGCCCGTTCAACCAGGTGTGGGGCAGGCTCAGCCGGATGCTGCGCGACGACGAGCGGCTCACCCTGCGACAGCGGGCGCCCGGCGCCGAGCTGCCGGGACAGGCCACCGGTGAGCCGCTCGTCGTCGAGGCGCTGAGCAAGCGGGAACTCGACGTCCTGCGCGGGATGGCGGAGATGCTGCCGACCGAGGAGATCGCGGCCGCCATGTACGTCTCGGTCAACACGGTGAAGACCCATGTGCGGAGTATCCTGCGCAAACTCTCCGCCTCCCGGCGCAACGAGGCGGTCCGCCGGGCCCGCGCGCTCAACCTGATCTGAGGCCACGGGCGGCTCTCACCCTCGTGGGATGAGGCTTCGCGGCGCGGACCGGACCAGGCTGAGCCGGTACATCGGAGGAGATTCCGTAGCCAGGGAGCGTGCGATGCCTGAGGCGACATACCGGGTCCGGGTTTCCGGGAGGATCCCGCCGGAGGTGCTGGCCGAACTGCGTGACATGACGGTGAGCGTGGAGCCGCCGGCGACGGTGCTGCACGGAGCGCTGCCCGACCAGTCGGCCGTGGTGGGGCTGATCTCGCGGATCCACGGGCTCGGACTGCGGTTGATCGAGGTCCGGCGGCTGCCCGGGGACGACGCGCCGGCCCGTCCCGACCACGCGTGAGAAGGAGCCCATGATGCAAGCCACCGAGCACCGAGCCGGCGACACGATCGACGAGACGCCGGCCTCCCGCGTCGGCAGTTGGGTGCGCCTGGTCGCCGGCGTCCTGACGATCGCCCTGGGTGTCGCTGCCTTCGCCTGGCCCGACGCCACCCTGCGCGTGGTCGGATTCCTGTTCGGCCTCAACCTGCTGGCCATCGGGGTGTCCCGGACCGCGGTGTCCTTCATGTCTTTCGGCGCGCCGATGCTGCAACGGACTCTCGGCATCATCTTCGGTGTCTTCGTCGGCATCATCGGCATCGTCTGCCTGCGTAACGTCGCCGGCTCGGTGGCGTTGCTGCTGGTGATCGTCGCGATCGGCTGGCTCCTTGACGGGCTCGCCGAGATCTTCCTGGCGGTCGGCTCCGGCGGCCCCGCCAACGGCTGGCGGATCGCCCTCGGCGTGGCGGCGGTGCTGGCCGCGATCGCGCTGCTCGTCTGGCCCGGGATCGGCCTGGCCACGTTCCTGTTCGTCGGCGCCACGATGATGATTTTCGTGGGTGCCTGCCTGGTGTTCATAGGGATCTCGGGTCTGCGCCGACGGGCTTGAGGGGAGATATGTGGCTGGCCACCTTTGTGTCCTCCGTCATGATTGCTTGGCTAGCCACATAAATCGGTGGCACGGTTGCGTCGTCGCACGATCAGAAGGAGACGACGATGACCACCGCGCTCTGGACCCCGGCCTCAGCCGGCCACCTCAAGCTCGAGCACCGCCTGGTGATGGCCCCGATGACCCGCTCGCGGGCGACGGCGGACGGTGTGCCGACGGAGCTCACCGCCGAGTACTACGCCCAGCGCGCCTCCCTCGGCCTGCTCGTCACCGAAGGCACCCAGCCGTCGCCGGACGGCCAGGGTTACCTGCGCACGCCCGGCATCCACACCCGCGACCAGATCGCCGGCTGGCAGTCGGTCACCGATGCCGTCCACGCCGCCGGCGGGCACGTGTTCCTGCAGCTCATGCACGTCGGACGGATCGCCCACCCCGCCAACACCCCGCACGGGCGCCGGCCCGTCGCCCCCTCACCGGTCGCGCCCGCCGGCGTGATGTTCACCGCCGCGGGCCCGCAGCCGATGCCGGCTCCCCGGGCGCTGACCGGGCCCGAGATCGAGGCGACCGTCGACGACTTCCGCCGGGCGGCCGCCGCGGCTGTCACCGCCGGCGCCGACGGCGTGGAGATCCACGCGGCCAACGGGTACCTCATCCACCAGTTCCTGTCCGACAACGCCAACCAGCGCACCGACGGGTACGGCGGATCGGCACAGGGACGGATCCGCTTCGCCGTCGAGATCGCGCGGGCGGTGGCCGCGGAGATCGGCGCCGCGCGCACCGGCATCCGGATCGCCCCGGGCAACCCGTTCAACGACATCACCGAACACCGCCCCGCCGAGACCCACCACGCGCTGCTGTCCGCGCTGGCGCCGCTCGGCCTGGCCTATCTGCACCTCGTGCACGGCGGCGACGAAGAACTGGCGCGCGGGCTGCGCCGCGCGTGGCCGGGCACGCTGATCGTCAACCGCGGCGGCGCCGGCCTCGGCGCCCGGGTGGCGGACCTCGAGAGCGGCCTGGCCGACCTCGTCTCGGTCGGTGCGATGGCGCTGGCCAACCCCGACCTGCCCGAACGGCTGCGTGCCGGAGCACCGCTCAACACGCCCGACCGCGCTACCTTCTACGGCGGTGACCACCGCGGCTACACCGACTATCCCCGCCTGGAGGCCCAGTGACCCGTCCCCGCCTGGAGGGCCAGTGACGACATCCGACGCCACGCGGGACGCCGCGCTGCCGGCCGCGGACGGCGCCGGCCTGACCGTCCGCACCGGGCCGCTGAGCTTCGCGATCTTCGGGCTCGCCCGGGCACACCGCGGGCTCGCCGCAGCCATGCTCCGGAGGCTGAACCTGCATCCCGGCCAGGAACTGATCCTCATGCAGTTGCTGGACCGGGACGGGCAGACCCAGTCGGAGCTGCTCGCCGCCGTCGGGCTCGACCACTCGACCCTGTCCAAGTCCCTGCGGCGCATGCAGGAGGCCGGCCTGCTGCGCCGCGAGGCCGCCGCCCACGACCGCCGGGTGCAGCTCGTGCACCTCACCGATGCGGGACGAGCCATGCGCGAGCCGCTGGAGCAGATGTGGGCCCGGCTGGAGGAGCTCTCCACCCGGGCGCTGCGACCCGAGCAGGTGCAGGCCTTCGTCGCGCTGGCCGGAACCATCGAGGGCTCCCTGCGCAACGACTAGGCAGCGACCAGTTCGTACACGTTGCCGTCGGGGCCCCGGAAATGCTGCCACGTCGGTCCAGGCTCGCCGAGCAGCTCGACGCCGGCGGCGCGCAGCTCGGCCACCGCGGCGGTGAGGTCACGCACGGCGAACCCGGCGACCGGGCCGGTGTCGAAGTGCTCCTTGCCGCGGTGATCCACATCGAAGATCTCGACGTGGTGCCCGTCGGGCAACGTGAACACCCGGAAGCCCGGTTCCTCGTGCGTCAGCCGCAGCCCCAGCACCCGGGCGTAGAAATCGGCGAGAGCGTCGGCATTCGCGGTACGGACGCCGAGCCAGCCGAGATTCGTGATCTCCATGACCACCTCCTGCGGACATCGAACACCTTCAAGCTCGCTCGAGGTCAAGGGTGGCGGTCAGCGGTTCAGATAAGCGGCCAGGCCGCCGAGCTCCGCACTGGCGATGAACACCGACCGCACGTTGATGATGGCCTCCTCGACGTGCGCGGAGCAGCCCCACGCCGAGTCGCCCCAGGAGTCGGCGATCTTGATTTCGGCCGCCGCGGTGCACCCCGGGCCGCCCCCCAGCTGGCAGTGCTCGGGATGCGGCGCGGCGGCCTGCGTGGCGGCGGCGGCGCGCATCCTGGCGGCGAGCTCCGCCGCGGCGGCTGCGCGCTGCTCGGCCTCGCCGCGCAGTCTGCGCTCGGCTTCCATCGCCCTGGCAAGCTCGTCGTGGGCCGCCTTGGCGCGGGCCTCGGCGGCGGTCTTGGCCTGCTCGATGTGGTGTCGCTCGATGGCCAGGGCGGCGGTGCCGGCGAAGACCCGGGCGAGCGCGAGATCGGTCTCCTGCGGTACGCGCGGAACGCGGTGGTACATCGCGAAGGTGCCCAGCAGGCTGCCGTCCCGGGCCAGGATCGGCGTGGACCAGCAGGCGGCGAGGCCGGCCCGGCCGGCCAGGTCACGGAAGTCGGTCCAGAACGGGTCGGTGGTGATGTCGGTGACGATGACCGGTTGCCGCCGGTGCGCGGCGGTCCCGCAGGAGCCGACGCCTTCGCCGGTGGCAATCCCGTCGATGGCCTCGTTGTAGAACTCCGGCAGGCTGGGGGCGGCGCCGTGGCGCAGGTGCCGGCCGTCGGGGTCGGCGAGCAGGACGGAGACCAGCACCTCCTCCGGCGCCAGGGTCTCGATGCTGCGGGCCATCCCGTCGAGCACGTCGGTCAGCGGCGCCTGCCGGGCGATCTGCTCCAGCAGGGCCCGGTGCTCGATCATCAGTCGTTGAGCCTGCTTGACCTGGGTGGTCTCCACGCCCAGCACATGGATCCCGGTCACCGTGCCGTCGGCGTCCCGGCGTGGCTCGTACGTGAAGTCGAAGAACGCCTCCCGCGCGTCCGGGCCGGCGCCGAGCACGACCCGGGCGTCCCGGCCGGTGTAGGGCTCACCCGTGCGGTAGACCTGGTCCAGCAGCGCGATGAAGTCCTGGCCGTCCATCTCGGGCAGCAGGTCGACGAGCGGGACGCCGGTGCGGGTCCGCTCCTCGCCGATGGTGGCGAAGAACGCCGGGTTCGCCGTCTCCACCAGGTGCTCCGGTCCCGCCAGCGAGGCCAGGACGGCGGTGGACTGCCCGAACAGGGCACGCACGTCCTCGTCGGCCGCCTGCCCGGCGACCACCGGATCCGCGGCGGCCGGCTGCCGTCCTGATACCGCTGTCATGGTGATGCGCCTCTCGCCCGCGGAAATGATCGGCAGCATAGCGGTGTGCCGGGTGCCGCAGCGACGGCCGCCTCCTCAGGACCCGATCGTGTCGACCAGGTGCGGAGCCGTCCACGAGGCGGGCAGGCGCAGGGCGTCCGCGGTGGGGGGAGCCGGGTCGCGCCGCGTACAGGGTCATCGTGAGGCCGGGCTCGGCGCGCAGGTCCATGCTTTGCGGGTCCTTGCCGGCCGCGGTGCGCAGGTTGCACCGGGGGATGCACCCCGTACGCCGGCCGGCTGATCTAACCAAAGTCTTACGGCCGCCCTCCCGGTACTGACGCGACCGGGATTCCGATGTGGAATGACCCGATGACGCCCATCCGCAGAATCACCCGCATCGCGGCCACCGCCGTCGCCGTGCTCGCCCTGGGAGCCGTGCCCGGGCCGGCGTCGGCCGCCGCGTCCCGTCCGCACGCGCCGGTCGGCCCGTTCCTCAGCTCGGACGAGCTGACCGCGCCGCAGTTCTGCCGTGACGGCATGCCGTTGTCCCGGTCGCTCACCCCGGAGATCGGGGTCAGCAGCGGCGCCCCGGCCTGGAACACCAACCGGCCGGACCTCGCCGCGACGTTCGAGGTGGCACCGGCCGGGCGGCCGGCGGTGGCCCGGGGCACGGTCCGGTTCGACGGCTCTCCCGCGATCTATCGCGTTCCGGCCGGTGTGCTCAGCGACGGCGCGTACCGGTTCCGGGTTCGGGCGGTGGACGGCGCAAAGACCTCGGACTGGCTTCCCTGGTGCTCCTTCACGGTGGAGACCGGCACCGTCGCGGTGCCCGCGCCGCCGACGGCGCTGCGCGTATCGGCCTATCCCTATGCCGGGTTCCAGCCCTGCGACGGGGACGCGGCCCCGGTCATCTACGCCGGTTTCGCGCCGACCTTCGCCGTCAGCCCGGCCTCCGGGTCGCCGGGCCCCAACCTGGTCGCCCGCTTCGAGGTGGCCCGGCCGGGGCTGGAGACGCTCGTGTTCGCGGGCAACCCGTACGGCGTCAGCGCGCCGGACGACTCGTTCAGCCCGGGTGGCAGTTATCAGTTCCGGGCCCGCTTCGAGGAGGGGCCGGGCGTGTCCGATTGGTCACCCTGGTGCGCCTTCACTGCAGCGGCGACCGAATAACGAGCACAACACCCTTCAGGGGGTACGGGGCATGCGTAACGTACGCCAATGGTGCGCATGGCTCTGTACGTGGCGGCGGCCGGTTACGGCAGGACCGTGACGCTGCACCGGCTCGCCGCCGAACGGCCGGAACCTGTCGGCGCGCCGCCGGCGCCGCGAGCCCGACCTGGCAACCAGGGGAGGATCAGAAGACATCCCCAGAACCTGAGCGGCCGGGCGTACGGTCACCAGCCTTTATTCGCCTGCCTCAGGCACGGCGCACCCCGTGCCGGGCAGAAGACCCGGAGCGGTCTCCGCCCCGGGGTGTTGGTGCCGTACAAGTCGGAGCGGCGGCAGCGCGGGAACGGCTCACCGGGCCACGCCGGGGGGCTGGGGCTGCTGTTGTGGGCCCGTTCGGGCTGCCGGTGGCCGCCGTCGCCCTGGCCGTCCTCTGCCTGCTGTTGCGGCGGGCCGAGACGCGGACGTGACCTGACTTGTTTGCTGTATGGCAACAGTCTGGCTCTAGACTTGGTCGGTGACGGAACAGCTGAACGACGACGAGCGGTTGCGCCGCATCGTCGCCGTCACCGACGTCGCGTTGTCCCGGCTCGAGGTGTCGGACCTGCTGGACGAGCTCCTCGACCGGGTTCTCGGCCTGTTCGCCGCGGACACCGCGACCATCCTGCTGCTCGACCCGCACGCCCACCAGCTCGTGGCCACCGCCACCAAGGGGCTGGAGGAGGAGGTCCGCCAGGGTTTCCGGATCGCCGTCGGCGCGGGCTTCGCCGGCCGGGTCGCCGTCCGCCGGGAACCGGTCGCGCTGGAGGAGGTCACCCCGGCGGACGTGCTCAGCCCGGTGCTGCTGGCCACCGGCGTGCGGTCGCTGCTCGGTGTGCCGATGTTCCTCGACGGCGAGCTGGTCGGGGTTCTGCACGTCGGAACACTGCGGCCACGCCGGTTCACCGCCGACGACGTGTACCTGCTGCAGGTCGTCGCCGATCGGGCCAGCATCGCCGGGCAGATCCGCTCCCGGAAGCTGGAGAACGCCGCTGCCGCGACGCTGCAGCGGGCACTGATACCGGAGCGCCTGCCGCGGGTCGACGGGGTGGAGGCCGCCGCCCGTTATGTGCCCGGCCACGACCTGGGCATCGGCGGCGACTGGTACGACATGTTCGCGCTGCCCTCCGGCTGGCTGGGCGTCGTCATCGGCGACGTCTCCGGGCACGGTCTGGCCTCCGCCATCGTGATGGGCCGGGTCCGCAGCGCCCTGCGTTCCTATGCGCTCACCTCCGACGATCCCGCCGAGGTGCTGACGCTGCTGGACCGCAAGAACGCCCACTTCGAGGCCAGCAGCCTCTCCACCGTCGTCTACGCCATGATCAGCCCCGACCGGCAGCTGATCCGGATGTCGTCGGCCGGGCACCCCGCCCCGATCCTGGCGGCGCCGGGGCGGACCACCGCCGCGCTGCCGTTGCCCACCGACCCGCCGCTGGGCGTCAACCGCCTCCGGGCGCCCCGTCGCGCCACCACCTGCGACTTCGTGGCGGGCGCCGTGCTGGTCCTCTACACCGACGGTCTCGTGGAGCGGCGGGGGCAGGTCATCGACGAGGGAGTCGAGCGGCTCGTCAAGGTCGTACGCCCGGCGCCCGCCGAGGACATCTGCGCCGCGGTCATGGCCGCTTCCGGCATCGACCGGCCCGCCGACGACGTCGCGCTGCTGACGGTGCGGCGACCACCCTGAGAAGCGGCGGGCGTCGGCACAATGGCACCGTGAAGCGCCCGATGAGAAAGATCGTCCTGGTCGTTGCCGTCCTCGCTGTCCTGGCGGGCGCCGCGGCGCTGTGGTGGCGCCGGGACACCGGACGGCAGCCACGGGTCGACGACGTGGTGCCGG
The DNA here is from genome assembly GCF_056134165.1 of Actinoplanes sp. 13. Lineage (NCBI taxonomy): Bacteria > Bacillati > Actinomycetota > Actinomycetes > Micromonosporales > Micromonosporaceae > Actinoplanes > Actinoplanes sp. 13. The sequence continues at coordinate 403,098 of NZ_JBVYOQ010000003.1, read as the reverse complement.
CGATGAACTCGGCCGTGGCCGACGCGGTCGTCGCGGCCGGCGCCGATGCCGCCGTCACGGTCAGCCCGGTGGTCCGGTCGGCGCAGTGCGAACTCGGTTTCCTCCGGCAGGGCGGCGTCTTCACCGCCAAGGCCGACCTCTACACCGACCCGGGTGGTGAGGAGGCGCTGATCACGGGGATCGAGCAGCGTCTGCCGCCGGCTTACGCGGCCGTCCGGGGGACCGCTGTCGCCGGGGTCCGGCCGCTGCAGGCCGGCACCGGCAGCTTGACGGTCGCGGTGCGGCGGATCAGCCCCGGCTGGCTGACCGTCAGCGTCCGTAGCCGGTGCAGCCTCGGCGCCGGTACCCGGCCGGTGACCGCCGCGGACTCCGCCGGCAGCACCGCCGTGACCGGGATCCTGCAGCGGCTCGGGACCCGGCCGGCCCGGATCACCGAGCAGCGCGTGCGCTGCCGCACCGGCGACATCGTCACCGTTGCCGCGGTGAGCGAGCCGGTGGCGACCGAGGGGCTCGCTGCCCGGCTGGGCGCTGTCGTCCCGGCCGGCGCCCGCCGGTTCGACGGCGGCGACGCCAACCGCGTCTCCTACCGCGACGGCCCGGTCTCGGTCGTCGTCGCCGCGGCCGACGACGGTGCCGCCGTCACCGTCCAGCACACCACCGGCTGCTGAACGGAGCGGGCCCGGCGCTGCCCCTACCAGGGTCGCGGTCGCGTTAATAAAACGTCAACGTCTCCCCGGCGGCCCGTTTTCAACCGTTATGGACGGTCGGCGCGAACCTAGACTCGCGGCCACGGGGAGCGCTGTCATCGTGCTCTCCGGTGCGTGAGGAAGAGAGCAGATGAGCGTCACCGACGAGTTCGCAGTGCCGGCAGTGGTCGACAGCCCCGCGCGCCGGCCACCGGCCGAGGGCCGGCTGTCGCAGTGGCTGCTGCGGCACCAGGTGCAGCCGACCGGTCCGGCCGCCGGCGCCGGGCACGCGAAACCGCACGCCTGGTGGAAGGTGATGTGCCTGACCGGGGTGGACTACTTCTCCAGCCTGGCCTACGTGCCGGCGATCGCCGCGCTCGCGGCCGGGGCGGTCGCACCGCTCGCGACGCTGCTGATCGTGGCGCTGACGCTGCTGGGGATGCTGCCGATGTACCGGAAGGTCGCCGAGGAGAGCCCGCACGGAGCCGGTTCGGTGGCGATGCTGGAGAAGCTGCTGCCGTTCTGGAAGGGCAAGCTGTTCGTCCTGGTGCTGCTCGGCTTCGTCGCCACCTCATGGATCATCACGATCACCCTGTCGGCGGCGGACGCGTCGGTGCACATCGTGGAGAACCCCTTCTTCCCCAGCGTGCTGCACGGGCACGAGGTGGCGATCACCGTGGTCCTGCTGCTGTTGCTGGGCGGGGTGTTCCTGCTCGGCTTCAGCGAGGCGGTGATCGTGGCCATCCCGCTCGTCGCGGTGTTCCTCGTCCTCAACGCGACGATCATCGTCGTCGGGCTGGTCGACGTGGCCACCACGCCGGGCGCGTTCTCGGCGTGGACCGACGCGCTCACCGCGGAGGGTCAGGGCGCCGGCGGCCTCGTCGGGCCGGCGCTGCTGGCCTTCCCGCTGCTGGTGCTGGGGCTGTCCGGGTTCGAGACCGGCGTCAGCATGATGCCGCTGGTCGCGGCGGACGGCGCCGGCGAGCGGCAGCGGCGGGCGTCCCGGATCCACAACACCCGCAAACTGCTCACCGCCGCGGCGCTCATCATGAGCGGGTACCTGCTGGCCGCCAGCTTCGTCACGACGGTGCTCATCCCCGCCGACGCGTTCCAGCCCGGCGGTGAGGCCAACGGCCGGGCCCTGGCCTGGCTCGCCCACGAACAGCTCGGCGAGGCGTTCGGCACCGTCTACGACATCAGCACGATCCTCATCCTGTGGTTCGCCGGGGCGTCGGCGATGGCCGGGCTGGTCAACATCGTTCCCCGCTACCTGCCCGGTTACGGCATGGCCCCGGAGTGGGGCCGCGCGGTCCGCCCGGTGGTGCTCGTCTACACCGTGCTGTGCGTGCTCATCACGGTCGCCTTCGGCGCCGACGTCAACGCCCAGGCCGGGGCCTACGCCACCGGCATCCTGGCGATGATGGTCTCCGGCGCCTTCGCCGTCACCGTCACGGTCCTGCGCCGCGGGAAGCGCCCGGCCGCCACCGGCTTCGCCGCGCTGACGATGGTTCTGCTGTACGCCCTGGTCAAGAACGTGATCGACAAGCCGGACGGGATCGCCATCTCCGGGATGTTCATCGCCGGCATCATCGTCGTGTCGCTCGTCTCCCGGGTGTCGCGCACCACCGAGCTGCGCGCCGACCGGATCGAGTTCGACCCGGCCGCCCGCCGCTTCATCACCGCGTCGCTGGCCTTCGACGGGGCGCTGAACATCATCGCCAACCGCCGTCAGGCCGGTGACGCCGCCGAGTACGCCGACAAGGAACGCGAACAGCGCCGGCACAACCCCGTGCCCGGCGCCGCCGACGTGCTGTTCCTCGAGATCGACGTGATAGATCCGTCGGAGTTCAGCGAGACGCTGCACGTGCGTGGTGTCGAGGTCGGCGGATTCCGGGTGCTGCGTGCCGACGCCCCGGCCGGGCCCAACGCCATCGCGGCGGTGCTGCTCGCGCTCACCGAGACGACGGGGGTACGACCGCACTGCTACTTCGCCTGGGCGGAGGGCAGCCCGTTGGTGCACATGTTCCGGTACTTCCTGCTGGGCCGCGGTGACACCGCCCCGGTCGTCCGGGAGATCCTCCGCAAACACGAGCCGGATCCCGACCGCCGCCCCGGCATCCACGTCGGCTGACCGTGCGGGGCCCTGCGAGGGGCGCCGGTCGGCTGCGTCCGGTGGGTGCACCTGGCGGGGGCGAGTGTTCTCGTCGACGTGGCTGAGACGGTCGCCGAGGGTGAGATGTTCGACGTTCCGCAGGCCGGGGCCGAGGGTGCTGCCGGTCCGCACGGTGGCGGCGGCCGGCCGGCCCGCCGGCGCGAGGCCGGGCAACAGGCCGGGCAGGAGGCCGGGTGCGAGGCCGGGCACGGGCGTGGGGCCGGCCCGGACGTCATCGACAGCCGGCGGAAGCGGCTAGCTCGACCGAGACTTGTTGCGGAGCAGCACGAACACGACGGACACCACCGCTGTGGCCATGGACAAGCCGGCGAGGAGCAGAACCGTCCCCACCCCGTACAAGCCGGTAGCGTCCGTACTCGCGGCGTCCACGGTCCAGGCCGTCGTGAAACCCAGTACGAGCGCGGCCGACGCCGACACCGGCCACAGCCGGAGGAGCAGGGCGCCGAGCAGCAGGACCAGCAGCGACAGCGCGCAGCCGATCACCTGCCACGCCTCGTACGGCCCACTGGCCACCCCGGTGACCGGGTCGATCTGGTATTCCTGGTCCCAGCCCAGCCACGCGAACCAGCACAGCGCCGCGAGGCCCGCGACCACGACGAAACCGGCCGCCTGCCACGGGCCGGCGCGGTACCGGGACGGGTGCGCGGCGGGCCTCATGCTTGGCAGCGTAGGCGGTTCGGTCCACGGCCTGTGCCGGGCCGTGGACGGTCAGAGCAGACGACGAGCGGCGCGACGGCGGCCTCACGGTTTGCGGGCGACCCCGCAGTACACGTTGAGCCGCTCGGGGGTGACGCCGGGGTCGGGTCGCCAGAGCGGCGTCGGCACCACACCTGGTTCGACCAGTTCCAGGCCGGTGAAGAAGCCGTTGATCTGCTCGACCGTGCGCAGGTGGTAGTCGGCGCCGCTGGTGCGGGCGGTGCGGACGGCCTCGGCGGTCTCGGGGGTCACGACGCTGTCGTTGACGACCAGGTAGCTGCCGGACGGCACCGCGGCGAGGAACCGCGTGACGATCTCGGCGGGGCCGGGGTCGTCGGTGTCGGCGACGTTGCCCAGGATGCCGAGCATCATGAGGGCGACCGGCTGCGTGAGATCGAGGGTCTTCGCCGCGGCGTCGAGGATGCGCCCGGGGTCGTGCACGTCGGCGTCGACGTAATCGGTGACGCCCGGGCCGACGAGCAGCGCGCGGGCGTGGACGAGCACCAGCGGGTCGTTGTCGACGTAGACCACTTTGGCGTCGGCGGCGAGGTCCTGGGCGATCTCGTGGGTGTTCCCGGCGCTGGGCAGGCCGGTGCCGACGTCGAGGAACTGCCGGATGCCGGCCTCACCGGCGAGGAACCGCACGACCCGGCCGAGGAAGGCGCGGGAGGCGCGGGCCACCTGCACCACCTCGGGATAGACCTGTTTGACCTGGTCACCGACGGCCCGGTCGGCGGCGAAGTTGTCCTTGCCGCCGAGCCAGTAGTTCCAGATCCGGGCGCTGTGCGGCTGGTCGGCACGCAAGCGGGCCTGCAGGTCGGGGTCGGAACCGCTCATTGATCCGCCTTCCGTCGCGGGCGCCTCGGTGGCCGGGACGATACCACCGTCCACTGTCGCCCTCGGATATACAGACGGACTGCATATAGCGATGGTCTATATTGCTGGCCATGACGATGCAGGAACCGACGTTCTTCATCCTGACCGCGCTGGTGCGCACCCCTCTGCATGGTTACGGGATCATGCAGGCCGTCGAGCAGTTGTCGGGCGGCCGGGTCGAGTTGAAGGCCGGGACGTTGTACGCCGCGCTCGACCGGCTCACCCGGGAGGGCCTGATCATCGTTGACCGGGAGGAGGCTGTGGGCGGCCGGCTGCGCCGGTACTACGTGCTGTCGGACGACGGCCGCGCGGCGCTCGAGACCGCGGTGGAGCGCCTCCAGTCGAACGCCCGGGTGGCCACCTCCCGGCTGCGCGAGGCGTTCGGCTTCAACGGGGGAGTTCAGCATGTCTGAGCTGGAGCGCTCCTACCGCCGCCTGCTCTACGCCTACCCGGCCTTCTACCGGCGCGAACGTGGGCTGGAGATGCTCACCACGCTGCTGGACGCGGCAGCGCCGGGCCAAATCCGGCCGTCGCGGGGTGAGGCGGTCTCGATGGTGCTGACCGGTCTGCGGTACAGGTTCGTGCCGCCCACCCGGCTGGGCGGGATCGCGGCCTTCTTCGTGGCGATCTGGGCGGCCGTGGTGCTCAGCGGGGCCGGCGCTCTGGCCGTCTGGGGGACCGCCGGCCTCGCCGAGCCGGACGCTGCGGCCCTCAGCTACGCGCTCCTCGGCCGCCCGGCGTCGTCCACCGCGGGCAGTCCGGGCGACGGCCTGCTCGGCATGGCCTACAGCTATCGGACCTCCGGCGAGTTCCAGGACTACGGCGACGAGGGGTGGGCCGGCCCGCGGCCGGCGCCGACGGGTTCGAGCCGGTACTACGAGGGGGTGCAGCGGGTCCCGGACGTGCTGGCCGAGGCGCGGCAGCGGTTGATCGCGGCGGGCTGGGCGGCCGGTGATCTGCGCCCGGCGGGGGCGAACAGCCCGGGCGGCGTGTTCTGGGCACACCGCGACGGGACGCTGCTGCGGATGTCCGGAAATGATGGGGAGTCCACCGTGGTGGCCGGCGCTTATCCGGTCGAGCCGGGCGGGGTGCTCGCGGGCGCGATCGCCGGGTTCGCCGTGGGGCTGCTCGTGGCGTGGCAGGCGATGACCCGGCTGGCCCATCGCGCCGTCCGGATCTCGCTGCCGGCCCGGCGCCTGCTCCTGCTGCCCGCGTTGCCGGTGGTCGTGGCCTGCGCGGTCAACACGCTGGACAACGTGCTGAGCATGGTCCCGGATCCGGACACCGCGCAGGTGCGGTTCGGCGCGGACCTGATGTACCCGCTGGCCAACCAGATCGCCAACCCGCTGGCTGCCGGCGTCGTCGCGGTGGGGCTTCTCGGCATCGCCGGCCTGATCGCCCGGGCGGCCCGCCTCCGGCCCGGGAACGCGGCGGCGGCCGACGAGGCCGCCGGGAGCTGAGAGCACCAAGGCGGGGGTACGACGAAACGACCGGTCCACGCCATCGCGTCCGGAGGGCGCCCCGCCGGGTGTCACCATGGCGCTGTGCACAGTGACGACCGGCCCCGGGGCGAGCCGGTGCTCGCCCGGGCCACCCGGATCCTGCAGGCCTTCACCCCGCAGGAGCCGGAGCTGTCGGTCTCGGAGATCGGCCGGCGGGCCCGGCTGCACGTCGCCACCGCTTCCCGGCTGATCGCCGCCCTCGTCGAGCAAGGTCTGCTGGCCCGCACTACCGGCGGCGGGGTGCGGATCGGGATGCGGCTGTGGGAGCTGGCCCAGCGTGCCTCGCCGACGCTGGGGCTGCGGGAGGCGGCCATGCCGTTCCTGGAGGATCTGCACGCGGTCATCGGGCATCACGTGCAGCTCGGCGTGCTCGACGGCGGCGAGGTGTTGTTCGTCGAGCGGCTCTCCGCCCGGGACGCGGTGATCAACGTGACCCGCATCGCCGGGCGGCTGCCGTTGCACGCGTCCTCCGCCGGTCTGGTGCTGCTGGCGTGGGCACGTGACGTGCAGGAAGAGCTGCTCGCCGGCCCGCTCGGCGGGTTCACCCCGGCGACGATCACGACCGCCGCCCGGCTTCGCGGCGTGCTCGACGGGATCCGCCGGCAGGGGTACGTCGTCGCCGACGGGCACATCCACGCCGACGCCACCGGGGTCGCTGTGCCGGTGCGCGCGGGCCCGGCGGGCCCGGTGGTGGCCGGGCTGTCGGTGATCGTGCCGAACGACGGCCGGGCGCCGCTGCTGGTGCCCGCGTTGCAGGCCGCCGCTCGGGGCATCGCCCGGGGGATCGGGTGAATTCGTCTCTCGCTGAGTGAGAAGCCCGCTGTCTCGGCAGTGACCGGGGTCGCAATCTGGCGGCCTCGTGTCACAGGAGGCTCACGTGGCGGAAACACGACTGCGAGTCATCGGCAAGGAACTGATCGCCGACGGCGTGGTGGCGCTGACCCTGGCCGATCCGGCCGGCGCGCGGCTCCCGGACTGGACGCCCGGCGCGCACCTCGATCTGGTGCTGCCGGGCGGGCTGGTGCGTCAGTACTCGCTCTGCGGTGACCGGTGGGACCCGTATTCGTACCGGATCGCGGTGCTGCGGGAACCGGACGGGCGCGGCGGGTCCGCGTACATCCATGATGTCGTTGATCTCGGCCAGGAGGTCGGCCTGGGCGGACCGCGCAACAACTTCCCGCTGGTACCGGCGGAGCGCTATCTGTTCGTCGCGGGCGGCATCGGCATCACTCCGCTGCTGCCGATGATCCGGCAGGCGGATCTGCTCGGCGCCGACTGGCGCCTGCTCTACGGCGGCCGCAGCGGTACGAGCATCGCGTTCCGTGCCGAGCTGGCCGGCTACGGCGACCGGGTCGAGATCCGTCCGCAGGACCGGTTCGGGCTGCTCGACCTGCCGGCTTTTGTCGCCGGCTGCTCGCCGGGGACCCGGGTCTACTGCTGCGGGCCGGCTCCGCTGCTGGCCGCGGTCGAGCGGGCGTGCGCCGGGCTGCCGCCGTACACGCTGCGCACCGAATCCTTCGTGGCCACCGATCATGGCGCCGCGGTTCGCGGCACACCGTTCGAGGTCCAGCTGGCCCGCTCCGGAACGGTGCTGACCGTGTCACCGGCCGTCTCGGTGCTCGACGTGCTCACCGCGGCCGGCGCCGACGTGCTCTCCTCCTGCCGCCAAGGCGTGTGCGGCACCTGCGAGGCGACCGTGCTCGCCGGTGAGCCGGACCACCGCGACAGCGTCCTCGACGACGCCGAACGCGCAGCCGGCACCTGCATGTTCGTCTGCGTTTCCCGCTCGCGCAGCGACCGTCTCGTCCTCGACCTCTAGGAGATGACCATGCTGCCGGTCAGTGACGCCGACCCGTTCGACCACGAGAACCTGGAAGACCCGGGTCCCCTGCACGAGAAGCTGCGCGAGGCGGGCCCGGTCGTCCGTCTCGCCCGGTACGACACCTACGCGCTGGCCCGCTACGAGCACGTGCACGCCGCGCTCACCGACTGGCAGCGCCTCCAGTCCGCCGCCGGGGTCGGGCTCAGCAACTTCCGGTACGAGAAGCCGTGGCGCCCGCCGAGTCTGCTCCTGGAGGCCGACCCGCCGCACCATGACGCGCCACGCCGGGTCCTGGCGAAGATCGTCGGCCCGCGGGCGCTGCACCGGCTCCGGGACCGGTGGGCGTCCGACGCCGAGGACCTGGTGGATCAGCTGCTCGCCGATCCGGAGATCGACGCGGTCCCGGCGCTCGCCGAGGCCTTCCCGCTGCGCGTCTTCCCGGACGCCGTGGGCATCCCGGCAGCCGGCCGGGAGAACCTGCTGCCCTACGGCGACCACCTGTTCAACGCGTTCGGCCCGCCCAACGATCTCGTCGCCGCGGGCGCCCCGCGGATCGCCGGGCTGTCGGCCTGGGTGAACGCTCAGTGCACCCGCGACGTGCTGGCCCCGGACGGCTTCGGTGCGGCCGTCTGGGCGGCCGCCGACCGCGGTGAACTCACGCCCGAGCAGGCGCCGCTGGTGGTGCGTTCGCTGCTGTCGGCCGGCGTGGACACCACTGTGCACGGGCTGTCCGCGGTGCTCTACGCCTTCGCGAGCAACCCGGCGCAGTGGCAACGGCTCCGCGCGGAGCCGTCGCTGGCCAGAGTGGCGTTCGACGAGGCGGTGCGCTGGGAGTCCCCGGTGCAGACGTTCTTCCGGACCGCCACCACCGACGTACCGATCGGGGGAGCGGTGATCCCGGACGGCGCCAAGATCCTGATGTTCCTGGGCGCCGCCAACCGTGACCCGCGCCGCTGGACCGGCCCGGACCGCTTCGACCTGGGCCGGGACCCGTCCGGGCACGTCGGGTTCGGGATGGGCCTGCACCAGTGCGTCGGCCAGCACATCGCCCGCCTGGAAGCGGCGTCGCTGCTCACCGCTCTGGCTCGCCGGGTGGCCCGGATCGAGCTCGCCGGGCCGGTGCGGCGGCATCACAACAACACCCTGCGGGCCTGGGAAAGCCTGCCGATGCGGCTGCACCGCAGCCCGTAACCACCCCCACTGTGTGAAGTTGCGCCCATATGGCGACCCGAACTTCACACACCGACCGCCGAACCAGTGCCGTGACGTCGCGGCACGCGGAAGGAGTCACCCGGCGATGGCGCGCCATGCCGATCTCAACCTGCTGACCTCGCTGGACGCGCTGCTCACCGAGTGCAGTGTCACCCGGGCCGCCGAGCGGCTGCAGATCAGCCAGCCCGCGATGAGCGCCGCCCTGGCCCGGCTGCGCCGGCACTTCGGTGACGACCTGCTGGTCCGCGCCGGGCACGGCTATCAACTCACGCCGCTGGCGGCGCGCCTGGCCCGGCCCACCGCCCAGGTGGTCGCGGCGGCCGACCGGGTCCTCAGCGCCCAGCCGGAGTTCGACCCGGCGACCTCACGGCGCACCTTCACCGTGATCATGTCCGATTACGCCCTCACCGTGCTCGGCGCGACCGTCGCGGCGCTCATCGACGAGCAGGCTCCGCAGGTGCGGCTGCACGTCCAGCCGACCACCCGGCGCAACGTCGACCAGGCCGCCGACGAGCTGCGTGAGGTCGACCTGCTGGTGCTGCCGCACGGCATCGTCACCGGGCTGCCGCATCGCAACCTGTACCAGGACGAGTGGGCCTGCCTGGTCGACGCCGCCGACGACACGGAGCTGACCAGCGCGGACCTCGCCCGGCGGCCCTGGGTGCTGACCTATCACGACGGGACGGCGATCACCACCGCCGCCCGTGAGCTGCGCACCCACGGCGTCGAGATCGACGCGCGGCTGGTGGTCGAGAGCTACACCGTCCTGCCTGCGCTGATCGCCGGCACCGGCCGCGTCGCGTTCGTGCAACGCCAGCTGGGCGCCGCGATGACCGCGGCCGGCCGGGTCCGGATGGTGCCGTGCCCGTTCCCGACCGCACCGATCGTCGAAGCGATGTGGTGGCACCCGGGGCACGAGAACGATCCGGCTCATCAGTGGCTGCGCGGCTGCTTCGCCGAGGCCGCCGTCCGGGTACAGCAGTGACCACGTTCTATTAACACGACGGATACACCGCATACACAATTCCGTCTTCTCCGGTGCTCGCCCACTGAGGCACGGTGACCGCACCGCGCGCCATGCCGCGCCGAGAAGAGAGGAAACCGTGTGACAAGCTCGATCAGCAGGAGGGCGTGGGCCAGGTCGCTCACCGCCCTCGGTACCGCCGGCACTCTCGCGTTCGCCGTCCCGGCCGCGCCGGCATCGGCCACGGCCGCCCCCGACTTCGGCCCGAACGTGAAGATCTTCGACGCCGGTACGCCTGTCGACCAGATCAACGCGTACCTGCGGAGCATCTCCGCCGAGCCGGAGTTCAGCACCGCGCGGCACGCGGTGTACTTCAAGCCGGGCACCTACGGCAGCGCCGCCGGTCAGGACGATCCGGCGACCGCCATCGGCATCGTCAACAGCGAGGTCGGCTACTACACCGCCATCGCCGGGCTCGGCGCCGCGCCCACCAGCGTCCGGATCAACGGGGCGCTGCACTCCGAGCCGCGCCAGAATGCCGACGGGTCCTCCGACGGGCTGACCAACTTCTACCGGTCGCTGGCCAACCTCTCGATCAACCCCATCCAGCGGCCGGTGGGCGCGGACGCCGCGCGGGCCCGGCCGGAAGGCGTCGCGCCGGCGCACACCATGCGGTGGGCGACCTCGCAGGCGTCTTCCCTGCGCCGCGTCGACATCCGGGGCGACCTGGACCTGAACGGAGCGTACGGCGCCACGCTCTTCGGCACCGTGATGGCCGACAGCCGGATCAGCGGCAACGTCAACAGCGGCGGTGACGCCGGACCGGGCCAGGCGCAGTACTACGTGCGCGACAGCCAGATCGGCAGCTGGAGCGGCGGCTCGGCGAACCTGGTCTTCTCCGGCGTGCGGGGCGCGCCGGCGAGCGACTTCGCCCGCCGCGGCATCACCACGCTGCAGGCCACCCCGGCGTCCCGGCCCGCGCCGTTCCTCACGGTGAACGGCGACGCGTACTCGGTCTTCGTGCCGAAGGCGCGCACCAACGCCTCCGGCGTGAACTGGGCGACCGGCAGCACCGCCGGGACCAGCATCCCGATCAGCCGGTTCCACATCGCCAAGCCCGGTACGGACACCGCCGCCACGATCAACACGGCGCTGGCCGCCGGGAAGCACCTCATCCTCACGCCCGGCATCTACCGGCTCACCGCGCCGATCCGGGTGACCCGGGCCGGCACGGTGGTCATGGGCATGGGCTACGCGACGCTGGCACCCACCGGCGGGCACGCCGCGATCGAGGTCGGCGACGTCAAGGGTGTCGTCGTCGCGTCGCTGCTCGTCGACGCCGGCCCCGGCGCCGAGGTGCTGGTCAAGGTCGGCACCGGCAACGCCGTCAACCTCGGTGACGCCACCGACCCGACCACGCTCAGCGACCTGTTCGTCCGGGTCGGCGGCGCGCAGGCCGGCTCCACCAAGGTCGCGGTGCGGGTCGACCAGAGCAGGGTGATCCTCGACGACGCCTGGCTCTGGCGGGCCGACCACGGCAGCGGGGTGGGCTGGACGAGCAACACCAGTGACACCGGGCTCGTCGTCAACGGCACGGACGTCACCGCCCTCGGCCTGTTCGTCGAGCACCACCAGAAGAACCAGGTCGTCTGGAACGGCGAGCGCGGCAGGACGGTCTTCTACCAGAGCGAGTTCCCGTACGACCCGCCGAACCAGGCCGCGTGGCGGGACGGCGTCAAACAGGGGTACGCGTCCTACCGGGTCTCGCCCGGCGTGACGACCCATGCGGCCACCGGCACGGCGATCTACACGCTGTTCCTCGACTCCACCTTCGCCGGTGCGCCGGCGCACGCCTGGACCTCCATCGAGGCGCCCCGGCGGAGCAGCGTCCGGTTCACCTCGATGACGACCGCGGTCATCGCATTCGGCGGCGGCATCCGGCACATCGTCAACGACGCCGGTGCCGCTGTCGACGCGACCGCGCCCAACCAGGTCGTGCCGGGTTTCGCGGCCTCCGCCCGGCTGGCTTCCTACCCCGGCTGAGGCCCGCTTCCTATCCCGGCCGAGGTGCTGAGCGGTGGCCGCTGGACCGGCGGATTACCAGCTCCGGCTGGAAGACCACCTGCCGGTGCCGGTGCTGCCCGGGGTCGTCGATCTCGGAGAACAGCAGCTCGGCGGCGACCCGGCCCAGTTCGGCACGCGGCTGCCGTACCGATGTCAGCGGTACGGCGGCCGCGGCCGCGTACTCGATGTCGTCGTAACCAACGATCGCCAGGTCGGTGGGGACCCGCAGGCCACGCCGGGTGACCGCCTGCAGCACGCCGAGAGCGAGCAGGTCGTTGGCGCAGAACACGGCGTCCGGCCGGCTACCGGCGCGGCGGTCGGCGATCGCCGTTCCGGCGGCCCGGCCCGCCACCACGTTGACGGCCCCGGTCTCGAGGACGTCGATCGTCGCGCCGGCGGCCCGCGCGACCTCGCGGGCGCCGGCGAGCCGGGCGGCGGCCTGCGGCACGGACAGCGGACCGCCCACGTACGCCAGGGTGCGGTGCCCCTGGTCGACGAGGTGGCCGGCGGCGAGGCGGCCGCCGGTGTGGTCGTCGACGGACACGCAGCACAGCCCGTGCCGCCCCGAGCCCCGGTCCAGCAGGGTGACCGGGGTGCCGCGCCGGACCAGGTCGTCGACCGCGATCCCCGCCTCGAGCACCGGGCTGACCAGGACGCCCTGCACCCGCTGGGTCTCCAGCCGGCCGAAATACCGCTGCTCGCGTTCGGTGGACTCGCCGCTGTTGTAGAGCATCACGACGACGTCGCGCTGGTCGGCGACCTGCTCGGCGCCGCGGGCGAGGTCGGCGAAGAACGGGTTGGTGACGTCCGGGACGACCAGCCCGATGGTGCGGCTGCGCCCGGCGGCCAGTGAGCGGGCCGCCTCGTTGGGCCGGTATCCCAGCTCGGCGATGGCGGCGAGGACCCGGGCACGGGTCTTGGCCGCCACCGCGTGCGGGCGGTTGAGCACGTTGCTGACGGTGCCGACCGACACCTTCGCGCGTGCGGCGACGTCCTCGATTCGCGCCATGGGCCGAGGGTATGTCAGACGCTTCAACCGACGGGCCGCCGGGGTGACCGGACGGCCGATGGCGGGCCGTTGCCGGAGCGGCTGATCACCGCCGTGTTTCTGCTGTGTTGAATCGTTATAAACGTCATCCGCGCAGGTGAAGCGGGTGTATCCAGCCGATCAATGGCGAGTATCAGAGTGACCTTCTTGACGTTGTGGCGCAGCGCACCGAAGCTTTAGACGCTTCAAAATGAAGGCATTCCGCGGTCGTCAAGGAGGACCTGTGGCACTCATATCCCGACGGACCCGTCGTCCGGCCCACATCGCTGCGGCGCTCAGCGCCCTCACGCTCGTCCTCACCACCGCGGCCTGCGGCGGGGGAGGCGACGACGGCGGCTCGGGCGGTGCCTCGGCGAAGAACTTCACGTTCCTCGCGATCAACGAGAACACCACCGTCCCGGCCACGCTGACCACGCTGAGCCAGAAGGAGTGCGCCACCCAGAACACGGCGCAGCCGCTGGAGATCAAGAAGCAGGCGCAGGGCAGCCTCGACCAGCAGCTCCAGCTGCTCGCCGGCCAGGGCGCCCTGCCGCAGACGTTCATCGCGGCCAACGCGCCGTCGCTGACCAAGCAGCTCGCCGGCAACGGCTCGGTGCTCGACACCGCCCCGATCGCGACCGGTGTGCTGCCGGCCGCGTCGTCGACGATCAAGGCGCTCTACGACGGCAAGCAGCTCGTCCTGCCGACCGAGCTCAACATCGAGGGCATCTGGTACAACAAGAAGCTGCTCGCCGACAACGGCATCACCACACCGCCGGCCACCTGGGACGACCTGGTCGCGGCGTTCGCCGAGCTGCAGGGCGCCGGCGTCCAGCCGATCTCGCAGGCGGGCAAGGGCGGCGACGGCTGGGGCGTCACCCGCTGGGTGGGCAACTACATCCTGCGCCAGCAGGGCCCCGACGCGCTGAAGAAGGTCGCCGACGGCCAGGCCAAGCTCACCGACCCGCAGTACGTCGCTGCCGCGGACGCCGTCGCCGCCCTCGGCAAGGCGGGCTACTTCGGCAAGTCGCCCACCTCGATCGACTACGCCACCGCGCTGAACACCTTCCTCACCGGCAAGGCGGCCTTCATCTACATGGGCTCGTGGGCGCTGTCGGACTTCAACGACACCGCCAAGAACAAGATCGGCGCCGACAACATCGGCTTCCTCAAGTTCCCGACGGTCACCGGCGGCACCGGCACTGCCGACCAGATGCCCGCCAACGTCGGCACCGCCGTCGCGGTCTCGAAGAAGGCTTACGACTCCGACCCGAAGACGCAGGACTGGGTCAAGTGCATCGTCGCGAACTACGGCACGGTCGCGCTGCGCGACTCCAACCAGATCACCGGCTTCGGCACCGACGGCAGCGTCGAGGTGCCCGCGCTGACCAAGCAGATCCAGGACGAGATCGGCAACGTGCAGACCAGCGTGCTCTGGTTCGAGGCGTACTTCTCCGCCAAGGCCACCACGGTCAGCCAGGGCAACGGTGGCCAGCTCGCCGCCGGCCGGCTGACCGGCGAGAAGTTCATGCAGACCGTCAGCACCAACCTGAGCTGATGACCATCTCGCGGCGGTCCCGGCCACCGGGCGGGGCCGCCGCGAGCAGAAAGGCGAGCTGATGCACAGCGTCCTGGGCGACCGGCGATCGGTGGCCATCCTCCTCGGGCCGGCCCTGCTGGTCTACTCCCTGATCATGCTGGTACCGATGCTGTGGTCGCTCGGCTACACGTTCTTCACCGGCAGCGTCATCACCGGCTTCACCTGGGCCGGCGGCGCCAACTTCGGCAAGCTGCCCGACGACCCGGCGCTGCCGGGCGCGCTCTGGTTCACCGTCAAGTACGCCGTGGTCATCACCGTCGGCCAGGTGCTCGTCGGTTACCTGCTGGCCCTGCTCTACGTGTTCTTCCTGCGCCGGGCCGGCTCCATCGTGCGTACCCTCGTGTTCTTCCCGGTGATCCTGCCGACCGTCGCCGTCGCCCTGCTGTTCCAGAAGTTCTTCGAATACGCCCCGCAGACCGGGCCGGTCAACGCGGTGATCGAGGCGTTCGGCGGCACCGGCGTCGACTGGTTCGCCACCGGCGGCAACGCCTTCCTCGTGGTCGCGTTGATGGACATCTGGCGCTCGATGGGCTTCTACGCGGTGCTGCTGTACGCCGGGCTGCTCGACATCCCGGACGAGATGATGGAGGCCGCCGCCATGGACGGCGCGGGCACCTGGCGGCTGATCCGCAGCATCATCGTCCCGCTGTCGCTGCCCGTGCTGGTGTCCTCGCTCGTGTTCAGCATCAACGGCACGCTCAAGGCGTTCGACTCGATCTATGCCCTCACCGGGGGCGGGCCGGGCAGCGCCACCACCCCGCTGACGCTGTACATGTTCCAGACCTCGTTCGCCTACGGCGACTACGGGTACGGCTCGACGATCGCGCTCACGCTCACCGTCCTGTGCCTGCTCGTCACCGTGTTCATCTTCCGCGCGACCCGCCGCGACCTGGCGCAGGGATAGACCATGAAACTCACCCGCACCCTCCGGCGGCTGCCCGGTCACGCCTGCGTGGCGCTGCTGCTCCTCGTCGTGGTGTACCCGCTGATCTGGCTGTTCCTGGGCTCGTTCAAGACCCAGGAGGAGTTCCTCAACGGATCGACCACCGCGTTGCCGGACAGTTTCACCAACTTCGCCAACTACACCCAGGCGTGGTCGTCGGTCGCCACGTACCTGCAGAACTCGCTGCTGACCGTGCTGCCCGCGCTCGCGCTGATCATCGTGTTCGGCACCGCCGCCGGGTTCGCCCTGGAGGTGCTCGTCTGGCGGGGCCGGCAGACCACGCTGCTGCTGTTCCTGGTCGGCATCATGATCCCCGGCCAGATGATCCTGCTGCCGCTGTTCAGCGTGTACTTCCAGCTGCACCTGACCGGCACTTTGTGGCCGCTGATCATCACGTACACCGCCACCGGCCTGCCGCTGACCGTGTTCATGATGGCCACGTACTTCCGGGCCATCCCCAAGTCGGTGTTCGAGGCCGCGACCATGGACGGCGCGAGCATCCTCCGCTCGTTCGTCTCCATCGGCTTCCCGATGATGCGCAACTCGATCCTCACCATCGCGCTGGTGCAGTTCTTCTTCCTCTGGAACGACCTGCTGATCGCGCTGACCTTCACCACCGACGACGCGCAGCGCACCGTCCAGGTCGGCCTGCTCAACTTCACCGGCCAGTTCGGCGTTGTGGAGTACGGCCCGACGTTCGCGGCGATCTGCATCAACGTGCTGCTGATCCTGGCCATCTACATCTTCCTCAACCAGCGAGTCATGCGCGGCCTGGCCGCCGGCGCGGTGAAGGGCTGAATCGTTGTCCGCGACGAACCCGGCGGGCGTGCGCGTGTCCGCGCCCCGCATCGAACACCACGACCAGCCGCTCGGCATCGGCGAACGCACCCCGCGCCTGTCCTGGCGGATCGAGACCGGCCGGCCCGGTGCGCGCCAGCAGGCCTACGAGATCGAGATCAACGGGCGGGCCGGCGGCCGGATCGACTCCGGTGACAGCGTGCTGGTGCCGTGGCCCGGCCCGGCACTGGCCTCCCGCGAGCAGGCCGAGGTGCGGGTGCGGGTCTGGCTCGACGGGCACCCCGGGCCGAGCGGGTGGAGCGAGCCCACCACGGTCGAGGCCGGCCTGCTGGAGCCCGGCGACTGGACGGCCGCCTTCGTCGGCTCCGCCGACCTCAGCCCCGGCGACCGGCGGCCGGTGCTGCTGCGACGCGACTTCACCGTCCGGGCGGGACTGCGCAGGGCCCGGGTGTACGCGACCGCGTGCGGCCTCTACGAGCTGGAGCTGAACGGTTCACGGGTCGGCGACGACGTGCTCGCGCCCGGGTGGACCAGTTACCACCACCGGCTCACCTATCGGACCCACGACGTCACCGGGCTGCTCGAACCCGGTGCCAACACGATCAGCGGCTGGCTGGCCGACGGCTGGTGGCGGGGGGAGTACGGCTGGAACCGCGTCGGCGAACGGTACGGCCCGGACACCGCCCTGCTCGCCCAGCTCGAACTGCACTACGCCGACGGCACCGTCGAGCAGATCGTCACCGACGGCACCTGGACCTGGGCGTACGGGCCGATCCTGACGTCCGGCATCTACGACGGCGAGCACCACGACGCCCGCGTCGAACCGGCCGGCTGGAGTCCCGTACAGCCCAAGCAGGTGACGGCCGGTGAGCTGACCGCACCCGCCGGACCACCGGTCCGCCGCATCCAGGACCTGCCGCCGGCCCGCATCACCCGCCTCGACGACGACACCCACCTGATCGACTTCGGGCAGAACCTGGCCGGCCGGCTGCGTCTCACCGTCACCGGCCCGGCCGGCACCGAGATCGGCATCCGGCACGCCGAGGTGCTCGAGAACGGCCGCCTGTGCACCCGGCCGCTGCGCACCGCCGTCGCCCACGACACCTACGTGCTGGCCGGCGCCGGGCCCGAGACGTGGGAGCCGCGGTTCACGTACCACGGGTTCCGCTACGCGGAGATCACCGGCTGGCCCGGCGACCTCGGCCCGGCCGATGTCGTCGCCGTCGTCTGCCACGACGACATGGCCGAGACCGGCACCTTCACGTGTTCCGACCCGCTCGTCGAGCGACTGCACGAGAACGTGCGGTGGAGCATGCGCGGCAACTTCGTCTCGGTGCCCACCGACTGCCCGCAACGCGACGAACGCCTCGGCTGGACCGGTGACCTCCAGGTCTTCGCCCCCACCGCCGCGTTCCTGTACGACGCGACCGGCAGCATCGCCGACTGGCTCACCGACGTCGCGTCCGAGACCGGCGACGACGGCCTCGTCCCGCTCTACGTCCCGCACATCACCACGAGCTTCCCGCAGTTCCACTGCGCGGTCTGGGGCGACGTCACCACGGTGGTGCCGCTGGTGCTGTACGACCGGGCCGGCGACCTCGGGCCGGTGCTGCGCGGGTACGACACCGCCCGCGCCTGGATCGAGGGCTGCCGGCGCCTGCTCGACGACCGCGACGTCATCGCGCAGGGCCTGCAACTCGGCGACTGGCTGGACCCGGCCGCCCCGCCGGACCGGCCGCAGCAGGCGCGCACCGACCCGTACCTGGTTGCCACCGCCTATCTGGCCCACTCCGCGCGGCTGCTCGCCCGCCAGGCGCAGCTGATCGGCAAGACCGACGACGCCGCCCGCCACGCCGACCTCGCCGACCGGGTCACCGCGGGCTTCCGCCGCGAGTTCGTCACCGCCAGCGGCCGGTGCGTCTCGGACACCCAGACCGCGTACGCCCTGGCCCTGTGCTTCGGCCTGCTCTCCGCGGACCAGCGGGTGCACGCCGGGAACCGGCTGGCCGAACTGGTCCGCGACGGCGAGTTCCGGATCGGCACCGGCTTCGCCGGAACCCCGCTCGTCCTGGACGCCCTCACCGGCGCCGGCCATCTGGAGGAGGCCTACCGGCTGCTGCTGTCGCGCCGGTTGCCGTCGTGGCTGTACCCCGTCACCATGGGCGCCACCACGATCTGGGAACGCTGGGACAGCATGCTCCCGGACGGGTCGATCAACCCCGGCGCCATGACGTCGTTCAATCATTACGCCCTCGGCGCCGTCGCGGACTGGCTGCACCGCACCGTCGCGGGCCTGGCGCCGGCAGCACCGGGTTACCGGATGCTGCACGTGCGCCCGCAGCCCGGCGGCGGGCTCACCTCGGCCGCCGCCCGGCACCGGACACCGTACGGCGTGGCCGCCGTCCGGTGGCGCCGCGACGACGACGTCCTGCACGTCGACGTGACCGTGCCGCCCGGCTGCGACGCCGTCGTCGAGCTGCCCGGACAGGAGCCGGTCACCGTGGGCGCGGGGGAGCACACCTTCACGGCCGGGCACCGGCCGGCGGTGGACGACCCCATCGCGCCCCTCCCGGCGCGCGAGCATTTCTGAGGCCGTGGGCGGCTCCCGTACGCTGGGGGCCGGGAGCTGCCCACGGCGGTAGCCGCGAAGGCAGAGCAGACAAGTGGGGACGACGGTGGCGCGCGCAACGATCCGGGACGTCGCCCGCCTGGCCGGAGTCTCCGACGGCACCGTCAGCAACACCCTCAACCGCCCGCACCTGGTCAATCCGGAGACCCGCGAGCGGGTCCGGCAGGCGATGCAGGCGGCGGGTTATGTGCCCAACGCCGCCGCCCGGGCGCTGCGCGTCGGTCGTACCCGCACCATCGGTCTGGTCGTCCTCGACTTCGGCAACCCGTTCTTCGCCGAGGTCGCCGCCGGCGCCGAACAGGCCGCCACCGGGGCCGGCGCCGACATCGCCCTGTTCCACACCGGACTCGGCGAACGCGCCCGCGAGCAGCGACTGCTGCACCGCCTCGCCGAACGCCGGCTCGACGGCCTGATCATCACCCCGAACGACGTGGCGGACCCGCTGCTCGACACCATCGAACAGGGCGGCACACCGGTGGTCGTGCTGGCCCGCGAGGTCCCCGGCCGCCGCCGCAGCGCCGTGCGCAGCGACGACTTCCTCGGCGGCGTCCTGGCCGCGCGGCACCTGCTCGACAACGGCCACCGGCGACTCGCCTTCGCCGGATGGCGCCACGACGAGCGGTACCAGGGCGCTGCCCGGACCGCCGCCGAAGCCGGCGCGGAACTCACCTGGATCGGCACCCCCGGCGCCGGCCTGACCGACGGCCGGGCCGCCGGCAGCCACCTGACCGGACTCGATGAGGACCGGCGCCCGACGGCTGTCTTCTGCGCCAACGACCTCATCGCCGCGGGTGTCGTCCAGGTCGCCACCCGCTCCGGCCTGCGCGTCCCGGACGACCTCGCCGTCGTCGGCTTCGACGACACCGACCTGGCCAGCGCGGCCGGCGCCGTCGGGTTGACCAGCGTGCACCAGCCCGCGGCCGAGATCGGGGCGGCCGCCGTGCGCCTCATCCTCGACCTGGTGACCGATCCGGGGAAGCCGGCCGAGGATGTGGTCTTCGAACCGCAGCTGACGGTCCGCGAGTCCACCGTCCCGCCTCGTCCCTGAAACGGCGGACCGGCCCGTCAGAATCCGGGGAAGACGGCGCGCAACTCGTCGAGGGAGATGTTGCCGGTCACCTCGACGCCCGCGGGGGTGTGCTGCGGCTTCAGCCGGCCGTAGACCAGCCGCAGCGCCGACTCCAGCGGCCCGGCGAACGTCGCGGTCGCCGCCGGCTCCTGGGTGGCGAACCGCGCCTTGTCCTCGAGGACGATGCGGTACGGCATGCCGCTGATCTCCACGACGGCGTGTTCGTGCGCCGCGGCCGGTTTGCCGATGAAGCCGAGCAGCACACCGAGATCGCCGCAGAAGTGTTCGGCCAGCAGGGCCGCGGACGGCTCGGCGAGGGTCGCCGCCGGGTCGATGCCGACGCGGACGTCCCAGACGTGCGGGCCCACCTCGCTCAGCCGCATCGCGGCGAACGACGCGAGCGACAGCGGCTCCGGCAGGAACCCGACGTCGATCCGGAGGTCGTCGTGTCGCTGCTCCGGTACGGCTTCGAGCGCCGTCACCAGTGCGGTGTCGGACTCCGCCCAGCCGGCGGCCTGGTCCTGCGGGTTCAGCGCGTTCCACCGGTCCCAGACGCCCTGGTTGAAGTCCGGGCCGGGCGCCTCGGCCTCGCCCAGGGCCGCGCGCAGACCGGCGAGCGTGATCTCCGCGCCGCTGCCCAGGTGGGACAGGACGTCGGCGATGGTCCACTCGGCGGCGCCGGACGGTCCGGTGAGCTGCTCGGCGGTGAGGGCGCGGACCACGCCGGCGAGAGTGTCGTGTTCGCTGCGGAGGGCCGCGATGGTACGGGCGGCAAAGGTCGTCATGATCGGTGAGCCTACCGAGACCGGTGGTTACAATCGCTCCGCATCAGTGCCGTCGTCCCCGGAGGAGCCATGCCACGCCGACGGCTGCACCACCCCGGGGACGTTTCCGTGCCGGGCGATCCGGTCCGGCCGTCGTGACCCCGAGGATCCTGGTCTACAGCCGGACCACCGACTATCGGCACGAGTCCATCCCGGCCGGCGTCGTGGCCATGACGGAGATCTGCCGCACGGACGGCTTCGACGTGGTCGCCACGGAGGATCCTGCTGTGCTCACGGCCGGCGAACTCGCCCGTTTCGCCGCCGTCGTCTTCCTCAGCACCAGCGGCGCCACGTGCGGCGGGCCGGTCGGCCGGGCGGCGCTCGAGGGCTTCGTCCGCGGTGGCGGCGGGTTCGCCGGCATCCACGCCGCGTCCACCAGCGAGGATGACTGGCCGTTCTTCGGCGACCTCGTCGGCGCGCGTTTCGACAAGCACCCGGAGGTCCAGCCGGCCCGGGTCATCGTGGCCGACCCCGGCCACCCGGCGACGGCCCACCTGCCGGCGGTCTGGGAGCGCACCGACGAGTGGTACGACTTCCGCGGCCGCCCCGACCCGTCGGTGCGGGTCCTGCTGCGGGTGGACGAGCAGTCGTACGCCGGTGGTGCGATGGGCGCCGACCACCCGCTCGCCTGGTGCCACGACCGGCTCGGCGGGCGGTCGTTCTACACCGCGCTGGGCCACACGGTGGAGTCGTACGCGGAGCCGGCGCTGGTGGATCACCTGCGGGGCGGCCTTCGATGGGCGACGGCGCCCCGCTCGCGGTGAACGGCCCAGCCTGCTGACGAACCGGGCGAGCATCACATCGCGAGTATTTGCACTCGGTGCAAGGTTGCATTTAGTGTAACGACATGACGACGGCTGCCGTACCGCCCGACCGGCGGACAGCGCTGAAGGCCCGGCACCATCGGGCGATCCTGGACGCGGCCAAGGCGCTGATCGTCGAGGGCGGAGCCGCCCGGTTCAGCGTCGATCAGCTCGCCGAACGGGCCGACGTCTCCCGGCGTACAGTCTTCAACCACTTCGCCTCCGTCGACGACGTCGTCACCACGGTCTGCACCGAGGTCCTCGCCGTCGTGATCGACAACTTCCGGGCGCTGGTCACCGTGGAGCCGGCCGGGCCGGGCAGCCGCACCGCGATGTTCGAGACCGTCGCGGCGGCGCTGCGCGCCACCGACGTGCCGGGCCTCATCGCCTTCCTCTGGCGGGCCCTCGGCGGCTTCGGGACCGACGATCCGCGCCCGCGCCAGATCGTGCAGGCGACGTTCGCGCGCACCGCGACCGACCTGGCGCGTGAGCTCGCGGACCGCAACGCAGGCTTGGACCCCCTCGAGGCGGAGCTCCTGGTCAGCTCCCTCATGCACGGCACCGAGGTGATCGCCGAGCACTGGCTCGCGGCGACCGGCGCGGCCACCGACGAGGCGGCCCGGACCCTCTGGAACGAGCTGCTGGAGCGGCTCATCGCGACCATCCGCGCGGGCTACTGACCCACGCCACCCCTGACCGAACCGAAAGAGCATGCCACCATGGCTGAACTGCTGTACCGCGTCGGGCGTCTCTGCGCCCGGCGTGCCTGGACCACCCTGATCACCTGGCTGGTGGTTCTCGGCGTGTCCGTCACCGCGTACCTCGTCCTCGGCGGCACCCTGTCGTCGCAGGTGACCATCCCGGGAACGGCGACGGCGAAGGTCACCGACCAGCTCGCGCGGGAGTTCCCGAGCGCCAGCGGCGGCAGCGGGACGATCGTGTTCCACACCGCCGGCGGCTCGGCGTTCACCGCCGATCAGCGTACGGCGATCGGCGCGCTGCTGAAGAGCACCGGTGACCTGGCCGGCGTGGCCTCCACCACCGACCCCTTCGTCACCCGGCAGCAGCTGGCCGAGCAGACGCGGCAGGTCCAGGGCGGTCAGCAGCAGATCACCGCGAGCCGCGCGAAGCTGGAACAGGCCGAGAAGGCGGCGGACAGCCTGCCGGAGGCGCAGCGCCGGCAGCTCGGCGCGCAGCGGGCCGAACTCGACGCGCAGGCCACCAAGCTCGAACTGTCGCAGCAGCTGCTGGACATGTCCTCGAAGATTCGCATGGTCTCGGTCGACGACACCACCGCCGTCGCGGCGGTCGTCTTCGAGCAGGCGCAACTCGACGTCACACCGGAGACCAAGGAAGGCGTCGTCGACCACGTCGGCGCCGGCGTCCCGGCCGGGGTCGAGGCGGACTTCTCCAACGAGATCACCCAGAGCGTGCCGCAGGTCTTCGGCGTGGGCGAGGTCATCGGTCTCGTCGTCGCCGCGATCACCCTGCTCGTCATGCTCGGCGCACTCGTCGCGGCCGCCCTGCCGCTGCTGACCGCGATGGTCGGCGTCGGTGTCGGCGTGACCGCCTCGCTGGCGCTCTCCGGCGCCGTCGAGATGCTGTCGATCACCCCGGTGCTGGGCGTGATGCTCGGCCTGGCGGTCGGCATCGACTACAGCCTGTTCATCCTCAACCGGCACCGCCGCCAACTGCTCGACGGCGTCGACCTGCACGAGTCGATCGCCCTGGCGAACGGCACGTCCGGCAACGCCGTGGTGTTCGCCGGCGCGACCGTGCTGGTCGCGCTGCTCGCGCTCAACGTCACCGGCATCGGCTTCCTCGGCATGATGGGCACCGTCGGCGCGATCTGCGTGGCCGTGGCCGTCGTCATCGCCGTCACCCTCACCCCGGCCCTGCTGGCGCTGCTCGGCCCGCGGATCCTCACCCGCAGGGCGCGGGCCCGCATCGGGCAGTCCCACGCCCGCCGCGCCCCGGTGACGCCGATGACCACCACCCGGGCGCTGCTCACCGCGGTCGCCGGCCTGGCCGTTCTGATCGTGCTGGCGCTGCCGGCGCTGTCCATGCGGCTGGGGCTGCCGGACGGCTCCTCGGAGGGCCAGGACACCACGCAGTACCAGGCGTACCAGCTGATCGAGGAGAAGTTCGGGGCCGGCGTCAACGGCCCGCTGCTGGTCGTCGCCGAGCTGCCGGCCCCGGTCACCGGCGACGACGCGCTCGCCGAGCAGGCCCGCATCGGCACCGTGATCCTCGGCCAGGACAACGTCACCGCGGTCGCCCCGATCGGCCGGTCCAGCGACGACACGCTGATCGCCTTCCAGGTCGTCCCCGTCGAGGGGCCGAACAGCGAGACCACCGCTCAACTCGTCCGTGACCTGCGCGGGCTGTCACCGATCGACACGGGCGTCACGCTCGGCGTGGCCGGCAGCGCCAGCGGCAACATCGACATCTCGGAACAGTTGTCCGACGCGCTGCCCACGTACCTCGGGGTCGTACTCAGCCTCTCGCTCCTGATCCTGATCTTCGTTTTCCGCTCGATCCTGGTCCCGCTCACCGCGACCCTCGGCTTCGTGCTGTCGCTGTTCGCCACCTTCGGCGGCATCACGGCGATCTTCCAGTGGGGCTGGCTCGGCGCCCTCTTCGGCGTCCACGACCCCGGCCCGGTGCTGAGCTTCCTGCCGACCATCCTGATCGGCATCCTGTTCGGCCTGGCCATGGACTATCAGCTGTTCCTGGTCTCCGGCATGCGTGAGGCGTACGCCCACGGCGCCCCCGCCCGGCTCGCCGTCCGCCGGGGCCTGCACGCGGGCCGCACCGTGGTCACCGCCGCCGCCATCATCATGATCTCCGTCTTCGGCGGCTTCATCTTCTCGCACACCACGATGATCCGATCGCTCGGCTTCGGCCTGGCCTTCGGCGTGCTGGCCGACGCCTTCCTGGTCCGCATGCTGCTCATCCCGGCGATCATGCACCTGCTCGGGCGCTCGGCCTGGTGGATCCCCCGCCGGCTGGACCGGATCCTGCCCAACGTCAACGTCGAGGGCGCCGCCCTGGAACGCCGGCACCCGGCCGTGCCCGAGCCCGAGCCCGTCCTCGTATCGCGTCAGCTCCAGCGGTAGGAGGCAGCCGAGCCACCTGCGCAGGGCGCGTAGCGTGGCTCGGCATGACCAACGAACGAGTGCGGTCGGTGGAGATCACCCGTACCGCCACCGGCGAATACGACGTCCGCAACGTACGCGGCGGAGTCATCCCGCTGGGCACCGGTGAGGACGACAGGTTCACGCCGGTCGAGTTGCTGCTCGCCGCCCTGGGCGGGTGCAGCGCGATCGACGTGGACCTGGTGGCCGCCCGCCGGGCGGAACCCGTCCGTTTCGTCGTCGAAGTGCGCGGCGACAAGATCCGGGACGGCGACGGCATCAACCGGATGGAGAACCTGGAGATCGAGTTCGACGTCGTCTTCCCGGAGGGCGAGGAGGGCGACCGCGCACGCGCCATCGTGCCCCGCCTGGTGCGGCAGTCACACGACCGCTTGTGCACCGTCACCCGCACCGTGGAGATGGGCACCCCCGTGTCGACGTTCCAGACCGGCGACCGGGACGCGAAGCCTTGAGATGACGACGGGCCGGCTGCCGTCAGTGGGGAAGACCTGAGGACACGGGTGGTGATCCCGTCGCGGAACGATGCGATGCGGGTCGCCACGTGCCGCATGCCGACGGTTTGTTCGACCGGTCGAGGTTGAGGCACCGGGCGGCTCAAGCGGGGGCTGGCTCCGGCCCGGGAGCAGCACGTCCGGTTAGGGTCCCGGTGGGGGGTGCCGCCCTGCTGGGTCTGGTGACGTTCGCGTTGTTCGCCCTGGTCTGCGCGTGGCTGTCGCGGTGGTTCGGCTGGATGCCGACGGTACTGATCTCCTGGACGTCCCCGGTGACGCGGGCCGGGTGCGCTGGCCGTGGTGGGACCTGCCGTTGCCGATCGCGACCAGCGTCGTCGCTGCGTTCGCGCCGGCACAGGCCGGCCGTGCCGGCGCGATCCGGGTGGCCAACGGCGTACCCCGCGGGTTGCCCGGCTTTTCGGTGTTCTGTTTCCTGGTGGCCGTGGTGGTCGTGCCGCTCGGCGCCGGCGCCGCTTTCGGGATCGCGTGGCCGCTACGCTCGCGCGGCGGTGGGGGATGGCAGGCGGTCACCGCGCGCCGAACGTCATCGGCACGCATGCCGGCGTCCGCTACTGCGCGGATCGCGGCGCCTGCGGGTGAACCGCGCTCCGGGCGTCGGCCGGCGAGTCGAACCGGCGGATGCTGTGGAGGGCGCCGCCGCGCGCTGTGAACAACGTGGCCACGAGGGTGGGTGGCGTTGCCGCCGCTGCCGTGTCGACGTTGTCGGGCCAGGTGGCCTCCTGCTCGATGAGCATGGTGACGTCGTCGATGCGGTGGGCGGACAGCGGGCGGAGCCGGATCCCGGACGTGATGATCCAGTCGGCGAAAGCCTGTGCCGTGATGGAGTGTGTCCCGCGCGGCCCGGAAACCTCCACCGGGTCGGTCACCAGGGCCCGCGCGGCGGCGAGATCGCGGGTGTTGACCGCGTCGTGCCAAGCGCTGATCAGGTCTTCCAGCTTGCCGGCCTCTTCGTATGCGTTCTGCATGCGCGAATAATATGCGAAATGCATACGACGCGCGTCAGCGGAGGAATCTGATGAAGGTCACCGGTCAAGCGTTGTTCTCGTTCGTCCGCTTCTGGTCACGCCGGTGGACCGGGTCCGGCCTGGGCGCCGACGCCCGGCGCGGCCGCGACGTGATGGTGCTGGAGGCGGTGCACGCCCTCGCCGGGCGGCAGCGGCCCGCCTCGATCAACAATGTGGCGCGGGAACTCGGACTGGATCAGTCCGGCGTGAGCCGGATGGTGTCCGGCGCCGAGCGGCGCGGACTCGTCACCCGGCAGGCGCCGCACCGGGTCGGGGCGGCGTCCACTGTCGCCGGCACGCCGGCCGGAACCGAACTGCTGCGTCAGGCCCATGCATGGCAGGACGACGTGCTGCGGACGCTTACCGCCGGGTGGCCGGACGAGGACGTCACAACCTTCATAACCCTCATGGATCGATTGGTACGAGCACAGAACGCCCTCGACGAGGCAGGCAGATGAAGGCCGCGGACCCGTGTCGGCCGTGCCGTAAGACGGCGTCGCTAGTATCCACTGACAGATCGAGTCCTGGAGCGTAGATGACGTACCCTCCGCCGTATCCGCCGTCACCCGGTGAACCGCTCCCGCCACCCGTCGACCCGTACGCCGCACCGCAGCCCACGCAGCCGTTCCTCGGCCCGCCCGATTATGGTCAGCCCGGCTACGGTCCGCCTCCGTATGGTCCGCCGGGATACGGCCGGCCCGGGTTCCCGATGCCGCCGGCGCCGCCGGCCAGATCGCGGACCGTGGCGATCACCCTGCTCTCGGTGGCGATCGCGCTGGTCGTCCTCGTCGGCGGCGGCGTCGTGTTCTACCTGGTCGGTGAGACCTTCCGGGGCGGGACCGGCGGCGTCGCACAGGGGGAGAGCCCGAGTCCCGGTCCGAGCGAAGCGGCGCCGGAGGGCGAGATCAGCATCAGCGAGCCCGACACGCTGAACGGCCAGCCCAAGATCGAGGCCGAGGAGCTGTCCTCGCTCACCACGGACCTGGCGAAGGAGCTGGAGGGCTACCCGGGCGCGGCGAACGCGTTCGGGGCCGTCTACGGCTCCCTCGCCGACAAGAAGATGACCGCCGCGCTCGCCGCCGAGGTCGACATCGACGACCCGCAGCGGATGCTCGACACGGTGTTCCAGTCGTTCAGCGGGGAGAACCAGCTCACCGGGGTCTCGCCTGCCAGCACCGGCTCGCTCGGCGGGGTGGCGCAGTGCGGCACCACCGTCGTCGGCAAGGAGGACGTGGCGATCTGCGGCTGGGCCGACGAGGGCAGCGTCGGCATGTTCCTGTACTTCTACGAGACCGCGGTGGACGTCAAGGGCGACTTCCCGGACATGCGCGCGGAGATCGAGACGAAGAGCTGACCGGGCGTCAACGGGCCGGCAGGTGACTGCCGTGCACCGTCAGGCGTTCCACGGTGGACGCCCCTTCGAGGAACCCCGTGGCTGTGATGCGTGCGACCGTCTCCCGGTACGCCGGTGAGACTTCGAGGGCGTCCGCCGCCGCCTCGTCCTGCCAGAGCGTGACGACCGTGCACCGGTTGCCGTCGCGGCCGAAGAGCAGCCCCTGAAAGCCGGGTTGCGCGGCGAACATCGGCAGTGACTGCTCGGCGGCGAAGCGCTCGTACTCCGCGATACGGCCCTGGACTACCTGCGTGCGCCAGATTCGCATGATCATGGATCGGATTCTGCCGGGGCCGCCGCTACCCGCCGCAATCCGGGTGCGTGCGCCGACCGGATTCCTGTTGACTGCGGCGATGGATCGTCAACGGCTCAGCAGCATCGCGCACTCGCATCACCCGATCGCGGCCCCGATCTTCGAGGTCAACCTCAACCGGATCCTGCGCCGGGCGGCGCGCGGCCCGGCCGCCCGCATCCTCGACCTCGGCTGCGGGGAGGGCGCCTGGGCGCTGCACGCCCTCGCCCACCACCCCGACGGGCATGCGGACGGCGTCGACGTCAGCCCGTACGCCCTCGAACGCGCTGCTGCCGCCGCTGCCGAACGTGGCCTCGCCGACCGGCTCACGCTGCACGAGCGGGACGCCCGGGCGTACGTGCCGGACGGCGATCACGACCTGGTCCTGTGCGTCGGGTCGACGCACGCGCTGGGCGGTTTCGGGCAGACACTGGAGTTAGCCGGCCGACATGTGACCGTTGACGGCATCCTGATCGTCGGGGAGGGGTTCTGGCAGATGCCGCCGGCGCCCGAGGCGCTCGCGGCGCTCGATGCGAAACCTGAGGACCACACCGACCTGCCTGGCCTGGTCGACGCCGCGCGGCTGGCCGGGTGGACGCCGGTGTACGCGCATGTCAGCGACACCGCCGAGTGGGACGACTACGAATGGTCGTGGACCGGTTCGCTCACCGAGTGGGCGCTGGACAATCCCGGACACCCGGATGCGGCCGAGGCGCTCGCCGTCGCTCACCAGCACCGTGCTCAGTGGCTGCGCGGGTACCGCGGCGTCCTGGGCTTCGTGACACTCGTCCTGCGCCGCATCTGAGCGTTCGCCACCATCGACTTCAGGGGGTACGACCTTGCGGTACACGTGGGTGTCCTCGGGCGGTGGACCGCTGCTCGTCGCACCGCAGTCGGCACTGTCGCTGTGGTCCGGCGCCGGCGACGACTACGACCGGGCCTGCGCGATCGACGGATACCTCGGTCTCGTCGCTCTGGGCGACCAGCACGCGCTCGTGCTGGGTGACGAGCCGGCAACGACGACGTACCTGCCCCCGGAACGGCTTTTCGTCCGCTGGGTGGCCGCCGATCGGGAGGACGACCTGGTGAACGCCGCGCGCCGGGCAGTGAGCGCCGGCCTCGAGTGGGACACCGACGAGGATGTCCGCTGGGTCACGGACGGACCGGTCGTGATGTTCGACGCCGCCTGGCCCGGCACGGAGCTGGAGCGCGACAACCACCTGACGGCCGCTCTGCCGGCGGGCACCTACCGCGTCCGGGCAACCACCCACACCGACGGTGACAACTGGATGATCCTCGTCCAGCTGCAGCCCACGCGGTCCATCGAACGTTCGGCCCGGTCTCCGGTTACCGTCTCGCCATGACCTTCTCGATCGTTGCCCGCTCCGCCGACGGCGTCGCCCTGGGCGTCGCCGTGGCCAGCAAGTTCCTCGGTGTCGGTGCGGCCGTCCCGGCTGCTCTGGCCGGCGTCGGAGCGGTCGCGACCCAGTCGTACGCGAATCTTGCCTATCGCCCGCAGGCGTTGTCGTTGCTCGGCACCGGGGTGACCGCGACCGGCACGGTGCGGGCGCTGACCGCCGCTGACGCCGGCCCGGTCACGCACCGGCAGGTCGGTGTGGTGGGCGTGGCGGGTCCCGGCGCCACCTTCACCGGCGACCGGTGTCACCCGTGGGCGGGCGGTGCGGCCGGCGACGGCTACGCGATCCAGGGCAACATGCTGGCCGGGCCGCGGGTGGTCGCCGACATGGAGGCCGTGTGGCTGGCCGGCGCGGATCAGCCGCGGTTGCCGTACCGGCTGCTCAGCGCGCTGCGCGCCGGCGACCTGGCGGGCGGCGACCGGCGCGGCCGGCAGAGTGCCGCCCTGCTCGTCGTGGCGAAGGGCATGGGTTACGGCGGCACCAGCGACGTCGTCGCCGACCTGCGGGTCGACGACCACCCGGACCCGGTGGCCGAGCTGGCCCGCCTGCTGGAGCTGCACTCGCTCTATTTCGAGCGCCCCGACCCGGCCACGCTGATCCCGCTCACCGGCGCGACGGCGGACGAGGTGCGCGCCAGGCTCGCGAAGGCCGGTCATGCCGGCCCCGACCTGGACGAGGCGCTGGCGAGCTGGGCCGGCATCGAGAACCTGGAGGAGCGGATCGTGCCGGGGTCGATCGACCCCCTGGTGCTGGCCCAGTTGCGCTCGGGAGGCACCACTGCCTGAGGCCGGGATCGACGGCCGCCGACAGGTGATCGCCGCGTGCGTCACCCCGCGGAGCGGCGCCTGCGTTCCCGGAACGAGGCCACCCGGCTGCGGTTCTGGCAGGTGAGCGAGCAGAACCGGCGATGCCCGGCGGGCGAGGCGTCGACGTAGACGTCGGCGCAGTGCCGGTCATGGCAGACGCCGAGCCGGTCCGGGTGGGCGGCGAGGTGGCCACGGAGGGCGAGAGCCGCCGAGGCGAGCAGCGCGTCCCGCGCCCGGGGCACCGACCACGACGCAGCCGGTCCGTCCGCCGTGACGGTCAGCCCGGGCCGAACCCCGGCGGCGGCGAGCATCGCCGTCACAGCCGCCGCGCGCCCGGCCGGATCACCGTCCGCGAAGACCGCGTGCACGCGGTCGGCGACCTGGGCCCGCTCGGGGTCGGCGCCGGGCCTGTCCCGATGTCCTACCTCGACCGGCCGGCTGCCCCAGTCGTTGACGAGCGCCACCAGCTCGGTGATCTCCATGGGTCGTACGGGCGTCTGCACCCCGCCATCGTAACGCGATGAACGAAGTAATGGCGTTGCATGCTGACGGCGAGAGCCGTAACGTCAAAACGGCATTCATCACGTTACGGAGGTGCCGTTGTGCGCACGACCGAACAGATCCCCACCGCCACCGCCCGCGACTGGGCCGGCCTCATCGTGCTGGTGTTGCCCTGTCTGCTGGTCTCGATGGACAGCCACGTCCTCAACCTCGCCACCCCGGCGATCACGGCCGACCTGCACCCCAGCGGCGCCCAGCTGTTGTGGATCGTCGACGGCTACGTGTTCCTGGTGGCCGGTGCCCTGCTGGCGATGGGCGCGCTCGGTGACCGCATCGGCCGGCGCCGCCTTCTGCTCCTCGGGGCGACGGTGTTCTCCGCGGCTGCGACGGCCGCCGCGTTCGCCCGGTCGCCCGGCGAGCTGATCGGCGCCCGCCTGCTGATGGGTCTGGCCGGAGCGGCGCTGATGCCGTCCACCCTCGCCCTGATCCGGACCATGTTCGCCGACCGCCGTCAGCGTGCCACAGCGATCGGTGTGTGGACCGCGAGCTTCTCCCTGGGCGGACTGATCGGCCCGGTCGCCGGTGGCGCCCTGCTCGCCCATTTCTGGTGGGGCGCCGTCTTCCTGCCCGCCGTGCCCGTGACCGTTCTGTTGCTCACGCTCGGCCCCCGGCTGTTGCCGGAGTCCCGGCCCGGCGAGGCGGCACGGTTCGACACCCTGGGCGCGGCGCAGAGCTTGGTCGCCCTGCTGAGCATGGTCTACGCGGTCAAACGTGCGGCCGAGAACGGCGGCACGGTCGAGGTCCTCGCGGCGTTCCTGCTGGGTGCGGCGACAGCAACCGCGTTCGTACGACGACAGCGCCGCACCGCCCAGCCGATGATCAACCCGGCGCCGTTCCGTGCCGCGGGCGTCCGGATCGCCCTCGCGGCCAATACGTGGACGTTCTTCACCCTCTACGCCACTCAGGTCGCGGTCGCGCAATACCTGCAATGGAGTCTCGGCCTGTCGGCGTTGCAGGCCGGACTCTGGACGCTGCCGTCCGTGTTCGCCTACCTGGCCGCCTCGGCGCTGAGCCCGATCGTCGTCCGCCGCCTCCCGGCCGCCGCGATCATCGTCACCGGCCTGTCCCTCATCGCGGCCGGCTGCGCCCTGCTGACCCTGGTCGCCGTCACCGGACCGGCGGCGCCCGCCGATCTGGCGCTCGTCGTCGCCGGTGGGTCACTCTTCTCGGTGGGCCTGGGCCCGGTGTACGCGGTCGCCACCGAGATGATCGTCAGCAGCGGCCGTGACCGGCAGGCGGCGTCGGCCGCGGCGGTCGCGGAGACCGGCGCGGAACTGGGCGGCGCGCTCGGCATCGCGCTGCTGGGTTCGCTCAGCATCGCGGTCTACCGGCATCGGATGAGCGATGTGCCCGGCCTGCCGCCCGACATGGTCGCCGAGGCCGGCCGCACGACTGGCGACGCCGCAGCTCTGGCGGCGACGTTGCCCGGCGCGCAGGGCGCGGAACTGCTGGCGTACGCCCGAACGGCGTTCGAGACCGCCTTCGGCACGCTCAGCGGCGTGGCCACCGTCATCATGGTGGCGATGGCGGCTCTGGCCTGGGTCGGCTTGCGCACCCCCGCCCGTCGAGGATGATGCCGCAGTCGTCACGTGCGGTGGGCGCGGAGGTGGTCGTGCGGGGCGCGTGCCGTCTCGCCGGCGGCGGCATCTCACGTCCGGAAGCGGTCAGCACGGCACGCCGGGCAGTCCGGTCGAACAGCCGTTCCCCGAACCGCTGTTGCGCCGGCGGCGATCCGCCGGCCGGCCACGGGCTGGGGCACGCCGGCGGCCGCCGCGCCGAGCGTGAAGCCGGCCCGCTCACCGACGTGGACGAAGGCCCGGCATGCTCCGATCAGGTCGACGGCCTCATGCGGTGCCAAGAATGCATGGATCTTGTCGGTTGTGTCTTTGACTGCATGGATCACGGTCCGCATGCTCGGGGACATGACTCGCCCTGCCCTCGGAGCACTTCCGCTGGTCCTCGTCAGCGCGCTGCTGACCGGGTGCGGCGTGACCGCGGCCGACCCGTCACCCGCACCGTCCGCCCCCGCTGCCGCGTCGGCCGCCGCGCAGCCGGCCGCCGCAGAGTCGGCCACGGCGCAGCCTGCCGCCGGCCTGCGCGAGTTCGGGGAGCTCGAACGCCGGTTCGCCGCCCGTCTCGGCGTCTACGCGATCGACACGGGCACCGGTCGCACGGTCACCCACCGCGCGGACGAGCGGTTCGCGCACGCCTCGACGTTCAAAGCCCTGCTGGCCGCGGTGCTGCTCGATCGCCTGTCCGACGGCGGCCTGCGCCGGGTCGTCCGATACACCGAGAAGGACCTGCTGGAGTACGCGCCGGTCACGTCCCGCCACGTGGCCTCGGGCATGTCGGTCGACGCCCTCATCGCCGCCGCCGTGCAGTACAGCGACAACACGGCCGCCAACCTGCTTCTCGACGAGGTCGGCGGCCCGCGGGGACTGCAACGGGAACTGCGCAGGATGAAGGACAGCACCACGGACATCAGCCGGGACGAACCGGCACTCAACGAGGCCACCCCGGGCGACAGGCGGGACACGAGTACGCCGCGGGCGCTCGGCACCGACCTGCGGGAGTTCGTGCTCGGCGACGCCCTGCCCGAACCCCGGCGGCAGAAGCTGACCGAGCTTCTGCGCGGCAACACGACCGGTGACCCGTACATCCGGGCCGGTGTTCCTTCCGGATGGAAGGTCGGGGACAAGACCGGCAGCGGGGGCTACGGCACCCGCAACGACATCGCCGTCGTCTGGCCGCGCACCGGCAGCCCACTGGTCATCGCGATCCAGTCGGACCGCGGGGTGCCGGACGCCTCCTCGGGCGACGCGTTGATCGCCGAGGCGACGAAGGCCGTCATCACGGCGTTGCGCCGATGAGGGCACAGTGGCCCGGCCGGCTCAGCGGATCCCCGGGGTGCCGGATGCCATCCCGGGGGTGCCGCGAAGCTCAGCGGTAGAAGTCGGCCGGGTCGCCGGCCAGGGACGCCTTCACGTGCGCGCTCCACTCGTCGGCGACCACCTCGACGCGGTCCTGCTCCAGCCCGTCCAGCCCGGCCCGTACGAGCACCGCCGGGTCGCCCTTGGGCCCGTCGTAATCGCTGAGGTCGGTGTCCGCCGCTCCCAGGTGCAGGGCGGTGACCAGTATCTTCTGCTCCGCGAGCTCCAGCCGTACGCCGTTGGTCAGGTTCCACTCGGCGGCCTTGGCGACGCCGTAGGCGGTGTGCCCCGGATAGTTGAACCACGACATCGCGGAGAGCACGTTGAGGATCGCGCCACCGGCCAGTTGCGGCGCGAAGGCCCGGATCATCGCCAGCGTGCCCCAGAAATGGGTGTCGAGTTCCAGCCGGATCCGGTCCAGGTCGCCGGTGACGAGGCCGGTCGTGGTGTCCACGCCGGCGTTGTTGACCAGCAGCGTGACGTCCGGCGCGGCGGCCACCGCGGCCGCGACCGACGCCGGGTCGGTGATGTCCAGCGCCAGCACGGTGGCGCCCGGAAGGTCCACCAGCTCCGGCCGGCGGGCGGTGGCGTACACCTTGGCGCCCCGGGCGAGAAGTTGTTCGGCGAAGTGCTTGCCGAGGCCACGGTTCGCGCCCGTGACCAGGGCGACTGCTCCAGAGATCTGCATGCCGGCCAGGCTAGGACCTGACGTCGGTGTGAGAGGCAAGCCGGGAGAGCGCCGTCACACGGCGATCACCGCGGACAGCACGGCACCGAAGACCAGGAACGGCATCGCCTGGGCCAGCACCGACACGAACCCGGGGGTCCACGTCTGCAGGCGGGGGTCCGGGATCAGGCCGGTGAGCGGATCGCGGAGGACCACCAGCGGGCCGGCTCATTTGTTGATGTATTCAGTTCTCGGTGCCGGAGCGCCGGTGCTTACCGCCGGGCTGTTCGGGGCATGGTGACGACCATGACCGCACCGTCCACTCCCGTCCGCGGCGACGATCCCCAGGCCCCGGAGCAGACCCTGCTGATCCTCGGCGCCAGTGGTGACCTGACCGCGCGGCTGCTGCTGCCCGGGCTCGGCGCGCTGGTGGCCGCCGGCGGCGTGCCCCGGCTGACGCTCCTGGGCGCCGGCACGGACGATTGGGACGACCAGCGGTGGCGTGACCGGGTGCGCGACTCGTTCGGCGGCGCCGAAGCGTCGTCCGGCCTCGTCGAGCACACCCGCTATCTGCGCGCCGACGTGACGCTGGAGGACGATCTGCGGCGGTTGCTGGCAGCCTGCCGGGGACGGGTGGCGATTTTCTTCGCGCTGCCGCCGGCCGTCACCGCCAAGGCGTGCGCGGCCCTGCACCGCATCGGGTTGGCGCCGGAGACGCGCCTGGTACTCGAGAAGCCGTTCGGCACCGACGCCGCGACCGCCCGCGCGTTGAACGAACTGCTGGTCCGCCTCGTCCCGGAGGACCAGATCCACCGGGTCGACCATTTCCTCGGCAAGTCGACCGTGCTGAACGTGCTGGGGCTGCGCTTCGCCAACCGGATCTTCGAGCCGCTGCTGAGCAACGCCCACGTCGCGAGCGTCGACATCGTGTTCGACGAGGACCTCGCCCTGGAGGGCCGCGCCGGCTACTACGACCGTGCCGGCGCGCTGGTCGACATGGTCCAGAGCCACCTGTTGCAGGTGCTGGCCCTGCTGACGATGGACGCACCGCCCACCGTCGACGCCCGCGAGCTGCGCGACCGCCAGGCGCAGGTGTTGCGCGCCACCCGGCTGTGGGGCGACGACCCGGTGGCCGCCGGCCGCCGCGCGCGGTACACCGCCGGGCGGATCGGCGGGCGGGAGCTGCCGTCGTACGCCGATGAGCCGGGTGTGGACGCCGCCCGGCAGACCGAGACGCTGGCCGAGATCGTGGTGGCCGTCGACACGTGGCGGTGGGCCGGTGTGCCGTTCCGGTTGCGCTCGGGCAAGGCGGTGGCACGGCGGCGCAAGGAAGCGGTGGTCACGTTCCGGGAGCCGCCCCGGGTGCCCGGCGGATTGACCGGTTGTGAGCAGCCGGACCGGTTGCGGATCGGGTTCGGCCCGGACCGGCTGGCGCTGGACATGAACATCAACGGCCCGGGGGACCCGTTCGGCATCGACCCGGTGACTCTGGAGTCGGAGTTCGGCCCCGGCGAGCTGCCACCGTACGGCGAGGTGCTGCGCGGCGTGTTCGACAGTGACCCGACCCTGTCCGTGCGCGGCGACGTCGCGGAGGACTGCTGGCGCGTCGTCGAGCCGGTGCTGGCGGCGTGGCGTTCCGGAAAGGTGCCGCTGCAGGAGTACCCCGCCGGCAGTGACGGCCCGGCCGACTCCCTTCTGACGCCCTGAGATCACCGCTGTGACAGGCGGCACGTCGATCAACAGTGCGCACCTGTGCCCTCCGGCTCGATGCTCCAATACGCCTGCGGGCGGATGGCCGATCGGAGAAGGCGGAGCGTGGCATGCAACGACGGGCGCTGCTGGGCCGGGAGACGGAGCGCCGCGCACTCACCGCCCTGGTCGAGCAGGCCGCCGCCGGGTCGGGCGGCGCGATGGTCGTCCGCGGCGCTCCCGGGATCGGCAAGTCGGCGCTGGTCGCCGAGGCGGCGGCGCGAGCCGCGCGCGGCGGCACCCGGGTCATCACGGCGGTCGGGGTGGAGTCCGAGGAGGACGTGCCCTGCGCCGGCCTGCACCAGTTGGTCCACCAGCTGCGGGACGGGATCGACGACCTTCCCGGGCCGCAGGGTGCCGCGCTGCGCGCCGCCGTCGGGCTCGTCGACGAGGCCGTGCCGGACCTCTACCTCGTCGGCCTGGCCGCGCTGACCCTGCTGTCCGACGCGGCGGTCAAGGCACCGCTGCTGGTCGTCGTCGAGGACGCCCACTGGATGGACCGGGCCAGCCTCGACGTGCTCGGGTTCGTCGCGCGGCGGATCGAGTCCGACCCTCTGGTGCTGGTCGCCGTCACCCGGGGCACGGACGAGCGGCTCGGCAGCACCGGCCTGCCGGAGCTGCACCTGGAAGCGCTGACGGACGAGGTGTCGGGGGAGTTGCTCGACGCGGTGGCCCCCGGCCTGGGGCCGCGGGTGCGGCGGCGGCTGCTGGAGGAGGCGGCCGGGAACCCGCTGGCACTGACCGAGCTGCCCGTCGCGTTGCAGTCGGTCGGTGGGGCGTACGCGCTCACGCCCGGTCCGCTGCCGCTGACCGAGCGGCTGGAACGTACCTTCACCGCCCGGGTCTCCCGTCTCCCGGCCGACACCCGGGCGGTTCTGCTCCTCGCGGCCCTCAACGGTGACGGGACGATGGACGAGTGCCTCGCCGCAGCCGGCCGGATGCTCGGGACGCCGGTCGGCGTCGCCGCCCTGGGCCCGGCGGTCGGCGCGGGCCTGCTGGAGCCCTGGGGAATGGTTTTCCGGCATCCCCTCGTCCGCTCGGCGATGCACCACGCCGCGACCGCTGCCGAACGCCAAGCCGCGCACGCCGCTCTCGCCGCCGAACTTCAGGGGCAGCCGGACCGGCAGGCGTGGCACCGCGCCGCCGCCACCGCCGGCTTCGACGAGCAGGCGGCGCGCGACCTGGACTCGACCGCCGGCCGGGCCCTTCGGCGCGGTGGTGTCGCCGCGGCGCTGGCCGCTCTCCGGCGGGCGGCGGAGCTGACCGAAGACCCGTCCACGCGCGCCGACCGGCTGCTCCGCGCGGCCGAGCTGGCGCTGGAGTCGGGTCAGAGTGACATCGTGGACCACCTGCTGGCGCAGGCACGCTCCCTGGAGCTGTCGATCCGAGACCGGGGCCGTGCAGCCTGGGTGGGCATCGCTCTGGTCGAAGGTTCCGCGCAGGGCGAGGGGACCGCGACCGCCGAGCTGGCCGAGCTCGCCGTCGGGATCACCGCGTCCGGCGATCCCGCGCTGGGGCTGCGCATGCTGTGGGGCGCGGTCCTGCACTGCTTCTGGGGAGAGCCGGGCCCGGCCGCCCGCCGGCGGGTCGCCGCCGCCGCCGACGAGATGCCCGTCCCCGCGGACAACGCCGGCCTGGTGGCCCTGCGGGCGTACTGCGCGCCGGTCGAACGGGGGCGCGCCGTCCTGGAGTCGCTGGCCGGTCAGCTGGACCGCTCGTCCGAGGACCCGGAGGGGGACCAGCTGCTGGGCGGCGCCGCGGTGACGGTGGGTGCGCCCGCCCTGGCGGGCCGGCTGGCGGCCAGGTCGCTGGGCGCCCTGCGGGCGCAGGGCCGGCTGTCGATGATGGCCCGCGCCCTCTGCGTGCAGGCGGGAAGCGCCGCCCGGCTCGGTGACGTGCGCGCCGGCTCCCTCGCCGCCGAAGAGGCCGCCGAGCTGGCCCGGGAGACCGGTCAGCCGCTCGTGCACGCGATGGTGCACGCCATCCGCGCGCAGCTGGCCGCCGTCTGCGGCGACCCGCGGGCGGAGGAGTGGGCAGCCGAGGCGGAGCGGGTGGCCCTCCCCGGCGGCGCGCGCCCGGCGCTGGCCATCGTGCAGACGGCCCGCGGGCAGGCGGGGCTCTGCCAGGGCCGCTACAGCGAGGCGTACGGGCATCTGCGTCGAGTCTTCGACCCGGCCGATCCCGCCTTCCATCCCTGGCTGCGCTTCTACGCGGTGGCCGAGCTGGTCGAGGCCGCCGTGCGCAGCGAGGCCGCGGAGGCGGTGCGCGACATCCTGGCGGAGCTGGACCCGCTCGAGGAGTCGACTCCGTCCCCCGCCCTGCTCTGCGGGCTGCGCCTCGCCCGCGCCCTGCTGAGCCCGCCGGACGTCGCCGAGCCGCTCTACCGGGCGGCCCTGGACGCCGTCCCGGTGGACTGGCCGTTCGAGCGCGCACGGGTGCACCTCGCGCTCGGCGAGTGGCTGCGGCGTCAGCGGCGGCCCGCCGAGTCCCGCGTCGTCCTGCAGGCGGCGCGCGAGGTCTTCGACGCCCTCGGCGCGCGGGCGTGGTCGGAACGGGCCCGGCAGGAGCTGCGTGCCGCGGGCGCGTCGTCCCCTCGTCAGGACCCGGCCGTGGTCGACCGGCTGACCTCGACCGAGTTGCACGTGGCGCAGCTCGCCGCGCGGGGGCTGACGAACCGGGAGATCGGCGAGCGGCTGTACGTCTCGCCCAGGACGGTGAGCACCCACCTCCAGCGGATGTTCCCCAAGCTGGGCGTGACGTCCCGCGGCGAGCTCGCCGCGGTGCTGCGCGACACGACGACGTACGCCGAAGACGTCACCTGACGGACGCGGTGGATCCGAGCGCCTCCCTAGGTTGTG
This sequence comes from Actinoplanes sp. 13, assembly GCF_056134165.1. Lineage (NCBI taxonomy): Bacteria > Bacillati > Actinomycetota > Actinomycetes > Micromonosporales > Micromonosporaceae > Actinoplanes > Actinoplanes sp. 13. The sequence goes on along the minus strand of NZ_JBVYOQ010000003.1, from coordinate 364,061 downwards.
TCATGCCCGGTCCGCACACGGCGGACGGGCGGGAAGGCACATCATGGGGACCATCACCGTCGGCACCGAGGGCTCGACCGGCATCCAGCTGTACTACGAGGACCACGGCTCCGGACAGCCGGTCGTCCTGATCCACGGCTACCCGCTGGACGGGCAGTCGTGGGAGAAGCAGACCGACGCGCTGGTCAAGGCCGGCTACCGGGTCATCACCTACGACCGCCGGGGCTTCGGCCGGTCGAGCAAGACCATGACGGGGTACGACTACGACACGTTCGCCGCCGACCTGAACACCGTGCTGACGCAGCTGGACCTGCGTGACGTCGTCCTCGTCGGCTTCTCGATGGGCTCCGGCGAGGTCGCCCGTTACCTGGGCACCTACGGCTCGCAGCGGGTGGCGAAGGCCGCCTTCCTCGGCGCGCTCCAGCCGTTCCTGCTGCAGACCGAGGACAACCCCACCGGGGTGCCGCAGTCGGTCTTCGACGGCATCGCCGCGCAGGCCGAGGCCGACCGCTACGCCTGGTACGAGAACTTCTTCGTCGACTTCTTCAACACCGACGAGACGCTCGGGTCCCGTCTCAGCGAGGCCGCGCTGCGGGCGAACTGGGTCACCGCCATCGGCTCGGCCCCCATCGCGGCGTACGCGTGTGTCCCGGCGTGGCTGACGGACTTCCGGGCCGACGTGGAGCGCATCGATGTGCCGTCGCTGATCCTGCACGGCACCGCCGACCGGATCCTGCCGATCGACGCCACCGCCCGCGAGTTCCGCCGCCGCCTGCCGAACGCGCGCTACGTCGAGATCGACGGCGCTCCGCACGGCCTGCTGCTCACCCATGCGGCCGAGGTCAACGCCGCCCTGATCGCCTTCCTCGCCGGCTGAGAGCAGACATGCACACGCACAAGCACCGCATCACCGCCGCCTTGGCCGCGCTCGTCGCGGTCGCCGGGTTCGCCCTGCTCGGCACGCCCGACGCCCGGGCCGCCCATCCGGCCGGGCGCAAGCCCACCATCGTCCTCGTCCACGGGGCCTTCGCCGACGGCTCCAGCTGGGCCCCCGTCATCGAACGACTCCAGCGGCGCGGCTTCACCGCCGTCGCCGTGGCCAACCCCCTGCGCGGTGTCCGCGCCGACGCCCATGCCCTCGACGCGCGTCTCGCCGGCATCGCCGGGCCCGTGGTGCTGGTCGGCCACTCCTACGGCGGCGCCGTCATCACCAACGTGACGGCACGATCGCCGAAGGTGAAGGCGCTGGTGTACGTCGCCGCCTTCGCCCCCGCCGCAGGAGAGGCCGCGGCACAGCTCGCCGCGAAATACCCCGGTGGCACGCTGGGCGAGACGCTGGAGGCGGTCCCGCTGCCGGACGGCTCGACGGACCTCTACATCAAGCCCGAGCTTTTCCGGCAGCAGTTCGCCGCTGACGTCCCGGCGCGACAAGCCGCGCTCATGGCGAGCACCCAGCGCCCGATCCGGGAGGCCGCGCTGGGAGAAGCGTCCGGTACACCCGCCTGGGCGAGCATTCCGTCATGGTTCCTGCTGGCCGGCGCCGACAAGAACATCCCCGTGCGGGCGCAGAAGTTCATGGCCGACCGGGCCGGCTCACGCGCCACCGTGACCGTCGGCGGCGCCTCGCACGCCGTGGCGGTCTCGCGTCCGGGCGCCGTCGCCGACCTCGTCGTCCGCGCCGCGAACTGACCCGTGCCCTCGGCCGCCGTGCGTACATCCGCACGGGGCCGGGGCCCGGTGCGCGTCGTCGTCCCGGCGGACGGCATGTCGACGCGCGCCGGCCACTTCTCACCCGGCCCTCACGGCGTGCGCGGCCCCCACGGGCCGGCATCCCACCGGGGCGGGTTCGGCCTCGATCTCCCGGCCGATCAGCTCGCTCAGGCGGGGGATGAACACCGGCGCAACCGCCGTGGTGCGGGGGCGCGCCGTGGCCGTGCTGATTCCGGATGGCCTCCGGCACCAGTTCCACCAGACGTGGTCGAGCTCGGTCACCGGCCCGGCGGCCAGTGCCGCGACCGCGCCGTCCACCGCGCCCCGGGTGGTGTGCCGGCTTGCCGGGACGAGGGCGGCGTCGGGGCCGGTGGCCCGGTGCAGCGCGGCGGCGATCAGGTCCGGTAGACAGTGGCGGGCGCGGCGGCGAAGGCCCGCTGCGAGCGCGCTGACTCGTACACCTGCTTCGGGGTCGGATTCCGGCGCTTCGGCGAAGCGGTGGCTGGCCGGGTGGGAGCCACCGAGGTCGGTGGTGGCCAGAATGCGGACGGCGGTGGCGGCCAGGGCCGCCGGCAGCCAGGCCATGTCTCGAGGCTGGCCCGCCATGGTCGCGTAACGGGTCTCACCACCAGTAGTTGTCCTGCGCGGTGTAGTGCTCCTCCAGCGCGGCGGACTCGGCCTCGGTGAGCTTGAGGTCCAGGGCGGCGACCGCGTCCGGCAGGTGGTGCGGCTTGGTCGCGCCCACGATCGGGCAGGAGACCACCGGTTTGGAAAGCACCCAGGCGAGGGCGACCTGTGCCATCGGGACGCCGCGGGCCTCGGCGATCCGCTGGACGGCGCCGACCACCGGTTCGTCGGCGTCCCGGTCGAACGCCTTCGCCACGGCGTCGGAGGAGGACCGGGTGGTCTGCTCACCCCAGGGCCGGGCGGCACGGCCCTTCGCCAGCGGCGAGTACGGCGTCAGCCCGACGCCCTGATCGAGGCACATCGGGATCATGTCCCGTTCCTCCTCGCGTTTGAGCACGTTGTACTGGTCCTGCATCGCCGAGAACGCCGTCCAGCCGTGCAGCTGCGCGGCGTGCTGCATCTTGGCGAACTGCCACGCCCACATCGACGAGGCGCCGAGATAGCGGACCTTGCCCGCCCGCACCAGGTCGTGGAGCGCTGCCATGGTCTCCTCGACCGGGGTCTCGGGGTCGAAGCGGTGCACGTAGTAGACGTCGATGTGGTCGGTGCCGAGTCGCCGCAGCGACGCGTCGGCCTGTTCCAGGACGGCTTTGCGGGACAGCCCGCCGCCGCCGGGGCCGTCGTGCATCCGGCCGCTCACCTTCGTGGCGAGCACGATGTCCTCCCTCCGGGAGAACCGGTTGACCGCCCGGCCGACGAACTCCTCGGAGGTGCCGCCCTGGTAGACGTTCGCGGTGTCCCAGAAGGTGACGCCCAGCTCGACGGCCTGCCGGAAGAAGGTGGCCGCGGCATCCTCGTCGAGAGTCCACCGGTGCAGGCCCGTGGTGGGGCTGCCGTAGCTCATGCATCCCAGTCCGATGCGGCTCACCCGCAAGCCCGTACGACCCAGCCGTGTGTGGTCCATGGAGTGCCTCTCTTCGGTGGGCGGCGATCCTCAGGTGCGGGGGAGCCGGGTCTGAAAGCCGTCGAGCATCGCTTCCAGGCCCGCTTCGTACCACTGCTGGTAGTAGCCCGCCGCAGCCGGTGTCTCGTCAATGCCGGGCGGCGTGCCGACCTGTGCCAGGGCGTGCCCGAGCGTGTAGACGATCACCGACTGGATCACGGTCAGTGCCTCCTCGCGCCCGACTCCGGCGCTCTCGCACCGGTGCAGCACGGGCTCGATCAGCGCGAGCCCGGTGTCGAGGGTGACCGGGTGCGTGGCGAGCAGCGGAACGACCCGGGGGTGGCGCAACAGCACGGCCCGGTACTGCTCGGCGAAGCCCTGCACGGCCTGGCGCCAGGACCAGCGCGGGTCCGTCCGGGTGACCGCCTGTCCGGCCAGGTGGTCGACCACGGCGGAGAGCACGGCGTCGCGGTTGGCCAGGTGCCGGTAGAGCGACATCGCGGTCACGCCGAGCCGGGTCGCCAGGCGGCGCATGGTCAGCGCCTCCAGACCCTCGGCGTCGATCACGGCGATCGCCGCCGTGACGATGTCCTGCTGATTCACCTGGGCCGGGCGGCCGCCGCGGCGACGTGCCGGCGTGGCCTGCCCGGTCATGCCCCGAGCATGACAGCCAGGGTGGTGGCGACCATCGCGAGGGTTCCCACCCCGACGACCATGTGCTGGACGTCGATGACCACCGCCCTGCCGGCGGTCGGAAGGATCTTCCAGGTGCGCCGGTACTCACGGTCGTAGACCTCGCGCTGTGCCGCGGTGCCGAAGCCGAAGTACGGCAGCCACCAGCTCCAGAGGTGGCCGGCGAGGCAGAGTGCGCACAGGGCCAGCCCGACGGCCAGCGACCAGGTCTGCTGCAGCGCCACGGCGGCGGCGATCAGCAGAGGCACGGGATAGTTCGCCGCCGCGGCGATGCGCCGTTGCCGGACGTTGTCCGGCCGCAGGTCGTTGAGCGGGAACATCGGCACCCAGTCGATCAGCACGAGCCAGCCGAGCCAGAACAAGGGAACGAGTGTCGCGATGGTGACCATGCCGCCTCCAGTATGTCTACGTTGTATGTTTACAACGTAGACAAACCTTGCAAGGCCTTACCCCGTTGGAGGGCCCGCTGCCACTTGTCCCAGCGCGGTGCGTGGCACGGCAGATCGCAGGGCCGGCGCGGCCGTTTGAACGTGCACGGACGGCCGGCGCGCGCCTTGCAGTGCGGGCAGGTGAAGTCCTCGTAGGGTGACTTGCTCGTGGTGGTGCCGGGCACTGCGCCTCCTGGTCGCGGGGAAGCGCATATGCCCGAAAGGCGGCGGACGAACCGGCGCGGCGACGTCCCGGCCCCGCAGGGTCGCGTCAGCGGGCCGGTCGAGGGTCGTACGGCAGCCGGATGACGAAGGTGGTCCCGTCGCCGGCGGTGTCCGCCAGGCTGATGGTGCCGCCGTGCCGTTCGACGATGGTACGGGTGATCACGAGGCCGAGGCCGGTGCCCGGGATGCGGCGCTCGACGGCGGTGGAGGCACGGTAGAAGCGGCGGAACAGGTGCGGGCGCTCCGCCGCGGGGATGCCGATGCCGGTGTCCGCCACCGTCCAGACGAGTTCGCCGCCGGCCGGGTGGACCGCGACGGTGATGGTGCCGCCCGGCGGGGTGTACTTGATGGCGTTGGACAGCAGGTTGTCGGCGACCTGGCGGAGCCGGTGCGGGTCGGCGTGCACCGTGACCAGGTCCGGCATCTCCACCAGGACGGCCTGTTTCCGCTCCTCGGCGGCGGCCGTGTTCGCCTGGACCGCTTCCCGGATGATCGCGGCCAGATCGACGTCGGCCGGCGCCAGGGCGAGGTGCCCGGACTCCAGGCGGGCCAGATCGAGCAGATCCTCGGCCATGACGGCGAGGCGCTGCGCGTTGCGGTTGATGATGTGCAGGTGTTCGCGCTGTTCGTCGACCGTTAACGTCTCCAGGTCGGCGTCGAGGATGCTGGTGACGCCGGTGATCACCGCCAGCGGGTTGCGAAGCTCGTGGGTGACGAGGGCGAGGAACTCGTCCTTGGTCCGGGCGAGTTCGACGGTGAGTTCCTCGGCGCGGCGGCGTTCCAGGTACTGGCCGATCTGGGCGGCGATGCCGGTCAGCAGGACGGTCAGGGAGTCCTCGGGGTCCTCGATCCGGTCGCCGTAGACGCACAGGGCGCCGAGGAGGTGCCCGGCGGTCCTGATCGGCACGCCGACCGCGACGTGCAGGCCGATGTGGGCGGCGGCGCGGCTGCGGAACGACACGTTGTCGGCGGCCAGGTCCGGGATCCACACCGCCCGGGCCTGCTGGTAGACCCGGCCGGGCAGGCCGACACCGGGTTCCAGTTCGTCGACGGCGAAGGCGCCCAGTTCCAGGCCGGGGGCGTGATGCCGGGCGACGCAGGACACCAGCTGCCGGTGCTCGTCGGCCAGCCAGAGTTCGGTGACCGGCCAGCCCAGATGCGCGCCGAGGGCTTCGGCGACCCGGCGTGCGGCGGTGGTGCTGGTGTCGGCCTCGATCATGCCGCGGGACACGGCTGCCTCGACCGTGGCGAACCGGCGGAGACGGTGCGCGGCGGTGACGTCCTGGGCGAAGGCGTGGAACACCCGCCGGCCGGCGCTCTCGGTGGCGGCGAGGGTCATCTCGACGGGGAACTCGTGGCCGTCACGGTGGGCCGCGTGCAGTTGCAGCCGCTGGCCCAGCAGTCGTCCGGGACCGCCGGCGGCCAGCCGTGCGAGCCCGGTCCAGTGGCCCCCGCGCAACCGCAACGGGATGATCAGCTCGGCGATGTCGGTGCCGCACGCCTCGTCACCTGTGTAGCCGAAGATCTCCTCGGCGGCGGCGTTCCAGGCCACCACGTGACCCGCGGCGTCGATGGCCATGTACGCGTGCAGCGCGACCGCCAGCACCTGCTGGGCGTCCAGGCGCACCTGCGGGTCGCAGGTGACGCGGTTCCGGATGGCGTCCACCGCGTCCTCCCGCGTCCTCGGCCGGCCCGGCGACGTCTCACTGGTCCAAGACCCTTATCGGCCGGCCGGCCTTCCGGCTTAGTTGCCACCTTTTGGTACGACCTGGTCAGGTCCCGGACTCGGCCGCGGACGAGCCGGGCGGCACCTTCCGGCCGTCGCCCGGCGCCCTCTCATGCGGCGCCGCACGCCGGTCAGATGTCGAGGTCCTCCACCACGGGCTCGTCCTGGATGGTCTGCAGCGCGAGCGCGTAAAGCTCCCCGGGCAGCAGCGGCTCGAGTTCCTCGACGCTGTCGACGACGGAGAACGAGGCCTGCGCCGGGGTGCGCATCCAGGCCTGGTCGGGTGACCAGTCGCCGACCCAGCCGCGCCACCCGGTGGACCATCTTCGGCTGCGCTCGGCGTTGGGGCCGACCGGCGTCTGCAGCTCGGACCGGGAGTGGTGCACCGCGAAGCGGCCCTTGCTGGTCCGGAAGAGCGAATAGGTCTCCTCCCCCTCGCCGCTCGACGCCGTCCACTCGCCCAGGGCGATGCCGAGGAAGCGCTTGATCGAGGACTTGCCGAGGCCGGTCTTCACGGTGATCTCGGCGAAGCCGGCCTGCTTGGCCTGCTCGACCTCGACCAGCCGGCGCAGCGCCGTGACGATGGCGCCGGACAGATTGCCCCCGGTCAGCTCCTGGGCCTTGTGCAGCAGCGGCAGGTCGTCGTCGGCGATGTAGATGGTCTTGTTCGGCATGCGTCTCACCTCTGGACGCCAGTGTACTCATACGTGTACTACTACGTATATGGATACGTACACCGCTCCGAAACGCATCGCTTGCGCCGTCGGTATTCAGCGTTACTATGTACCGGTACTCAATGACACCGAGTAGCACCGAAGGGAGGTGTGGTTCTGTGGGCAAGCAGATGACCGAGATGCTCAAGGGCGTGCTGGAAGGCATCGTCCTGGCGCTTCTGGCCGCCCGGCCGGCATACGGCTACGAGATCACCGCGCGGCTGCGGGAGCGGGGCTTCGCCGACATCGCCGAGGGCACGGTCTACGCGCTGCTGATCCGGGTCGAGCAGCGCGGTTTCGTCGACGTGGCGAAGGTCCCGTCCGAGAAGGGGCCGCCCCGCAAGGTGTATTCGCTCAACGCCGAGGGCCGCCGGTACCTCGACGAGTTCTGGACGACCTGGACCTTCCTGTCCGAACGGCTCGAACAGCTCCACGAAGGAGAGCGATGACGATGTTCGCGAAGCTCATCGAGACGGTGATCGGCGACAAGCGCCAATGGCGGGCCTACAAGGCCCGCTCCCGACGCCTGCCCGAGCCGTACCGGGAGTCGATCGAGGCCCTGGAACGGTACGTGATGTATTTCGGCACCGGCGGCGACCCGACACCCCTGCTCGTCGACCTGCTCGACCTGTTCGAGCAGAGCGCGGCGGACGGCACCGGGATCCGGCAGGTCGTCGGCGACGACCCGGTGGAGTTCATCGAGACGTTCATCCGCAACTACCCGAAGGGCCAGTGGATCGTCCGGGAGCGCAAGCGGCTCAACGACGCGATCGCCCACGCCGCCGGCGAACAGTCCACCGGCGGGACCGTCTGATGGCCGCGATCGAAGTGCGCGGGCTGACCAGGTCGTACGGTGATCTGCGGGTGCTGCGCGGCGTTGACCTGGAGGTCGAGCGAGGCCGGATCTTCGCCCTGCTCGGCTCCAACGGAGCCGGCAAGACCACCCTCGTGCGGATCCTCTCCACCCTGATCAAGGCCGACGCGGGAACGGCCGCGGTGAACGGCTTCGACGTCGCCACCCGGCCGGCCGACGTCCGGGCCTCGATCAGCCTCACCGGCCAGTTCGCGGCAGTCGACGAGATCCTCACCGGCCGCGAGAACCTGGTGCTGATCGCCCGGCTGCGACACCTGAAGGAGCCCGGCCGGATCGCGGACGACCTGCTCGCCCGGTTCTCGCTGACCGACGCCGGCGGGCGGCGCGTGGCGACGTACTCCGGAGGCATGCGCCGCCGGCTGGACATCGCGATGAGCCTCATCGGGGACCCGCCGGTGATCTTCCTGGACGAGCCGACCACCGGGCTCGACCCCGAGGGCCGGCTGGAGGTCTGGGAGGCGGTCAAGGGCCTCGCCGCCCGCGGCACGACGGTGCTCCTCACCACGCAATACCTGGAGGAGGCCGAACACCTGGCCGACCGGATCGCGATCCTGCACCAGGGCCGGATCATCGTGAACGGCACGCTCGCCGAGCTCAAGCTGCTGCTGCCGCCGGCCACCGTCGAGTACGTCGAGAAACAGCCCACCCTCGAGGAGATCTTCTTCGCCGTCGTCAAGGACAAGTGATGCAGACACATTTCCTGACCGACACCACCATCCTGGTGGGCCGGTCCATGAAGCACGTCACCCGCAGCGTGGACACCATCATCACGACCGCGATCACGCCGGTCGCGATGATGCTGCTGTTCGTCTACGTCTTCGGCGGCGCCATCGACACCGGCACGGAGAAGTATGTGAACTACATGCTCCCCGGCATCCTGCTGATCACGATCGCGTCCGGCATCGCCTACACGGCGTACCGGCTCTTCATGGACCTGAAGAGCGGCATCGTCGAGCGCTTCCAGTCCTTGCCGATCGCCCGGTCGGGCGTGCTCTGGGCACACGTGGCGACCTCCCTGGTCGCCAATCTGATCTCGCTGTTGATCGTCGTGGGCGTCGCCGTGCTGATGGGCTTCCGCTCCGGTGCCGGGCCGACGGCCTGGCTCATGGTCACCGGCATCCTGATCCTGTTCACCCTGGCTCTCACCTGGATCGCGGTGATCGCCGGTCTCTCCGCGCAGACGGTGGAGGGCGCGAGCGCGTTCGCGTACCCGCTCATCTTCCTGCCGTTCATCAGCTCGGCGTTCGTCCCCACCGAAACCATGCCCGGCCCGGTGCGCGCGTTCGCCGAGAACCAGCCGGTCACCTCGATCGTCAACGCCATCCGTGACCTGTTCGCCCAGCAGCCGGTCGGCGCCGACATCTGGATCGCCCTCGCCTGGTGCGTCGGCATCCTGGTGATGGCATACGGCTTCGCCGTCGTCATCTACCGCCGCAAGATCTCTTAGGCCGGCCCCGGGCGGCTCGACCCAGCGGAAGCTTGTCATTCGACCCGCGGCGGGTTTGGTGGCCCTCTTGTGGTGGGTCGGCCGCTGGTGGGCCTGGCCGGTGACCAGGATGAGTCCCACGTCGTGGCGGACAGCGGACTGCCGGTTGCGGGAACCGCGCGGACGTCCGGGACCGGGGCGGCTGGGCTCAGGTGCACGCGCTGGTGAGGCGCTGGTCGCGCGGAGGTTCCGGAACCCCCGCCGCACCCGGGCCGGGGTGAGCCGCTCCGGCGTCATCGGGCGTTCCAAGGATCGGTGTAGGTCCTGGGGGAGGGGCCGGGCGAGGCGCAGCTGAGTATGCGCGGCCAGGATCAGCCAGGTCCAGCGGTCCGCCGCGGCCGGCTCGCGCAGCTGCGGAGCGGTCCAGCCAAGAGTTTCCTTCAGCAGGCGGAAGGTGTGCTCGATGTCGAAACGGCGCAGGAACGCCCGCCGGCACCGGGTCCCCCGGCCTGCCGTTGGCCCGCGTCGGTCAGCCGGTCGGCGAGCTGCCGCACCTGCGCACACGTGATCGTCGTGACGTCCGCGCCGGGGCGGAAGGCGAACCGCGTCCAGCAGAGCGGTCCAGGACGTGCGTTCGGTCTCCAGTGCAACGACGATCGAGTAGGGCCGGCCTAGAATCCTCTCGTGTTCGTCCTTGCCCCGGACGTAGGTGTGGCAGAACGAGCGCTGCGGACTGCAGTCACCGTCCGGGCGTAGCCACGGCGAGCACCAAGCGGCCGTCCGCCGCCCCCGGGAGCGGCAAGCCGGCCAGCTGCCGGTGCAGCGACTCGACGTCGATGCGCCCCGCGTTGAGCGCGTCATACATGGCGCCGTGGCCCCGCCGGTGCCCCGGCGCCAACGACAACCCGACCAGCGTCTTGATCGGCCCGTCGGTGCACAACAGAGCATCGGTCAGCTCGAACAAGGCGTCGGCCCGCCGGGTCATGCATCGGTAGAGCTGCTCACGGAACCCCGCCAACACATCGATCGCTTCCGCCGTGTCCGTCACGACCGCCACAACGAGCGTCGATAGGCGCCCGATGCGTCCATCCTCACCGGATGACGCGGTCACCGTCGGCCACACCGGAGGCGGGCCCTGCGAATGCACGGATCTGCCGATGAGCGGATGTTCCGCGGCGATCAGTGCCGCACTCCGCTGCTTGTGACGGTGGACGGGGGACGGCAAGATCACTCGGCGTGAGTCTTCTCGACCGGTATCTCAGTGGCGATCGTGAGCGGGTATGGGCGGAGCTGCGAGCACTCGGGCCGCTGGAGCATGGCCATGCACAGTACGACGATGCCCGTGCTGTCGCCGCGGAGATGATGCGGCGGGTGCGTGGAAACGTCGAGATGGTGCGGGCACGCCTGATCGACGCCGGGTACCAGCTGGTGGCACGGGATAGGGCTCACGTACCGCCGACTGCGGACGCCGGTGCACGACTGGACGCGTTCGAGCGCAGGCACGGGCCGTTGCCGTTGTCGCTGCGGGCGTTCTACGAGTTCGTGGGCACGGTGAACTTCATGCAGTCGGCGAACCAGTTAGTTCAGTGGCATAAGCGGGAGAATGCACCCGAGCCGGTTGCCGAGGTCAGCTACGCCGGAGAGTACGACCCCTTGGTAGTCCAGTCTCTGGACCAGGAGGATGCGGAATGGGATGACAGGCAGGGCAAGCATGCCTGGTACCTGGCCCCGGACGAATGCCACAAGGCCAACTACAGCGGCGGCATGAATTATCACGTCCTGCTGCCCGACAACGGCGCTGACTTCCGGATCTACGGGATGACCTGTAATGAGGAGAACCAGTTCGGTGACTGGTTTGTCGACTACCTGCGGGAGACCTTCCGTGGCGGCGGCTTCCGCGGCGGCGTCGCCTTTGACGACGACGAGGTCGTTGGGCGGGAACTTCCAGATCTCGCGTTCACCCGCCAGCTCGCCATCGGACTTCAGGAGATCGGCGACTAGCGACCTATGTCTGGGGGATGGTCACCCATCGATACGTTACGGCCTATCCCGCACTCTGGCGGACGGAGCCATCACCTAGGGTTCGTCGACGTCCGGATCTGCCGCTGAGCATGCATGCAGCCGCCAGACCGTCGTAACGGTGCGTGTCTGCCGAGCCAGGATCGCGTGCACACTGATGCCGATGACAGTGCACGCGCTCAGGCCGTCGGTGATGCGCTATAACCATGCCCGTCACACCGGGTAAACGCGGTACTGCAGCTTCTCGTCGTACTGAAGACCGGTGACTGCCGTGATGATCGACCAGAGGAAGTCCTCGTCCGGGCCCCAGGACGGCAGGGCGATCTCGGCCTCGACCGGCAGTGGTGTTCCTTCGTCCACGACGGCCACACCATCGGCGTAGACGTAATGCCGGGTTCGTTCGCCATTCGTGAACAGCGTGAAGCCGTATGTGCTCGAAACGCTGCTGAAGAAGACCACCAAAGCGTCGGCCGGGTCGGTCGGCTCCCAGCCCATGACCACATCCATCATCGGGTTCCAGACCTGAACCCAGCCACCCGACTCGGCGGCATAGAGGGCGTCGGGCTTGAGGGCGCTTGTAGCCTGGTCGGCTCCGACCAGTTCGCCGCTGAAATCTGTGATGGCGAGGTCGTCAACAGCCTCGTCCGCCGTCACGTCCTGACGGAGAAGCACCGAGGTGTTCCAACCCATGATCAAACCTTTCCTTGTACCGCGGGACCGCCGCCCATTGTCCAGGGCGGCACCGTCAGGACAACGTGGGAGGGCGCTCTCGCGAGACCGGCGCCCTCATCTAGCCGCTGTCCGGCGTGCCGGCGGCCCTAGTACTCCAGCAGGAGATCCGTTTCAGGGCTCCGTGAGGGCTTGCCGGCGTAGTGGCTGGTTCTGGCAGCGGCTTGGTGCCGCCGTCGGTAAATGGACCAGGCGATGGCGTCGGCGACCCTTCGTGCAGGGTCGATGACCAGGGCGTGGAACAGTCGGCGCAGTTCGTTGACGGTGATCGCGATCAGGCCGTCCGGGGTTTCTGTGCTGGTCGTTGTTGCGGCGGTAAGGAACGCATGGGCGACGATGACCAGGGTGGTCCAGCGGTGCCAGGCTTTCCAGCGGTGCCAGGCTTTCCAGCGGCGGTGTTGGTGCTGGTCGAGGCCGAGGCCGCTGCTGGAGTATTAGCGCCTCGGCATCGAGCGCTCGGCCGCAACTGCCAGCCGGATCAAGTCGCGCTGATCAGCCGCAGGATCGAAAGCGTCGACGTTGAGCGAGATCGCCCGGACGGAACGTTCGATGGGAGCGGTCAACGCCGTCAGCTGACGCCCGCTGCGCTCGACTATTACCACCGCCTGTGGCAGGTAGCCAGCGAGCATCGCCTTGAAAATCGTGTGATCCGACGCGAGATGCTGTGCCACCAGCGCGTCCAGGAACCCGGTGAATGCCTGCGGGTCGACCGCGTACTCGTCGTTGTGCAAGTCCACGACTCCGCACGGCCGGTCAGCAACCGGCACCAACGCCTCGGTCATCCGGAAGAAGAGCTGAGCCACCCTCGTAGCCGGGTTCCACAGCGTCTCCCCAGTCGTCGCATCATCGAAGCACTGACTCACCGCGTCATGATCGCAGTGGCGCGAATACCGCGACCGTCGACTTCTGCCCGCTCCGGCGCCGCCGCCTACGTGCCTCGTCGAACGGCCTCTATTGCCGCAGAGAACGCGCGCTGGGTCCCCGTCGTACCCGCGCAGCTTGCTGACCGGCACGCACTGTAGTCACCCTTTATGACGCACCGACCTTGACCGCAGCGACGCCGCGGTGGAGCAGGAGGTTGAACGACAAGCTCAAGTGATCCCGGCGTGATCGGGACCGCTTCCGCAGCGATCACCCGAGTGTGCCGTCCCGCGCGAGGCCGGCCAGATTTCGTTCGTCGGTGGGGACGGGTGACCGGGCGCCGGTGCCGATCGCCTGCCGGCGGTGTCACCCGGGCCGCTGGACGTGCCGATCAAACACCGCATGCAGTTGAGCGTCGGTCAGCCCCGAGTACACGGCCCGGCCGGAACGCTTGTATTCGGGACAGGCGCTGTCCCCACCGATCATCTGCTGACGGTCGATCACGCGGTGCGTGCGTAGCTCGTACACCGTGATCTCGTATCTGCCGGTCCGCATCTCCTGCTGTTCGTGGGCCGGCGGAAAGCCGCTGGTGTAGTCGCACACCTGCCCGGAGGACGTGTGGCCGGCCAGGCTGACGCAGGCGATCAGCTGCAGGTTGCCGGTGTCCTCGACCTCGTGCCACTGCCATTGCGGGACAGCGTCCACCGGGAGCTGCGCCGGCGGAACCGGCGCCACGAAGATCGGGTGCGGGGGCGGTCCGGAATATGCCGGCGCCTGGCGGTAGCCCCGGCCGTCCGCGCCGCACACGACGTCGAGTTCGGTGCTGTCCGGAACCCCGGCGAGGTACGCGGGCCAGACGACGATGCCGGCCGCCGGGACGGCGAAGAGCAGCACGACCGATGCGTACCCGACTGTCCGCCACGGCGACACGGGCACCGGGCGCCGGCGTCGGATCGACTGGGTCAACGCCGTGCGCGCGGTGTACTCACCCAGGCGCAGGGCGCTCGTGAAGGTGGTGAGCCGGTAACGCATGACGAGGACGCCCGCATCGCCCGCAGCCGGTGGCCCGGTCGCCGAGGTGATCGCCTCCCACGGCACGCTCACCGTCTCGCCGTGGACCTCGTGCAGCACCAGGCCACCGTCGCAGACCGCGATCAGGTGTGGGCTCGACGTGCTGCTCAACCGCCGGAAGACGAGATCGAGCAGCGTGCCCGTACCGATCGTCAGCACCACGCCCAGCCAGTTGGCGTCGTCCGCGAAGAACAACGCCACGGCGACGGCGCCGGCCAGAATGACGCGGGACGGCAGCGACAGCACTCGGCGAACGCTGCGATGAACGCGCCTCACCTGACCGAGCCCGTTCTGCTCGGCCGCGGACGTGAGCGTCGCCCGCATCCACCGCCTCCCTCGGGCCGCGTGCACTGTGGACCGTCAGCATAGGAGTTCGGTACGACAGTCAGCCCCGCCGCGCCGGCCGGCCGCCGGTGTCCCGCCGGCGGCGCCTGATGATGATCTCCGCCACCGCCAGATCGACGATCCAGCCTAGGGTCTGGCCGATCGGGATCAGCGTCTGCACGCGTTCCTCGACCGGTCCGGCGCCGTCGCCGGCGAACGGGAGCTGGGCCAGCAACAGCAGCGGGGTGAGGACCCGGGCGGTGACGGCGAGGAAGGTCAGCGCGTAGTTGCGTGTCATCCAGTCCCGGTGACCGGCGAAGTCCCGGCGGCGGGCGGCGCGGTAGGCGAGTCCACCGGTGATCAGCCAGAGGACGGCTGCGGTGGTGAGGCCGATCTGGGTGACGAGCCGGCCGGACCACAGGGCGACCGGGATCGCGGTCACCGCGGACGGCAGGACCCCGGCGAGGAGGTAGACCCGGCCGATCGTGCGGTGCACCGCCCGGCGCGCCCGCACCTTCGGCATGAACTGCAGCGGCCCGAGCACGATCGCGACCGCGGCCGTGAAGATGTGCGCGACCAGCGTGAAGTAGTGCAGGCGTCCGCTCACGTCGAGGCGGCTGTCGTCGATGTCGAACCCGAGGTACGGGATGACGAGCACGAGGCCGACGACGGTCGCGGCGGCGAACAACAGCCAGGCGCTCCGCGGGGCCACCTGGCCGGTTCCGGTGGTCGTCACACGTTGGGTCACCGCTGCAGCATGCCGGGGCGCGGCGGCGCCGGCGTCCGCTCGGAGGCGTCCCTGCCTGTACGCAGATTCGCGTACAGGCAGCCGCCGTCAAGCGATGTTCAGGGTCCGCCACCACGTCGCCCTGATCTCGTGGGCGCCCCAGGCGTTCGGCTCGATGACGCCGCAGAACCACAGGTCCCGGTTGTCCGGCCGGGGATGCGGCTGGGCCGGGTCGCCGGCCGCGGCGCCGTGCCCGTGGAAGTGCGCGGCCACGTCGGCCACCAGCGCGCCGTGCCGGCCGGCCGCGGCGGTCAGCACGGTGTTCAACTCGGCCAGCAGACGTGGCCCGTCCGGCCACGCGGGCAGCCCACCGGCCGGCAGCTCACCGGTGCCGTCGCTCGGGTCGTACACCGTGGTGACCACGATCGGCGCGTCCGGGGCCATCGCGCGCAGCGTGTCCAGGACGCGTTCCGCCCGGCCGGCGACTGCCGCGATCACCGTGCGCGCCCCGGCGGTGTCGCCGTAGGCGCCCATCAGGTCGTTGCCGCCCATGCTGACCGTGACGAGGGCGGGCCGGGCGGGGATGCGCGGGAGCTGGCGCTCCAGCACCGACACGCTGGTGGCGCCGTCCTGGGTCAGGTCGGTGATCTCATGACCGAGCGTGCGCAGGTCGCGGCCCGCCCACTCGGGGAAGTCGTCGTCGCGGTTGCGGTGCAGCAGGCTGGCGGCGCCACGGCCCGGGCCGCCGGCATAGGCGTCGATGGACATCGAGTCGCCCAGGGCAAGATAGGTCGGGCTCATGAACAAAATCATGGCGGGGGTACGCGCGTCGCGCACCCAAGTTACGGCGGCGATCCACAGCCGGCCGTGCTCGCGAGCGGCAGCCGCCCACCGGGGAGCGGCTCAGGCCGTGAGCCGCGGCATCGGGTCGTCCCGGCCGCCCTCGGTGATGTGTGCGGCCGTCGCCCGTGCCCAGGCACTCAACCCGGCAGCCGCGATGCCGTGCGGCGCCGCGTGGTCGTACGCGCTGATCCGCTCCGCCGATCGCAGGAGCAGCTGGGCGGCGCCGGTGGTGTTGCCGCGGCGGGCGTGGGTGAGCCCGACGGCCAGCTGGGCGAGGCCGCGCCACAGTTCGCGCTCGCCCGCCGGCGCCGCCTTCCACGCGGCCTCGAGAACCTCGTGCGCGTGGAACGGCAGGCCGTCGTCGAGCAGCCGCTGCGCCAGGTCCAGCGCGTCGGCCGGTGCCAGGTCGAGATCGTCGGGCATGGTCGGCACGCCGGGCGCGCCGGGCGGCAGCGGCCGGCCCAGGGCGTCGCGGGGACGCGAGTTGCGCGGCCTGCCGGCAGTGTCGCGATCACGGGCGACAGTGGCCGGCGCCTGTACCGGGCGGTGTGCGGGCGCGAGGTCGTCCTCACTGCTGGCACGGTCGCCGACGAAAGCCAGCAGGGCCGGGCCGGCACCGGACATGCGGTCCACCTCCTCGCCGGTGTCGCACGTCAGCAGCCCGATGACCAGGCCCTCCGGGCCCCGTGCGAGCACCCGCCAGCGCCCGCCGGAGTCCTGCCATCGCCGCAGCTGGGCGACGGCGGCGTCTTCTTCACTCATTGCCTGACCTCTTCTGCCGAACCGGGGTGCACGGTGGCCGCCGGTCAGCCCTTGCCGAACGCGGCGCCCAGACCGGTGAGGTCCACCGGGCGCCGCGCCTGTTCCGGGACGTGCTGGACCAGCGCGCGCATCGCCTCCAGCGCGGTGAGGATCTGCCGGGCGACCTGCTCGACCGGCTGGAAGGCGTCCACCGACACCAGGATGCCCCGCGCCGCGTACCAGTCGACGATCGGATGGGTCACCTCGTGGTACAGCGC
Organism: Actinoplanes sp. 13; assembly: GCF_056134165.1. NCBI lineage: Bacteria > Bacillati > Actinomycetota > Actinomycetes > Micromonosporales > Micromonosporaceae > Actinoplanes > Actinoplanes sp. 13. Next base: position 347,103 of record NZ_JBVYOQ010000003.1, on the reverse strand, counting down.
CAGCCGGTGCCGGATGATCGGCTCGGTGTCGTCCGACCGGCCTTCCAGGGCCGCCCGCGCCAGCAGCCGCCGGATCAGCTCCTCGTCGTCGACCTGCAGGTGCAGGGCCACGTCCGCGGTCATCTCCAGACCGCGGCCCATCTCGTACAGCTTCCGCGCCTGCGCCATGGTGCGCGGCATGCCGTCCAGGACGTATCCGCGGCCGGCCGCCTTCGCCTCGACGAAGGCGGCACGCACCATGTCCAGCACGATCTCGTCGGGGACGAGTTCGCCCCGGTTCAGATGCTCCTGCACCGCCCGGCCCAGCTCGGTGCCCCGGGCGACGTGGTCGCGCAGCAGATCACCGGTGGCGATGTGCGGGATCCCGAAGTGCGTGGCGATCAGAGCGCCCTGAGTGCCTTTGCCCGCTCCCGGCGGTGCGACCAGCAAGACCCGCATCACGCATGTCCTTTCACCGATGGACCGGCACCGGCGTCGCGCCCCGGTCACGGGTGTGATCAGGCTCTGCGGCGTCGTTACGGTGACGATCGTAGAGCCCGTGCCCCTCGCCGGTGCCTCCAGGAAGCGCTGTGGCGTCCGACCCGGGCGATCAGACGGAATAGTGGAAGTCGCGCCAGGACGCCCGGGCTCCCTGGCCCTGCACCGAACCGCGGCCCGAGGCGATCGGCATCAGCGTGAAGAAGCCGAAGCCCATGGTGACGGCGGCCGGCAGCGCGTCGAGGCCGTTCGCCTCGTGCAGGATCTTTCCGTCGCAGGTCCAGACGACCCGCCCGCGGGACCGGTCGATCTCGATGCCGACGGCGTGGAACCCGCTTCCGCCGAAGCCGCCCATCGGATCGTCGACGACCCGCGTGAACGGCGCCTCGACCCCGGGATAGGGCAGTTCCTCGTGTTCGGCGTAGATCCGGCCGGCGGTCGCCAGCACGTCGAAAACCTTGCCGGTCGTGGCCTCGACCACGACGAACGCCGCGGCGCCGAGCCGGTAGTCGCCCGAGTCGCCGCCGATGTGGTCGACCGCGAGCTCGGCACCGAACCGGGCCGGGCCGGTGTCCGGCACGGCGAACGTGCGGGTGGAGAAGATGACGTGCTTGGTGTTGTCCAGCCCCTGGTTCAGCGGGTCGGCGTTGGTGAACTCGGCGATGTCGATGGTGACGACACCGTCCGCGACCGTGGTGACCGCGTCCTTCTCCACCCGCGGGGTCCCCATGTCGAGCGGCGCCCACAGATCGGCGTCGAGTTCCGGGCCGGTCAATGGGTCGTACGATGTGATCGGCATTCTTCCTCGGGTTTCTCTTTCGGTGACGGGAACGCGGCAATCATTTGCCGGCCGCCGGGGGAGGCACCAGGGACGGCGCGACGGTGGGACCGCCAGTACCACTCCCGGGGCGGGTGGCTGCGAAAGAATGACCACCATGACGACACCGCGAGCGGGATTGGCCGCGACGATCCGTGCATGGCGCGAGCGCCTGTCGCCGGTGGCCGCCGGTCTGCCGGCCGGTCACGCCCGCCGGGCGGTGGGGCTGCGGCGGGAGGAGCTCGCCGACCTGGCCGGTCTGTCGGTGGACTACGTCGTCCGGCTGGAGCAGGGCCGCGCGACGAACCCGTCGGCGCAGGTCGCGGCCGCCCTGGCGCGGGCCCTCCAGCTGACCTCCGCCGAGCGTGATCACCTCTTCCGGCTGGCCAACCTGTTGCCGCCGGCCGCCGGCCGCATCTCCGAGCACATCCCGCCCGGCGTGCAGCGGGTGGTCGGGCGGCTGCCCGACTCGGCCATCGCCGTCTTCGCGGCCGACTGGCAGCTGATCTGGTGGAACCGGGCCTGGGCCGCGCTGCTGGGCGATCCGTCAGCGGCGCCGCCGCACCTGCGCAACTTCGCCCGGGACACCTTTCCGGTCGGCGCGGGCGGGCGACGGTTGTCGTACTGGCCGGTGACCTCGCTGGACGCTGATGCCACCGCCGCGGCCATCGTCTCCGACCTGCGGCGTGCCAGCGGCAGGTTCCCGGGGGACCCCCGCCTGGCGCGGCTCATCCGCGATCTGACCGCGGGCAACGAGCAGTTCGCCGCCCGGTGGGCGGCCGGGACCGTCGACGCCCACCGGGAGGACCGCAAGGTCATCGAGCACCCGTCCGTCGGCCCGGTCACGATCGACTGCGACGTGCTGACCGACGGCGACGCGGAGCTGAAGATCGTGATCCTGTCGGCCACGCCGGGTTCCGAGGACGAGACGAAGCTGCGCCTGGTCACGGTGGCGGGAGTGGCCGGTCAGGAGGCCAGCGCCTCGGTGGGTGTGAGCCGGGAGGCGTGGACCGACGGATAGACGCCGGCCACGATGCCCACGACCAGCGAGCCGGCCAGGCCGGCGAGCAGGGCCGGCAGCGGCACGACCAGGGGCCAGTCCTGGTGAGCGGCGTAGGCGCCGGTGACCAGCAGGCCGACAGCGGTGCCGCCGGCGCCACCCAGGGCGGAGAGGATCACCGCCTCGGTGAGGAACTGGGCGCGGATCTGCCCGCGGCTGCTGCCCAGGGCGCGGCGCAGCCCGATCTCGGAGCGACGTTCGAGCACCGAGATCACCATCGTGTTGGCCACGCCGACACCGCCCACCAGCAGGGCCACTCCGGCCAGGGCCAGCATGAGCACCGAGAAGGCCGACTCGGTGGCACGCTTCGCCGCCAGGGCGTCCGACGGGCGGGTGACGCTCACCTGATTGGGTTGTGCCGGATGAACGGTCGCCGGCAGCGCCTGCCGGACGGCCTCGACCGCGTCCTCGCGGGCCCGTACATAGATGATCGTGGGGTTGCCGTCGAAGCCGAGTGTCGTCCGCGCCGCTTCCCATCCGACCAGCACGGAGCGGTCGATGTCGGGGGACAGCGGGATCGCGTCGAGGATGCCGGCCACGGTGAACCAGTGCCGGCCGATGATGACCTGCTGCCCCGGCGTGTCGAAACCGAGCCGGGTGGCGGCCACCGCGCCCAGCACCACCGTGGGGTACCGCTGCTCGGCCGCGGTGAACCAGTGCCCGGCGCGGACCCGGCCGTCCAGCACGTCGAGCAGGTCGGGCTGGGTCGCGCGGACGGTCAGGCCGGAGCCGTCGTTCTCGTCGACGCGGTCCGAGCGGCGCACGATCGCCCCGGTGCCGGCCACTGCGCTGGCGGCGGTCACCGGCCCGATCCGCCGGACCATGGCCAGCGACCCGGGCGGGAACACCGCGGGCGGGTCCTGTCGCGTGGGGACGACCTGCAGCATGTCGGCGCCGAGCGCGGCCAGCCGGCGTTCCAGGGCCGCGCCGCTGGATGCGGGGATCCCGGTCACGACGACCATGGTGGCGATGCCGATCGCGATGCCCAGCGCGGACAGGGCGGCGCGCAGGCGGCGGGTGCGCACGCCGATCAGGCCGAGTTCCAGCAGGTCCAGCGGGGTGATCCTCATCGGTCGGCCACCAGGCGCCCGTCCCGGATCTCGACGCGGCGCGGAAGCTCGGCGGCGATGTCCCGGTCGTGGGTGATGATCGCGATCGAGGCGCCTTCCGCGTTGAGCCGGCGCAGGAGCTCGAGCACGGCCCGGCCGGTGCGGGTGTCCAGGGCGCCGGTGGGCTCGTCCGCCAGGATCAGCGCCGGTCCGTTGACCACGGCGCGGGCGATCGCCACCCGTTGCCGTTCGCCGCCGGAGAGCTGGTGCGGGCGATGGTCGACGCGGTGGCTCAGACCGACCCGGGCCAGGGCGTCCAGCGCCATCGGGCGCCGGTGCCGGCGTGGCACGCCGGCGTAGAGCAGTCCGGTGGCGACGTTCTCCGCCGCGGTGAGGCCGGTGCTCAGGTGGAATTGCTGGAAGACGAAGCCGAGCCGCCGGCCCCGCATCTCGGACAGCTGCCGGTCGGAGAGGCCGGCCACGTCGTCGCCGCCGAGCAGCACGGTGCCGGAGGTGGGCCGGTCCAGGGTGCCCATGACGGCGAGCAGCGTGGACTTGCCCGATCCGGACGGGCCGACGATGCCCACCAGGTCGCCTGCCCGGATCGTCAGCGAGACCCGGTCCAGCGCGGTGACACCGCCGGGATAAACCATGCTGACATCGCGTACGGCCAGCACCGGCACCGTGCCGTCCCGCCCGGCGGAGGTCGCGTTCGTCATGCGGTGGTCACCACGCTGGTGCCCTCGGCCAGGCCGTCGCCGCTGACCTCGACCAGCCCGCCGGCGAACATGCCGGTCTCCACCGCGACCAGCGCTCCGCCGGCGACCTGCACGGCGTACCCGCCCTCGGCGAGCGCGACGAGGGCCCCGACGGGAGCGGTCAGGACGTCGCGCCGGGTCTCGCCGGCGAACACCACCTCGACCGGCGCCACGTCGAGCCGGCCCGCCTGTTCCGCATCGTCGAGCTCGACGGTCACGGCGAGCTTCGGCGGCAGGGACGGCTCGGTGGTCACGGCTGTCGAGACGAGACCGACCTCGCCGGGTACGACCTGGTCGTCCGGCAGCCGCACCCGGACCCGCTCGCCGCGCTTCAGGCCGTCCGCCTGGGTGGGTTCCACCTCGACAGTGACCACTTTCGTGGTCGGCGTGACCGTCAGCAGCGCCGCCTCGGCGCTCTCTCCCACCTGGACAGCCGTGCTCTCCACCCGCACCGGGCCCTTGAGCACCGCGACACTGCCGATCCCGAGCGTGCCCGTGACCGGCAGCCCGACGTCGTACTGCCATCTCTTGATCGCCTTGATCAGTGCCGGGGTGAGCACGTCCTCGCCCGCCCGGACCTCCGCCCACGTCGCTTTCGCCCGCTGCGAACCGGGCACGTTCGCGGCGGCGGGCGGCGCCTGGCGGACCCGGTCGCCGCGCTGGTGACGGCGGCCCACCGGGTAGCCGAGGGCGGTGAGGTTGCCGGCCACCACCCGCACGTCGCGTCCGATCATGTTGATCTTGTCAAGCGCCCGGAAGAGCGGGATGCGGCCGTAGAACACCGGCACCGGCTGATCGTCGAGGCGGTAGAGCGCCGCTCCCCGCCGCACCGTCGCGCCGGGTGCGGGCAGCCAGGTGACGATGCCGGGACGGCCGCCGCGCACGGTGCGCGCGGCGCCGTACCCCAGCTTGCCGGTCAGCGAGACGCTGGTGGACAGGTCCTGCCGGACGAGCTCGGCGGTCACGGTCGAGGGCGGCGGCGCCCCGGGGGCGGTGGCGGTGTCGCGCCGCCACACCCGGGCGCCGCCGATCGACGCCCCGGCGAGCAGCAGGACCGCCACGACGAGGACGACCATCCGTCGGCTCTTCGGCATGGCGCCGATCATGGGGAGCCGACATCAGGATCCTGTTAGGTTCCGGCGGGTCCCCGCGGGAACCCGCCGGTGTTCCGCTCAGGTGGCCGGCCGCAGCAGCTCCTCGTGGCCGACGGCGCGGTAGAAGTCCCGGCGGATGCGGTCGCCGATCCGGAACACCTCTTCGGCGCCGTCCTGCGCGGGGTCGATGTACACCCGGAACGGTCGCTGTCCCTTGGGCAGGTCCACCAGCGCCGCCACCTGCCGGGCCACCTCGCCGGGGTCGGCGTCGGCGGGCGACAGCGCGGCCTGCCGGCCGAGCAGGTCGTCGACGGCGCCCGCGTACAGCTCGTCGTACTCCTTGGCGGTGGCCTCGTCCGCCGGGTGCCCGGCGTGGGCGTAGTGGTTCGTGCCGGTGGTGAACGAGCCCGGCACGACGATCGAGGTGTCGATGCCGAAGCGTGAGACCTCGGCGGCGATGCTGACCGCGAGGGAGTCCTCGGCCGCCTTGGCGGCGAAGTACGGGCCGAGCCACGGGGGAGTGCCGCCCCGCGCGCTGGTCGAGCCGATCCACACGAGCAGGCCGTCGCGCCGGCGGCGCATGTGGGGCAGCACGGCGCGGTTCACCCGCTGGGTCGACAGCACGTTGGTGTCGTAGACGGCGGCGATCTGCTCGACAGTGAACGCCTCGACCGGCCCGAGGGTCATGTGCCCGGCGTTGTGCACGACGACGTCGACACCTCCCTGCTCGGTGACGACGCGGTCGACGGCCGCGTCGACGGAGGCCTGGTCGGCGACGTCCATCTCCACCGCCTGTGCGTGGACGCCGTGCTCGCTCGCGTAGTCGGCGAGGTCCCGCACGGCCCGGACGTTGCGGCCGGTGGTGTCCCGCATCCCGGCGTAGACGTGGTGGCCCGAGCCGGCGAGCGCTCGGGTGATCATGGCGCCGAACCCGCTCGACGCGCCCGTGACGATGATGGTCCTGCTCATCAGATGACGCCTCCGTTGCTGAAGATGGTCTGGCCGTTGATCCAGCGGCCCGGTCCGGCCAGGAACGCGACGATCTCGGCCGCGTCGTCCGGCTGCCCGAGCCGGCCCAGCGGCGACATCGACGCCAGGTGGTCGACGACGTTCTGCGGCTTGCCGTCGAGGAAGAGCGGGGTGGCGGTCGGCCCGGGGGCGACGGCGTTGACCGTCACGTCGCGGGCCTGCAGCTCCTTGGCGAGGATCGGGGTGAGCGCCTCGACCGCGGCCTTGCTCGCGGCGTACGCGGTGTAGGTGGGCAGGGCGAGCTTGCGCACGGACGTCGCGAAGTTGATCAGGGCGCCGCCGGGGCGCAGCCGCCGGGCCGCCTGCCGGCTGACCAGGAACGTGCCGCGCACGTTCGTGCGGTGCATCCGGTCGAAGTCCTCGACGTCCAGGTCCACCAGCGGGCTGAGCAGCATGATCCCGGCGGTGTGCACCACGACGTCGATGCCGCCGAAGCGCTGTTCCGCCGTGTCGAACAGGTCCTGCACCGCGCGTGGCTCGCCGACGTCGGCCTGGGCCGTCACGGCCGACCCGCCGGCGTAGGCGATCTCCTTGACCACTTCCTCGGCGGGCACCGGGTTGCCGGCGTAGTGCACCACGACGCTCAGGCCGTCCGCGGCGAGCCGCTTCGCCACCGCGCGGCCGATGCCACCGGAGCCGCCGGTGACCAGCGCGATCCGTGAGTTGTCGGACATTGGTTCCTCCTGGACGAGAGCCGGCAGCCGGACGGCTGCCACCCGGTCCTGTGCCCGCCGGACCACCAGGAGGCGGACGGATTATTGCGGCAGGAGCGCCGCCGATTGCGGATCCTGGGGTACGACCTCAGGCGGTTGCCGCGATGCCCAGGGTGACGGTGAAGGTGGAGCCCCGGCCGACAGCGCTCGTGACGGTGATGTCGCCGCCGTGGGCGCGGGCGATCTGACGGGCGATCGGCAGGCCCAGGCCGCTGCCGCCGGTCGCGCGGGCGCGGGAGCTGTCGGCACGCCAGAACCGGTCGAAGATCTTGTCCAGGTCGTCCGGCGCGATGCCGGCGCCGGTGTCGGCCACCGCGACGGTGAGCGTGTCACCGGTCACGCCGGTCCGGACCGTGACCGAGCCGCCCGGCCGGCTGTGGCGGACCGCGTTGGACACCAGGTTGCCGATCATCTGCCGCAGGCGCAGCGGGTCCGCGACGATCTCCGGATCGCCGGTGAGCTGCGTGCTCAGCTCGACGCCGGCGGCGGCCGCGTTCGGCCGGTGGGCGTCGAGGACCTGTGTGATCGAGTCGTTGACGTAGATCGGCTCGGGATGCATCCGCAGGGTGCCGGCGTCGGCCGCGGCGAGGTCGCGCAGGTCGTCGACGATGTGCTGGAGCTGGATGGTTTCGTCGTGCAGCAGCGTCAGCAGCCGGCTGTCCACGGTGGCCAGGCCGTCCTGGACGGCCTCCAGCCAGCTGCGGATGTTGGTCAGCGGGTTGCGCAGCTCGTGCGCCACGTCGCTGACCATCGCCTGGCGTTGCCGTTCGGACTGTTCGCGCCGCTCGGACAGCTCGTTGAGCGCCGCCGCGAGATAGGCGATCTCGTCGCGGCCGGTGACCGGGACGCGCGGATTGCCGGAGGGCCGCCGGGCGGCCTCGGTGAGCAGCCGCAGCGGCCGGATCAGGCGCAGCCCTACGGCGATGGTGACCAGGACGGCGAGGATCAGCACCACGGCCGTGGCGGTGCCGGTGCGGATCAGGTTCTCCCGGGTGAACGGGAACACCCGCTCGGCGGTGGGACCGGCCGGGTCGGTGACGAACAGCAGGGCGGCCGGCGCCACGTACGGCCGGAGCTGGGTGCGACGGGCCTCGTCCCGGCACTTCACCGCCCGGGCGGTGCGATCCGGGACGGCGACCCCCGTGACCGGGTTCAGGACCTCCACGCGGAGATCCGCCCGCAGCGACAGGTCCCGGGGATCCTTCTCCCCGGCGCAGGCGGCGATCAGCTCGCGCAGGGCCGCCAGCACCCGGGTCTCGGTTCTGGTCGGCTCCGGGAGGATGGTGCACGTCACCGAGGGTGGCTTGCCGACCTCGGTGACGACCAGCCGGTCGCGGCCGTGCGGCCCGGCGACGGTCCTCGCGTCGTAGCCGTTGTTGCGAAGGCAGGCGAGGCCCTCCGCCAGCGCGCCGCTCAGTTTCCGCTGCTCGGCGGGCGGCAACCGGTACGGGCCGACGACCCGGTTGTCGATGCGGTCGGCGCCGCCGGTCAGCGCCAGATCCACCGCGAGGGGGTCGACCGTCGCGGACGGGCGGGCGGTTTCCAGGCCGGGGCCGGTGTGGGAGTCGGCGATGACACGCCGGTCCTCGGTCATCAGGGTGATCCGCCGGTCCAATTTTACCGCCAGCGAGGCGACCAGCGGCCCGGCGCCGGACCAGTCCCGGTGCGTGGCGGCGTGCCCCAGCAACTGGTCGTAGACGCTCTTGTCCTCGCTCAGCGAGCGGCCCAGCTGCTGCTGGATGGCGCGGGAGGTGGACTGCGAGGCGATCCAGGAGGTGGCCACGATCGCGAGCACCGCGATCGTCAGCGAGGCGGCCAGCAGCCGGAAGATCAGGCTCCGGTGCAGCGGCACACCCGGCATCAGGCGAGGCCGGCCGTGAGCTTGTAGCCGAGGCCGTACACGGTGACCAGGCGGGCCGGCCGCCGCGGGCTCGGCTCGATCTTGCGGCGCAGGTTCAGGACGTGCACGTCGATGCTGCGCTCGATCGAGTCCCGCTCGACGCCGTTGGTGTGCTGCAGGAGCTGCGCGCGGGTAAACACCCGGTCCGGCTGCGCGGCCATCGCGGCCAGGATGGCGAACTCGCCCGGCGTACAGTCCACCGTTCTGCCGTCGGCGGTGACCTGATGGCGGGCGGTGTCGACGGTGAGCCGGCCGACGGTCAGCACCACCGCGCCGCCCCGGCTGCGGCGCAGCAGCGCCCGGGCCCGGGCCAGCAGCTCGCGCGGGCTGTACGGCTTGGTGAGGTAGTCGTCGGCCCCCAGGTCCAGCCCGGTCAGCAGGTCGTCCTCGCCGGCGCGTGCGGTGAGCATCAGGATCGGGACCTCGGACTCGCGGCGCAGGATCCGGCACAAGCTCAGCCCGTCGAGACCGGGCATCATCACGTCGAGCACCAGTAGATCCGGTGGGCGGCGGCGCACCTGCTCCAGGGCGGCGCGGCCGTCGTGCACCACCACCGTCTCGTGACCTTCGGCGGCCAGATAACGGCGCAGCACCTCGGCCTGGCCCCGGTCATCCTCCGCGACCAGCAGATATGCACACACGGCGACGACTATAGGAGCGACGTGGACCGGGCGCGGAAAACCTAACAAGTTCCTCATGATGCGCCGTCGCCGGCCGTGACCGGCGTCATTGCGGTGATCCGGATCGCTGGCACGCTGAGGCCATGGACGTGTCGGCGGGACTGCCCGCGAAGCTGCTCCATTCCAGTGCCGGCCTCGGCTGGCACACCGTCGAGGCCCGCCGGTACGCCGACCCGGCGCACGCCGACGAGTTCGGGTCCGGCTCGGATCGGCTGCTGCTGGTGCTGGTCACCAGCGGCCGGTACCGGATCGAGAGCAGGCACGGCCGGTCCTGGCGCCACACCGGATACCGGCCCGGTTCGCTGGGTCTGACCGCGCCGGGCAACCGCAGCGTGCTGCGCTGGCGCAGCACCGGCAGCGCGCCGATGGAGTCGCTGCACCTGCACCTCGACCCGGCCGCGGCGGGCGGCGCCGCGCTGCCCGACGCGCTCACCGTGCACGATCCGTTCCTGCTGGCCGGGGCGCGTGCGCTCGGCAGCGCCCTGGACGCCGGCGCGCCCGCCGTGTACGCCGACTCGCTCGCTCAGGCGCTGGTCACCCACCTCGCCTTCGGCCTGCCCCGCTCCCAGCTCCGGCCGGCCACGGCCGCGCTGCCGCTGGGCGCCGCGGAGGTACGGCGGCTCGACGAGTACATGCGGTCCCGGCTCGGCGACGACCTCACCGTCGACGAGCTGGCCGGGGTCGCCAACGTCAGCAAGTTCCACTTCATCCGGGCGTTCGCGGGGACCACCGGGCTCACCCCGTACCGATATCTGCGCCGCCTGCGCATGAACGCCGCCGCGGACCTGCTGCGGACCACCAACTACAGCGTGGCGCGGATCGCCGGGATGTGCGGTTACCGCAGTGCCGGGCAGTTCGCGGCCGCCTTCCGGGCCGAACGACGGCTGTCACCCGCCGAGTTCCGCAATGCCGGCGGCGACCTGACACTTCCCTGACATTCCTCTGCGACCGTGCGCCCATGTCTCGGATCAAAGGAACCTTCGTGGCGCTGAGCCTGCTCGTCCTCCTGGGCGGCTGCTCCGGCGCCGAGGACCGGCCCGGCGCGCAGGCGGGCGCTCCGCAAGTGGCGTCCCTGCGCAGCGAACCCGCGCCCAGCAGCGCCCCCGCCGTCGGGAACCAGCGCCCGATCGTGCCGATCGACGCCACCGAGGAGGACCTCAAGAAGCTCGCCCTGCCCTGGGCCGCCTGCCTGCACAAGGAGAACCCGTCCGTCTACACCGGTGGCCCGGACACGTACCTGTCGCTCTACAAGGGCGTGGACGAGACCGAACCGGCGGTGAAGGCGTGTCTGCCCCAGCAGCCGGAGTTCTTCGAGGAGCATGTGCGGCGGACCGACCCGTCGGCGTTCAAGGACAACCAGCGCGAGTGGTACCGGTGCGCGAAGGAGGCGGGTTACCAGCTGACCGCCCCGGACCCGGAGACCGGCGAGTTCGGCCTCACCTCGGTCGGCCCGAACGGTGACATCAGCTCACCGAAGATGGAGGCCTGCAAGCGGGCGGCCTTCACTGGTTGAGGTACGCGAGGACGGCCAGCACCCGTCGATTGGCGTCGTTGTCCGGCGGCAGAGCGAGCTTCGTCAGGATGCTGCCGATGTGCTTCTCCACGGACACCGGCGCCAGGAACAGGGCCGCGCAGATCGCCGAGTTGGACAGGCCCTGCGCCATCAGGCCGAGGACCTCACGTTCGCGGGGGGTGAGCCCGGCGATGCCCGGGTTGCGGCTCGTCCGGGCGACCAGCCGGCGGATCACCTCGGGGTCCATGGCGGTGCCGCCGGCGGCGACCCGTTCCACCGCGTCGAGGAAGTCGTCGAGGGCTGTCACCCGGTCCTTCAGCAGGTAGCCGACGCCGCCGCGACCGTCGGCGAGCAACTCCTGGGCGTACGTCCGCTCGACGTATTGGGAGACGATGAGGACCCGGGCGCCCGGATCGTCGGCGCGCAGCCGGAGGGCCGCCCGCAAGCCCTCGTCGCGGAAGTCGGGAGGCAGCCGGACGTCGACGATGGACAGATCCGGACGGTGCTCGGTGACCGCCTCGATGAGTTCCGGGGCGGTGCCGACCGCCGCGACCACGGTGTGGCCGGTATCGGTGAGCAGCCGGGCCATGCCGTCCCGGAGCAGGAGCAGGTCTTCGGCGATGACGATCCGGGTCACAGGGGGATCTCCGCGTGCAGGGCGGTGGGACCGCCGGCCGGGCTGGTCACGGTCAGTTCGCCGCCGAGCGCCTCGATGCGGCGGCGCAGGCCTTCCAGGCCGGATCCGCGCGCGTCCGCGCCGCCGAGCCCGTCGTCCGAGACGGTCACGGTGACGCGGTCGCCGGTCCGGCCGATGGTGACGGAGCAGGTGGTGGCCTCCGCGTGTTTGGTGGCGTTGACCAGGCCTTCGGCGATCACGAAGTAGGCCGCCGACTCCACCGCGACAGGCAGGCGCACCGCCGGATCAGCGTTGATCTCGACGGGCAGGGGGCTGTCGCCGGCCAGAGCCACCACCGCGGCGTGCAGGCCCCGGTCGGTGAGGATCGGCGGGTGGATGCCGCGTACCAGCCTGCGCAGCTCGCCGAGCGCGTCGTCGAGCTGCCGGCGGGCCAGGTCGACGTCGGGCGTCGCGGCGTGCCCGTCGCGCAGCTTGCGCGCTGCCAGGGCGAGGGTCATGCCGGCCGCGACGATCCGCGCCTGCGCGCCGTCGTGCAGGTCCCGTTCGATGCGGCGCAGCTCGGCGGCCTGCGCGTCGACCACCCGGCGGCGGGACGCGCTCAGGCGGGCGGTCTCGTCGACCAGATGCCGGTGCCGGCCCGGCGCCAGCAGGGCCCGGGCGGCCCGGGCCTGGACGCGGGCCAGCAGGTGGACGAGCCGGGCCACCACCAACAGTGACAGCAGCCCGGCGACGGCGAGCAGGCACCGGCCGGGCCAGGTCAGCATGATCAGGTTCATCGGGACGGGGGCGGTGGGATTGGGCACCGCCCAGGCCCACAGTGGAGCGGTCGTCGCGGCGACGCCGACCACCGTGCAGACGACGGCCGGGATCCCGGACACCAGGCTCACCGGGAACACCACGATCAGCCAGGCCAGGTCACGCCAGGTCGCGGGTTGCACCACGACACCGGCCACCCGCCGGCCGATGGTGCCGGCCTCGACCGGCACGTAGGGCGAGTCGATCGGGGCGCCCAGGACCAAAGACGCCCGGGACCGTTCGAGACCGGCGAGGCGGCGGGTCACCCAGGTGGCCCCCAGAAACACCGGACCGCCCAGCTGGGTCAGCGCCAGCAGACCGGCCACGATGGTCGACGCGAGGCTCCAGGCGAAGGCGACCGGGCCGAAGAACAGGCCCGCGGCGAGGAACAGCAGAGACCTCGCAGCGACCGGCAGCATCGCCGGAATCCTAACAGCGACCACCGGCGTGGCCCGGTGCTCCGGGGCCGCAAACCTATGGGTAGCCATGATCGACGCCGGGCCGGCAGGCGGGAAGAGTGAAAACCGCGGCCACCCGGCCGGCACATGGGGGAAGGGGAACGACGATGGCCCGCACCGCACCAGCCACCACAGTGGAGGCCGCCGTCCGGATGGACGCGGTGACGAAGGTCTACGGCGCGGGGGCCGCGGCGGTCACCGCTCTGGACCACGTCTCGATCGCCGTCCGGCGCGGGACGTTCACCGCGATCATGGGTCCGTCCGGATCGGGCAAGAGCACCTTCCTGCACTGTGCGGCCGGCCTCGACCGGCCCACGTCGGGTGCGGTGTACCTCGGGCCGGCCGGCTCCGACCTGGCGGAGCTCTCCGAGGACGGCCTCACCCGGCTGCGGCGTGACCGCATCGGTTTCGTCTTCCAGGCGTACAACCTGCTCGCCGCCCTGACCGTGCGGCAGAACATCACCCTCGGGCTGCGGCTGGCCGGCCGCCGGGCCGATCCGGATCACCTGGCGGACGTCCTGGCCCGGGTCGGGCTGGCGCACCGCGACGGGCACCGGCCGGCGCAGCTCTCCGGTGGACAGCAGCAGCGGGTCGCCATCGCCCGGGCGCTGATCACCAGGCCGGAGGTGATCTTCGCCGATGAACCCACCGGCGCGCTGGACACCGGCACGGCGCGGGACATCCTCACCCTGCTGCGCGAGACGGTGGACGGCATGGGCCAGACGGTCGTGATGGTCACCCACGACCCCGTCGCGGCGTCCTGTGCCGACGACGTCGTCTTCCTCGCCGACGGGCGCATCGTCGAGGTCGCCTCCCGGTTGTCCGCCGACCAGGTGGCCGACCGCATCGCGCACCTCGGGGAAGGATCCTGATGTTCCGGCTCACCATGGCGACGCTGAGGCAGCGCAAGGGTTCCGCGCTCGCGGGCTTCCTCGCGCTGTTCTGTGCCGCGCTGATCGTCGGCGCGTGTGGCGTGCTGCTGGAGACCGGCATCCGCGGATCGATCCCGGCACAGCGGTACGCCGGGACCCCGATCGTGGTCGCCGCCGATCAGCAGATCCGCTGGACCGAGGTCAAGACCAAGGAGAAGGACGGCGAGTCGAGGAGCAAGTCCAAGACCAAGTCGAAGGCGCTGAGCGAGCGGGCCTGGCTGCCGGCATCCGTCGGCGACCGGCTCACCCGGTTACCGGGGGCACGGGTGGTCGAAGACCTGATCTTCCCGGCCGGCGTGGCCGGTGCGGACGGCGATCTCGTCGCCGGCGCCGACGGCACAGCGACGTGGGGGCACGGCTGGTCGTCGGCCGGGCTCACCCCGTACACGCTGGTGTCCGGGACGCAGCCGGCCGCCGACGGCGACGTGGTGCTGGACGCCGACCTCGCCGGCCGCGCAGGACTCGAGGCCGGCGACCGGGCCGTCATCCGGTCGACGTCCGCGCCGAGGTCGTACCGGGTGACCGGGATCGTCCGCCCGGCCGGCCGGCAGTCGGCGTTGTTCTTCACCGCGGCCGAGGCCCGCGCGCTGGCCGGCCATGACGGCACGGTGGCGGCGTACGGCGTGTTCGGGGTGAGCGCCGAGCAGGTCGAGGCGGCGGTGGCCGGGACCGGGGCCGTGGTCACGACCGGTGACGACCGGGGGCAGGTGGAGTTCGTCGACGCGGCGTCCGCCCGGGTGAAGCTGACCAGCATGGGCGGCGCCCTGGCCGGCACCGCGCTGATCGTGGCGATGCTGGTGGTGGCCGGCACGTTCGCCCTCGCGATCCAGCAGCGCTACCGCGAGCTCGCCCTGCTCCGGGCGATCGGCGCCACGCCGCGCCAGGTCCGCACGATGATCAGCCGGGAGGCGCTGCTGCTGGGCCTGCTCGCCGCGCTTCCCGGGGCGCTGCTGGCGTTCCCGGCGGCGGCCGTGATCCGGGCGAGGTTCGTGTCGCTGGGTGCGATCCCGGACACCCTGCACCTGGCCCGCAGCCCTCTGCCGATCATCGGGGCGATGGTGGCGACCGTCGGCGCCGCGTTCGTCGCGGCCCGGGTGACAGCCCGGCGCACCGCGCGGATCAAACCCGCGGAGGCGCTGGCCGAGGCGGCCGTCGAGCGGCGGGCACTCGGTCTCGGCCGGGTGCTGGCCGGCGCCTTCTGCACGGTGCTGGCGGCCGGCCTCACCGTGCTGCTGACCGCCCTGCACACCGAACCCGCCGCGATGCCGGTGACCTATCTCAGCGTGCTGGCGTGGATGATCGCGGTGGCGCTCCTCGGCCCGCATCTGACGCGCGGCGCCGTCGCGCTGCTGAGTGTGCCGTTGCGGGCGTTCCGGGCCGGGGCATATCTGGCGGCGCTCACCTGCCGGGCCGACAGCCGCCGGGTCGCGTCGGCCGTCACGCCGCTGGCCCTGCTCATCGGGATGACCTCGACGATCCTGTTCGTGCCGGTCACGCTCGGCGGCGCCGCGCAGCACGAGGCGAGAGCCGGGATGAAGGCGGACAACGTGGTCTTCGCGAACGGGATCGGTGTGCCCGCGGCAGCGACCGATGCGCTGGGCCGCCTGCCGGGCGTCACCGCGACCACCGCGGTGCTGACCACCACGGTCTGGGCCGGCCGGGACAAACTCGCGGCGCACGGGCTGACGTCCGCCGGTCTCGCCCGGGCCATCGATCCGGACGTGACGTCGGGATCGCTGGAACGCTTCGGCCGCGGAAGCATCGCGATGAGCGACCAGGCGGTGCGGGGCCGCCAGATCGGCGACCCGGTGGCGGTCACCATGGGCGACGGGGCGAGGGCGGAGTTCCGGCTGGCCGCGGTCTACCGCCGCGGCCTCGGATTCGGTGATGTGCTGCTGCCGCACGAGGACGTCGCCGGCCATGTCGACAACCCGCTGGCCCGGACGGTCCTCGTCACGGGTGCGGTGTCACCGGACCGGATCCGCGCGCAGCTCCAGGGGTTCCCGGGACTCACGGTCACCGGCCGTTCCGGCCACGACCAGGCGCTGTCCGCGCGGCAGCAGACCAACACCGAGGTCAACCTGGTGTTCATGGGCCTGATCATCGCCTTCACGGCGATCGCCGTGGTCAACACGCTGGCGATGGCCATCAGCGACCGGACCCGGGAGTTCGCCCTGATGCGGCTGATCGGTACGACCCGTCGCCAGGTCCTCGAGGTGCTGCACTGGGAACTGGCCCTGATCGTGGCGATCGCCGGGGTGCTGGGCACCGCCGCGGCCCTGCTGACACTGACCGGGTTCAGCATCGGGATGGTCGGAGCGGGCACGCCGCGCTTCGCCGCTGGGACGTACGCCCTGATCCTGCTCGGTGCGGTCGCGCTGGGGCTGGTCGCCACACTGCTCCCGGGCCGGGCACTGCTGCGCCGCGACCCGGCCGAGGACATCAACGGACGGCAGTAGTCAACGGCGTCCCGGCCTGTCGATCTCCGCGAAGAGGGCCGCCGCCCGGCCGGCGCTGTGTGCGGCCCGCCGCCCGGTGCCGGCCAGAGCCAGGACCAGGACGGCGACGCCGAGCCCGAGGGTCAGCCACCACACGGTGTGCGAGGCGGGGGTGAAGGCCGCGCCGCCGCGGGTCAGGGCCGAGGCCACCATGGTCCCGGAGATCGCGACACCCAGGGCCGTACCGGTCTGGCGGGCGGCGGACGGCAGCGAGGTGGCCAAGGCGGCCATCGAGCGGGGCATCCCGGACAGCGCGGTGGTGGTGACCGGGGCGATGACGGTACCCAGGAAGATGCCGAACAGCAGATATGTCGCGAGGACCGCCGGCAGCGGGGTGGCCGGTCCCAGCCACAACGACGCGGCGCCGCCCGCGGCCAGCGCGGCGCCGGACACCACCAGCGGCAGCCGCGGGCCGCGGGCGGCGACCAGCCGGCCGGTCAACGGAGAGACGATCGCGACCGATATGCCGACCGGGAGCAGGCTCAGGCCGGCCGTCAGCGGGGACAGGCCGCGCACCGTCTGCAGGTACTGCGTGGTGACGAACAGGAAGGCGCCGAAACCACACATGCCGAACAGCGAGATGCCGATGGCCGCGCCGAACGGCCTGCTGCGGAACAGGCGCAGGTCCAGCAACGGGTCGGCGCGGCGCGGCTCATAGGCGAGGATGCCCAGGAAGGCGAGCACGGCGAGAGCGAGCAGGCCGAGGATGATCGGGGACGTCCAGCCGAACCGGGGAGCCTCGATGATCGCGAAGATGACACCGGCGAGGGTCAGGGCCACCAGGGCCTGGCCGGCCGGGTCGAACCGGCGTGCCCGCGCGGCACGCGACTCGGGAACGAACCAGGCGGCGCCGGCTATCGCGGCCACCACGATCGGCACGTTGATCCAAAAGATGGCGTGCCAGCCGAAACCGCCCACCAGCGCGCCACCGATGATCGGGCCGGCCGCCTGGGACAGGCCGGTCATCGAGCTGAGCACGCCGATGGCCCGGGCTCGCCCGCCCGGGTCGGCGAAGGTGGTCCCGACGATGGCCGCGGCCACCGGGTTGAGCATGGCGCCGCCGACGGCCTGCAGCACGCGTGCCGCGATCAGCCAGCCGATGCTCGGGGCCAGGCTGCACAGCAGCGACCCGAGCCCGAACGTCGCCAGGCCGAGCTGGAACACCCGGCGGCGGCCCCATCGGTCGGCGGCGGATCCGGCCGGCACCAGCAGAAGCGCCAGCACCACGACGTACGCGTCGACGGTCCACTGCAGGCCGGACACCGAGGCTTGCAGGTCCCGGCGGATCGCGGGCAACGCGACGTTGACACTCGCGATGTCCAGCACCACGACGACCACGCCGGCACAGCAGATCGCGAGCACCAGGTACGGGCGCCGCCCGCGAGGTTCGGTGCCGGTCGGGACTCCCACGGGGACCAAGCTATGCGCTTCCCGCCATAGTGCTTGCAAGCTGCAACCGCTCGGCGCTAGCGTCCCGGTCAGCGGTCGCCACCACAAGCCGAAGGGGTCGCCGTGCTGACGCAGGTCGCTGACGGTGTGCTGGTCCACGAGAGCGAGTTCTGCCAGAGCAACGCCGTCGTCGTGGTGGCCGCGCCGGCGTCCTGCTCGTCGACCTGGGGGTGCAGGACCACGAGATGGTTTGCCTCGCCGACGACCTGGCCGGCCTGGGCGATACCGTCGTCGCGGGCTTCTCGACGCACCCGCACTGGGATCACCTGCTCTGGGACGCCCGGTTCGGTGCGGCCCCGCGCTACGGCACGGCCCGCTGTGCGGCCTCGGTGCAGGATCAGCTGTCCGAGCCGGGCGCGAAGGCCCACATCGCCGAGCACCTGGAGCCGACGGGCATCGCCGAGCACGTGCCGCTGGACCTGCTCGGCGAGATCACCGCGCTGCCACCCGGCGTCGCGCGGATCCCGTGGGACGGCCCCCGGGTCCGGATCATCGAGCATCAGGTGCACGCACCGGGTCATGCGGCGCTGCTCATCGAGGAACGCGGGGTGCTCGTCGCCGGCGACATGCTCTCCGACGTCCTGATCCCGTTGCTCGACCTGACCGGCACTGCCGGCCCGATGATCGAGGAGTACCTCGCGGCGCTGCGCCTGTTCGAGGACGTGGCCGGCAGCGTCGACGTCCTCGTCCCGGGCCACGGGTCAGTCGGCGGAGCCGGCCGGATCCAGGCACGGATCGAGCGGGACCGCGCGTACATGCTGGCCCTGCGGGACGGCGCCGTGCCCGACGATCCGCGGATCGGCGCGTCGGCGAAACCCGGCTGGGAGTGGGTGAGCGACGTGCACGAGGGGCAGGTCGAGCGCCTAGCCGGTCAGGCCTGATGCCGGGCCGGCAGGCAGGGCTGTCCGGCCGTCCGGCGGCTCCGTCCCGGGACGGCTCCGGGCGGGTGGGTGCACCCGGCCCGGGGGCGGGATGACGGCAGCGAGCCGGTCGTCGGGCCGCGCATCTGGGAAGCACAAGGGCACGAAGAGGGACACGGTGTGTGTCATCGGCGAATCCTTCGGCTGCTGAAGGAAACCGTCGTGCTCGGTTCGCTCCTCGCTCTGGCGCTGGCCGCGACCCGCTTCCGCCGGGGTGTCACCCGCTGCCTGGAAGCCTGGGCCTTCGTCGCGGTCACCGCGTCCTGCGGTGACTCGGTGCTGACCCTGCTCGCCCGGTCCCGCTTCACCATCGGCTGGTACGGCGCCCGCCTGCTCGCGCTGATCGCGGCGCTTGTGGTGCTCAGCGCGCTGCTGCACGAGGTGACCCGCCTCTACCGGCAGGTCCGCACCACCGCCGCCGAGTTCGCCGGCCGCAACCGTGAGCTGCGCGCCGCCGACGCGCGGCCACCGCCGACCTCCCGGCGATCTTCTACACCGCCCACCTGGTCGGCCGCCGAGGCCGCTCCGCTCGCCGCCGCGTACCTCACGAAGGGGCAGTCCCTGAGCCGCCTCGTCGCGACCATCGCCGACGTCGCCGGGAAATAGCAGGCGGCCGTCATGGCCCGGCCGGGGTAGCCGGACGGCCCGCCGAGCAGCACGGCGACGCGGTACCGGGCCGGTGTGACAAGCGGCGCCGGCCGGTGAGCTGTCCGCTCACCGGCCGACGGCCGCGTTCTCGGGCTTCGTTCGTCAGGTGAAGAGTCAGAACCGGAAGTGGGACACCAGGGCCCGCAGTTCGCCGGTCACCTGGGACAGTTCGCCCACTGCCTGCTCCGACTGGTTGACCAGGTCGGTGGTGGTCCGGGCGACCGCCGCCACGCTGCCGATGTTGGCGGCGATCCGGCCGGAGCCGCTCGCCGCCTCGCCGACGCTGCGGTTGATCTCGTTGGTGGTGGCGGTCTGCTCCTCGACCGCGGACGCAATGGTCGTCTGGTAGGCGTTGATCTGCTCGATCACGTCGGCGACCTGCTGGATCGCCGAGACGGCGCCCGCGGTGTCGGCCTGGATGGCCTGGACGCGGCGGGCGATGTCCTCGGTGGCCCGGGCCGTCTCCTGGGCGAGGTCCTTCACCTCGCCGGCGACCACGGCGAAACCCTTGCCGGACTCGCCGGCGCGGGCCGCCTCGATGGTGGCGTTGAGGGCGAGCAGGTTGGTCTGCTCGGCGATGCTGGTGATGGTCTTGACGACGTCACCGATCTCGCGGCTGGACGCGCCGAGCCGGGACACCGACGCGGTGGTGGTCTGCACGGCGGTGACGGCCTGGGCGGCCACGGTGGCCGCCTCGTTGGCGCTGTGCGAGATCTCCCGGATCGACGTGCCCATCTCCTCCGAGCCCGCGGCGACGGTGTGCACGTTGCGCGACACCTCGTCGGCGGAGGCGGCGACCAGGTCGGCCTGCTGCGACGACTGCTGGGCGCCGTCGGCGAGCTGGGCCGACAGGCGGCCCATCCGGTCGCTGGTCGTGTTGAGCGTCTCGGCGCCGGTGGCCAGCCGGCGCATGGCGGTGCCGAGCGACTCCAGCGCGGTGTTGACCGAGGTGCCCATCTGCCCGACCTCGTCGGCGGAGCGGACGTCGATGCGGCGGGTCAGGTCACCGCCGGCGACGGCGGCCATCACGTCGACGGCCTCGCCGAGCGGGCGGGTGATGCTGCGGGAGACGCGCCAGGCGATGGCGATGGCGATGGCGATGGCGGCGAGCAGCAGCAGGCCCATCACCATCAGGAAGTTGTCCGCGATGTCGCGTGCGGTGGCGGTCTCCGTCTTGTTCTGCGCCTCCTCCATGTCGATGAAGACGTTGATGACGCGCAGCCATTCGACGAACGCCGGCTTGGCCTCGCTGTTGAGCACCGCGACCGCCTCGGCGCGCCGGCCGTCCTCGCGCAGCTCGGTGATGCGTTCCACCAGCGGATTGGTGCTGTCCTGCACTGCCAGGACGGCCGCCAGGGCGGCCCGTTCCGCGTCGTTGACCTTCGACGCGTCGGCGAAGATGGCGTTCATCTTCGACTCCGAGTCGGCGTACTTGCCGGCCAGCTCAGCGATCAGCGCCTTCTCCTGGGCGACCTCGTCGGCGGTGGTGGCGTACACCAGGTCACGGATGGCGATGGCCCGGTCGTGCACACTGCCGCGGAAGTTGATCGCGTAGCGCTGCTTGACGGCGTTGACGTCGTTGATGACGGTCAGCTCGCCGTTGATCTTGTTGACCTGGGCGACGCCGACGACGACCAACGCGACCATGGCCAGCACGATCACCAGGAACCCCGCCCCCAGGCGACGTCCGATGGTCACATTCCTCATATCTGTTCCGTTCGTACCTTTTGATGATCTCGGCTCTCCGGCATGATCCGGATAGGCGACCCATCGGCACCCGGCCCGCGACCGTGAGGATTCGTGAGGCTCGACTCGTCACCGTCACGGGTATGCGCCCGGGAGATCGCTATCGTCGCGGCATGACCGACTTCTCGCTGATCCAGCAGCGTGAGCTTGCCGCGCTCGTCGACGACCTCAGCGGGCTCGGTCCGCAACAGTGGCGCTCGGCCACGTTGTGCGGGGACTGGGACGTCGAGGAGGTCGTCGCCCACCTCGGCGCGGCCGCGACGACCACCCGGTGGGGGTGGATCCGCAGCATGATCGCGGCCCGGTTCGATCCGGACGTGCACAACCGGCGGCGTCTCGACGATTTTCGCGGCGCCGACCCGCGGGAGACGCTGGAACGGTTCCGCCATGTCGGCCCCATCGCGTTGCCGGTCAGGTCCTCCCCGGCGGGGCTGGGCGAGCTCATCGTCCACGGTGCGGACATCCGCAAGCCTCTCGGGCTGCGGCACGACCCCGACGCCGCGGGCCTGCTCGCCGTCGCTCACTTCTTCGCCACCAGGGATTTCGCGGTCAACAGCAAGACCTTGATCAAAGGCCTGGCCGTACGCGCAACGGACGCGGATTTCCAGCAAGGCGCCGGCCCCGAGATCCGCGGGCCCCTGCTGTCCCTGGTCATGGTGATGGCCGGCCGCCGCGCGTTCCTGCCGGACCTCGGTGGAGCCGGGCTGCCCGAGCTGAGCAGCCGGCTGACCCCGTGACCACGCTGCCCGCCTCGCCCCGCCGATGCTCCCCGCCCGGCCGGGAGCGGTCCCGATAGGGCCGGCGGATGCCGGTCGACCTGCGCCCCGCCACCGAGGACGACGTCGTCGCCGTCGCGGGCTGTCGGGGAGTCCGGGTGGCGTGACGGACATCTGGGCAACGTGCCCGGCGAACTGGCCGCCCCGCGCCGCGGACACGTTCCACCGGCGGGCCGCCGAGCGCGTCACCGACACGGCCGTGGCGCGGGTCGACGGGCGGGTTGCCGGCTTCGTGATGGTCGCCGGCGACGAGGTGGAACAGGTCTGTGTGGCCGCCGGCCACCGGGAAACAGCGTCCCCGGCACCCTGCCGGCCGGCGCCGGGCGCGCCGAGGAAGCCGTCGCCGTCCTCGAACAGCAAGGCGGCTCCCGGAGAGTTCTGGCCGGGCACCTCATTGAACTCGGCCGGATCAGCGACGCGGTGCCGGTTCAACAGCCGGCGAGCGACTTCCCGTTGTTCTGAGAGGCTCGGCTCTTCGGCAATCGCGAACGGCAACCGAAGGGACGAGACGGCACCGGTCGGCAGATTGGCTGGAACGCGACAGCGTATCTCTCCAGCGAGATTGCCCGTCCCCTACGATGCGGTGGAGCGTGGTTCCACCGGACCGTTACGGAGGGGAACCCATGAACGTTACTGAGAAACTCGCCCGCCAGCTGCTGGACGCGTTGTCCGCCGGCGACGTCGAACGCGCCGGCCCGTTGGTCGCCGAGGACTTCGTCGACCACGGCGCGCCGCCGTGGGCGCCGCAGGGCCGCGCCGGCTACCTGCGGATCCTCGGCTTCCTCAGCGAGGTGCTGCGGTTGCGGTACGAGGTGCACGACGTGGTCGCGGCCGGCGACAAGGTCGCCGTCCGGGCCACCGCCCACGGATTCCACAACAGCGATCATCTCGGCTTCCCCGCGACCGGCCGGCCGTACGCGATGCCGACCATGCACCTCTACCGGCAGGCCGGTGGCGTGCTGGTCGAGCATTGGGGCGTGCGCGACGAACTCAGCATGCTGTGGCAGGTCGGGGCCCTCCCGACGCCCGAGCCTGTCGCGATGCGGTGACCAGAGGCGTGGCGGCTGCCCGGCGGTATTCGAGTGAGATCAGGGCCGAGCAGCGCCGCGCCACCCGGCAGCGGATCCTGGACGCCGCCCGGCAGCTGCTGCTGCGCCGGGGCTACGCCGGCGCGACGATCGAGGCGATCGCCGGCCGGGCCGGGGTGAGCGTGCAGACGGTCTACAACGCGGTCGGCGGCAAGGCGGCAATCCTCAAGGCCGTCTACGACACTCTGCTGGCCGGTGACGACGAGCCCATCCCGATCATGCAGCGGCCGACTGTGCGGGCGATGCGGGCGGCGACCGAGCCCCGCCGGTTCCTCGCGCTCTATGCCCGCCTGGGCCGGGACATGTACGAACGGGCGGGCCCGCTGTTGCCGCTGATGTTCGCCGAGGGAGCGGCCGGCGACCCCGAGGTCCGCGCCTTTCTCGACACGATCGAGGAAGAACGCGCCACCGGCACCACCGCCATCGTCGCCCTCCTGCACGAACGATTCGGTCTGCGGGCCGGCCTGACCCCCGGCGAGGCGGCCGATCTCCTGTGGACGCTGACCTCGCCGGACGTTCCCCTTCGACTGGTTCATCAGCGGGGGTGGAGTCTCGACCGGTACGAGGCCTGGCTGACCGACACGGTGGCCCACGCGCTGCTACCCCCGGGCTGAGCCCGCAGATCAAGGGCCTGCGGTGCGGGCGTCGAAGCGCCGGCGGTACTCCGACGGTGAGGTGGCGAAGGCCGCCGCGAAGGACTGCCGCAGGGTGACCGTGCTGCCGAAGCCGCAGGCGGCCGCGACCTGGTCGATCGGCAGGTCGGTCGACTCCAGCAGCCGGCGCGCCTCGTCGAGGCGCCGGTGCCGCACCCAGACCGCCGGCGTGACCCCGGTGGCGGCCTGAAATGCCCGGATGAAGGTGCGCCGGCTCAGGTGGGCGACGCCGGCCAGCCGCTCGACCGGCAGGGGTTCCGCCAGGTGCCGCAGCGCCCAGTCGAGCACGGCACCGATCGGATCGTTCACCGTCTGCTCGGGGAGCGGCCGTTCGATGTACTGCGCCTGCCCGCCCTCACGATGTGGGGCCACCACCAGGCTTCGGGCGACCCGGTTGGCGGCAGCGGCGCCGAGCCTCCCGCGCACCAGGTGCAGGCAGGCGTCGAGTGCGGAGGCGGTGCCCGCGGAGGTCAGCACGTCGCCGTGGTCGATGTACAGCACGGAGGCGTCCACGTCGATGTCGCGGTGCCGGGCGGCGAGCATGTCGACGGCCTGCCAGTGCGTCACCGCGGTGCGCCGCGACAGCAGGCCCGCATCGGCGACGGCGACGGCCCCGAGACACAGCCCGGCGATCGTGGCGCCGCGGTCGTGGGCTCTCGTCAGGGTTCGCCGCAGTGCCGGATCGGTGGCGCGACCGTCCTCGAACCAGGACGGCACGACCACCACGTCGGCTTCCTCGGCCGCCGCAGGGCCCAGCACCTCACCGATGGGGTAGCCCTCAGCGGTCCGGATCGACCCGGCCCGGCCGGCGAAGAGCACCGTCCTCCAGTCGCCGAGGCCTTGGCGCGTGACCTCGTCGAAGACGAGCTGCGGCACGGACAGGTGGAACATCGTGACGCCGTCGAAGGCGTAGACAGCGATGCGCACGGCGTCCCCGGAGGTTGGCACGAAACCATCGTAACGCCGCACGTGTGCCAATGGTCCGCGCCGCGTCCCGCCCGCACACTCGAGGTGATGCCGTCCCCGACACCAAGGAGCACACTCGCCATGAACCGCGCCCTCGTCATCGTCGATGTGCAGCAGGAGTACTTCGGTGGCCCGCTGGAGATCCAGTACCCGCCGCACACCGACTCGCTGCCGCGGATCGCGCAGGCGATCGACACGGCCACCGATACGGGCCTCCCCGTCGTCGTGGTGCAGCACACGATGGGCGAGGACGCGCCCGTGTTCAACCCCACCCGGCCCGGCTTCCAACTGCACCCGGAGATCGAGAACCGCCGCACGGACGAGTGGAAGCCGATCGTGAAGCAGTACGGCACCGTGTTCGCCGGCACCGACCTGCTCGCGTGGCTGCGGGACCGCGACATCGACACCATCACCCTCGTCGGCTACATGACCAACAACTGTGTGCTGGCCTCCGCCGCCGAGGCCGAGACCCACGGGCTGGCCGCCGAGGTGCTCTCCGACGCCACCGGCGCGATCAACATCGCCAACGGGGCCGGCTTCGCCGACGCCAAGACGGTGCACACGACGCTGATGGCCCTGTTCAACTCGAACTTCGCGGCCGTCGCCGACACCGTGACCTGGGCCGGCGCTGTCGCCGCGAAGCAGCCGCTGCCCAGGCCCGACCTCGGTGCCTCCGCCGTGACGGGTGCGCAGCGCGCCGGCCAGGCGTGATCTACGGCTGATCCAGCGAGACCTGCTGCCCGTCGCGGGCGACCTGGCCGGCTGCTTCCGGAGCCTTGGCCGGCGTGATGCGCGCCGCCGACACCGCCGCGGCCAACAGTGCCGCGGCGCCCGCCAGGGTGAACGCGGCGCCCGGCCCGGCCGCGTCGACCAGCGCCCCGCCGGCGGCGGCGCCGATCGACGTGCCGACCGCGGTCGCGGTGGCCAGCCAGGCGAACGCCTCGGTGGTGGTGCCGGCCGGGGCGGCGCCGTCGACCATGGCGTACGAACTGGCCAGGATCGGCGCGATCATCGAGCCGGCCACCACCATCGTCACCGCGAACGCGAGCGGGGCGGCCGACGCCGTGATCAGCAGCAGGTGGCCGGCACCGAGCGCGGCCAGCAGCAGGGTGAAGCCGCGGCCGGCCGCCGCGCCGCCGCCGAGCCGGGCCGCCACCACCCCGCCGGCGAGGGAGCCGGCCCCCCAGAGGCCGAGCATGAGCCCGGCCGCCGGACCGGCCGCCGCGGTCACCGCCACCTCGGTGGCGCCGAACAGGACGCCCACCCCGCCGAGCACGGTGATCAGCACGCGCAGCGCCGGCGAGGCCAGGGCGCTGCCGCGGCGGGTCCGGGTGACCGGCCGGGGACGCCAGTTCCGGGAGGCGGGGGAGAGGGCGAACAGGGTGGTGGCGAGGACGAGCACCACGCCGGCCGCGGTGAGCGCGGTGCCCGATCCGGCCAGGGTGCCCACGCCCAGGGCGAGCGGCGGGCCGGAGACCCAGGTCAGTTCGGTGGCTGCCGCGTCCACCGCGTACGCCCGCCGTTGCTGCACCGCGCCCGGCCGCAGCAGCGGGATGAGGGTGCGCAGGCAGGCGCCGACCGGCGGGGTGGCCAGCCCGATCAGCGCCGCCAGCAGCATCAGGACGCCCAGCGGGACGTCGTCCGGGACCGCTGCCATGGTGCTGAGCGCCGCGGCGGCGGTCAGTGCCGAGCCGAGCAGCACGACGGTCTGCCCCCGCCGGTCGACCAGGCGGCCCAGCAGCGGGCCGCCGGCGCCCTGCGCCACGGCGAGCGCGCCCGCGGTGGCTCCGGCGGCGGCGTACGACCCGGTGAGCTGTTCGGCGTGCACCAGGACGCCGAGGCTGAAGGTGGCGAGGGGCAGGCGGGCGAGGACCGACGTGGCGAAGAGCATGCCTTTACGCTGGGCGCTGACTGGTCCGAAAAACAGTTCCAGTCAGATGCGGAGAGAGGGGTCCAGTTGGAGTTCCTGCTCACCGTGTCGCGGGACCGGCCGGGCACCCTGCGGACCCAGATCGAGGGGCAGTTCCGCGCCGCGATCCGGGACGGCAGCCTGCGTGCCGCCACCCCGGTCCCGTCCACCCGTGACCTCGCGGCGCAGCTCGGGATCAACCGCAAAGTGGTCGTCGACGCGTACGCCCAGCTCGCCGCCGAGGGCTATCTGACGCTGCGGCAGGGCGCCCGGCCCCGGGTGGCCGACGGCCCGTTCCGCTTGCCCGCCGGCCGGCCGCGATCCCGGCCGGCGACGACCGCGCCGCCGCCGATCCGTTTCGACTTCCGGCCGGCCCGCCCGGACGTCTCCGCGTTCCCGCGCGAGGCCTGGGCCCGGTGTCTGCACGACGCGGTCATGGGGATCACCGCCGCCGATCTGGGGTACGGCGACCCGTTCGGCGTGGACGCGCTGCGTGAGAGCCTCGCCGGGTACCTGGGCCGGGTCCGCGGCGTGGTCGCCGAGCCGGCGTGCGTGGTCGTGACCAACGGCTACCTGCCGGGCCTGGGGCTGGTCTGCCGGGCCCTGGCCGCCCGCGGCGCCCGGCGGATCGCGCTGGAGGACCCGAGCAGCGGGGAGGAGGACCACATCGCGGCCCGGGCCGGGCTGGAGCCGGTGCGCGTACCCGTTGATGATCGTGGTCTTCGGGTGGATCTGCTGGACGCCGCGGACGTGCAGGCGGTGGTGCTGACCCCGGCCCATCAGCACCCCACCGGCGTGGTGCTCGCGCCGGAGCGCCGTGCCTCGCTGATCGCCTGGCTCCGGCAGCACGACGCGGTGGCGATCGAGGACGACTACGACGCCGAGTACCGCTACGACCGGCCGGCGGTGGGCGCGCTGCAAGGCCTGGACCCCGACCGTGTGGTGTACGCCGGAACGGCCAGCAAGGTCCTCGCGCCGGCCCTGCGCCTCGGCTGGACTGTCGTGCCACCCGCGCTGGCCGCGGGCATCCGGCACGAGCGGATGCTGTCGGACCAGGGCACCGCCCGGATCGAACAGCTGGCGTTCGCCCGCTTCCTGGACCGCGGCGACCTGGACCGGCATCTGCGCCGGATGCGGCTGCGCTACCGCGCCCGCCGGGACGTGATGATCGCGGCGCTGGCCGCCGAGCTGCCCGCCGCCCGGGTGCGCGGCATCGCGGCCGGGCTGCACGTCACCGTCGAGCTGCCCGGTGACGAGGCCGCCATCCGTGCGGCCGCCGAAGCGGCCGGGATCGGGCTCGGTACCCTGGCCGACTACCGGTCCGGCCGGGATCATCCGGCCACCCTGATCCTCGGGTACGCGCAGATGTCCGAGGCCCGGATCCGCGACGGCGTGCACGAGCTCGCCCGCGTGGTCCGGGGCTGACAGGCGCCCGTTACTCGTACCGGTACTTCAGCGCGTCCGCCTCCCGCTGCTCGATGTCGGCGATCGTCAGGCCGGGCATCCGCAGCTGGGCCAGTGTCACCTCGGCGGAGGTGGGCTGGGCGTCGGCCGGCAGCCACTGCTCCGGCTTCCAGACCCCGCCGCGCAGCAGCGCCTTCGGGCAGTGCGGGTAGACCTCCTCGATGCCCACCACCAGCGCGCTGGCCGGCGGCTTGCCCACGGCGGTCAGCTGGGACAGCAGCTCGGGGCGGGTGGAGACGCAGGCCCGGCCGTTCGCCCGGAGCGTCGTGGCGCGTCCCGGGATGACGAACAGCAGCCCGGCCCGCCCGGTGGCGATGACGTTCTGCAGAGTGTCCAGACGCTTGTTGCCGGTCGCGTCCGGGATCGCCACGGTCCGCGCGTCCAGGATCGAGACGAACCCGGCGGGGCCGCCGCGCGGGGTGACGTCACAGTTGCCGCGGTCGTCCACGCTGGCGATCAGGACCAGCGACGCGCACGCGATCAGCCGGCGGGCCTCCTCGGTGAGGTCGGTCATCTGCTTCCGCACGGCCGCCTCGGTGGGATGCTCGTAGACCCGGCGCAGCGCCTCCTGGTCCGGCACAGCGTCGAGACGCAGCGAGTCGAAGGCACTGGCATCAAGTGCTGGTTTCATGCCGCCGACCCTAATCGACGGTACCGGCGGCAGCAGCCCCTCGCGACGCTGAGTGAGCTCGCCCTCGACCGGAGCGTCACGGTCGGGCGCATCCCCCTTCCCTGTCCGCCTCCGAAGCGCCCGGCCGGCGCGGGACCCCGGCTCGCCAGGCCCGTGCCACCAGGGGGCCGCACCGTGGAGTGCATGTGCGCCTGAACCGCGGATCCCTGCTCCGAGCCGCCGTGGCGGCCGTCGCTGTCGCAGGTGTCGCGGCGGTGGCCCCCACCGCGAGCGCCGCCGGGCCCGAACTGGTGCCACTGACCGTCACCAACGACTCGGGGCGCGGCGAGGCCGTGCCGGACCGGCCTCTGGTCTGGGCAGCGCCGGGCGGCCGCGTCGGCCCCCCAACGATCCGGTCGTTCGCGCCGGCTCGTCCTCAGGCAGCGACCCAGAAGATTCGATGGGCGCGGCCGCCGAGCGGGCGGGCTCACCAGGTGAGCGGGATCGGTTCCGCCGGAACGCCGTCAGCGATCAGCGATGCGAGCAGTGTGGCGAGGCCGCGCGGCCCGAACAGGTCGGGGCCGCGATAGCCGGCGATCTCCCGCACCGGCCACCACCGCAGCTCGGCGATGTTCTCCTCGGCGAGCTCCTCGGCGGACATCGTGCCCCGCGGCGGGAACGCCGAGGTCCGTACCAGAAAGTAGTCGTTGATCGCCCCGTCGTGTCCCGGCACATGGCCAGGGGCGATCACCGTCCGGTGCCACACGTGGGGTGGCTCGGCGTCGAGGGCGAGCCCCACTTCCTCGCGCAGTTCCCGGCGAAGCGCTGCCAGAGGCGTCTCGCCCGTCTCGATCCCACCGCCCGGTGGCGCCCACACCGCTGTTCCGGGCGGATCGGCGAGGAGATGCCTGCAGAGCAGGACACGCTCGTCGTCGGTGAGGATGATCGCGCGGACCGAGTGACGCAGATTCAGTGAGGACACATCGAGCATTCTCGGTGAAGAGCGCCGGTCCGCGTGCCTCATCGGTGCCGGCGGCCGCGCCGCCCTGTCGGTGCGGGACCACGCATGATCCTTCGGCCGGGACCATGCGCCAGCGCCGGCTCAGCGCCCTCAGGTGGTGGGGGAATTCCCGCCGGAGGCAAAGATCGCAGGCGAAGCGGTCCCGTCAGGGACACCGGGCACCGTTCACGGCTTGCGAGCGACCGCACAATACTGATCGATCTCCCGCTCCTCCGAATCCGGCCGCCACCGGGTCACCGACACCACTCCAGGGTCGACCAGTTCGAGACCCTCAAGGAGCTGTCCCAGGCGTTCCGGGCTGCGCAGGTGGTACGGCAGGGCCGCGGACTCGTTCCAGATGCGCGCCGCCTCGACGACCTCGGGGGAGATGTCCGTCCCGTCGTAGAGGGCCAGATAGCTGCCGGACGGCACGGCGTCGATGGCCTTGCGCACCATGGCCCGCGCGACGGCGTCGTCCTCGACGTGGCCGAGGACGCCCATGAACAGGACCGCCACCGGCTGGGAGAAGTCGAGCGTGCGGCCGGCCTCGCGCAGCACCAGGTCCATGTCGTGCATGTCGGCGTCGATGTAGTCGGTGGCGCCCGAGGGGTGGCTGGTGAGCAGCGCGCGCGCGTGTGTGAGGACGAGCGGGTCGTTGTCGACGTAGACGATGCGGCTCTCGGGGGCCACGGACTGGGCCACTTCGTGGGTGTTGTTGGCGGTGGGCAGGCCGGTCCCGACGTCGAGGAACTGGCGCACGCCGGCCTCACCGGCCAGGTAGCGCACGGCGCGCACGAGGAAGGCCCGGCTGAGGCGGGCGTTCTCGGCGAGCGCCGGCTGGCCGACGAGGATCTGGTCGCCGACTTCCCGGTCCGCGGCGAAGTTGTCCTTGCCGCCCAGCAGATAGTTCCAGATCCGTGCGGTCTGCGGGACGGAGGTGTCCAGCGTCGGGTGCTGCTGCTCGTCGTTCGGCACGCGTGTTTCCTCCGGCATCCCATGACTCCCGGTCGACTGTGACTCCGGGCATCCGATGATTCGGCGCCAGCATAGACCGATCCACAAAGGACGCGCGTCCCCCGGGAGAGGTCAGGACCGGACGGCGGGCAGGCGGACACTGATCCGGGTGCCCGGTATTTCGCCGGGAATGTACTGAATGCTGCCGTGGTGGCGTTCGATGATCGCCCGGCTGATCGCCAGGCCGAGTCCGGCGCCGGGGATGCGCCGTTCGCGGGTCTCGCTGCAGCGGTGGAGCCTTGTGAGCCAAACACGGGACAGGACTCTGTGAGCGGGTTCCGGGCCGACAGGCGAGGGAGAACCGCGGCGTGGGGGCAGGTGATTCCCGGTGTGCCCGGTCTGCCGTAGCGTGAGCCGCACCATCACGCCCAGCCGTGGAGCCCCGATGTCTGCGACCGTGCTCGACGACACGACCGGCACAGCCGGTCGCGCCTCGTCGGTGCGCCCGTGGCCGCTGTGGCTGGTCCTGGGCGTGGTGATGCTCGCCTACGCGGCGGGCGCGTCGCTGGCCTTCCTCGGCTTCGGGGCGCCGTCGATCGTGGTGCTGTTCCTCCCGGCCGGTGTCACCCTGTCGGCTCTGGTGCTGAACCCGCGCCGGCGGTGGCCGTGGATCCTGGCGGCGGTGGCGGTCACCGAGATCGTGGTGGACGTGTCCAACGGCTTGTCGCCGCGGTGGGTGTGGGGCTTCGCGCTGGCCAACACGGCGGAGCCCCTGGTCGGGGCCCTGCTGCTGCGCCGGTACGTGACCGGCGACGTCAACCTGCTGCAGCGCCGGACCCTGGTGACGTTCCTGGGCTGTTGTGTCGGCGCCGCCCCGGTGGTCGGCGCCCTGATCGGCGCCACGACGCTCGCGGCCGGGCCCGGCCACTCGTGGCCCCAGTCGTTCCTGTCGTTCTGGGCGGGCGACGCCACGGGTGTGCTGACCGTGGCCGGGTGCGTGCTGACCTGGTATTACAGCCGCGGGCAACGGCCACGCTGGGACCGCTGGGTGCTGGGCGCCGGGGCGGCGGCGGCCGCGACGGTGATCGGGTTCTGGCCGCACGACGTGCCGCTGTTCTATCTGCCGATCCCGGTGCTGTTCCTGCTGGCGTTCAGCCAGCCGCTGATGGTCACGCTGAGCGCCGGGATGGCGACCACGGTGGCGGCGAACCTGATGACCGCCACCGGCCACGGCCCGTGGGCGGCGCTGGACTCCTCCGACCAGGTGAAGACGCTGACCCTGCAGGTGTTCCTGGCCACCACGATTCTGGGCGCCTGGTTCCTCGCGGTCGGCGCGGCCGAACGGGACCGTGCCCGGCGGGACACCTCGATCGAGCGGGCCGCCCGGTTGCGGCTGCACGCGCTGCAGGTGCTGACGACGGATCTGGCGAAGGCCGGCACCTCGGACGCGATCGCCGAGGCCATCGTGCGGGAGGGCATCGGCCTGCTCGCCGATCACGGCAGTGTCGGGATCATCGGTCCCGACGACGACACGATCGTCATGTGGGCCACGCCGCGGCCCGCCGACCTGGCCGAGCGTTATCAGCGGATGCGGCTGGACGACGCCACCCCGCACACCGACGCGATCCGCACCGGGCGGCCGGTGGTCCATCAGAGCTGGGACGACGTCGCGGCGGCCTACCCGCACCTGGCGCAGGCGTACCGGGCGCTCGACATCCACAGCAGTGTCTGCGTCCCGGTCCGTGCGGAGGACGGGACCCCGCTGGGCTCGTTGTCGTTCAGCTTCCATCGGGAGCACGGCGTGGACGCCGACGTCCTGGCCTTCGCCGGTGCGCTGGCCAGTCTCACCGGGCAGGCCCTGCGCCGGGCGCAGCACTACGAGCGGGAGCTGGACGCCGCCCAGCAGCTGCAGCGGGCGCTGTTGCCGGTGCTGTCCGACGGCCTGCCGGGAATCCGGGTCGGCGCCGTCTATCGCCCGGCCGACGTGGCCCATCAGGTCGGCGGCGACTGGTACGACGTGTTCCCGCTGCCGGGCGGCCGGGTCGGGCTGGCCGTCGGCGACGTGGTGGGGCATCACCTGGCCGCGGCCGCCGCGATGGCGCGGCTGCAGTCAGCGGTGCGGATCGTCGCACAGACCGGGGCCGGACCCGCCGAGGTGCTCGAGGATCTGGACCGGGCCAGCATGCTCATCGCCGACGCGGCGATGACCACCGTCGGGTTCGCCGACTACGATCCCGCTTCCCGGCTGCTGCGCTACGCGTGCGCGGGGCACATGCCGCCGCTGCTGGTCACCGACGCCGGTGCGGAGTTCCTGTGGGAGGGCCGGTCGTTGCCGCTCGGGGTCGGCCGGGCCGGCCGCCGGCAGAGCACCCGGGTCATGCCCGAGTCGGCCGTCCTGGTCTGGTACACCGACGGCCTCATCGAGCGTCACGGTGAGCACGTCGCGGACCGCCTGCGGCGGCTCGCCGACGCGGCGGCGACCTCGGGCCTGCCGGACGCCGAGGCGTTGTGCGACCACCTCTTGCGGCACATGGCCGGTGATGAGCCGCTCGACGACGACACCGTGGTCCTGTGCGTCCGGTTCACGCAGGCGCACGTCGCGGAGGCGGCTGCCGCCACCCCGTCCGACCAGCCCGGCCGCGCGGTTGACAGCAACGCCGCACGCCCATGATGCTGACGACGATTCACTGGCGTTCTCATCTCACTCCCGGGAAGGGAGCCGCGCGGCCCGTCATGTCGGATTTCCAGGTACGGACCACCGCGGATCAGGAGAAGATCATCCTGTCCGTGGCCGGCGATTGCGACCTGCGCAGTCGCGACGAGATGACGGCAACTCTGCGGGCCGCGGTGGAGGCCGTCCCGCTGGTCGTCGTCGATCTCGCGGACGTGCGGTTCCTGGATTCCAGCGGGCTGCACGCGCTGGTGTCCGCGCACCAGGCCGCGCGCGGCCGGGCCGGCGCCCTGCACGTGGTCAACGCCACCGGCACCGTCGCGACGATCCTGGAGATCACCGGCGTCATCGAGCTGCTGCGGCCACCCACCGGAACAGACGGTTCACGTACCCCCGCACCAGAAGCCTCATGATGAGCGAACCGCATCCCGCACTGCGCCGCGGCGACACCTTCGCCTACAGTGCTGTCGCCGATCTGCCGACTGTCCGCGCGTTCGTGCACCTGCGCGCCCTGCGGCTGGGACTGGATCCGGAACGGGCCGGCTGTCTCACCCTGTGTGTCAGCGAGCTGGTCACCAACACCCTGCAGCACACCGCCGGCGGTGGCGAGGTGCGGATCTGGGCGGATGACGGCCGGTTGTTCTGCGACGTCGTCGACAGCGGGCCGATGCGTGCCTTCGGCCGCGCCATGCCGGCCCGGGACGCGGTGGGCGGGCGCGGACTCCCGATCGTCGAGCGCCTGTGTGACGAGGTGACCGCCATGGCCGGCGAGGCCGGCACCATCGTGCGGATGGCCTTCGTGATCGGGTCGCGCCGGGAAGAAGCCTCCTGAGCGCCGACCGGGTCCCGGCAACCGCACATCAGCGAACACCGATTGACATCCTTCGATTGAATCGCAACACTGTCTGACAACCCACCAGCTGGGAGCGTTCCCATAGTGGTTGGGCGGTGTGCGCCGATCGCGGAGGGGATGGTCATGCGAGGGCATGCTGTGCAGGGCCTTCTCGGCAGGCCGGCCATCAGGCCCGCGCAGCCTCTGGTGATCAGGCTGTACGAGGCCGCTGACGAGGTGCTCTGGGCGGCGAAGCTGAACCTGCTCTGGTGGCTGTTCACGGTTGCCGGTCTCGGTCTGCTGGGCATCGGCCCGGCCACCTTCGCCGCGTACGATCTGGCCCGCAGGCACGCCATGGATGAAACGTTTCGAATGTGGCCCGCGTTCGTCGTCTCCTGCCGGCGGAACTTCCTCCGGGGCACCGCGCTCGTTCTGCCGCCCGTCGGGGCAAGCGCTTTCCTGGTGACGAACTATGTGTGGTTCGCCGCGATGGGCGATGCCGCCAGGGTGCCTGCGCTGGTCACCCTCGCCGCCCTGGCGGCCACCGCGGTGGTGACGGCCTATCTGCTGCCGATGGCGGTGCACTACGACGTGCGTACCGCCGCTTGCTTTTCCAAGGCCTCGTTGTTCGCCCTCACCCGGCCGGCGGCGTCCGTCCTGCTGGTGTTCGTGATGACCGCGGCCGCGTACGCCTGCGTGGCGTTCCCGTTCCTTCTGCCGGCCGTCGCGGCCGGCGGCTGGATCCAGCTGAACACCTGGCTTTGCCTGCGCCTGTTCGCCGAGAACGAGGCGCGTCTACGAGCGGAACGGAACCGATGACGACGAACACCGCACGCCGCCGGCTGCTGGCCGGCGCGCTCTCGCTCACCGCGGCCCTCGCCCTCACCGCCTGCGGTGACGACGACACGACGGCCTCACTCGACACGATCACCGTGATGGCGCCGTTGTTCGGCACCGCCCCCGATCCGAACGGTGAGATCCACAAGGCCGTCGAGACGCTGATCGGCAAGAAGCTCGCCGTCACATGGGTGCCGAACGCCGACTACCCCGACAAGGTCAACGTGACGCTCGGGTCCAACGACATCCCGGACGTCATGGTCGTCAACGAGAAGGCGCCGGCCTTCGTGCGGACCGCCGAGGCCGGCGCCTTCTGGGATCTGACCGGCAAGCTCGACAGATATCCGCATCTGCGGCCGGCCGATCCGCAGACCGCCCGCAACGTCGAGGTCAACGGCAAGACCCTGAGCATCTACCGGGTACGTCCACTGCTGCGCTCCGCCGTCTCGATCCGCAAGGACTGGCTGGCGAAGGTGGGCCTGCCCGAGCCGGAGTCGGTGCCCGACCTCTACCGGGTCGCCAAGGCGTTCACCGAGCAGGACCCGGACGGCAACGGCAAGAAGGACACGTACGGCCTGATCATTCCGAAGTGGACCGCCGCCTACGCGAGCTCCAGCCCGTACGACGTGTTCGAGACGTGGTTCGGCGCGCCCAACGGCTGGGGCGACCGCGGCGGCAAGCTGGTGCCCGGGTTCGACACCGAGGAGTTCCGCACGGCCAACCGTGAGCTGAAGAAGTGGATCGACGAGGGCCTGGTCAATCCCGACTTCGCGACGCTGGACACGGCCAACTGGATGGATCCGTTCGTCCAGGGCAAGGGCGGCATCATCATCGACGTCAACCTGCGCTCCACCCAGCTGTTCGACCTGTTCAAGGAGAAGGACCCGAAGGACGCCGACAAGGTGACGATCGTCGGCAACCTGAAGCGGGCCGACGGCCGGAAGTTCTCCGCGCCGTTCACCGGGTACCGCGACTCGCTGGCGATCTCGAAGCAGCGCATCCGCACCGAGGAACAGCTGGACCAGCTGCTCCAGGTGCTGGACAAGCTCCAGTCCCCGGAGGGCACGGCGCTGCTGACCAACGGCATCGCCGGACGCAACTACGAACTGCAGGGTGAGTACGCGGTCCCGGTCAACCAGGACGACCCGGCCGTGAAGATGGTCCAGAACGACGTGCAGAACGCCTTCGTGCAGCTGGGCACCCGGCGCAGTCTCGGGGTGGAGACGTATCCGTGGAAGCCGGCCGAGGAGCCGAAGCGCCGGCTGCTCGAGCGCTTCACCCCGCTGATGGAGGAGGACCTGCGGACCGCGGTGCACAACCCGGCGCAGGGGATGCTCGCCCCGACCCAGGTCGCGAAGGGCGCCACGCTCGATCCGATCATCCCGGACGCCCGCGTCAAGTACCTGTCCGGCACGATCACCGAGGACCAGCTGCGGGCCGAGATCCAGCGATGGTACGACGGCGGCGGCACCGCGATCGTGCAAGAGATCAACGAACTGGCCAAGTAGCGCGCCCGATGGCCACTGATCTCGCTCCCGGCAAGGCTCCGGAGACGCCCCGAACCGGTCCGCCGGTACGGCCCGCCGCCCGCGCGGCCCGGTTCTGGCGTCACCGGTGGCTCTATCTGATGCTGCTGCCGGGCCTGGCGTACTTCCTGATCTTCAAATACCTGCCGATGTACGGCCTGACCATCGCGTTCCAGGACTACCTGCCCTTCCTCGGGTACGCGGACAGCCCCTGGGTGGGCCTCAAGCACTTCGAGGCGCTGTTCACCGGCCCCGACTTCGCCCGGCTGATGATCAACACGGGGGTTCTGGCGCTGCTCGTGCTGGTCTTCGTCTTCCCGGCGCCGATCGTGGTGGCGTTGCTGCTCAACGAACTCCGGAACAGCATCGTCAAACGAGCGGTGCAGTCGATGATCTACATCCCGTACTTCCTGTCCTGGACGATCGTGGCCTCGCTGACCTATCTGCTGCTCTCCGTCGACTACGGGGTGCTGGCCGACGTGATCCATCAGGTGGTGGGCGGCCGCAAGCTCGACTACGTCGCGCAGGAGGCCTGGTTCCGGCCGATCATCGTGATCCAGCAGCTGTGGAAGCTGACCGGCTGGGGCACGATCATCTACCTGGCCGCGCTGGCGACCGTGGACACCCAGCTGTACGAGGCGGCACGGGTGGACGGCGCCGGGCGGTGGCGCCAGTTCTGGCACATCACGCTGCCGGCGATCCGCCCGGCGATCGTCGTCATGGCCATCCTCGCCTCGGGCAACCTGATGGACACCGGCTTCGAGCAGATCTGGCTGATGACGACGTCGCTGAACCGCTCGGTGGCGGAGGTCTTCGACACCTACGTGTACCTCGTTGGCATCACCCAGGGCAGCTTCAGTTATTCCACCGCGGTGGGCCTGTTCAAGGGCCTGATCGGCGTGGTCCTGATCTTCGGCTCGAACTGGCTGGCCAAGCGCCTCGGCGAACGCGGACTGTACTGAGGAGGCCCAGCGACCATGACAGTCGACCGCAGAGTCCGCCACCACGACACCCGGGGCAGCCGGCTCTTCGACGTTCTCAACGTCGTGTTCCTGCTCGGCCTCGCCGCAGTGACCGTGTTGCCGCTGCTGTACGTGCTCGCCGGCTCGTTCGCCGGCGAGGCCGAGATCGCCTCCCGGCCGTTCTTCCTGTGGCCGGAGAAGGTCGTCACGACCACGTACGACTTCGTCTTCGGCACCGACACCTTCGTCCGCGCCCTGCTCACCACCGTCGCGGTGACGGCCGTCGGCACGCTGGTCCAGGTCACGCTGACGCTCACGATGGCGTACCCGCTGTCGAAGGGCCGCCTGCCGGGCCGCACGCTCGTCCTCAACCTGGTGATCTTCACGCTGGTGTTCAGCGGCGGCATGATCCCCACCTACCTGGTGGTGCGCGACCTCGGGCTGCTCGACTCGTACTGGGCGCTGATCCTGCCGCTGGCGATCAACCCGTTCTATCTGATCATCGTGAAGACGTTCTTCCAGGCGCTGCCGGAAGCCCT
This sequence comes from Actinoplanes sp. 13, assembly GCF_056134165.1. Lineage (NCBI taxonomy): Bacteria > Bacillati > Actinomycetota > Actinomycetes > Micromonosporales > Micromonosporaceae > Actinoplanes > Actinoplanes sp. 13. The sequence continues at coordinate 309,143 of NZ_JBVYOQ010000003.1, read as the reverse complement.
GGAGGAGGCGGCCCGCATCGACGGCGCCAACGACCTCGACGTGTTCCTGCGCATCGTGCTGCCGCTGTCCAAGCCGATCATCGCCACGTTCTCGCTGTTCTACGCGGTCGGCATCTGGAACGACTACATGTCGCCGCTGCTCTACATCTCCGACAGCGACAAGTGGACGTTGCAGGTGCTGGTCCGGCAGCTCACCGCACCGAACGCGGACTCGGCGAACGTGCTCGACACGCTGGCCGGGACCGCCTTCCCGGAACAGGGCGTGCGGTTCGCGGTCGTCGTGATCGCCACCCTGCCGATCCTGCTCGTCTATCCGTTCCTGCAGAAGCACTTCGCGAAAGGAGTCCTGATCGGTTCCGTCAAGGAGTGACGACACCGCACGATCCCGGGCTTTCCCCGAAGCCCCCGGATCCCGCCATCCCCAGGTTTGGAGTCTCCACATGTTCTCTCGCAGACAAGGTGCGACACTGTTCGCCGCCGGAGCCGCGCTGGCGGTCACCGGTGCGGGCGTCATCACGGCGACGGTGGCCTCGGCCGCCGCCGGGTGCCGCGTCGACTACACGATCAGCAATCAGTGGCAGGGCGGCTTCGGCGCCGGCGTCACCGTCACCAACCTCGGCGACCCCATCGCCGGGTGGACGCTGACCTGGTCGTACACCGCTGGGCAGACGGTCACCCAGGCCTGGAACGCCCAGGTCACCCAGAGCGGCGCGCAGGTCACCGCTACCAATGTGAGCCACAACGGCGGCATCGCCACCAACGCGACCGCCACCTTCGGGTTCAACGGCTCCTGGACCGGCAGCAACCCGATCCCCGGCGCCTTCGTCCTCAACGGCACGCCCTGCACGGGGTCCGTCCCGCCGACCGGTGGGCCCACGACGAGCGCGCCGCCGCCCTCCTCGGCACCGCCCTCGTCTGCGCCGCCCACGAGCCAGCCGCCGTCCAGCTCCGGACGGCAGATGGAGGACCTGAACCGTGGGCTGATCAGCGTGCGGTCCGGGTCGGCCAACCTGGTGTCGTGGCGGCTGTTCGGATATGAGGCCGCGACCACCGGGTTCAACGTCTACCGCGGCTCGACCAGGGTGAACTCCGCGCCGATCACCAACTCGACCAACTTCCTGGACGCCGGCGCTCCGGCTGACGCCTCCTACACCGTTCGTGCCGTGGTGAACGGTGCGGAACAGGCGGCGTCCGAGTCCTCGCTGCGGTTCGGTGGCGGCAACTTCCTCGACGTGCCGATCTCCCGGCCGGGCAGCAACTACACCGCCGGCGACGCCAGTGTCGGCGATGCTGACGGCGACGGCCAGTACGAGCTGTTCCTCAAGTGGGACCCGAGCGACCAGAAGGACAACTCCCAGTCCGGCGTCACCAGCAACGTCTACATCGACGCCTACCGGGTCAACGGCCAGCGGCTGTGGCGTATCGACCTCGGCCGCAACATCCGGGCCGGCGCCCATTACACCCAGTTCCAGGTGTACGACTACGACGGTGACGGCCGGGCCGAGCTCGCGGTCAAGACCGGCGACGGCACCGTCTCGGGCACCGGGCAGGTCATCGGCAACGCCGGCGCCAACCACCGCAACGCCGACGGCTACATCCTGACCGGCCCCGAATATCTGACCATGTTCAGCGGGCTCACCGGCGCGGTGCTGTCCACCGTGAACTTCCAGCCGGCGCGCGGCAACATCAGCGACTGGGGCGACAACTACGGCAACCGCGGCGACCGGTTCCTGGCCGGCACCGCGTACCTCGACGGGCAGCGACCCAGCCTGATCATGGGCCGCGGCTACTACGCCAAGAGCACCCTCGCGGCGTGGGACTTCCGCAACGGGCAGCTCACCATGCGGTGGAAGTTCGACTCCAGCAGCGCCGGCAGCCAGTGGACCGGCCGGGGCGCCCACTCGCTGTCCGTCGCCGACGTCGACGGCAACGGCACCGACGAGATCATCTACGGCGGCATGACGATCAACGCCAACGGCACCGGCCGCTACACCACCAACTTCTACGCCCACGGCGACGCCCTGCACGTCAGTGACTTCGTGCCCGGCCGCACCGGCAAGGAGATCTGGCAGATCCACGAACAGAGCTCCGGCGCCGCGGCCACCCTGCGCGACGCCTCGACCGGCGCCGTGATCATGCAGAAGAACAACACCTGCAACTGTGAGGGTCCGGCCCGCGGCGTGGCCGGCGACATCTACGCCGGCAACCCCGGCGCCGAGTTCTGGGGCGGTGGCACCGGCCTGACCAACCTGTTCAACGCCGCCGGCAGCAGCGTCGGCCGCAACCCCGGCAGCTACAACTTCCTCGCCTGGTGGGACGCCGACCCGGTCCGCGAGCTGCTGGACGGCAACCACGTCGACAAGTACGGCACCGGCGGCGACACGCGCCTGCTCACCGCCTCCGGCGCGCACTCGATCAACGGCACCAAATCCACCCCGTCGCTGTCCGGGGACCTGTTCGGCGACTGGCGCGAGGAGATCGTGCTGCCCCGCGACGACAACGCCGCCCTGCGCGTCTACAGCACCCCGAACCCGACCAGCACCCGCATCTACACCCTGCTGCACGACCCTCAGTACCGGGTGGCCGTCGCCTGGCAGAACACCGCCTACAACCAGCCGCCGCACCCGAGCTTCTTCCTCGGCGACGGCATGTCCACCCCGCCGCGACCCGACATCCACGTCCGCTGACCACCGGCACTCGACCGAGGAATGGAGCCTTCCATGAAACGGACCACATCGTGGAGCCGCCGGTGGGGGACGGCCCTGCTGGCCACGCTGACAGCACTGGGTGGCGTCGTTGTCGCCGCCGCACCCGCCACCGCTGCCACCCGGCAGTTCCGGGGAATGAACTGGGCGGTGCTGGGTGACAACTTCAGCACCGGCCCGCTCGTCGTGCAGGGCCTGAGCTCGTCCGACAGCAACGCGACCGTGCGGGCCAAGGCCAACGCCCTCTACGACGACATGGCCGCGATGGGCGTCAACACCGTCCGGCTGCCGATCAACACCCACACGGTGGGCACCACGTGGTGGAACGCGTACCGGGGCGCCATCGACGCCGCCACCGGGCGCGGCTTCAAGGTCATCCTGGCTTACTGGGAGGACGGCGCGGCCTCCGGCGGCAGGGTCACGAACGTCGCCGCCTGGAACACCATGTGGTCCCGGGTGACCAGCACGTACGGCGCGAACACCAACGTGTACTTCGAGCCGATGAACGAGCCGCACGGCTACACCTCGGCGGAGTGGCGCAACGTCGCCGCCGCCTGGCTCAGTTATCACTACTCGGCCGTGCCCGCCCGGACCCTGATCGGCGGCACCGGTTACAGCCAGGACCTGCGCGACGTGTGCAACGACAGCCGCTTCAGCGGCACGCTGCTCTCCTTCCACCACTACGCCTTCATGTACAGCGCGATGACCTACGACGCGTTCCGCAGTCACATCCGGACCCGCCTGGGCAACTGCGCCTCCCGCGCCGTCGTGACCGAGTTCGGCTCACCCATGGACAACGGGCTCAACTACGCCGACGCCAACAGCACCGACAACTTCGTCCGCCATCTCCGCGCCGTCACCCAGGTCATGCGGGACAACCAGATGGGCGGCACCTACTGGCCGGCTGCCGGGGGCAAACCCACCGGCAGCTCCGGGTACGACTGGTACTCGATGTTCGCCCTCAGCGGCAGCGGGACCAGCCTCAACCTGACTGTCCGCAACCCCTCCGGCCACGACCGGGTCCGGTACGGGTGGGGCCTCTGAGCGCCGGCCCCACCTTCACCAGCACCCGCGGGAGCTCCCGGCACTCTACGATCGCCGGATGCGGAAACCTCTGCGCTGGGCCGCCGGTGGCATCCTCGTGGTGCTGCTGGCGGTCGGCGCGCTGGCCCTGGCCTATCCGGCCGTCGCGGCGACGGCCTGTCCCGGCTGCTACCGGCTCACGCGGGTGAGCGAGGGTGTCTACAGCGAACGGGGCCTCACGGCCGTACAGAAAGATCAGCTCGTTGCCCTGGCGGCCGACGCCGGCCGGCGCGTCGAGGAGTTCTACGGCGGCCGTGAGTCCGCACCGCGGGTGATCGCCTGCTTCACCGAAGCGTGCTACGACCGGATCGGCGGCGGGGGCGAGAAAGGCGTCGCCGTTCTCAACCGTGCCGTCATGCTGTCCCCGCGCGGGCTCGACACAGTGATCGCCTCGCACGAGATGGCGCACGTCGAGCTGCACGAGCGGCTGGACGGCGAGGTTCCGCAGTGGTTCGACGAGGGGCTCGCTGTCGTCGTCTCCGACGACCCGCGGTATCTCGGCGACCGGTGCCGGGTTCCGTTCGACGGCCCCCTGCCGGAGACGCTGCTCGCCTGGCTCAAGGCCGCCGGCGCCGACCAGCAGGTGTACGCGAAGGCGGCGTGCCGGGTCCAGCGATGGCTGGACGCCAACGGCGGGCGGGACGCCGTTCTCACCCTCGTGAAGCAGCTCAACGACGGGGCGGCCTTCCCGGCGCTGTGACGCCCGGATGCGCACCCGGCCGCCAGTCGTCGTCCAGCATGGCCGGAGGCCACCCGAGGCCAGGGCATGGCTGAATCCGTAATACCTGCGGCATTGCTGCCTGCCGCGCCGGACGACCACGATGAATCCATGCAACGCCGGATCGTTTTCGTGGCCTTCGACGGATTCCAGCTGCTCGACCTGGCCGGCCCCGCCGACGTGTTCGCGACCGCCACGCTGCTGGCCCGGCCGGACGGGTACCGCATCGAGGTCGCCGCCGCCCGGACCGGCCCGGTCACCGCGAACACCGGCATCGGCGTCGACGCGCGGACGGCGCTGGCGGACGTCACCGGCGACATCGACACGCTGATCGTCGTCGGTGGGCTGTCCGTGCGCAGGCACCTGCCCGACCGGACCCTGATCGGGCAGCTCGGCCGGTTGTCGGCCCTCGCCCGGCGCACCGCGTCGGTGTGCACCGGGGCGTTGCTGCTCGCCGAGGCCGGCCTGCTGACCGGGCGCCGGGCCACCACGCACTGGCTGGCCGCCGGCGAGCTCGCCGACCGCCACCCCGACGTCACCGTCGACGCGGACCGCATCTATCAGCGTGACGGGCCGGTGTGGACCTCCGCCGGGGTGACCGCCGGCATCGATCTGGCGCTGGCCCTGGTCGCCGACGACCACGGCGCCCACCTGGCCCGCGACGTGGCCCGTGGCCTCGTGGTCTATCTGCACCGGCCGGGCGGCCAGAGCCAGTTCAGCGCGCCGATGCGGGCGGCCGCGGCGGCCCCGGACGAGCCGATGCGCGCGCTGCACGCCTACATCGACGGCAACCCCGGGGCCGACCTGAGCGTCCCGGCGCTGGCCCGGCGCGCCGGGCTCAGCGAACGCCACTTCGCCCGGGTCTTCGCCGAGCGGACCGGGATGCCGCCCGGCCGGTACGTCGAGCGCAGCCGGGCCGAGGCCGCCCGCCGCCTGCTGGAGACCACCGACCATCCGCTCGACCGGATCGCCCGGGAGACCGGCATCGGCACGCCGGAGACGCTGTTCCGCACGTTCCAGCGACTGTGGCGGGTCGCTCCCGGCGAATACCGGCGGCGCTTCACCGCGCCTCGATGAGCCCGGCTTCACCACGCCTCGACGACAGGAGATCTCATGCACGTCGCCATCGCGCTGTACCCCCGGTTCACCGCCCTGGACGCGATCGGGCCGTACACCGTCTTCGCCTTCGCCCCGGGCTGGCGGGTCAGCTTCGTCGCCGCCGAGCCGGGGCCGGTGACCGACGACGCCGGCAGCTTCACGATCAGCGCTGCCGTCGCCTTCCGGGACCTGCCGGATCCCGACGTGCTGGTGGTGCCCGGCGGCCCCGGCACCACGGACGCGCTCGCCGACCGGGCGCTGCTCGACTGGATCGCCACGGCGCACCGGCACGCCCGGTGGACCACGTCGGTGTGCAGCGGCTCGTTCCTGCTGGGCGCGGCCGGTCTGCTCACCGGCCGGCGGGCCACCACCCACTGGGGCCTGCTGGACCGGCTCGCCGGCGTCGGCGCCGTCCCCGTCGGCGAGCGGATCGTCCGCGACGGCGACATCCTCACGGCAGCCGGGGTGTCGGCCGGGATCGACATGGCGTTGTCGCTGCTCGGCGCGGCCGCCGGCGACCGGACCGCCCAGGCGGTGCAACTCGCGATCGAGTACGACCCACAACCGCCGTACCAGGCCGGTTCTCCGGCCGGCGCGGCGCCGGAGCTGGTCGAGGCCGCACTGAGCCTGATCCGGTGATGGAGCGCGGCCGGAGCCTGCCGCGACCGCGCCGAGCCTGATCCGGTGGCCGGGCGCCGGCGCTATACCTGTGCCGCGGGCTGCTGGTCCGGTGCCCCGGCGACGGGTGCGGGTGCCGCCGGCCGGTTCGCCGTCGTGGCGGTGCGCCGGATCATGCGGGATGTCACCTTCCGGTACGAACGCGGGTCGACGGGCAACAGCCACTGCCGGGCCCGGGTCAGACGGCCCAGGTTGAGCCCGAGGTCGTCGAGCACCTCGTCGATGTTGTGCATCGAGAACGGGATGACGTTCGTGCCCCGCGCGTGCCGGCCGTCGGTGCGCCGCGCCATCCAGGCCAGGCGGGCCCGCACCTCCGCGCGCATCCGCTCCGCCGGCGGCAGCGTGATCCCGCCGCGCAGATGGGCGGCGGTCCACACCGCCGCCATCTCCGCGCTGAGCGGGCTGAAGAACGAGGAGTTGTAGCCGGCGAAGCTGAGGTGCGGGACGTCGAGCGGAAGGATCTGGCGGTACAGCATGAAGTTGCCCGCACCGTCCTCGAGGCGGGCGTGCAGCGCCGCGTCGAAGAACGGCACGTGCTGGCGGAACCCGGTCCCGCAGATCACCAGGTCGGCCGGGAGCACCGTGCCGTCGGCGAGGCGGGCGGCCGGCTGCCCGCCGTCGGTCACCAGCTCGCTGATCACCTGGTCGCGGTGCACCGTGATGCGGCCATCGGCGACACCTGCGACGAAGCCGTCGGTCGCCAGGCTCACGGTGCTGCGGGCGATGTCCTCGAACGAGCCGCGCGGCACCAGGCCCAGCTCGGCCAGCTTGAGCTGCCGGGTCGCGATCGACCCGACGCTGTCCAGCATGGCCTGGCGCACGCCGTTGCCGGGACCGTGCAGGAACCGCTCGAAGCCCTTCGGCTCGATGTACCGGAACAGCGCCTCGCCCATCCGGGTGAGCAGCAGGTATTTGTAGTTCAGCACGCCGCCGAGCTTCCGGGGCATCTTCCAGAGCAGCTCCCGGGCGACCACACTGGTCCGCGCGGCGACCTCGCTGACGGCGACGGCCACGTCGCACGACGACTTGCCGTAACCGACGACGACCACGTTGTGGCCCCGGGCCGACTCCAGGTCGTGGAACCGGCTCGCGGCCAGCACCCGGCCCCCGGCCGCGGTGAACTCGGCGCGACCGGCGTAATCCGGGACGAGCGGATCGGAGAAGATGCCGTTGGCGACGACGAGATGGTCGTACCGCTCCGGGGTCCCTGGTTCGCCGGTGCCGGCCGGCCGCGAGGTGATCAGCCACGCCGCCTCGCCGTCCACGAGTTCCGCGGAGACGACCTCGGTGGACAGGCGCAACGCCCCGCCGAGGTCGAACAGCTGCACGTACCGCTCCAGGTACTCCTGGACCTGCTCGCCGGTGGGCCACTGCGGGTAGTGCCTGGGCATCGCCAGGTCACTGAGGTGGTACGTGCCCTTGTTGTTCTGCGTGCACAGTCCGGGGTACCGCCGGGTGCGGCTCCACGCCCCGCCCACGTCCGGCGCCTGCTCGAAGACCGTGACGTCGAAGCCGCACTGCCGCAGCACCTTCGCCGAGCTCAGGCCGGCGAAGCCGGCACCAACAACGGCGATCCTCATGACAACCTCCCGGCGGTGACCGATCCGTCCGCCGCGCCGGCAGGAGCGGCCGCGGTCCCAGAAAGTTAACGAGCGCGGCGTGGCGGCGGCTATCCGCGGACCGCACGTCATATCCGCCGAGCGCTATCGAGCGAAACCGGTCGATGCCGCCGTCAACCGTCGCGCGGACGACCCCACCATTCCACAGGTTCTTCTCGCCGGGCAGGAGGATGCCGGATGGACGGCGACAAGGATCAGGCCTGGCTCGGGGAGAACCCGGACCAGGCCTGTCGCGGTGCGGCTGCGGTACCGCGGCGTTACAGCGAGGAAGTGCCCGTCACGTCGGAGCCGGTGGCGCGCGGAGTCCGCTTGCGCGGTGCCGGGCCGGTGCCGACGGCGCTCACGGAGGCCGGCCGGGCGGTGTCCGCCGTGTCGAACGTCGCGGTGCTGGTGCCGGTGCCGGCACTGGGGCCGCCGCCGGTGCTCGTGTCGCTGCTGAGCAGGCTCTTCGCCTTCTCCTGCGCCTGCACCACATTCGGGTGGGCGCTGACCTTGCGGGCCGTCGCGGCGATCTGCTCGTACTTCTCCCGCCCGGCCCGGCTGCCGAGCACGTAGCCGACGGCGAGGCCGGCGGCCAACTTGACGATACGCATGAAGAATTCTCCGACTCGTGTGTAGTAGGCGGTTGAGGTCCTACCTGGTGAACCGTCGGCCCGCCGCCTTGCTGCGAACCTGGTGCCCACCGCCCGGGGTGGCGAAACCGCCGCACGGTGCCGGTCAGCCCGCAGTGTCGCCCGCCGGCCCGATCACGGCCCGGTGGACCCGCGTGTCGCGACGGCCCGCCGGTGGGCCGCGCTGCCCTCGCGGTAGAACAGATAGCCGCCGTGGTGGAGCACGTCACCGTCGAAGCGGCCGTCAGCGGTGAACCCGCTGTCGTCCCAGTAGTCGATGTGCTCGCCGCGCACCTCGTACCGTCCGGTGTAGGCGCTCGCCCGGGTGCCGCGCGCCTCGTCGTACCGGCCGCCGGGGAGCAACTCCTGGCGGATGTGGTTGTCGACGGTGACCCACATCCCGGCGTACGGGTGTGTCGTCCCGGCCGGTGCGGCCTGCGTGCCGCAGGCGGCCAGGGCCATCGTCGCGGACAGGGCGGTGATCGCCTCGGGAACTCCGCGCCGGTTCCGGCCGGCCATGTCAGCCCCGCTGCCGGGTCGGGCGGACGATGATCTCGTTGACGTCGACGTCCGCGGGCTGACTGATGGCGAACGAGATCGCGCGGGCGATCGCGTCCGGCGGGATCGAGTTGCGGCGGTACTCCTTCATCGCGTCCCGGGCGACCGGATCGCTGATCGACTCGGCCAGCTCGGACTCGACGACGCCGGGCGTGATCGTGGTGACCCGCAGGCTCGGGTCGGCCTCCAGGCGCAGGCCCTCGGTGACCGCCCACGCGGCGAACTTCGTCGCCGAGTACACCGCCGAGGTGGGCACCACCTCGTGCGCCCCGACCGAGGCGACGGTCACCAGGTGGCCGCTGTCCTGGCGCCGGAACACCGGCAGCACGGCCGCGATGCCGTGCAGCAGGCCCCGGACGTTGACGTCGAGCATCCGGTCCCACTCGTCGACCAGCAGCGCGTCGAGCCGGGACAGCGGCATCACGCCCGCGTTGTTGACGAGCACGTCGACCCGCCCGAACTCGGCGACCGCGCTGTCGACGAACGCCGCGACGTCCGCGCGGTCGGTCACGTCGAGCTGGCGTACCCGAATGGTGTCGTGGTGTTCCGCGAGCGCGGCGAGGCGGTCCGCCCGGCGCGCACCGGCGAGCACCTGATGTCCTTCGCCGGCCAGGCGCAGCGCGACGGCCTCGCCGATCCCGCTGCTGGCGCCGGTGACCAGCACGACCTTCGTTGAAGATTCCATGGGTCCCACCCTCCGGCCTCCGGCGGTGGTCCGGCAGGGTGCGTCACACCCAGGCACGGCGGCCGGACGACAGGTGTCGCGGCGTTATGTTGGGGCCATGGACGGCACCAATGCGCTGGGCGGGTTCCTCCGGGCCCGCCGCGAGACGACCAGCCCGGAACAGGCCGGGGTGATCTCGTCCGGCCTGCGCCGGACACCGGGCCTGCGCCGCGAGGAGGTCGCCCAGCTGTCCGGGGTGAGCACCGACTACTACACCCGGCTGGAGCAGGGCCGCGAGCAGCACCCCTCCGGGCAGGTGCTGGACGCGCTGGCCCGCACCCTGGGACTCGATCCGGAGGAGGTGGCGCATCTGCACCGGCTGGCCCGGACCCGTCGCGGCCCGCTGCTCAGGCGCCCGCGGGAGACCGTCCGGCCGAGCCTGCTGCGGTTGATGGACGGCTGGCTGCACACCCCCGCGTTGATCATCGACCGCCGGATGGACGTGCTGACCGCCAACCGGCTGGGACGCGCCCTGTTCGCCGAGGTGTTCGCGGAGGACGAGCCCAACCTCGTCCGGTTCGTCTTCCTCAGCCCGGCCGCCCGCTCCTTCTACCCCCGGTGGGAGCAGGTCGCGCGGTCCACCCTGGGCGCGCTCCGCGCCGCCGCCGGTGACCTGCTCGACGACGCCCGGCTCACCGAGCTCGTCGGCGAGCTCTCGCTGAAGAGCCCGGAGTTCCGCCGGCTGTGGGCCCGGCACGACGTCCGGGGCAAGGCGCACGAGGCGAAGGTCTTCCACCACCACGAGGTCGGCGAGCTGACGTTGACGTACGACTCGTTCACCGTCGGCGGCGCGGCGGGCCAGCAACTCGTCGTCTACCAGGCCGAGGCCGGAAGTCCGTCGGCGCAGGCACTGGCGCTGCTGGGGACGGTCGCCGCCGAGCTGCCGGCCCCCGCACCGGCACCGGCGCCGGCCCGGTGAGCGCCGCCGGTGGTTCCGGGCGCGACGCCGGCCGGGCTTGCGTTACGGTCAGCGCATCGCGGAAGTCGCGTTTCGCCGGCCGGTGGTGAGTCGTCCGGTTCCGAACAGCACAAGGAGACATCGATGACCGAGCCTGCCGCGGACCCCGGATCGGAACCGGACACCGAGACCGAGGAGACCCCCGAGCCCTTCGCCAACCGTGCGGCCCGCCGGGCCAAGGGCAAGACGTCGGCCAAGCCCGGCCCGAGCGCTTCCGGACAACGCCAGATCCGTTCCGGTACGGTGCAGAGCCCGCGCCAGTACGGCAACCGCCGCAGCGGCTGACCCTGCCGGGTGCAGCCGGGCTCAGCGGGCTCGGCTGCCCCCCGGGGGTCGACACCGCACCGAAGATCAGTTGTCATGGGTGCGTGACGATCGAACGTTTCGAAGCGGACGAGCGGCTGGCCCGGCGGCTGGTCGACAGCCAGTTCCCGCAATGGGCCGGACTCCCGTTGCGCCGGGTCTCGCCGGGCGGGTCCGACCACGTCATCTACCGGCTCGGGTCGGAGCTGTCCGTGCGGCTTCCCCGCCACGATGGTGCGATCCGCCAGGCGGCCAAGGAACTGCGGTTGCTGCCACGGCTCGCGCCGTGCCTGCCGTTGGCGATCCCCGAGCCGGTGGCCGTCGGCGAACCCGGTCTCGGCTATCCGTGGGCCTGGGGTGTCTCCCGGTGGCTGGCCGGTGCGGTGGCCCGTTACGAGGATCTCGGGGAGTCCGTCGAGACGGCGCTGCGGCTCGCCGGGTTTCTGACCGCTCTGCAGTCGGCCGACCTTCCCGCGGCCGTCGAGCCGGACCAGCCGCTCGCCGATCACGACGACCAGATGCGCGCCGCGATCGCGGACATCGCGCACGCGTTCGACGCTCGTTCGCTGCTGGCGATCTGGCGGGAGGCGGTCTCCGCGCCCGCCTGGGACCGGCCGCCGGTCTGGTACCACGGCGACTTCCACACCGGGAACCTGCTGACCAGGGACGGCGAGGTCAGCGCCGTGATCGACTTCGGAGGCCTCGGACGTGGCGATCCGGCCCGGGACCTGATGATGGCGTTCACCCTGCTGGAAGGCCGGGCCCGGGACGCCTTCCGCGAGACGCTGGCCGTCGACGAGGCGACCTGGGCGCGGGGGAGAGGACGATCGCTGATCGGCGGGGTGCTGGCCTATCGGGCCTATGCGGCCACCGATCCCTGGGTGAAGGCGCAGACCACCCGGCAGCTCACCGCGGTCCTGTCAGCCTGACCGCGGCCGGCTCGCGGACGGCGTGGTGCTTCTGGGCGTACATGTCCATGTCGGCCGCGTGGAGCAGGCCGTCCGCGTCGTGGTCGGCGCCGGTGCCGGTGGCCACGCCGACGCTGCCGCTCAGCGGCACGCTCGCCGCGTCGATGTGAACAGTTCCGGACAGTGCGTCCCGCACCCGGGCGGCCAGCTCGCCGACGGCCCCGGCGGTCAGGCCGGTGGCGAGCATCGCGAACTCGTCGCCGCCCAGCCGGGCCACGGTGATCCTGTCACCCGCCTGCTCCCGCAGGCGCCGGGCGACCTCGATCAGCAGCCGGTCGCCGGTGGCATGCCCGAAGGTGTCGTTGACCGGCTTGAACTTGTCCAGGTCGATCAGCAGCACCGTCACCGCGGCGCCGCCGGACAGGCAGCGGGCCAGCGTGTCGAGGAAGGCCGTGCGGTTGGCCAGCCCGGTGAGGCCGTCACGGAACGCCAGGTCGCTGAGGCGGGCCGCCAGGTCGTCGCGTTCGCGCAGCAGCCGGTTGATGTGCTGGAAGGCCTGGAGCTGGCGGCAGACGATCAGCGCGGTGGTGACCATCGTGCCGGCCAGGACGGCCACGGAGCGCGCGCCGAGCCCCTGGCCGATCAGGATGCAGGCGGCCAGCACCCAGGTCGCCGCCATCGCGGCGTACGGCAGCCGGCTGAACGGGCGATCCGGCCGGATCGCCGGGTCCGCGGGTGTCGTCCGGCCGTGGCGTTCCTGCATCCGCGCGCCGACCGCGGCCAGCCCGGGACCGAGGAGGCTGGCCCCGAACGCCCAGAAGTTGGCGTGGCCGTTCGTCAGGTACACCCCCTCGGGGATGGCCTGCGTGACCGCCTGGGACAGCGCGGCCAGCCCCAGCAGCGTGCCCACACGCCCGCTGAAGGGGCTCATCCCGCCGAAGGTCAGCCGGAGCACCCCGAAGATCAGCACCAGGAAGAGCACCGGCTGGATCAGCAGCGTGATGAGGAACTGGACGGCCCAGGCGGCCCCTGTCGGGCCGGCCGGGACCTGGACGACCAGGATCCCGAACGTCGCCGCACCGGCCAGCACGGTGGCGGTGTCCAGCCGCAGCCGGGCCTGTTCCTGCGGGCTGCCGGTGCGGCCGGGATGACGCAGCAGGCCGGTGGTGAGCAACAGCGTGCCCACGACGACGGTGGCCAGCAGCAGCTCGGTCCCCATCATCGCCGCGCGGTCGGGCGGACCGTGGACGACGCGGGCCAGCTGGATCAGATCTCCCGCGGCCATGATCGCGAAGGCCGCCGCGGCGTAGCGCCAGAACCGTCGTCCGGCGCGGGCCCGTTCGTCGCGCTCACCGACGCGACAGTGCCGCGCGACCCGCGCCGCCGAGACGGCGAACGCGGCCTGAAAGATCAACAGCAACACCCAGTACAGCGGAAGGAGCACAGCTGCCGGAGCGCTGCCGAAAGCGAAGACCGGCAGGACCGCGGCGGTCGACAGGACCAGGAGGGCCAGAAGAAGATCTTTCCGCATGGCCACCTCCCAGCCTTTCCGCGCGACAGTCCCGGGTGTGCCGGTTGACTGCTCCACCATCGGCACGGCCGCCCCCGGCTTGAGTGCTCCGCGGCGCGGTACCCCATACGAAGTCCACGGCCACTACCGGTGGTGATCGCCGCCGGCGATGACCTCGCCGGCCGCCGCGCGCAGGCCGATCCCCTCCTGCGCGGCGTGCAGCCGCAGCGTGAGGTAGGCGACCTCGGCGGTGACCTGGTCGCGGCTCATGATGATGCCGACGGCGCGTTGAATGGTCGACCGGACGGTCAGGGCCTCGGCGAACCCGGCGATCAGTTCCTCGCCGCCGGCGTCCAGGGGTGGCAGATCCGCACGGTCGCCGGGCAGCGGCCGGTCCGGCCGGTAGACGGTCCACACTCCGACGATCAGTGGAGCCATGGCGAAGGGATCACGCCCGTAGAGGTTGAGTGCGGCTATGGTCCTGCCGCTGCCGACGAACACGGGGAGCGACACGGAGGCGTGCAGGCCCAGGCCGACGGCCGTCTCGCGGAAATGGGGCCACCTGATCGTCGTGGTCAGGTCGGGCACGGTGAACGGGACGCCCTGTGCCAGTGCCTGCAGGCAGGGGCCGTCCTGCTCGTCGTACTGCGCGTCGTCGACGGCTTGGGCGACCGCGCTGCTCGCGGCGACCGTGCTGTAGGTGTCGTCGCGGAGCACGGTGACCGAGGCGTAGTCAGCGGCGTGGACCCGGTCGACGGCCAACTGGGCGATCGATGCGAGCCGACGGTCGATGCCGCTCACGTCGTCGGGTGTTTCGGCAAGCGTGACGATCGCCTCGGCCAGGGGATCGACGTCAGTGCCGGCGCCCTCAGCTCGCTGCGTCATCCGGGCCTCCCTCCGTAGCGGACCGTGGTGATCACCCGGAGGGAGGATTCGACACGCGGGTCCACGGTCTCAACGGGACGCGGACACCTTTGGACGTGGTCCCGGCCGGCTCGCCACCCGGCTGCGCCGCGCCGTTTTCGGGTCGCTTCGTTAATCGATGGGAAACATTGACGACATGCTTTGCCGCCCCTACAGTTCCTGACACGAGAGAGCGCTCTCACGGACAGTTGCCGCAGGTGGAATCAGTGGAGGCGTGATGGGATCTGTCGTCGGACGCTCACGAACGAGAGGAACTCCCGGCCGCGCCCTCGTGGTCGCGCTCGCCGCGGCGATCACCGGCGGGCTCACCGCGGTCGCCCTCGCCGGCACGGCAGACGCCGCCCCCGTCGGCGCGGGCAGCTACACCGAGACCCTGCCGGCCGGCGCGAGCCTGCCGGCCGGCTGCGGGGACCTGTCCACGAACCCCCGCCAGTTCATGACCGCCAACGCCCCGGCCGGCCCGGTGCCGACCAACGACTGGTGGTCGTCGCTGGTGTTCAAGAAGTTCGACTGCGCGTACAGCGAGAACCTGCACGCCCACCCGGCGAGTTACGACACCACCGCGGGCGGGCTGGGCTTCTCGTACACCACCACGCCGCAGATCAGTGGCTCGTCCACCGGCGTGGGGGAGTACCACTACCTCTACCAGGAGAACTTCACCGCCGGGGTGGCCGGGTTGAACGCGCCGCGGACCCTGGTCGACTCCTGGACGGACTGGACCGTCACGCCGTACTGGAGCGACGGCACCCGCACCATGAAGGCCATCATCGGCCACGGGCTGCCGTTCGCGTACTTCCAGGTCACCGGCGGCAACGCGCAGATCACCGCGAAGAGCACCCCGACGATCTGGTCGAACAGCGGTTCCCGGATCGGGTACTCGGTCGCCGGCAAGGACTACGTCGCGTACGCGCCGGCCGGAGCCACCTGGTCGGTCAACGGCACCGTGATCACCTCCTCGCTGGCGGGCAAGGGGTACTTCTCCATCGCCGTGCTGCCCACCACGCCGGCCACCAGCACCGCGGACAAGACCGCGCTGGCCACCAGCTACGGCACGTACGCCCACAACCACGTGACCGGGACCCGGGTGTCGTACGCCTACAACCAGGCCGCCAGCCGGGTCACCACCACGTACGCGTACACCACCACCGCCCGCGAGGGCTCCGGCACCGGAACCGTGATCGGGCTCTACCCGCACCAGTGGCGGGCCCTGACCGGCGCGACGCCGATCCCGCAGACCTACGTCACCGCCCGCGGCGCGATGAAGAACCTCGTCGGCGCCTCGTCGTTCACCACCTCCGCGGTCTACAACGGGGTGCTGCCCGAGGTGCCCGCCGTGGCCACCGGCGCCGGATCCGACCTGAGCACGCTGAACGGATATCTCGACCAGGTCAGGAACAACCCGGTGAACGTGACGAAGAGCGACACGTACTGGACCGGCAAGGCGCTCGGCATCGGCGCCCGGATCGCGGAGATCGCCGACCAGCTCGGCCGCACCGACGTGCGGGACACCGCGCTGGCCGCCATCCGCGCCCAGCTGACCGAGTGGTTCACCGCCACCCAGGGCAAGTCGCAGCGGCTGTTCTACTACGACCGGAACTGGGGCACGCTGATCGGCTACCCCGCGTCGTACGGCTCGGACGCCGAACTCAACGATCACCACTTCCACTACGGCTACTACATCGCCGCGGCCGCGACACTGGCCAAGTTCGACCCCTCCTGGGCCGCGAACTCCCGGTACGGCGGCATGGTGGACCTGCTGATCCGCGACGCCAACAACTACGACCGCGGCGACAACCGGTTCCCGTACCTGCGTGACTTCGACATCTTCGCGGGCCACGACTGGGCGGCCGGGCACGGCGCGTTCTTCGCCGGCAACAACCAGGAGTCCTCGTCGGAGGGGATGAACTTCGCCAACGCCCTGATCCAGTGGGGACAGGCGACCGGCAACAGCACCATCCGCGACGCCGGCATCTGGATCTGGAC
Organism: Actinoplanes sp. 13; assembly: GCF_056134165.1. Classification (NCBI taxonomy): domain Bacteria; kingdom Bacillati; phylum Actinomycetota; class Actinomycetes; order Micromonosporales; family Micromonosporaceae; genus Actinoplanes; species Actinoplanes sp. 13. Next base: position 292,763 of record NZ_JBVYOQ010000003.1, on the reverse strand, counting down.
GACCCAGCAGGCCGCCATCAACGAGTACTGGTTCGACACCCGCAACGAGAACTTCCCGGCCGCGTTCGGGCACGGCACCGTCGGGATGGTCTGGGGTGACGGCGGCGCGTACTCCACCTGGTTCGCCTCCGCGCCCGAGCAGATCCACGGCATCAACATGCTGCCGGTCACCGGCGGGCACTTCTACTTCGGCGACGACCCGGCGTACGTCAAGCGCAACTACGCCGAGATGGTCACCAACGCCGGCCGGGAACCGGCACTCTGGCAGGACATCGCATGGCAGTACCTGGCGACCGGCGACGGCGAGGCGGCGCTGGCCAAGTTCCGGGCCAACAGCGGGTACACCCCCGAGGAGGGTGAGACCAAGGCGCACACGTTCCACTGGATCCGCAACCTCGCCGCGCTCGGGACGAGCGATCTCACTGTCACCGCGAACCACCCGCTGTACCGGGTGTTCAGCAAGAACGGCGCCCGGACGTACGTCGCCTCCAACATCACCAACGCGGCGCTCACGGTGACCTTCTCGGACGGCAGGGTGCTCTCCGTGCCCGCCGGCCGGACGGTGGCGAGCGGCGCGGTCAACTGGTCCGGCGGCAACGCGACCGGCGGCGGGATCAACCCAACCCCCACCGGCCCGACCCCCACCGGCCCGACCAGCCCGACGCCGACCAGCCCGACACCGACGCCGACCACCTCCACGCCGCCGGCCGGTGGGGGAGCGGTCCGGTACCTGCAGAGCGCCGGTGCCCTGGCCGGCGCCGCGGGCAGCGCCGGCACCGCCACGGTGGCCAGGTCGACGGGCGTCAACGACAACCAGCCGCACTCGCCGACCACGTTCACCGCGAGCGGGCTGAACCTGGCATACCGGTCCGGCGCGGCGACCGCGTTCAGCCTCTCGGTGGACTCCGGTGCGTCAGTGGGCAACGCCACCCAGGTCCGGGTCTCGTACGACCTGACCGGCAACGGCAGCTTCGACCGGGTGGAGACGTACCGTTACTTCGCCACCGACCCGGTCACCGGGTGGGAGCGGTACACCGACGCCGTCGGCCAGGTCACCGCGACCGGAGCCCTCGGCAACCTGGCGAACGGCACCGTCAAGGTGGAGATCTGGAGCGCCATCGGCTCCGCGCCCAGCACAGTGTCCCTGGGGGCGCTCTCCACAGTGACCCTGCCGTACCAGTAAGGCAGTCCGACACCGAGCCGCCCGGGCATAGCGCCCGGGCGGCTTCGTGCCGCGACCGGCACGTTGTGACGGGTGCCGATATGCGCAACGTTGCATGCCGTAGCCGAATGGTCACTTTAGGGTCATGATCCTCTTGGTCCACAAGGCATCTTGAATTACGTTGGGGGAGCCGGGCCGACCGCAGACCAGAGGAGTGTGATGACGCCTGATCTGCCACCGCGCGTCGAAGGTGATCTGCGGTCCCTCCTGGACGAACACGCCTGGCTGCACCAGCTGGTGGACATGCTCGGCTCCCCGCTCAACCTCGTGCTCCCCGACCAGCTGGCCCGCAACGTCGCCGCCTTCCGCGAGGTCTACCGGGCGCACCACCTCAGCGGCGGCATCTATTTCGCCCACAAGGCGAACCGGTCGCACGCCCTGGTCCGCAGCCTGGCCGCCACCGACGCCGGCATCGATGTGGCATCGCTGGGCGAGCTGCAGCACGCGCTCGGCGCCGGGTTCACCGCTGACCGGATCATGGCCACCGGTCCGAAGAGCCGCGAGTTCCTCTGGCTGGCCGCACGCACCGGCGTGATCGTCAACGCCGACTCCGTCACGGAGCTGGGCGACCTGGCCGGGATCGTCGCGGCGCACGGCCTGCCCGCTGTCCGGGTGATGGCCCGCCTGTCCGGCTTCACCTCCACCGGCACCAACGTGATGACCCGCGCCAGCCGTTTCGGCATCCCGGCGCACGACCTCGGTCCACTGTGGCAGACCCTGGACAAGTACCGCGACCGGCTGGACCTCCTCGGCGTCGCCTATCACCTGGACACCGTCGGGCTGCCGGAGAAGGCGACCGCGCTCGAGGGCTGCCTGCTGGCCATGGAACAGGCCCACGAGCACGGCTTCCGTCCCCGCGCGATCGACGCCGGCGGCGGCTTCGGCGTCAACTACCTGGCCGACTCCCGGCAGTGGGAGGCCTGGACGACCGAGCTGACCGGCGCGGTGCTCGGCCGGCGGGCGCCGCTGACCTGGAACGACCATGGGTACGGGCTGCGCAACGAGGGCGGCACGGTGCGCGGGACGCTGAGCGTCTATCCGGCGCACCGCAGTGTCGCCGGTCCGGCCTATCTGGACCGGCTGCTCACGACCGAGTCCGCCGCGCAGCGCCGCCCGCTCGGCACGCTGCTGCTGGACAGCCTCTACGACCTGCACGTGGAGCCCGGCCGGGCGTTGCTCGACCAGTGCGGCGCCGTGGTCGTGCGGGTCGAGGAGGTGCGCGACGATCTGGTCCGGGTCGGCGCCAACGGCGGTGACGTCGCGCTGGAGCAGCACGGCGTGCTGATGGACCCGCTGCTGGTGCCGCGCGGTGCGCCCGGGCCCGCCGAGCCCACCGGCGTCTACCTGGCCGGCAACCTCTGCCTGGAGGCCGACATGCTGACCCGGCGCCGGGTGCGGCTGCCGCACCGGCCGCGCCCCGGCGATCTGCTGGTGTTCGCGAACACGGCCGGCTATCTCATGGACTTCAGCGCCGGCGACGCGCTGATGCAGCCCACCGCGCGCACGGTCGCGGCCTACTCCGGTGGTGGCGGCTGGCGGTGGCGTCTGGACGAGCAGTACTGGCCCGTCACGGGCCGGGAGGAGACCGGGTGAGGTACGACAGCGTCACCGACGTCATCGGCAACACGCCACTGGTGCGCATCGACGCGGCTGTGCACGGCCTTCGCAACATCGACCTGTACGCGAAGATGGAGCTGTTCAACCCGTTCGGCTCGGTGAAGGACCGGGCGTCCTGGAACATGATCCGGCATCGCCTCGACGGCGCCGCCGATCGCGGCGAGACCGTGGTCGAGCTCTCCAGCGGCAACACCGCCAAGGCCCTCGCCCTGATCGCCGGCATGCACGGCCTGCCGTTCCGCAGCGTCACGAACCGGATGAAGGTGCCCGAGATCAAGGACCTTCTGCTGCTGCTCGGCGCACAGATCGACGAGTTGCCCGGTCAGTCGGAATGCCTCGACCCCAGCGACACCGACGACCCGCTCACCCGGATGTACCGGACCGTGTCGGCGGCCGGCGGCGGGTACCTGCACACCGACCAGTACTTCAACGACCTCAACGTCGAGGCCCACGTGCACGGCACCGGACCCGAGATCATCGCCGATCTGGACGGCCGCGCGCCCGATTACTTCATCGCCTGTGTCGGGACGGCGGGCTCGTCCACCGGCGTGGCCCGGGTGCTGCGCGAGCACAACCCGGACGTCACCGTGGTCGGCCTGGTCGCCGAGAAGTCCGACTTCATCCCCGGCATCCGCGACATCGACGAGGTGCACGAGGTCGGGCTCTTCGACCCGGGCGTCTACGACACCATCGAGGCGGTCAGCTCCGACGAGGCCATCGACGGGCTGCTCACGCTGGTGCGCCGCTGCGGGACGCTGGCCGGGCCGACCGGCGGCGGCGCCTATCAGGGCGCGGTGCGCCACCTGCGCCGGATCGACGCGGGGCTCACCGAGCGGCGGACGGCCGTGTTCATCGTCTGCGACCGGGTCGAGAGTTACCTGAGCTACCTGCGCGAGCGCCGGCCCGCGCTGTTCCAGCAGCCGGACCGGGCCCACTCGGTGCGCACCCTCACCGAGGACGACCTCGCCGCCGCGCCGACCATCGGGGTGGCCGACGCGCAGGAGTGGATCGACAAGGAGAACCCGGTCGTGATCGACCTGCGCAGCCCGTTCGCCTACCGCGCTTTGCACATCGACGGCTCGGTCAACATCGTCGACGACCTGTTCGGCGAGATGCTGCACGGCGGCCTGCCGTTCGGCCGCAGCCGCCCGGTGCTGCTGGTGTGCCCGGTGGGGCAGAAGTCGGCGCGGTACGCCGCTCTGCTCACCCGGATGGGCCACCCCGACACCCGGTCCCTGGAAGGCGGCGTGATCGCCTGGCGCGACGCCGGCGCGGAACTGGTACGGGACTGACGTGGCCGTCGGCTACCACCACGGCCCGGCCTTCCCGGACGAGTTGCGCACCTGGCAGGCCGGGTTGCGGGCGCAGTTCCCGATCATCGCCGGCAACCCGGGCCAGGCGTACCTCGACAGCGCCGCGACCGCGCAGAAGCCGCAGCCCGTCCTCGACGCGGTCATGGAATACCTCACCACCGGCAACGCCAACGCGGGCCGCGGTACCTACCCGTGGGCCAACCGGACCACCGAGCGGATCCGCGACACCGAGCAGCGGGTGCGCCGGTTCCTCGGCGACCCCGAGCCGGACCGCTCCGGCGTGCATTTCGTCAGCGGCGCCACCGAAGGGCTGCGGCTGGTCGCCCGGGACTGGCTGACCGGCCACCTGCGGGACGGCGACGAGATCATCGTGCCGTTCGCCGACCATTCAGCGAACACGCTGCCCTGGCAGGAGGCGGTGGACACGCTGGCCCGGCAGGGCGTCGCGGTGCGGGTGCGCCCGATGCCCTACGACCCGGCCCGCGACTACGACCACCGGGCGCTGGCCGCGATGGTCACCGAGCGGACCCGGTTCATCGCCACCACCCACGTGCACCACGTCTACGGCGGCGACATGAACGTCGGCCGGATCCGCGCCGCCGCTCCCGGCGCCGTCATCTGCCTGGACGCCGCGCAGGCCGTCGGGCACCTGCCGGTGTCGGTGGCCGGCCTGGACGTCGACTTCGTGGTCTTCTCCGGGCACAAGGCGATGGCGCTGCCGGGCACCGGCGTGGTCTGGGCCGCCAACCGGCGCGGCGCCCGCTTCGCCCCCGGCGGGTGGAGCGGCACCCCGAACACCAGCGGCATCGTGGGCCTGGCCGCGGCGCTCGACTGGCTGGACGCGGCCGGGGTGGACCGGATCGCCCGGTGGACGGTCGCGCTCGGCGCCCGGCTGACCGACGCCCTGCACCGCCTGCCCGCGTATGAGGTGCTCGGCTGTCAGCGCAGCCTGGCCGCCGACTCGCCGGTGCAGCAGCGGCACGGCATCGTGACCTTCCGCCATCGCCGGATCGGCTCCAACGACCTGGGCTTCATCCTGGCGGCGGAGGGATTCCTGGTCCGGGCCGACGGCCACTGCCAGGCAGGGGAGGGCGAGAAGACCTCGTCGGTACGGGTGAGCACGCACGTCTACACGACGGTCGAGGAGATCGACCGCCTGGTGGATCTGTTGACCGCCCTGGCCGCCGAATGACAACTTACTGAAAACGACATCCGTTACAGTAGGCGGCGTTGATCGTCCGCTCACCCGTACCGAGGTTGTCGATGGTTCCCGTGGTCCCGCTTCTCGACGCGGCGGTCGTCGGCCGGTGGCGTACCGCCTGGGACGAGGTCATGGCCGGTTTCCTGCCCGGTGCGCCGAGCTGTGAGGCGGCGATGCTGGCCGTCGCCGAGGCCGTCTGCGGCGGGGCGCCCGGACGGGTGCTCGATCTCGGCGGCGGCCCCGGCGTCTTCACCGAACGGATGGCCCGGCGCTGGCCGGGCGCCGCGGTGGGCCTGGCCGATCTCGACCCGGTCCTGCTCGCGCTCGCCGCCGCGGGCGCCGGCGGGCGGATCGACCTGTACCGGGCCGATCTGGAGGCGTCCTGGCCGCAGACGGTTGCTCCCGGCGGCCCCTACGACCTGGTGACCACGGTGATGACCATCCACTATCTGGTTCCGGAGCAGGCCCGCGCCCTCTACCGCTCCGCACGGTCGGTCCTGCGCCCCGGTGGCCTGCTGCTCGTCGCCGACCTGATGCCCGAACCCGGCCTGGGCGCCGTCATGGAGCGCCTGCACCCGGCGGCGGACGAGGCCGCGGCCGGCATGGCATGGACCCGGTGGTGGCAGGCCGTACGCGCGGAGAAGTCGTTGCGGCCGCTGGTGCGGGAACGGCAGGCGATCTTCGGTGACCGGGTCCCCGCCGAGTTCGCCCCGCCGGTGGACTGGCACCGCGACGCGGCCCGCGACGCCGGGTTCGCCGAGGCCGGCGTCGTGTGGCGGTGGGGCGCCCACGCGGCGATCGCCGCGATCGCCTGACCACCGCCGGTGACGGCTGATCACATCGTCACTACTGCATAATTGCGGGATCGCCGCGCCGCCCGCGTGGCCCACCCGCGACGGAGCCCCGCACCGTGAACACCACGCCGAACGCCACCCGCAGCACCCGCCAGCGAGCGGAGGTCGTGGCGTTGCTGCGCGAGGTGGACGGCGCCCGCAGCGCCCAGCAGCTGTACCTGATGCTCCGCGAGCGCGGCGCCAAGGTGGGACTGACCACGGTGTACCGAACCCTGCAGATGCTGGTCGACGGCGGCGACGCGGACACCACCCGGCTCCCCGGCGGCGAACAGCTGTTCCGCCTGTGCAGCCGCACCCATCACCACCACCTGGTGTGCCGCGGCTGCGGCAAGACCGTCGAGGTGGCCGGCCCGGCCGTCGAGCGCTGGGCCGACGAGGTCGCCGCCGAACACGGCTTCACCGACGTCGGCCACACCCTGGAGATCTTCGGCGACTGCCGCGCCTGCGCCGCCTGATCAGCCTGGGCCTCAGCTCGCGTGGCTCACGATCAGCGTCCGCAGTACGTCCGATCCGGCGCACGCCGGGTCGGCGGTGGTCACCTGGCCCACGACCGTGACCCGGTCACCGGCGGTCAGTTTCTCCGCGATCGTGCCGGCCAGTCCCCATCGCCGGGCGCCGACCCGCAGCGTGGTGCAGTCCCCGGTCCGCTCGACGACACCGGTCACCGTGCGCTCGCCGTGCGGCAGCCCGCCCGGCAGCTCGCCCGGCCCGGGCGGGTCGCCGGGGCGGGGCTGCGTGGTACCCGGCGGATTCTTCGGCGGCGTGGTGCCCGGCGGCATCGCCGGAGTGGTTCCCACCGGCTCCTCCGGTGTGGTGGCCTCGGTCCGCGGTGGTGTGCCCGGTGTGCCGCCTGTGCTCGGCGGCGGCGCGGCCGGCGGGACCGTGGACCCGGCGCTGCCGGCCGGAGCGGCCGGCGTCCGGTCGGGATCCCCGGACCCGCAGCCGGCCAGCGGAGCCAGCACACCCCCGGCGAACAGCAGGATCATCAGATAACGCATGGCCCTCGCACCTTCCATCGCCTTTGGACGTGACCGGCGGCCGCGCGGCTCCCGGTTCTCACCCACCGGTGAAACGACCGTAACGCCGCAGCAGTCGCCACTGCACCGCCACGGCGGCCACCGTCAGCAGGAGCATGACCAGCGTGGCCGCGGCGGCGTAGCCGTACCGCAGGTATTCGAACGCGGTGCGGTAGGCGAACAACGGGACATAGGTGGTGGCGTACGGCGGCGGCCCGCCGTCGGTCACCACCAGCGCCGGCACGAACGAGAACTGCAGGCTGCCGATGGCGTCGCGGACCAGCAGCAGCCCCAGCACCGGGGCGATCAGCGGCAGCGTGATCCGGCGCACCACGTCCCAGGCGGTGGCGTCCTCCAGCGCGGCCAGCTCATAGACGTCGCGCGGCAGCGCCCGCCGCGCGGCGAGCAGGATCACGAACGTCTCGCCGATCGTGAACAGGCTCATCAGGATGATGCCGGCGCGGGCGTCGACCGGGTCGGTCAGCCACTGCGGCGGGGTGCGACCAAAAACGGTCAGGCCGTTCTGCCCGCCGACGCGCAGCACCTGGCTGATCGGCCCGTACAGCGGGTTGAGCAGCCACAGCCAGAGCAGGCCGTACGCGATCTCGGGGACCGCGGTGGGCAGCACCGCGGCGGTGCGGGCGGTGCCGGCGACCGGGCCGCGGCGGTGCAGCAGCAGCGCCAGGCCGAGCGCGATCAGCAGCCGCAGCGGCACCGCGATCGCGCCGAACACCAGCGAGTTGACCAGCGCGGTCCGGAAGATCGGGTCCTCGGTCAGCGCGGTGAAGTTGGCGCCGCCGATCCACTCGGGCGGCCGGATCAGGTCGTAGTCGGTGAACGCCAGCGCGAGCGTCACCAGGAACGGCAGCAGCACCAGCCCGGCCAGCCCGAGCAGGTACGGCGCGAGCATCAGGGTGAGCCCGTGGTGGCCCCGGTCGCGGGTCACGCGGCGTTCACCCGCCGGCCGGCGTCGTCGAACAGGTGCACGCCGGCCCAGCCGACGGAGACGCGGACCGGGTCGCCGACGGCCGGGCGGTCCGCCGCCGGCACCCGGGCGACGATCAACGGCAGGCCTTCGGCGATGCGGGTGTACGCGTGAGCGTCCTCCCCGACCACGTCGATGCGTTCGATCGTTCCGGCCGTGCCCCCGGCCCCGTGCCGGTCCGCCCCGGGCATGCCGCCGGCTCCGTGCCGGTCCGCCTCGGGCGTACCGCCGGCTTCCAGCCGGACCGCCTCCGGCCGGAAGCCGATCCGGTGTCCCGGCGCCGGAGCCGCCGGCCCGCCGTCAGGCCGGATCGGACCGTCCGCGGGCAGCACGTTCATCGCCGGGGAACCCACGAATCGGGCCACGAAGAGCGTCGCCGGGGTGCGCCAGATCTCGTCCGGGGTGCCGAGCTGTTCGAGGCGGCCGTCGCGCAGCACCGCGATCCGGTCGGCGAGCACCAGGGCCTCGGTCTGGTCGTGGGTGACGTGCACGGTGGTGACCCCGAGCCGCGCGTGCAGCGCCTTGAGCTCGCCGCGCGTCTCGGTGCGCAGTTCCAGGTCAAGGTTGGACAGCGGCTCGTCGAGCAGGAACAGCTCCGGTTCGCGGACCAGGGCCCGGGCCAGCGCGACCCGTTGCCGTTCGCCACCGGACAGCTGGCCGGGCCGCCGGTCCAGCAGGTGCGCGCAGCCGACCATGCCGGCCGCCGCGGCGGCCCGCTGCCGGGCCACCGTGCGGGACACGTCGCGCACCTCCAGACCGAAGCTGATGTTGTCCAGCGCGGTGAGGTGCGGGAACAGCGCGTACGACTGGAACACCATGGACACGTCGCGCAGCCCGGGGCGCAGACCGGTGACGTCGCGGTCGCCGATCAGCACCCGTCCGCCGGTGGCCGGGTGCAGGCCGGCGACCACGCGCAGCAGCGTGCTCTTGCCCGCGCCGGACGGTCCGAGCACGACGAGCAACTCGCCGCGGGCCACCTCCAGGTCCAGGTCGTGCAGCACCGGCGCCTGCCGGTACGCGGCCGAGACATTGATCAGACGTAGTCCAGCGGTCATCAATTGATCATCGCGGATACTCCCCGCGGGCGAACAGGGGCCGGGTCTGTTCGTCGAGTTGGCGGATCACGTCGTCCAGACGGTCGCCGCGGTACATCGCGTTCTCCAGGATGCCGCCGGTGACGTCCTCGATCTCCGGCCAGGTGGAGACCGTGGGCAGCGCGCGCACCGTGGGGATGGCGTCGAGGAAGACCTTCGCGCTGCGCGGCGGCTGGGCGGGGCCGAGGAAGGCGGTGCTGGTGGAGACCTCGATGTGCGACGGCACGGTACGCCCGGTGGCCGCGATGGTCCGCTGGCCGTCCGCGCTGATCGCGTACTCCAGGAAGTTCCACGCGGCCTGCTTGTTCCGGCCGCCACGGGTCATGCAGTAGGCGTCGGAGTGCAGGATGCCGACCGGCTCGCGATAGACCGGCAGCGGCGCGACGTCCCACTCGAAACCGGTGATCGACCGGAACGTGGTGGTGGAGCGCCGTGACGACAGCAGCATCGCCAGCCGCCCGTTGCTGAACCGCGACTCGTCGTCCTCAGCCTCCACCTCCTCGTCGGTCGGCACCACCCCGTACGCCAGGCGCAGGTCGACGAGGTTCTTCAGGGCCTCGCGGGCGGCCGGGTTGTCGAGGGTGAGCCGGGTGGGCCGGGCCGGGTCGTCGACGATGTCGCCGCCGTTGGACCAGACGAACGGCGCGAGCCGGATCACCGACGGCTCGATGCCCAGCCCGTGCACGGCCGGCCGCCGGGCTGCGCCCTCGCTCTCGGTCGCCCGGATGACGCCGCCCTGCGCGTCACGGGTCATCGAGGTCGCGGTGGTGAGCAAGTCGTTCCAGGTCCAGCCGGGCTTCGGCAGGGCGACGCCGTGCTTCTCGAACAGGGTCCGGTTGTAATAGACGGCGAGGCTGGAGACGTTCTGCGGAAGGCACAGCTGGCGGCCCTGCCACTTGAAGGCGTCCATCGCCACCGGGTAGTAATCGGCCTCCTCGACGGTGCCGGAGGCGGCGATGCGGTCGTCGAGCGGCTCGATCGCGTCCTTGACGGCGAACTGGCCGTAGAACCGGTAGTTCATCAGGAACACGTCCGGCGGCTCACCGCCGGCGATGGACGTGGCCAGCCGGGCGATCAGGTCCTCCCGGTCGCTGGCCTCGACCAGCTGCACCTGCCGGTCCGGATGGGCTTTGCCGTACGCGTCGACGAGTGTCCGGTACGCCGCCAGCTCCTCCGGCGCGCCGAACACGAGCAGGCGCACCGGCGCCGTGGCCTCCTGGTCGCTGCCGGGGCTGGAACAGGCGCCGGCCAGCAGCGCGCACACCAGCAGCGCGGCCACGTGTCGCAGTCTGGTCAAGGATGCCGTCCCGTCGGGTCGTCGGAATGCAGGAACCAGCGCTGGGCCAGCACGAACACGATCACCGGGGGTGCTGTGGCGACCACCGCGCCGGCCAGGAAGACCGGGAAGTTGGTGGGGTCGAGCACCGACAGCGACCGCAGGGCGAGCGGCAGCGTGAACAGGTCGCGGTCGTAGACGTAGACCAGCGGGTCGAGGAAGTTCGACCAGGTGAGGATGAAGCTCAGCGCGGTCAGCCCGGCGGTCACCGGGCGGACCACCGGCAGCGCGAACCGCCACCAGGTCTGCATCGGCGTCAGGTCGGCGAGCCGGCATGTGTCGTACAGGTCGGCCGGCAGGGCCCGGAACGCCAGGTAGTAGATCAGCACGTACAGCGGGGAGGCGCCGAGCAGGGCCGGCGCGAGCAGCGGGACCAGCGTGTCGGTCAGCCCCAGCGACCGGAAGATCACGAAGCGGGGGAGCAGCAGCGCGGTGGCCGGCACCATCAGCGCGAGCAGGGACGCCGCGACCACCACCGCGGTGACCCGCCGCGACACCCGGGCCAGGGCGAAACCGGCCCACGAGGCGACGAGCACGCTCAACGGCACGGCCAGCACCGCGACGGCCAGCGAGTTGAGCGTCGCCCGGGCCAGCCCTCCCAGCGCGAACGCCTGCTCGTATCCCACGCCGGACACCGGATCGGGGACGAGCTGCGGCGTCGGTGGCGGCGGCTGCCCCGGCTCGGTCAGCGACCCGGACACCAGCAGCAGCAACGGGGGCACGAACACGAGCACCACGAAGACCGCGCCGAGGGAGCGCCACAGCCGGGCGGCACGAGACGGAAGAGGTGAGGGGCCGTGCCGCCGGCCCCTCACCACCGTGGTGGAACGCACTACCGCTTCAGCCCCAGCTTCCAAGCGCTCAGGCCGTGCGAAGCGGCGTACAGAATGCGCTTACCCGGCACCACTGTGAGGCCGGTGACCTCGACGTTCGGCATCCCGGCCGCGGCGCGCACCCAGGCGCTCGTGCCGCTGGGCAGGCGCAGCACGCCGAAGTCGGTGGCCGCGTACAGATCGCCGGTCACGTCGTCGCGCACCAGGTCGGTCAACGGCTGGTCACCCAGGTTGTACGACCGGTCGGCCCAGGTGGACGCCCCGTCGGCGGCGACCGTCACCTCGAACGCGTGACCCGGGGTGGCCGGCGTGTTCGAGTTGAAGCCGCTGTAGGAGATCCAGGCCCGGTCCAGGTTCTTCGGGTCGGGGTAGATGCTGCTGACGAAACGGTTGGGCAGCTGCCGGTCGTCGTCGATGCGGGTCCACTGCACCGCCGAGGCCGGTTCGGCGTCGACGTTGCGGGACACGAACACCCGCCCGGTGGTGGTCGCCGCCCACGCGGTCGACGTGTCTCCGGGGTTGCGCTCGATCGCCGCCATCGCGCCGCCGGCCTTGTCACCCCAGATGGCGTCGGTCAGCGCGGTCGCGCCGAGCTGCTCCCAGTCGCCGCACTGCTCCTCGAACGTGCCGGTCCAGGTGTTGCAGATCCGGTTCGCCTCCTCGATGCTGCGGTCACCGAGGCCGAAGGTCTTCGTCCGGTACGCGCTGAGCCCGGTGCCGGCGAACATCGTGCCGCTCACCTTCGGGTCGCTGATCACCGGGGCGTAGAACTGGGTGTTCGGCTGCGCGTCGATCGGCTCACCGACGTAGATCCAGTCGCCGGTGTCGCCGTTGTCGAAGTTCACCTCGATCTGGACGCCGGTGTAGGTGTGGAAGCGGAACTCGGGGCGGGCCACGTCGAAGCCGGACTGGCCGCCGTCGCCGATGATGGTGTTCAGCCAGCGGCGCTTCTGACCCTTGTTCTCCCAGGTGCCGTTGTCCTGGGTGCCGCCCTGCAGCAGGTTCGCGTCGTGCGGGCTGACCGACAGGCTCATGAACTGCAGCGTGGACAGGCCCTCGTTGACGTCCTCCAGTTTCGACGGGATCCGCGAGAGCATCTGCCGGCACCGCACCAGCTGCGGCGCGGTCAGCGCCCGCTCCGGGGCGTCGCACCACTGGGAGCGGTCGACGAACTTCCCGCTGGAGCGCATCACGCCGCCGTCGTTGGCCTCGAAGAACTGGAACGGGTTGCGCGGGTTGACGACGATGTCGTGCTGGTCCGGGTGCAGGCCGTTGGGGTGCAGCTCGTCGGTGCCGTCGAACGTCATGTCCGTGCCGCTCACGCCGGCGTCGGTGGAGAGCACCACGGCCCGTTTGTTGGCGATCGTCTCGCCGTACACGTACGACCCGCCGGTGTAGACCACGTCGGGGTGGCCGTCCGGGGTGTGCACGAACATGTCGTACCAGCACTGCGCGCCGCACTGGTTGTAGGTCGCGTAGCCCGGGTCGGCCACGTTCGGGCTGGTCAGGTCGGCGAAGGCGGGGGCGCCGGCGGCGACGTCGTCACTGCGGAACAGCCGCGAGTACGGGGTGCCGATGTTGCCCTCGTAGACGTACATCCGGGTCTTGCCGTTCGGCAGCCGGGTCACGTCGAACGACGCCCGGGTCTGGAAGACGGTCGGCGCCAGCGACGGCTTGATCTGCGTCCAGGTGGTCCCGGCGTCCGGTGAGCGCCAGATGCCACGGGCGTACGACGAGGCGTACACGATGTCGCTGTTGCCGGGGTCCAGCTCGATGTGCCGCACACCGCGCGGTGAGCAGGTGGAGGAGTTCGCCCACTCCTCGGCGCTGCCGGTGCACTGCGCCGGGTCGGCCGAGCCGTTGTGCACGAACTTCCAGCTGCGGCCGGAGTCGGTCGACTTGTAGAGGCCCCACTTGGCGGCGTCCGGCACCGGGCGGGTGATGCCGCTGCAGCAGACGCTGGACATGCCGCGCAGTGCGGTGGTGGTCGCCACGTACAGCGTCTTGCGGTCGCCGGGCTTGACGATGATCTCGCCGATGCCCTTGCCGCTCAGCTCCTTCTTGCCCAGCGGTCCCTGCCAGGTGAGCCCGCCGTTGGTGGACCGGTAGAGCCCCACCCCGGCGACGCAGCCGGAGGCGCAGATGTTGGCCTCGCCGGTGCCGACGTAGATGGTCAGGCCGGTCGGGTCGTTGCGGTCGATGGTGACCGCACCGGCCGCGTTGATGCCGAGCGGGCCGCCCAGATAGATCCACTTCGGTTTCGCGGCCAGGATGTCCAGGGTGGCCCAGACGCCGCCGCCGGCCGGGGTGATGTAGGCGCGGCAGAAGCCGGGCAGGCAGCGGTGGCTGATCGCGATCGAGGTGGTCCGGCCGCCGGCCACGTATTCGTTCGGCACGTAGTTGTAGGCGTTGCGGAACTCGGTGAACGGGTAGAGCGCCTCGCTGGGCCCGATGTTCGACCAGCGGCCCTGCTGGCTGCGGCCGCTCGGCACGGCCCGGCCGTCCGCCGCGGCGAACGCCGACCGGGACCGGTCCACCTGGGCGACCGAGATGGTCTCCGCAGGGAACGCCCGCTCGTCGAACTCGCCCTGGCCGAGCGCGCCCGGCGTGTCCAGCACACCGCCGTTGGGCGCGGCCTGCCGCATGCGGGCCAGGTGGGCGCCCATGGCGCCGGGCATCTCGCCGCTGCTGGTGGCCGCGGCCCGTGCCGCCGGGACCGGCGTCCCGGCCAGATGGAGCCCGGCCACGCCGGTGGTGGCCACCAGGGTTCCGATCAGTGCTCCGATGAAGATCTGCCGACGTCGTCGGGTCACGAGATCATCGCCCCTTCCGTTGCCACCGCCACAGTGCGGGGGCGTCCTGTCGGAGGATTCCAGATCTAGAGATGGATGCCAATGTCTCTGCCGGGTTGGTCCGCTTCCGTCGCTTGCCGCAGGCGGTGCCGCAGGTCACAGCTCGAACACATGATCATGCGAAGTGCCAGGTCTGCTGCTAGCTTAGGCCAGCCTTACCTAATGAAGTGGAGCTTGTCGATATGCGTGCATCCCGGTTCCTGGCCGGCATAGTCGCCGCCACCACCGCCCTGGCGCTCACCGCCTGTGGTGGCTCGTCCGACACCGACGACACCCCGGCCACCTCGGGCAGCGCCACCGCGTCGTTCCCGGTCACCATCACCCACTTCTTCGGGACCACCACGATCGAGAAGAAGCCGGAGCGGGTGGCCACCGTCAACTGGGCCAACCACGAGGTGCCCCTCGCGCTCGGCGTCGTCCCGGTCGGCTACGCCAAGGCCAACTTCGGCGACGAGGACGGCGACGGCCTGCTGCCCTGGGACGCCGCGAAGCTCAAGGAACTGGGCGCGCCGACCCCGGTGCTGTTCGACGAGACCGACGGCATCGACTTCGAGGGCGTGGCGAACACCAAGCCGGACGTCATCCTGGCCGCCTACTCCGGCCTGACCAAGCAGGACTACGACAAGCTCAGCGAGATCGCTCCGGTGGTCGCGTACCCGCAGGCGCCGTGGGCCACCGCCTGGCGCGACAGCATCAAGCTGGAGAGCCGGGCCCTCGGCCTGGCCGCCGAGGGCGACAAGCTGATCGCCGACACCGAGAAGCAGATGACCGAGGCGGTCGCCAAGCACCCGAAGCTCGCCGGCAGGTCGGCGATGTTCCTGACCCACGTCGACCCGAGCGACCTCAGCAAGATCAGCTTCTACACCACCCACGACACCCGGGTGCAGTTCTTCACCGACCTCGGGCTCAAGCAGCCGGAGAGCATCGCGAAGGCGTCCGCCGCCACCGACCAGTTCAGCCTCACCCAGAGCGCCGAGCAGGTGCAGAACCTCAGCGACGTGGACATCATCGTGACCTACGGCGACGCCGAGGGCACCCTGCTCGGCACCCTGCAGAAGGACCCGCTGCTGTCCAAGATCCCGGCCGTCGCGCGCGGCTCGGTCGTGTCGCTGCCCGGCAGCACCCCGGTGGCCACCGCCGCCAACCCCACCCCGCTCGCCATCCCGTTCGTGCTCAACGACTACGTCGAGCTGCTCGCCAAGGCCGCCGACAAGCTCTGATGACGCACGTCGAGACCACCGCCGGGCCGGACGTCGCCGCGCTGCGACGCCCGGCCCGGCTCCGCGCGGCCTGGCTGCTGGTCGTCCTCGCCGCCCTGTTCCTGATCATGGTGGCGTCGGTCGCCGTCGGCTCCCGCATCGTCGGCTGGCCCGACATCACCGCGGCCCTCGGCGGCGCCGACGACACCCTCAACCAGGCCGCCGTCGTCAAACGGATCCCGCGGACCGCGCTGGCGGTGGTCGTCGGCCTGGCGCTCGGCCTGTCCGGCGCCGTCATGCAGGGCGTCACCCGCAACCCGCTCGCCGACCCCGGCATCCTCGGCATCAACATGGGCGCCACCCTGGCCATCGCCATCGGCATGACCACGTTCGGGCTGGCCACCGCCACCTCGTACATCTGGGCCGCGATCGCCGGCGCCGCGCTCGCCGCGGTCTTCGTCTACGTCGTCGGGTCGCTCGGCCGCGGCGGCGCCACCCCGCTGAAACTCGCCCTGGCCGGCGCGGCCACCTCCGCCGCCCTGGTCTCGCTGGTCACCGCGGTGGTGCTGCCGCGCGGCGACATCGCCGACAACTTCCAGTCCTGGCGGGTCGGCGGCGTCGGCGGCGCCGGCTGGGACAGCATCCGGCACGTCCTGCCGTTCCTGATCGCCGGCACGGCCATCTGCCTGCTCGCCGCGAAACCGCTGAACTCCCTGGCGCTCGGCGACGACCTGGCCGCCGGCCTCGGTGAGAACGTCGCGCTGGTCCGCGGCACGGCTGCCCTGGGCGCTGTCGTGCTGTGCGGCGCGGCCACCGCCGTCGCCGGGCCGATCGCCTTCGTCGGGCTGATCGTCCCGCACCTCTGCCGGCTGCTGGTCGGCCTCGACCACCGTTGGCTACTGCCGTTCTCGGCCCTCACCGGGGCGGTACTGGTCACCGCCTCCGACGTGATCGGGCGGGTGGTCAACCGGCCCGACGAGATCGAGGTCGGCATCATCACCGCGCTGATCGGCGCGCCGTTCTTCATCTACGTCGTCCGCCGGCAGAAAGTGCGCGAACTGTGAGCACCACGACCCTCGAGGCCGTCACCCACGGCCGGGTCCGGCGCACCCTGCGGCGGCGGACCGTGCTGCTGGTCATCGCCGCGCTGATCGTGGCGGCCTTCGCAGTCTCGCTCATGGTGGGGCAGACCTTCTACCGCCCCGGCGAGGTGCTGCGGGTGATCCTCGGCGAGACGGTGCCCGGCGCCTCCTTCACGGTCGGCCGGCTACGCCTGCCACGGGCGGTGCTGGCCCTGCTCACCGGCCTCTGCTTCGGCATCGGCGGCGTCACCTTCCAGACCATGCTCCGCAACCCGCTGGCCAGCCCGGACATCATCGGCATCAGCTCCGGCGCGGGAGCCGCCGCCGCCTTCGCCATCATCGTGCTCGGCCTCGGCGAGACCGGCGTCTCGGTGTTCGCCATCGTCGCCGGCCTCGGCGTGGCGATCATCATCTATGTGCTGTCCTTCAAGGACGGGGTGGCCGGTACCCGGCTCGTCCTGATCGGCATCGGCATCTCGGCGATGCTCTACAGCGCCACGTCCTACGTGCTGGACCGCGGCGACCAGTGGGACATCCAGGCGGCGCTGCGCTGGCTCAACGGCAGCCTCAACGGCTCCGACTGGGGTGAGGTCGTGCCGGTCCTTCTCGCCATGGTCGTGCTCGGCCCGCTGCTGCTGAGCCAGTCCCGGAACCTGTCGATGCTCCAGCTCGGCGACGACACCGCGGCCGCCCTGGGCATCCGGCTGGAACGTACCCGGATCCTGGTGATCGTCGCCGCCGTCGGCCTGATCGCCTTCGCCACCGCGGCCACCGGCCCGATCGCGTTCGTCGCGTTCCTGTCCGGCCCGATCGCGGCCCGGCTGTTCGGCCCCGGCGGCTCCCTGCTGATCCCGTCGGCGCTGGTCGGCGCGCTGCTGGTGCTGGTCGCCGACTTCGCCGGGCAGTTCGCCTTCGACACCCGGTACCCGGTCGGCGTGATCACCGGCGTCCTCGGCGCCCCGTACCTCATCTATCTGCTGGTCCGCACCAACCGCGCGGGAGGCTCCCTGTGACCACCACCCATTCCCTCGCCGTCGAACAGCTGACCGTCGGGTACGGCGACCGCGTCGTCATCGAGTCGCTCGACCTGCTGGTGCCGCCCGGCCGGATCACCGCGATCGTCGGCGCCAACGCCTGCGGCAAGTCCACCCTGCTGCGGTCCATGTCGCGGCTGCTCGCCCCGCGCACCGGGCACGTGCTGCTGGACGGCCGGCAGGTGCACCGGATGCCGGCCAAGGAGCTGGCCCGCACCCTCGGCCTGCTGCCGCAGTCGCCGATCGCCCCGGAGGGCATCACCGTCGCCGACCTGGTGGGCCGGGGCCGGCACCCGCACCAGCGGCTGCTCCAGCGGTGGAGCCGCGAGGACGACCGGGCCGTGGCGGCCGCGCTGGACGCCACCCACACCGCCGACCTCGCCGAACGCTCCGTCGACGAGCTGTCCGGCGGCCAGCGGCAGCGGGTCTGGATCGCGATGGCCCTCGCCCAGCAGACCGACCTGCTGCTGCTGGACGAGCCCACCACGTTCCTCGACGTCAGCCACCAGGTCGAGGTGCTGGACCTGCTCACCGACCTGAACCGGGACCGCGGCACCACGATCGTGATGGTGCTGCACGACCTCAACATGGCGGCCCGGTACGCCGACCACCTGATCGCCCTGGCCGACGGCGGGCTGCACGCGGCCGGCGACCCGGCGGCGGTGCTGACCGAGGAGGCGGTGCGGGCGGTGTTCGGCCTGGACAGCCAGGTGATCATCGACCCGGTCTCGGGCAAGCCGCTGATGCTGCCGATCGGGCGGCACCACGTCCGCGCCGACGTGGCACAGTGAGCGGCTGAGGCCGCCGGCCCGAGCGCCTACGGTGGTGCGATGAGCCCGGACCGCACCGACCGCCTCCGCACGCTGGCTCTCGCCGGCTCGTGCGCCGCGTTCATCACCACCCCGACGCTGGGAGCCCTGCTCGGTGAGGGCGAGCAGACCGGGAGGTACGACATGGTCATCACGCCACCGGATTACGCCTTCGCGGTGTGGGGGCCGATCTTCGCCGGCTGCGCGGTGTCGGCACTCGGCCAGTGCCTGCCGGGCGGCCGTGGCGACCCGATGAGCCGGCTGGTCGGCTGGCCGCTGGCCGGGGCCTATGCCGTGAACACGGCCTGGTCGGTCGCGGCCCGACGGAACCAGTTCGGGCTGACGCCGTACCTGCTGCCGGTGGCCACCGCCCTTGCCGCAACGGCGCACGCCAGGTTGCAGCGGGTCCCCCCGGCGACCGGGCTCGTGGCGGCCACCCCGGCCGCCACCGGCCTCCTGCTCGGCTGGACGGCCCTGGCGAGCACGGTCAACATCGCGGCCGGCGCGGTCGCCGCCGGGGCGGACAGCACCGCACCGCGCACGGTGGCCGCCTGCACGGCCGGGCTGCTGACCGCGTCCGCGGCGGTGGCCGGCACGGTCGCCGTGAGCCGTCGCGGCGGGACCGCACTCGCCCTCGCCTCCGGTTGGGACTGCTGACCACCGCGCTGACGGCCGGCCGGCCCCGCGGCGTCCGGCTGGCCGCCGCAGCCGGAACGGCCGCGATCGCCCTGGCTCTGGCGCGCGGGCCGGGACCAGCTTCCTGACCACGGTCGTCAGCGCGAGGGTGGGGCGGTGCTCTCGCGTACGATCAACTGGGTCTCGATCTCCCGTCGCGAAGCGTCGGCGATCTCCCCGTCGGCCATCCGCAGGATGGTCCGGGCCGCCAGACGGCCCATCTCCCGCAGCGGCTGGCGCACCGTCGTCAACGGGGGCGACATCCACCGCGACGCCGGCAGGTCGTCGAAACCGGCCACGCTGAGCTGCTCCGGGATCGCGATGCCGCGCTGCCGGGCCGCCCGGTAGACGCCGGCGGCCATGTTGTCGCTCTGCGCGAAGATCGCGGTCGGCGGGTGCGCGCGGTCCAGCAGCCGCTCGGCCGCGACCAGCCCGGAGTCGAACTCGAAGTCGCCGCACTCGATCAGCGCCGGGTCGGCGTGCAGGCCGGCGTCGCGCATCGCCTCCTCGAACCCCGCCAGCCGCGCCGAGGTGCACTCCAGACGGCCGGTGCCCGCGACCAGGCCGATCCGGCGGTGACCGAGCAGGATCAGATGCTCGGTGAGCTCCCGCGCCCCGGAGCGGTTGGCCGCGATGATCGCGGGCTGCCCGGAACGGAACCCGACGTCCGGGTCCAGCGCCAGCACCGGCACGCTCAGGCTCTCCAGGGCCGCGCCGAGCGGATGCCCACCGCTGCCGGCGGCCAGGATGGCGCCGTCGCTGCGGCCCGCGCGCACCAGCCGCACCATCTGCTCGGCCCGGATGCCCGGACGGTTCAGCGTGGTGACGACGACACCGACGCCGGCCTCGCCCGCGACCTGCTCGATGCCGATCAGGTGCTCGCTCTCCCAGGCGCAGTCGAATCCCGGGAAGACCACGTCGATCAGGCCGGTGGAGGAGGGGCGCCGCGTCGAGCGCACCCGGTAGTCGTGCTCCCGCAGCATGCGCTCGACCCGGTCACGGGTGTCCGGGGCGATCCCGCCGCGGCCGTTGAGCACCCGCGACACCGTCGGCACCGAGACGCCGGCGGCCCGCGCGATGGCGGCCATGGTCACCTTCTTGCCGGTCACTCTCTCATCCGTCATCGATGTCCCCGTTCCATCGGCAATGACGGATAAGTGTCGCATCACCGGGCCGCGCGGATGTGCTCCACGATCGCGCGGCGGCCGGCCCTCGCCTCCGGCACCGGCAGCAGCGGATAGACGTGCAACGCGCCGGGCTCCTCGTGATAGGTCACCTCGGCGGTGGCCGGGAGCCGGTCACGCAGGGTGCGGCAGTCGGCGAGAGTGATGTCGCGGGTGCCGACCAGGATCTGCAACGGCGGCAGGTGGTCCAGGTCGCCGTGGATCGGGCTCAGCCGCGGATCGTCCAGGGCCAGACCCCCGGCCCAGGCGGCGGCCAGCGGGCGCAGACCGGGACGGGCGAGCCAGGGATCGTACGGTTCGATGGCGTCGATGCCCGGGTTGGACATGGTCAGATCGAGCCACGGCGCGAGCAGGGTCAACCCGGTGACACCGCTGGGCACCGCCTGCGCCGCGAGCAGCGCCAGGCCGCCGCCGGCCGAGTCGCCGGCGAGGTAACACGGCCGGCCGAGGATGCCGATCAGCTCGGTGACCAGGTCGAGGGCCTCCAAGCCGTGGTGGTGCGGGGAGAGTCCGTAGATCGGCACGTACACGTCGCAGCCCGTCTTCGCGGCGATGTGGGCGACCAGCGACCAGTGCTGGGAGACGATCTCGCTGGTGTAGGCGCCGCCGTGCAGATATACGACCGTCCGGTCCGCACGCTTCGAACCGGCGACCCGGTAGACGCCGAAGCCCCGGACGGTGTCCCGGGTGACGTCGAAACGCCGGGTCAGCCGGGCCGGGGGAGCCGACGGGCCCTTGGCACGGGCCAGCGTGCGCAGCCCGGCCGCCTCGGTGGCGAACCTGCGCCGGTAGGCCAGACGGGTGAACACCGCGACGCCCCGCATCTGCCAACTCGACATCGCGCCAGGCTACCCGCCGTGCATCCGGTCGCCGCGCGGTAGACCGAATCCTCGCTCTGAACCCGGGACGTCGAGGCGAAGATCCTCCCGCTGCTGGGCTTCATGCCTCCCTCCGCCCGCGTTCAGGACCGGCGCAGCGGGTCGATGACGTGATGAAGCGAGCGCCCCGTAGCACGTCGGGCTGGGAAGCGCATCGTCGATGCGTGCGGAATTCACGGCTGGACCGGTGATTCTCACGCTTGAGTCCTGACGACTGCTACTAGGAGTGACCCTCGGCGGCCGACAGGATGGTGGCAGAGCCGATGAGGGGGCGAGCGACCATGATCGATGCGGGCGACAGGCAGGGGACATTCCCTGAGCCGTACGAGCAGCCGGCCCCGACCGGGTTCTGCCTGCTGCCGGCGATGGCGCATCCCGGCCGCAGGCGCGGGCCGGTCGACGTCGCGTCGCCGCAGCGTCTTCGCGGCGCGGGACAGCCCGCCGAGCTCGGGAGGGCGGCGTCGTGATCGAGCAGTACGAGGTCTACTGCCTCACCGACCGGCACTTCTACGAGCGGCTCGACCGCAGCCAGGCGCAGCACCCCGACTTCGAGGTCTGCGCGCGGCCGCTGCCCACCGGCTGGGAGCACCAGGACACCGACACCTGGATGCACTACGCGCCGGCCGGCGAGGCGGTGCGGCCCCAGGGCTGGAAGGTGCACGTCTCGGCGCGCATCGACGACGCCGAGCGGGCCCTGGCCGTCGTCTGGGACTACTGCACGGCACACCGGATCCCGTTCAAGTTCCTGCGCAGCCGTCCGGTCATGGTCATGTTCAACGCCAAGTCGGCCTTCCGCGGGTCCAGCGGCAAACTGGTCACCATCTACCCGCCGGACGAGAGCCGGCTGGAATCGATCGTCCGGGAGCTCGACGAGCTGCTCGCCGGGGTGCAGGGCCCGTACATCCTCAGTGACCTGCGGTACGGCGCGGGCCCGGTGTTCGTCCGGTACGGCGCTTTCACCGAGCGGCACTGCCTCGGTGACAACGGCGAGCGGGTCCTGGCGATCGAGGGCCCGGACGGCGACCTGGTCCCGGACGTCCGCGGCGCCACGTTCGCGCTGCCGCCGTGGGTGCCGCTGCCCGCGTTCCTCGAACCGCATCTGGCCGCCCGCAACGCGGTCACCACCGAGGGCCTGCCGTACCGGATCGGGAGCGTGCTGCAGTTCTCCAACAGCGGCGGCGTCTATCTCGGCCGGGACCTGCGCACCGATCAGCAGGTCGTGCTGAAGGAGGCCCGACCGTTCGCCGGGCTGGACGTGGCGGACCGGGACGCGATCGCCCGGCTGGCTCATGAGCGCGACATCCTGCGGCAGCTCGCCGGGCTGGACGTGGTGCCGAAGCTGGTGGACTACTTCACGCTCGGCGATCACCAGTTCCTGGTCCAGGAGTTCATCGACGGCAACCCGCTGCAGCGGCTGATGGTGCAGCGGTACCCGCTCACCCGGGCCGACTGCTCACCCGAGTCGATCGCCGCGTACACCCGCTGGGCGCTGGAGATGATCGACCGGGTGGCCGAGGCGGTCCGGCTGCTGCACGGGCGTGGCGTGGTCTTCGGCGACCTGCATCCGGACAACATCCTGGTCACCGCCGAGGGCCGGGTGGTGCTGATCGATTTCGAGGTGTCCACCCTCGCGGCCGACGCGTCCCGGTCGGCACTCGCCCACCCGGGTTACGGCGCCCCGCGCGACCGGCAGGGCGTCCAGATCGACGAGTACGCCCTGGCCTGCCTGCATCTGGGACTGTTCGCACCGCAGACGACCATCATGCTGCCGGTGCACCGGGCCAAGGCCGCGCATCTGGCCGAGCTCGTCGCCGGCACCTTCCCGCTGCCGGCCGGCGTCCTGGACCGGGCGGTGCGGACCATCATCGGGTCCTCCGGCGAGGAGCCCGGCGCGCCGCTCGCCGGCCTGCCGATGCCCACGGCCGATCCCGGTGCCTGGCCCGCGCTGCGGGACGCGATGCGGCGCGCCATCCTGGTCACCGCCACCCCGAGCCGCGACGACCGGCTCTTCCCGGGCGACATCGCCCAGTTCGAGCCGGGCGGTGGCATCAACCTGGCGTACGGCGCGGCCGGTGTGCTGCACACGCTGGCCGCGGTGGGTGCCGGTACCGTCCCCGACCACGAGGACTGGCTGCGCAAACGGGCGCTGGATCCGCCGCCGGGCACCGGTGCGGGCTTCTACGACGGCCTGCACGGTGTGGCCTACGTCCTGCGGGCCCTCGGTCATCATCAGGACGCGCTGGACGCGCTGGACATCTGTCTGCGCGGCAACTGGCAGACCCTGGGGCAGGACCTCTTCTCCGGGCTGGCCGGAACGGCGCTCAACCTGTTGCACTTCGGTGCCGCCACCGGCGACCGGACCTTCACCGACCATGGCCTGCGGATGGCGGACCTGTGTGCCGACCGGCTCGGCCGGGTGGAGGACGTCCCCGACGTCAGCGGCGGCACCCACCCGCGCGCCGGGCTGTTCTACGGCTCGGCCGGCTCGGCCCTGCTGTTCCTGCGGGCTCATGAGACCACCGGCGATCCGGCGTTCCTCGACCGGGCGGCTGTCGCCCTGCGCCAGGACCTGCGCCGCTGTGTGCCCGGTGAGGACGGCTCGCTGCAGGTCAACCAGGGTTGGCGCACTCTGCCCTACCTGGACGAGGGCTCGATCGGGATCGCGCTGGTGCTCGAGCGGTACCTGCGTCACCGGCCGGACGACGAGCTCGCGTCCGCGCTGCGTTCGGCCCGCCTGGTCACCCACTCCCGATATTTCGTGCAGAGCGGCCTGTTCACCGGGCGCGCCGGCATCATCGCCGCCCTCGGGACGGGTCTGCGCCCTGAGGAGAGCACCGCCGGGATCGCGGAGCAGGTCGAACGGCTGAACCTGCACGCCCTGCCGTACGGCGGCGGCCTGGCCTTCCCCGGCAACCAGCTGATGCGCCTCTCCATGGACTTCGGAACCGGGACGGCCGGAGTCCTCTTCGCACTCGGAACCGTGCTGCACGACCGGCCGGTCTCCCTTCCCTTCCTCGAGCCGTCCGGCGGCCCGGCAGACAGCGGCCCGCAAGTCGCAGCCGCGGCCACCCCGGACCGGCTCACCCCGACCAGCGACGAAAGGAGGTGAATACGAACATGGCACTTCTCGACCTGCAGGGTCTGGATGCTCCCACCGGCGGCGGTGGGGGTGGCGGCGGCAGCACCCTCACGGTGCTGACCTGCGGCTCGGTCAAGCCGAGCAACCTCAGCGTGGCGGCCTGTCACTAGAACCACCCGCTGGTTTCCCATCCACTGATCCAGGCACCACCTACGACAAGGACGTGACGCAATGGCACTTCTCGACCTGCAGGGACTCGAAGCCCCCACCGGCGGCGGTGGCGGCGGTGGCGGCAGCACCCTCACGGTGCTGACCTGCGGCTCGGTCAAGCCGAGCAACCTGAGCGTCGCCGCCTGCCACTGACCGGCGGCTGAGGCTTCGCCACGTCGGGATCGCACCGCGGTGTCGGTGGTGCGCAACCCGTCGTCGCAGTAGAGGGTGCCCGGTTCGCCGGGCACCCTCCGGCGTGGAGAGGGGAGGGACGCATGCGATATCCGCCCGCACGACGGGAGCCGGTCGCCGACGACCTGCACGGCTGGGCGGTCGCTGACCCGTACCGATGGCTGGAGGATCCGGCGGATCCGGCGGTCCGGTCCTGGCAGGCGGCTCAGGATCTGCTCTGGCGCCAGTCCGCCGAGCGGCTGCCCGGCAGGGACCACTTCCGGGCCCTGATCGCGGAATTCACCGCTGTGCCCACCGCCGGCGTGCCGGTGTGGCGCCGCGACCGGTGCTTCCGCCTGCGCCGGGACCGCGGCCGGGACCATCCCGCGCTGAGTGTGCGTGAGCCGGACGGCGCGGAGGTGACCCTGCTCGACCCGGTCGCTGTCGACCCCTCCGGCGCCACCACGCTGGACCAGTGGCATCCGTCGCCGGACGGCGGGCTCGTCGCCTGCCAGTTGTCCCGTGGCGGGTCGGAACAGGCGGTGCTCCACCTTCTCGACGCCCACGACGGAACACCGGTGGACGGGCCGATCAGCGGCTGCCGCTATTCGCCGGTCGCGTGGCTGCCGGACAGCACGGCGTTCTACTACGTCCGCAGCGACGGGCCGCGGCCCGATCGCGAACGCCGGGTGTACCTGCACCGGGTCGGCGCGCCGATCGACACCGATGTGCTGATCTTCGGCGCGGGCCGGGCGGACACCGACGCCTACGGCGTGGACCTCAGCCGGGACGGGCGCTGGCTGAGCGTGTCGGCCACCTCCGGCAGCCGGCCCGGCAACGATCTCTGGCTGGCCGATCTGTCGGCGGCCGGCCCGGAGACACCCCGGCTGCGGACGGTGCAGGAGGGTACGGACGCGCGCACCGTGCTGACCGTCGGACGCGACGGCCGGCTCTACGTGCTGACCGACCTCGCCGCCCCGCGCGGCCGGCTCTGCGTCGGCGACCCCGCGCGGC
This sequence comes from Actinoplanes sp. 13, assembly GCF_056134165.1. Taxonomy (NCBI): domain Bacteria; kingdom Bacillati; phylum Actinomycetota; class Actinomycetes; order Micromonosporales; family Micromonosporaceae; genus Actinoplanes; species Actinoplanes sp. 13. Next base: position 267,105 of record NZ_JBVYOQ010000003.1, on the reverse strand, counting down.
CGGAGCCCGCCCACTGGCGTGACCTGGTGCCGCCGGACCCGGCGGCGGTGCTGGCGGACTTCGCGATCCTGGACGGCCCCGAGCTGCCCCGCCCGCTGTTCGCGATCACCCGCATCCGCCACGCCCTCGGCGAGATCGCCCTGCACGACCTGGACACCGGCGAAGTGCTCGGCGACGTGCCGATCCCGGGCGCGGGAACCGTCGGACCGCTGTGCACCCGGCCCGAGCCGGGTCACGAGCTGTGGTTCACCTACACCGACCACGTCACGCCCGAGAGCGTGCTGCACTGCGACGTCCGCACCCTGCCGTGCCGGCCGCGGGGCGCCGTCGCCGAGGCTGCCGAGCGGGTGCGAACGCACCGTCCGGTCTATCGGTCGGCGGACGGCACCGGGATCCGGGCGGTCGTGCTCACCGGCCCGGACGCCGGCGACGGGCCGCGGCCCACCCTGCTGTACGGCTACGGCGGGTTCGGCATCCCGCTGACCCCCTCCTACTCCGCCTACACGCTGGCCTGGGTCGAGGCCGGCGGCACCGTCGCCTTCGCGCACCTGCGGGGCGGGGGGGAAGAGGGCGCGCAGTGGCATCGGGCCGGCATGCTCGGCCGCAAGCAGAACGTCTTCGACGACTTCGCCGCGGTGGCGCGCGGGCTGATCGCCGACGGGTTCACCACGCCCGCCCACCTGGCGATCTGCGGGGAGTCGAACGGGGGCCTGCTGGTCGGCGCGGCCGTCACCCAGTGGCCGGACCTGTTCGCCGCCGCGGTCTGCTCGGCCCCGGTGCTGGACATGGCACGGTACGAGCTGTCCGGGCTCGGCGCCCGCTGGCGCGGCGAGTACGGATCCGTGCGGGACCCGGAACAGGCCCGGGCGCTGCTGGCCTATTCGCCGTACCACCGCGTTCAGGACGGCACGCGGTACCCGGCCGTGCTCTTCACCGTCTTCGACGGGGACACCCGGGTGGACCCGCTGCACGCCCGCAAGATGTGCGCCGCCCTCCAGCACGCCTCCGTGGGGGATGGCCAGGTGCTGCTGCGCCGCGAGGAGCAGGTCGGCCACGGCGCCCGGTCGGCCGGCCGGTCGGTCGGGCTCGCGGCCGACATGCTGGCCTTCCTGGCGTCGTACACCGGGCTGCGGCCGCCGGTGCCGGCCCCCGCGCCCCGGTACGCGGGCCGGCCGTGACCACGACGTTCCGGGCCGTCCTGCGGCGGGGCGGTCCGTCGTTGTGGCTGTTCGGCGTGGCCGGCCTGACCGGCAGCGCCGTCGTGCTCGCCCTGCCCGCCGTGCTCGGCCGGGCGGTGGACGCCACCGTCGGCGGGAACGGCAGCCGGTGGGTCGCCCTGGCAGCCGCCCTGATCGTGGCGGGGACGGTGGCCGAGGCGGCCGAGTCCTTCACCATGACCACCTGTGCCGCCACCGGCACCGCCTGGCTGCGCGGGCGGCTGGTCCGGCACCTGCTGGCGATCGGCCCGGGCCGGGCCCGGCGCTTCGAGGTGGGCGACCTGGTCAGCCGGGTGTCCGGGAACGCGGTGGAGGCGTCGTACGCCGGCATCAGCCTGGTGTCGGTCGTGACCACGGTGCTGCCCCCGCTGGGCAGTCTGGTGCTGCTCACCCTCATGGACGTGTGGCTGGGAGCGGCGTTCCTGGCCGGCTCGGCGCTCTGTGCCCTGGTGCTCGGCGCCTACGCCCGGCGGACCGCCCAGGTGGTCACCGGCTACCAGCAGGTCCAGGGCCGGCTCGCGGCCCTGCTGGCCGAGGCGCTGGCCGGGGCGCGCACCATCGCCGCCGCCGGAACCCTGGACCAGGAGACAGCCCGGGTGCTGACACCGCTGCCCGGCCTGCACCGGCACGGCCGGGCCACCTGGGAGGTGCTGTCGCGGTCGCTGGCCCAGGCCGGCATCGCCGGGCCCGCGGTGCTCGTGGCGGTGCTGATCGCCGGTGGACTGGCGCTGGTGGCCGGGCGGATCAGCCCCGGGGAGCTGTTCGCCGCCGGGCAGTACGCCGTGATCGGCGCCGGGCTGGGCGGGATGACCGGCGTCTTCGGGCAGCTCGCCCATGCCCGCGCCGGGAGCCGCCGGGCCGACGAGGTCTTCGCGGTCGAGCCGGTCCGCTACGGCACGCGCACCCTGCCCGGCGGCCGGGGCCGGCTGCAGTTGCGCGGCGTGACCGTCCGGGAGGAGCGGCAGACGTTGCTCGCCGCCGTCGACCTCGACCTTCCCGGCGGCGCCACCGTCGCCGTCGTCGGATCGTCCGGTGCGGGCAAGTCCGTCCTGGCCGCTCTCGCCGCCCGGCTGCGCGACCCGGACGCGGGCGCGGTGCTGCTCGACGGCGTGCCGCTCGGCGAGCTCACCCACGCCGCGCTTCGCGAGGCGGTCGGCTGTGCCTTCGAACGCCCCGTGCTGGTGGGCACGTCGGTCGCCGCGGCGATCGGCGCCGGCCGGCCGGCGGGCACGGTCCGCGCGGCGGCCCAAGCGGTCTGCGCGGACGCGTTCCTGAGCCGGCTGCCCGAGGGTTACGACACGCCACTGGCCCGGGCGCCGATGTCCGGGGGCGAGGCGCAGCGGCTGGGCCTGGCCCGCGCCTGGCACGCCGGGCGGCTGCTGGTGCTCGACGACGCCACGTCCAGTCTGGACATGGTGACCGAGATGCAGGTGACCGCGGCGCTGATCGGTGAGCCGCCGGACGGCCCGGCGCCCGGCGCCAGAACCCGTACCCGCCTGGTCGTCACGCACCGTGCGCACACCGCCGCCCGGTCCGACCTGGTGGTGTGGCTGGAAGCCGGCCGGGTCCGGGCGGTGGGCCGCCACGACGAGTTGTGGCGCCGGCCGGCCTATCGGGCGGTCTTCGGGGCGGTGCCCGATGCGTAGGGAGCTCCGCTTCGCCGTGGCCGCCCTGCGACGCCGGCCGTTGCTGGTGCTGGCCGGCTGGTCGGTGCCGGAGGCCCTGCCGGTCGCGCTCTCCGGGCTCGCCGTCGCCCGCGCCGTGGACGACGGCTTCCTGGCCGGCGAGCCGCTGACCGGGATCGGCTGGCTGTTGGCGCTGCTGGCGGCGGCCGCTGCCGGGTCCCTCGGCGCCCGTCAGGTCTACCTGCGGCTCGGCGACCTGGTCGAGCCGTTGCGTGACGACCTGGTGCGCCGGGTGGTCTCCGGCGCGCTGTACGCCGGCGTGAACGGCGTTGCCGACGACGGAGCGCTGGCCCGGCTGACCCGCCAGGTCGAGGTGGTGCGTGACACGTACGCCGGCATGATCGTCGTCCTGCGCGGCTTCCTGGTGTCGATGGCGGCGGCCGTGGTCGGCCTGCTCGCGCTCGCGCCGATGATCGTGCTGGTGATCCTGCCGCCGTTCCTGCTCGGTGTGGCGGCGTTCGCCGGCACGCTGGGTCTGTCGGTCAGCCGGTACCGGGCCTCGGTCCACGCGGAGGAGCACGTCGCCACCGCGTCCGGCGCTGTCCTGGCCGGGCTGCGGGACGTGGTGGCCACCGGCGCCGAGGACCAGGCAGCCGAGCTGACCGGTGCGCCGATCGCCGAGCACGCCACCGCCGAGCGGGCCCTGGCACGGGTGGCCGTGCTGCGCGTCCTCTGCTTCGCCGTCGGCGGCTGGCTGCCACTGCTGATGCTGCTGGTCGCCGTGGAGCGGCTGACCGGCACCGGCCTGAGCGCCGGCGAGGTGATGGGCGGCCTGACGTACGTCCTGTTCGGCCTCCAGCCCGCACTCAAGGCGTTCATCGACGGGATCGGCGGCAGCGGCCTGCGCCTGGTGATCACGCTCGGGCGGATCCTGGACGCCGCGGCGGCGCCGCCGCCGGCCAACCCCGTCACGCCGCCGCCCGCGGGACACGAGATACGGCTGCGAGACGTGACGTTCGCGTACGGCCCGCACTCCGAGCCGGTGCTGCGCCGGCTGAGTCTGACGATCCCGGAGGGCGATCACCTCGTCGTCGTCGGCCCCAGCGGCATCGGCAAGTCCACGCTGGCGGCCCTGCTGTGCGGCCTGGTCCGCCCGGACGAGGGTTCGGTCCTGCTGGGCGGCGTGGATCCGGCCGACCTGTCGCCCGCCGACCGCGCCCGCAACCGTGTGCTGATCCCGCAGGAGGCGTACGTGTTCAGCGCGACGGTGCTGGACAACCTGACCTACCTACGCCCGGACGCGGCGCCGCCACAGATCGACGAGGCCGTGCGGGCGGTGGGCGCCACCGAGCTGGTCGACCGGCTGGGCGGCCTCGGTGCCACGGTGCGGCCCGGTGACCTGTCGGCCGGCGAGCGGCAGCTGCTCGCCCTGGTGCGGGCCCATCTGTCGCCGGCCCCGGTGGTGGTCCTCGACGAGGCGACGTGTCACCTCGACCATCAGGCGGAGCGGCGCGCGGAGGAGGCGTTCGCCGCCCGCGGCACCCTGGTCGTCATCGCCCATCGGATCAGCTCGGCGCTGCGTGGCCGGCGGGTGCTGGTGCTCGACGGCGTGGACGCGGTGATCGGCGATCACGCCACGGTGGCCGCGGCCTCGCCGTTGTACCGCGATCTGCTGGGCCGGTGGGAAGCGGCGCCGCCGGTCGAGTCCGCCGGCTCGTGGCGGCTCCACGATGGCGGGCATCCCGGACGGGTGTCGGTCACCCGGGACGCCCGCTGACACAGACGATACGCCCCGGGGTTCCGGCACCGCGCCATCCGCGGCGGTGTTTCATCCCTTATGTCGGGTTCATGATATCGGTGTGACCCTAGACCCAGCCGGCTTCCTGGGCGATGCGGATCGCCTCGATCCTGGTGCGGGCGCCGGTCTTCGTGAGAACCCGGGACAGGTGGTTGCGCACGGTCCCCTTGCTCAGGTGGAGCTTGGCGGCGATGTCGCAGACCGGCGCGCCCCCACTGGCCAGCTGGAGGACCTCACGCTCGCGGGCGGTGAACGGGTTGCGGTCCGCGGTGAAGGCGGCCAGCGCCATCCTGGCGTCGAGCACCGGCTCACCGTCGGCGAGCCGGCGGATGGCGGCGACCAGATCGGCCGGAGCGGCCTGCGTGTCGATCAGTCCCACCTGGGGCGCGAGCTTGACCAGCTGGTTCAGGATGCCCCCGGAGCGCTTGTGATCGGTGATCACCAGTACCCGGGTCGCGGGCAGCGCCGTGCGCAGGTGGCAGCAGAACTCGGTGACCGCCACCGTGTCGGCCAGGTCGTGGTCGATGACGACGACGCGGGGTTCCCGGCGCCGCGCCAGGGCCAGCAGTTCGTCGTAGCACGACTCCACGACGACATGCATGTCCGTCAGCTGCGTGAGCGTGGTGGACAGCGCCGCCGCCACCAGTGGACTGCGATGCCCCAGAGCGACCGTGATCGGTGCGACTCCCGCTGGTGGCGCCGCGGCACCAGGTGGCGGCACGGAACCGCGATCCTTCTCCCGCACCTGCCGGGTGTTGCGGGCGCCGGAGATCAAGATGCGCCGCGGGTCGTCGGTTCGTCTCGTCGCGGCCCGGGAAATCCCGGTCGAGCGGGGGATACGGTTCTCCGGGCGCACATTGCTACCTCCGGACGGTGGTTTCCAGTGGGAAAGTACTGCGCATTGCGAGGATCCTATTACCTATAGAGGCTCTCCGGCCCGGTAAGTCGCTCCTTTGAGGTTCCGGTCAGCAGGTTCGGATTGTAATTCCCGAAATGTCCAATTCATTGCTCAGGTGTGGTTCCTTCGGAATTTACGTGCCTCGATAAGGCAACCGCATCGACGGCTGCCCCCAGGGTGCCATTGACGATATTGATCTGCTATACGGCCAGGTGCAACCGGGTTGCTGAGCGGCAGGGTGTCGCCCGGATCCCGCTCCAGGGCGGATTCCCCGGGGATCTCGATAAAGGAGTCGGCGCACCGTTCCGCATTTCGCAAGTCGGGGAGGCGCCGATCGGAGTCCGATTGACGACAGCATGCCGATCTTCGGCCAATGTCCGGGCGGTGCGAGAATCTGCGGCGAATCCGTGCCCGGGAAAAGGGCGAACAGAATTGATCGTTCGCGCGGCCGGGCGTGGGCCTGGCCATGCGACACCGGCGTGTGCTGCACTGCTGAGGTATGAGGATCCCCCGCAGGCTCATCGCCCTCATCGCCGTACCCCTGCTGACTCTGACCCTGCTCCAAGCCCGGCCGGCCGCAGCCGGCCGGACCACCCTGCGCGCCGCCGACCCCAGCGTGTTGCGCGTCGGGGGCACCTACGTCGGGGTGCAATCGGTCGGCGATCGCGGCATCGCCGTCCGGCAGGCCTCCTCGCCGGACGGCCTCGCCACCGCCGCGGCCCATCAGGTGTGGACCGACACCGGAGACCTCGGCGAGGTCTGGGCGCCGCAGGTGCACTACGACGGCGGGCGCTACTACATCTATTTCGCCGCCGGGCGCGGCGCCGCCCATCGGATGTACGTGATCAGCTCGGCCACCGCGACCGCGGGCTACACCGCCGCGACCCGGATGGCGCTGCCCGACGACAAGTGGGCGATCGACGGCACCATGGTCGTGCACAACGGGCAGCGCTGGTTCGTCTGGTCCGGCTGGGCGGGTGACACCAACGTCGAGCAGAACCTGTACCTCGCCCGGATGAGCAGCCCGACCGCGACGACCGGGCCGCGGTTCGTGATCTCGCAGCCGCGGGAGGGCTGGGAGCGGGTGGTCGGCAATCCGTTCATCAACGAGGCGCCGGAGGCGATCCGGGACCCGAACGGGCAGCTGCACATCGTGTACTCCGCCAACGGCAGCTGGAGCGAGCAGTACTGCCTCGCCGATCTGCGGCTACGGGCCGGCGGTGACCCTGCGAACGTGTGGGACTGGTACAAGTCGAACGGCTGCCTGTTCGGCTCGAACCGGGCCACGATGATGCCGGGCTGGGACCCGACGGTGTATGCCAACGGGCCGGGCCACCACACGTTCGTGCTGCTCAACGGCGACATCGCGACCAGCCCGCCGGCCGGGCCGCGGTTCCCGATGATGTATCACGCGGTGCCGAAGGGCATGCCGTACGCGTGGGCGAACCGGTACTGGCACACCGGCACGTTCGCGTGGTGGGGCAACACCACGTACTCCCGGGCGAACGTGCCGGGAGCCACCTCGGACACCGGGTTCAGCCTGAAGTTCTTCGAGTGACCCCGGCCAGCCCGGCGTGGTGGTGGTCGCCGGGGTGGCTGTCCGGGTCGACGTGCACGGTGGCGCCGGTCAGCCGCGGCACGTGATGGCTCAGCTGGTGCTCGGCGTCGGCGGCGATGCCGTGGGCGTCGAGCAGGCTGAGCCGGGCGTCCACGACGATCGCGGCCTCGGCGTGCAGGCGGTGACCGATCCAGCGCAGCCGCAGCCCGGAGACGTCGCGGATGCCGGGCACGTGGCGCAGCGCGTGCTCGGCGCGGTCCACCAGGTCGGGGTCGACCCGGTCCATCAGCCGCCGGTAGACCTCGCGGGCCGCGTCCTTGAGCACGAACAGGATGGCGGCGGTGATGGCCAGGCCGATGACCGGGTCGGCCCACTGCCATCCGAGTCCGGCGCCGGCGGCGGCGAGCACCACGGCGAGTGAGGTGAACCCGTCGGTGCGGGCGTGCAGGCCGTCGGCGACCAGGGCCGCCGAGCCGATCCGCCGGCCCACCGCGATCCGGTAGCGGGCGACCAGCTCGTTGCCGGCGAACCCGATCAGGCCGGCGGCGAACACCCACGGCAGGTGGGTCATCGCGCGCGGCTCGAGCAGCCGGTCCACCGCGAACCAGGCGGAAGCCGCGGCGGAACCGGCGATGACCAGGACGATCACGATGCCGGCGAGATCCTCGGCCCGGCCGAACCCGTAGGTGTAGGCGCGGGTCGCCGCCCGCCGGCCCACCCAGAAGGCGATGCCGAGCGGGACCGCGGTCAGCGCGTCCGCGACGTTGTGCAGCGTGTCGCCGAGCAGCGCGACCGAGCCGGAGACCACGACGACCAGCGCCTGCAGCGCCGCGGTGGCCCCGAGCCCGGCGAGAGAGATCCACAGGGCTCGCATGCCGTCGCGGGACGATGCGAGGGCGTCGTCGACCTTGTCGGCGGTGTCGTGGGAATGCGGGACTCCGTGGTGGCCCATGCCGACGAGGGTACGCCGCGGACTAGGCGTGCGACAATGTGGCAAACGCCAACCACCTGCAGAAACACTCGCTTGGCAACAGACTTCTGGGTACGGTCCACGCGTGCCGGACCAGGTTGACCCGGTGACCGCGCGGCCAGGTGCTCATGCCGCCGGCCGCAGCCGGGCGACCACGCACTGGTTGGCCCGTTCGGCCTCGCCGAGATGGGCGAACTGGTTGTCGCACCAGTCCACCACCGCCTGCCGGTCCGGGAACTCGCCGACCGCGAACGTCATCCAGTAGAAGTTGCCGTTGTCGGTCCGCCGCTTGCCGTAATCGGTGCTCTTCAGCAGGACCACCGGGTGTTCGGCGTCGCTGTTGTCCGTGCGCAGCCGCTGGTGCTCGGCCAGGATGTCGACGGCCCGGAAGGTGTTCGACCCGCTCTCGGTGACCTGCAGCGCATCGGTGATCCCCGGATATTTCGACGCCAGCTGCGCGGCGAACTGGCCGTTGAAGCTGACCGTCGCCAGGTCGCTGCGATAGGTCTCCTCCAGGGTGGCGAGCGCCGCGTCGTCCGCCGTGGCGTCCTCGGTGGCCGCCAGCGGGTCCTGGGGGACGGTGTCCTGGGGAACCGGCTCGTCGGTGGCCGGGTCCGTCGTGGCCTGCTCCTCGGTCAACGGCGTGCCCGGTCCGGCGTTCGCCGCCTCGCCACCGGCCACCTGCGTCGCCGGATTGTCGGCCGGGCCCGGATCGCCCGGCTCGATCACGAGGAACACCACGAGCGCGACAGCCAGCGCCCCGGCCGCCGCTGCTCCCACCATCAGCTGCCAGGTCCGGCGACCCGCACCGGGCGCCGCCACCGGGCCTGGATAAGGCGGCGGCGGATAAGCCGGACCCGGGGGCGGCGCCGTGCCCGGAGGGGCCGGCGTGAAGGCAGGCGGCGGTGTGAATGCCGGTGGTGGCGTGAAGGCAGGCGGCGGCGGTGTGAATGCCGGTGGTGGCGGGAAGGTCGACGGCAACGGCGTGAAGGACGAGAGCGGGACCCCGGTGGGCTTTTCCTCCGGCTGCCGCGGAGCCGGCCCGAGTTCACGCGACTGGTCAGGATCGGACATCTTTACCTCAGTCCCCGAAATCCAATTCGCTCATCGTTGACAAGAGCCCGCTCGCGTGAGCGTAACAGCGTGTTTATCCCAGGAACCAGGGCGAATGGGGGCGTGCCCACCATGGAGCGCCCTTTCAGCCGGACGGGTGCGGACGGTGGAGCTCTACCTGCAGCCGATGCGACCGGGCCACCCGATGATCGACGGCACCGGTCGGCCGAACGGGCCGGTCCAGCATGGAATGATCGGGTGCCACCGGAGGCATTCCGCTGTGGAGCGGGTTCTTTTCGAAATGCGTTTCCCGGCCGGCGGGCGGCGGAATCGGAAAGCAATTCATGCCCCGTCATTCAGGCAGGTCGGCCATCAGTACTCGCGAAGGGCGTCACCGTCGAGCACGGTCACCCGCCGGTACCCGGTCCGCACCAGGCCGGCCTCGCGCAGCGTCCGCAGCGCCTTCTGCACCGGGTCCTCGGCCGCCCCGATCAGCTCGGCCAGCTCCACCTGGCTGAGGTCCACGCCGATCCGCACGCCGCCGGCGTCGTCCGGCCTGCCGGTCCACTCGGCGAGATCGGCGAGGACCCGGGCCAGCCGCACGTCGACCGGATGCGCGGTGAAGTCCGCTCGCCGGATGTTCGCCCAGCGCAACCGCCGCCCGACCGCCGCCGTCAGCTGCACCGCCGCCAGCGGGCGCCGGCCCAGGAAGCCCCGGAAGGCCGCGCCGGTGACCACGGTCGCCGTGACCACGCCGCAGGCGGTGACGGTCGCCGTGCGCTCGGCGCCGGAGACGGCGGCCAACTCGCCCACCACGTCGCCCGGCAGCCGGATGGCGATGAGCTGTTCCGGCCCGCTGACCAGCGTCGTCACCTTCACGAAGCCGTCCTCGAGCACCTCGACGTGGTCGTCGCGGTCGCCCTCGACGAACAGCCGCCTGCCGGACGGCAGGCGGCGGGAGGTGCCGAGGCGCAACAGTTCACCCCGGTCGGACTCGGTGAGACAGTCCACGAAGGAGCCCGGGGCCCATGTCATGCCCTATTCGTAGGGCACATCGGGCTCCCGGGCAACCGGCGTGGTCACGGCCGGTGGAAGACCACCTCCGGATAGGCCGCCGCCGGTCCGTCCAGCAGCGGCTGCGGCACGCCCTGCAGATGCAGGTCGAAGAACGCGCTGACATGATCGCGTACGACCTGTGCGGTCCGTGCGCCCGGCAGGGGCGAGCCGCCGTCGTCCGGCAGCCCGGCCTGGTCGGCCAGGAACGCGACGTCGCTGAAGTCCAGGTGACCCGTCCCGGTCACGGTGAGCCAGCGCTTCCAGCCGTCCAGCTTCGGCCAGTCCCGGTCCCAGGTCTCGTCGGGACGGGTGCCGGGGCTGTGCGCGGGGGTGCCGAGCAGCAGGAACGGCCGCCCGTCCAACCCGTCGCCCGGCACCGGGCTCATGATCGTACCGTCCATGTTGATGCCCGCCCGGACCCGCCGGTCGGCCGCCATGGTGGCCGAGGCCGCGGCGCCGCCGATCGAGTGGCCGGCCAGCCCGATCCGGCTCCTGTCGATCAGGCCGGCGTGCCGCCAGGCGGGCCGGGGCGACGTCAGCCGGTCCAGCAGGAACGAGACGTCCCGGGCCCGTCCCTCGGCGACCGCCGCGTAGCCCTCGCGCCCTTCGGCAAGATCGCAGGCGGTGCACGGGAGCGTCCGCCCGCCCGGGAAGGCGGTGCCCGACGACTCGTAGGCGTGATCGATCGCGGCCACCACGTACCCACGGCTGGCGAGTTCCTCGGCCAGGTTGCTCAGCGTGTGCCGGTGCAGGGTGAAACCGGGGGAGAGCACCACGAGCGGGTAGCGGCCGGGCCGGGGGCGTGCCTTGCCGCGCGCGGTGGTGGCGGTGCCGGCCAGCGCCTCCGCGGCGACCACGCCGGTCAGGCCACGGTCCTCGAGGAACATGCCGGCCTCGGTCGTGGTCAGGTACGGCGCGGGCCGGCCCGGCCGCTGCGCCGCCGGATGGAACATCGACACCATCAGCTCCCGCGGGCGGCCGGGCACCCAGGGATCGCGCCGGGCTCGATCGACGAGATGCAGGACGTCACGACCGATGGCGTACGGGCCGGACGGCGCCGGCAACGCGAAAGGCGATGCGGTCGCCCCGGCCCCAGCGGTGGCGGGCTCGGCGATGGTGGCCGCCGCGGGCCCGGCCGTGAGCACCGGCGGGACGATGCCGGCGGCCAGCGCCACCGCGACCGTGGCCACGATCGTGGCGGCTCTGCGGGAGGGATCGTATGTCGTCGTCATGCCTCTCAGCCAACCGGAGGTGGCCCGGGCAGGCATTACCCCGCAGTGGAGTCTGTGGGGTAGTCCTGGCACCACCCCGGCGTCCCGGCCCCGCGCCCTACTCCAGGCCCAGGCCCCGGCGGCCGATCGCGTTCAGGTCGTCGGGCCGGAAGCGGTTCGGCCAGTCCCGCTCGTAGTGCTCGGCCGGGAAGTCGGTCGGGCTCTCCCCGCTGAGGAACGCCTCGCGCACCGACTTCGCGTACTCCTCGTTGCGCGGGCACCACGGTGCGGCCGGGATGTACATGACGTTGCCCCAGCCGCGCTGCGCCTCGACCGGCGCGACGCTGTGGATCATGTCGCAGTGCCACCAGACGGAGTCACCGGCCCGGACGTCCGGGATGCCCGTCAGCGCCTCCATGAGCGGGGCGTGCCACTTGTGCCCGGCCGGGAAGACCTGGTTGACGGTGACGCCGCACATGTCGTCGTCCGGGACGTCGCTCAGCAGTGGGCGCAGCATCAGATAGGCCATCGCCTCCGGGATCGGCACCGTGTGCAGCACCCCCTGGTCGTGGTCCATGTCGGACAGCGCGGTCCAGCCCTGGAACGTGCGGAACGCCGAGCACATGGTCGATCCGGGGTACTGCGGGCCGGCGGTGCGGTGGGCGGCGTCCCACGGGTCGTACTGCTCGACGCTGCCGTCGAACAAGTGCCGGAACGCCTGCTGGTAGGCCTGGGTCATCCACAGGTCCAAGGTGCCGGGGTCGAGATGGGTGCCCAGGCCCGCCGAGTCGGCGCCCTCGGGCCGGCGGCGGATCCGGTCCGGATAGAGCGAGTCCCGCTCCGGGTCGAACCACCGCACGCCGTCCGACTCGTGCTTCCACTGGCTGTTCAGGAACGCCTGCACCGTCGCCATGCGTTCGCTCTGCCGGGCCTGCATCTGCGCCGGCGACCAGTAGATCGGATAGATCTCCGGCTTGGAGCCGACGCTGCCGAAGAAGTCGTCACCGGGCCCACGGTAGTTCTCGAAGAACCGGTTGCCCTCGACGTAGTCGACGATCTCCTGATCCCACCGCAGCGCCTGGTCACGCTCGAAGTGCCCGCGCACGACGAGGCACCCGCGTCGCCGCAGCAGCGCCACCTGGGCGGCAGTCACCGCGCCTGCCGCGATGTCGGCGAACTCGATGACAGGCCAGACCTGCTCACCCCGCCGGCGGGTGGCGGTGATGTCGTCGATCGCGGCCTGCACACGCTGCTCGACCACGGCGAAGACCTCGTCGACGGTGCGGCCGGACGCGGCGATCCGCTCGCGCAGCGCCGTCTTGATCTCGCGGGTGGCGGCCCGGAGGTCGGCGGGGGCCTCCTCCCAGTGCGGCAGTGTCGTCGTCACAGCGCGACTCCTTTCAAGTCAAGTGTCCTTACTTGAACGACTGTAGGTGGTGCCGCGCTTTCCAGGCAAGGCCCCTGACTAGAATCGGCACGTGGATTCCGCCAAGCTCCCGCCGGCCGTCGCCGGGCCGGCGCCGGACCTGGTAAGGGCAGCGCCGGACCTGGCCGAGGCGCCGGATCTGCTCAAGGCGGCGCCGGACCTCGTCAAGGCGGCGACCGATGCGCAGGTGCTGCGGGCGCTGCTGCGGCACCGGCGCCTGACCCGCGCCGAGCTGGCCGCCGAGACCGGCATCTCCAAGCCGACCGCGGGGGAGAGCGTGCGCCGGCTGACCGACCGCGGACTCGTGGCCGACACCGGCGAACGGACCCCGGGCGGGCGGGGCCGCGGCCGGGTGGGCTCCTACTACAGTCTGGCGCCGGCGCTCGGCGTGGCGCTGGCCGTCACCATCGCCCCGGAAGGCGTCGTCGCCGAAGCCCTCGACGTGTTCGGCGACACCCTCGCCCGCGCCGAGCGCCCGGTCGATCGGCCGGCTCACCCGGATCAGGTCTCCGCCGCGCTGGCCTCGGCCGCAGCCGAGGTGCGGGGCGCGGTCGCCCAGCCTGTCCGGGTCGCCGTGGTCAGCGCCGCCGACCCCGTGGACCGCGCCACCGGCCGCCTGGTCCAGCTTCCCGACGCCCCGTTCCTGGTGGGCGCCCTCGACCCGGTCGCCATCCTGACCCCCTACGTCACCCGGGTCATCGTCGACAACGACGTGAACTGGGCAGCCACCGCCGAGCGCGTCAGCGCCGTCGCACCGGAGCCCGTCGGCGGCCCGGGCCCGACCGGGCTGCGCGACTTCGCCTACCTCTACCTCGGCGAGGGTTTGGGCTGCGCGATCGTCAACGACGGCGAGATCCGGCGCGGACGGTCCGGACTCACCGGGGAGATCGCCCACCTGCTGACGACCGGCCCGGGCGGCGCCGCGATCCGGTTCATCGAGGTCTTCGCCCACCTCGGACTCCGGCGCGACGGGACGACCGCCATCGACGTCGATCGGCTGAGCAGAGCGATCGCCCTTCCCGGCACACGCGAGGCGCTCGCCACCGCAGTCGCCGGCGTGGTGGCCGCGATCATCGCGCTCGCCGACCCGCAGGAGGTGGTGATCGGCGGTTCATGGGGCCCGGCACTGGTCGACGACATCCGCGCGGCAATCGGCCGGATGCCACGTCACGTGCCCGTACGTGCCACCGCCCGCACCGGCGAGCCGGCCCTGGCCGGTGTGCGAAACGCCGCGCTGCGCCACTTGCGCGCCACAGTCCTTACCTCCTGAGCCCCGGCGCCTGGAGGCGGTCAAATCGCTCTTGTCGTCCACGGTGATCAGCTGACCGCGTCCGGCAATCGCAGGGGCGGAGTTGCCCACCCACCTGGCGGGTCGTGACTTTCAGTCACATGGTGCTTCGCCCAGAATGGGAGCACTACCAGAGCAAGTCGCCGCAATACGGGCGATCCATCTCATTGGTGGTCATCGGCGCGGATTGATGCGCCACCATACCTTCACCCTATCGAGATCATGTTGCCCGAGCGGGCGTGATTCCTTCATCAGTAATAATTTACGAACATGAATGCGTATCAGCAGTGCACATGACTCGCAGTAGGCGACCATTGAAGCGGATCGGGATGTCACCCGGTCACTGTTGACTATCGATGTCCGTCAGTGAGAGATTGGTGATCGATTCGGGCAGGAGCTTGCCACGAACTCACCACACGGGAGGTAATCGTGAATCGCACGAAGCGCTTCATCGCATTATTCGCAACACTGCTCGCCACCATCCTGGGCCTTTCCGCCACGTCGGTTCTCGCAGGTTCGCCGGCGATCGCAGCGACAATTACGTCCAGTGCGCCGGCGGAGCGTGGCGTCACGCTCGACCCGCCGCCCCCCATGCCCCCGTGGGAGTACACCGGTCTCCGCTTCAATTCTCTGAGCCCCTGTCAGGCCTCGGGCAGGGCATATGTGAACAGCGGCAGGTACACGCAGTACACGTGTAGGTATATCTCGAGCTCGTACCGGCTCTACCTTCTTCCGGGACTGCCCGGGTGTCTCGCGGATCTGCAGTCGGAAGCCTGTCTGGTGACCCTCAAGGCGGCACGCGTCTGACGATGGCCGCTTCGCTGGTACGCAGGTACCATGCCCGGAAGTCCCATGGGGCCGTCCCAGGGCCCGCAGGCCAGGCGGATAACCGGCCCGATCACGGGACTTCCGGGCACGTGCAGTGATGATTGGTGTGCTGATGACATTCCCGCCGTTCACAGCGAAGGATGCCCTGCGCCTGGCTTCTTTGGAAGAAGAGTCATACGTGGTGGATCATCTCAGCGTCCATCGTGACGTGGCTCTGGCAATGATGGTCAAGCCAGGTGCCGGCGTGGACGATGATGATTACCATCGCATCGTCGGCGCCCGATGCGAGGGAGGCATCTGGCGTCAGGTGGACGACATCGGTGCGGGCGAAACTGTCGATTGTCAGTTCGGCGGGGGTGCACCGTCGAATGCGGGCCGCGAACTGACATATCGCATACCCGGTGTCGTCACCCTGAAGACCGTCGTTTCCCCGCACGGAAACTGGTCGTTCGTGTACTCGGATCCCCAGGGCCGGAGTGTGATGGGGAAGTCCGTTGTAGAGGGCCACGTCGCTTCCTGAACAACGCCCGCACCGCAGGTCCGCAGAGCAAAGACAATCAGCCCAGTCTCCTAGGATGGCTTACGGGCTGTGCGGCGGGTCACGCCAGGTGATTGTCTCCTGGGATCCGACCGGGATGGAGTGGACCGTCGACGATGCGATTCGGCTGGTTGAAGGCCCCACTGTCCGGAACTGACGTTGACACGCGGGATGTTGTTCACAACATCAGGACGTTTCCCGGGTGACGCGGAGTGGAATCGTGGCGTCATGCATATCTGGCCGGGAAACCCCTACCCGCTGGGTGCCACGTACGACGGCGGCGGAACCAACTTCGCGATCTTCTCCGAGGCGGCCGAACGGGTCGAGTTGTGCCTGTTCGACGAGGACGGCAAGGAGACCAGGATCGACCTGCCCGAGCGTGAGGCACTGGTCTGGCACGGCTATCTGCCGCGGGTGGTGCCCGGGCAGCGGTACGGGTACCGCGTGCACGGCCCCTACGACCCGTCGCGGGGGTTGCGCTGCAATCCGAGCAAGCTGCTGCTCGACCCGTACGCGAAGGCGACCGATGGTGACTACCGCTGGGACCCGGCGCTGTTCTCGTACCAGTTCGGCGACCCGAACTCGTTCAACGACGCCGACTCGGCCCCGTTCACCCCGAAGTCCGTGGTCATCAACCCGTACTTCGACTGGGGCAACGACCGGCCGCTGAAGATCCCGATGTACGAGACGGTGATCTACGAGGCGCACGTCAAGGGCATGACGATCCGGCATCCGGACATCCCGGAGGACGTGCGCGGCACGTACTCCGGCCTCGCCCACCCGGTGATGATCAAGTATCTGAAGAACCTCGGCGTGACGGCGGTCGAGCTGATGCCGGTGCACCAGTTCGTGCACGACAGCACGCTGGTCGAGCGTGGGCTGACCAACTACTGGGGTTACAACACGATCGGCTTCTTCGCCCCGCACGCCGGATATTCCTCGTTCCCGGGCGGCGGCGGGCAGGTCCAGGAGTTCAAGGCCATGGTGAAGGCGCTGCATCAGGCCGGCATCGAGGTGATCCTGGACGTCGTCTACAACCACACCGCCGAGGGCAACCACCTGGGGCCGACGCTGTCGTTCCGGGGCGTCGACAACCCGGCCTACTACCGGCTCGTCGACCAGGACAAGTCCTACTACTACGACACCACCGGCACCGGGAACAGCCTCAACGTGCGGCACCACGAGTCGCTGCGGCTGATCATGGACTCGTTGCGGTACTGGGTGACCGAGATGCACGTGGACGGCTTCCGGTTCGACCTGGCCGCCGCGCTCGCCCGCGAGTTCCACGAGGTGGACCGGCTGGCCGCCTTCTTCGACCTGGTCAACCAGGACCCGGTCGTGTCGCAGGTCAAGTTGATCGCCGAGCCGTGGGACGTCGGCGACGGCGGTTACCAGGTCGGTGGCTTCCCGCCGAACTGGACGGAGTGGAACGGCAAGTACCGCGACACCGTCCGCGACTTCTGGCGTGGCGAGCAGTCCAGCCTCGGCGAGTTCGCGTCCCGGTTCACCGGCAGTTCCGACCTGTACCAGGACGACGGCCGCCGGCCGATCGCGTCGATCAACTTCGTGACCGCGCACGACGGGTTCACGATGCACGACCTGGTGTCGTACAACGACAAGCGCAACGATGCCAACGGCGAGGGCAACCGGGACGGCGAGAGCCACAACCGGTCCTGGAACTGCGGTGTGGAGGGCCCCACCGACGACCCGGAGATCGTCACGCTGCGGGAGCGGCAGAAGCGCAACTTTCTGGCCACGCTGTTGCTCAGCCAGGGCGTGCCGATGATCGCCCACGGCGACGAGCTGGGCCGCACCCAGCAGGGCAACAACAACGTCTACTGCCAGGACAACGAGCTGAGCTGGGTGGACTGGCAGGACGCCCGGCAGTACGACGTGCTCACCGGCTTCGTGCACCGGCTGCTGAAGATCCGTGCCGAGCACCCGATCTTCCGGCGCCGCCGGTTCTTCACCGGCGAGCCGGCCGGCGACTCGAAGCTGCCGGACATCGCCTGGCTGCGCCGCGACGGCGAGGTGATGACCGAGGCGGACTGGACCACCCGCAGCGGCATGACGATGACGGTGTTCCTGAACGGGCACGGGATCCCGGAGCGGGACAGCCTCGGCGAGGAGATCCGCGACGACTCGTTCCTGCTGCTGTTCAACCCGCTCGACGAGGACATGGCGTTCACCTTGCCGGCGCGCGATTACGGGCGGACGTGGGAGCTGATGGCGAACACTGCCGACCCGCTGCTGGCCGGGCGGCGCAAGACGGCGAAGGCGGGCTCCCAGATCAAGGTGGTCCGGCACAGCCTCGCGGTGATGCGCTGCCGCTACTGACCGGGTTCCCGCCCCGGTCCGGCCTGATCGGCCGGGCCGGGGACGGGACTGTTCACGCGTACCGCCGGAAGGGGCTCAGCCCTCCACGCAGAAGACGTTGCCGCCGGGGTCTTCCAGGACCGTGATGTCGCCCGGCGTCACGACCGTGGCGCCGAGCTTCACCAGGCGCTCGACCTCGGCGGGCACGTCGCTGTCCGGGGCGCGCAGGTCGAAATGCATCCGGTTCTTGGCCGTCTTCTCCTCCGGGACCCGCTGGAACCACAGGTTCGGGCCGCCCCAGCCGGGCGCCCGGACGAACGCCTTCTCGCTGGTGGAGTCGCCGTCCAGGTCGCCGCCGAGCGCCTCGGCCCAGAACCGGGCGATCACCAGCGCGTCGGTGCAGTCGAAGGTGATGCTCTTGACCCAGGCCCTCATCCGGCGGTCACCGACCTGTACCACTTGATCTTCTCGTGGACGCGCTGCTGTTCCAGGCGCAGCTGGGCGACCTTCTCGTCGATCTCCCGGTCGTGCTCCTCCAGCAGTGCGACCCGCTGCTCGTTGGTCTCGTCGCCGCCCTGCAGCAGCTCGGCGAAACGGCGCAGCCGGGCGATCGGCATGCCGGAGTCGCGCAGGCAGCGCAGCAGGCCGAGCCGGCCCAGGTCGTCGTCGGAGAAGACCCGGCGGCCACCCGAGTCCCGCCGGATGCCGTGCAGCAGGCCGATCTTCTCGTAGTAGCGGATCGTGTCGATGCTGACACCGATCCGGTCGGCGGCCTCACCCGGTTTGTATGGCATGAACAATCCCCCTTGACCTGGAGCGCGCTCCAGCACCCAGGCTATCGGTCATGGCAACGAAGATTACGATCGTCCTCGGCGCGCTGGCGTTCGGCACCCGGATCGACGAGTCTCAGTCGGTGGACCTGCTCGACCAGTTCGCCGAGCTCGGCGGCGAGTGGATCGACACGGCGAACAACTATTCGTGGTGGATGGACCCGAGCGGCCTCGGCGGGCAGAGCGAGGCGATCATCGGCCGGTGGCTGGGCAAGCGCGCCGGGATGCGCGAACGGGTGCGGCTGAGCACGAAGGCGGGGGCGGAGCCGAGCATCCCGAACGGCTACCCCGACCACGTGGAGGGGCTGTCCGGGCCGGCGCTGCGGAACGCTCTGACGAAAAGCCTCGACCGGCTCCAGACCGAGAGTGTCGACCTCTACTGGGCGCACATCGAGGACCGCGCCACGCCGTTGGAGGAGACCGTCGAGACGCTCGGCGGGTTCGTCGCGGACGGGCGCGTGGGACGGCTGGGCGCGTCCAACCACCCGGCGTGGCGGGTCGAGCAGGCGCGGGCGATCGCGGCGGCCCGGGGGCTGGTGGGGTACACGACCATGCAGCTGCGATGGTCGTACCTGCAGCCGCTGCCGGGGGTGGGGCTGCCGCAGAGCGGTCACGTGCACGCCGGGCCGGAGACGTTCGACTACGTGTCCGCGACCGGTCAATGGCTGTGGGCGTACAACACGCTCCTCGACGGGGGATACACCCGCCCGGACCGGCCGCTGCCGGACGCCTACGCCCACCCCGGCACCGAGCGACGGCTCGCCGCCCTCGACGAGGTGGCCGCGGAGGTGGGCGCCACCCGCAACCAGGTGGTGCTGTCCTGGCTGGCCGGCGGGCCGGTCGCCGTCTCCCCGATCGTCGGTGTGACGACGGCCGCCCAGGTCAGCGAGGCGATGGGCGCCCGGGAGGTGCGGCTCAGCGACGCGCAGCGCGCCAAGCTGGACTCGGCGGCCTGACCGTGGCGTCCGGCCGGCGGGCCTCCCGGTTCCGGAGCTGCAGCACAGCCACCGATGCCAGGACCAGGGCGCCGCCGGCCAGCTGGACGCCGGTCAGGGACTCGCCGAGGACGACGCCGGCCAGGACCATCGTCACCACGGGCTCGAAGGTGGACAGGATGGCGGCTGTGGAGGGGCCGGTGCGGCGCAGGCCGGCGAAGAAGGTGAGCATGGCGCCGACCGTGGAGATGCCGGCGATGCACAGCAGCCAGAGCCAGCCCGTGGGCTCGAAGCCGGGGTCGGCGCCGCCGGTGAGGGCCGAGGCCACCGCGAAGGCAGCCGCCGCGCCGGTCATCACCAGGGCCGACAGCAGGACCGGGGGCATGCGGTGCACCACGGTGTCGGCGACGAGTATGTAAGCGGTGTAGGTGAGGGCCGACCCGAACGCCAGCAGGGCGCCGGTCGGGTGGAACGCGACGGCTCCGGCGCCGAGCAGGACCAGCAGGGTGCCGCACGAGGCGGCGAGCAGGGCGACGGCCCGCCGCGGGGTGAGGCGTTCGCGGCCCAGCAGGACGGCTGCCACGGTGACCAGCACCGGGTAGGTGTAGAGGATCAGCGAGAGCAGCGACGCGTCCATCATCCGCAGGGCTGTGAAGAACAACGAGGCTTGCAGGGCGTACCCGAAGATGCCCAGGCCGACGGCCGTGACCAGCGCGCGGCGCGCGACCGGCCGGCCGGGTCGCAGCTCCGGGCGCAGCAGCAGGACCGTCGTGAGGGCGACGGCCGCCAGGCCGAAACGGATCAGCAGCAGCGTGCTGGTGGTGACGCCGGCGTCGTAGGCGAGCTTGCCGAAGACGGCCATCGCGCCGAAGCAGGCGGCGGAGACGAGGCAGAGGAACGGTCCCATGTCTCCAGCGTCGGCCCACAGACCGTTCAGGTCCAGTGATGATTCATGGAGAACATTGGTTAGAGTTTGTGCATGTTCGATCTGCGGCGGCTGCGGTTCCTGCGCGAGTTCGAGGAGCGGGGCACGCTGGGGGCGGTCGCCGCAGCGCTCGGATACAGCCCGTCGGCGGTCTCGCAACAGCTCGCGCTGCTGGAGAAGGACGCCGGCACGGCGCTGCTGGAGAAGGCCGGGCGCGGCGTCCGGCTGACCGACGCCGGGCGGCTGCTGGCGCAGCATGCCCGGATCCTGCTGGCGGCGGCCGAGGCGGCGCAGGCCGATCTCGCCGCGCTGGCTTCGGAGGTACGCGGAACCGTGCGCGCCGGGGGAGTGCAGTCCACCGCGCGCCGTCTGCTGGTGCCCGCGCTGAGCGACGTCCGGCGGTCGCATCCGCAGGTTCGCGTGGAGATCTCCGAGCTGGAGCTGGAGCAGGCCCTGCCGGGATTGCGCCTCGGCAGCGTCGACCTGGTGATCAGCGACGAGTACGACGGGCATCCCCGGCCCCGGCCGCCCGGCCTGCGGCTCGCGCTGCTGCTCGAGGAGCCGCTGCGGGTGGTGCTGCCGGCCGCGCACCCGCTGGCGGCGGCGGGTGGGCCGGTACCGATCACGGCCCTGCGGGACGAACAGTGGGCGGCGTCGGAGGAGTCCACCGGCCATCACGCGATGGTCGTCGGCACCTGCCGGGGACTCGGCGGGTTCGAACCCGACATCCGGCACCGCTCCGGTGACGCCGACGTGCAGCTGGAGCTGGTCCGCATCGGCGGCGCCGTGGCGTTGCTGCCCGAGCTGACGCTGCCGGTGGGTCACGACCCGGCGCTGGCCGTGCGGGACGTGGCCGAGTCCCGCCTCGGGCGGCGGCTGTTCACCGTCACCCGGGAGAGCCCGGAGGCCCCGGCGTTGACCGCCTTCCTGACGGCTGTGCGGGCGCGGGCCGGCCGGTTGCTCTAGAACCGCGGCGCGCTATCGGGCGTGCCGGCGGCCGGCGACGCAGAAGCGGTTGCCCTCGGGGTCGGCGAGGACCACGTAGGGCGGCTCCTCCGGATGCTGCTCACCCGGCTCGGGATAGAAGGGCCAGTCCACCCGCTGGGCGCCCAGCTTCACCAGGCGGTCCACCTCGTCGTCGAGGTCGGAGTCGCCGGCGTCCAGGTCGAGGTGGATCCGGGGGAGGTCGGGCGCCGGGCTCTCGCTGGTGTCCATGGCGATCGGGGCGCCCACCGCGCCGGGCGGCGGTTCGAGCACGATCCAGTCGTCGCCCGCCCAGCGCGGCTGCCGCCGGACGTAGCCGAGGGCCTGGGCCCAGAAGGCGCCGGCGCGGTCCGGATCGGTCACGCCGAGAGAGATCTGTGCGATCGCAGCCATCGCCCGATGCTATCGGCTGCGCCGCCGGCGGCGCGGGACCTGGTCAGGACCGCGGGTGTTCGAGAGGAGCACAGCTCAGTACACCGTCCTCGTGGACCTCCATGCGCAGGCGGGCGAGGTTCGCGATCCGGCCGTCGCCGTGCCGCGCCGAGACATCGAGCAGGCGCAGCACGACCGTGCAGTACTTGGCCATGGTGTTCCGCCCAGGCATGAAGATCTGCAGCTCGTCGGCGGCCTCCTGCCGCTGCACGACCATGTCGCCCGGCAGCCCAGCCTCGGCCACCGGCACCTTCACCAGCCAGAACGGGCCTTCCCCGTCGAGGATCCGGGGATTCTCCAGTGCGACGCTCCGCCACGGCCGGCCGGTGCACGTGCCGCCCGCCTTCCGCACCGCCTCCACGAGCTCGGCCTCGGCGGCCGCGATCATCATTTCGGCCTGTGCCCATTCCTGCGCGGTACGCCCGAGCGGCGTCCCGGGCACCAGCCGGGCCACCACGGCCGTGGCCGGCACGTGCCGGAGCTCCGGCTGCGGCTGCGCGTCGAAGACCGCCAGGGCTGCCTGCATCGCCTCGTCCTGGGCGGCGCGCTGCCGATGCACCTCGTCGCGGTGCCGGCCGAGCATCACGATCGCCTGATCCGGCTCGTCCAGGGCCTGCCGCACCAGCTTGACGCTCATCCCGGCGTCCCGCAGCAGCGTGATCAGCATGGCCTGCTCGACCTGTGCGAACGCGTACATCCGGTAGCCGGTCCGCTCGTCCACCTCGGCCGGCACGAGCAGGCCCTCGGCGTGGTAGAACCGCAGCGCCTGCGGCGTCAGGTGGCACATCTCGCTGAACTCGCTGATCGACAACATGCCCACCAGCGTGACCCTTGCGGTAACAGGAGAGGCAAGCGGTTCAGTCGAAATCGTGCGGGGTGGTGGCGTACCGCAGGGCGAACGCGTCGAACAGCACCGCGTCGCCGGGGACCAGCGTGCGGTAGGCGTCGTTGAGGTGCAGGGCCTCGGTGCTGGTGTGCCCGGCGGCCGGCAGCTCCAGCATCACGGCGGCGAGATCGGGCAGGCCGAAATAGTGGCAGGCGGCCGCCGCGGACTCGAAGTTCGCGGCGGTGAGCGTGGCGGCGGCGTGCTCGGCGCCGCCGTTGGTCACCATGCCGTGCACCAGCAGCAGGGCGCGCAGGTGGCGGTCGCCGACGCCCTCGCCCCGGTGGGTGACGGCGCGGTCCCAGATCAGGCCGGTCATGGTCAGCTCCTCGCGGCGGCCGGTGCCGGGCCGGGTGGATGGATGGTTCGGTGCTCGTCGTCCTGATCGGCGGACCGGCCCCGGAGCTGAGAGCCGCGTCACCCGGGTGTGAAGAGGGCCCGTCAGGGCACAGGAGGTGCGGCGGGAATCCGGCTGGCAGGAGAACCTCGGTGGTCGTACGGAACGAGCCCATAGTCGTGATAACCGGCGCCTCGAGCGGCGTCGGCCGGGCCACCGCGCTGGCGTACGCGCGGCAGGGCGCCCGGCTGGTGCTGGCCGCCCGCTCCCGGGTGCCGCTGGAAGCGGTCGCCGCCGAGTGCCGGGCCGCGGGGGCGCAGGTGCAGGTGGCGGTCGCCGACGTGATGCAGGCGGAAACCGTGGACGCGGTGGCGGAGACGGCCGTCAGCGCGTACGGCGGTGTCGACGTGTGGGTGCACACGGCGGCGGTGATGGCGTACGGACGGTTCGAGGACGTACCGGCCGAGGTGTTCGAGCGGGTGGTGACCACCGGCGTGCTCGGCGCAGCGACGGTGGCGCGGGCGGCGCTGGCCCGGTTCCGGGCACAGGGCCGCGGGGTGCTGATCTACACCGGGTCGCTGCTCGGGACTGTCGTGACGCCGTACACCAGCTCCTATGTGACGGGCAAGTGGGGACTGCGGGCGCTGGTCCGGGCGCTGCGGCTGGAGACCCGCGACGCCCCCGGCATCCACGTCTGCCTGGTCTCGCCCGGCTCGGTGAACACCCCGATCTACCGCAACGCGGCGAACTTCGCGGGCCGGTACGGCCAGCCGCCGCCCCCGGTGGACTCGCCGGAGAAGGTGGCCGCGGCGATCCTGCGGTGCGCCCGCCGGCCGCGCGGCACCGTGACCGTCGGCCTCGCGAACCGGCTCATCCAGTTCGGTTTCGTGGCCACGCCCGCGCTGTACGACGCGCTGGTCGGGCCGCTGATGGGTGTCGGCGGGCTGTCCCGCGAGGCGGTGGCCCCGCACGACGGCAACGTCTTCGCGCCCACGCCGCCGGCGACCGAGGGCCTGCACGGAATCTGGGGCCAGCCGTGGCGGGGCCGGGCCGGCGCGGGCGCGCTGGTCGGCGTGGCGCTGGCCGGGGTCCTCGTGGCGGGACGGCTCACGAAGCGGCGCGGCTGACCGTTCCGGTGGCCCGGGGCGGGTGCTCCGGTCGTACCGGCGCACCGCCCACAGGGGTGCTCCGGTCGTAGGCGAAAAGAATCTGCCGTTGACCCTCTGGTGTCCGTCCGCCGGGGGTGTTACGCAGAGGCATGGAACCCGCACCTCGCGTCCCGGGCCTGCGCCCGCGGGTGCATTTCGCGCCGCGGACCGGTCACGTCGGCGACCTGTTCGGGGTGCTGCCGGCGGACGGGCAGTACCACCTCTACTACGAGCACCGGCCGGACCCGGCGGTGCCCGGCGGCGCCCCGGGCTGGGGCTCGGCGGTCTCCGACGACCTGGTGCTCTGGACCGAACAGGCCGTCGTCCCGCCGCCCACCGAGCCGCACTGCGGCACCGTCGTCGCCGGCCCGGACGGCCCGACGGTCTTCTCGGCGCGGCACGGCGAGGTGATCGGGACCCGGCTCGCCGGCCGGCAGGACGTGCTCGACGTGCCGATGCCCGACGGCGTGCCGGAGATCCGCGACCCCTACGTGTGGTGGACCGGCGACGAGTGGCGGATGCTGCTGGCAGGCGGCGGCGCGGTGCATCAGTACTCGTCCGGCAACACGCTGAGCTGGGCGTACGACGGGCCGCTGATCTCCGGTGCGCAGGAGTGGAGCTGCCCGCGGCTCTTCCCGCTGGACGGCGCCTGGGTGCTGCTGGTGACCAGCGGTGAGCGCGCCACCTACGCGATCGGTGACTACGACGGCCGGGCGTTCACCGCGCGCAACTGGGGGATCTTCGGCCGCGGCCATCTCGGGCCCGCGGTGACCTTCGTCGACGCGGCCGGGCGCCGCTGCGCGCTGGCCCGCCTGGGAGACGCGGCGGCACCGTCCGGGTCGGCCTGGGCGGGCACGCTCAGCCTTCCCTGGATCCTTTCGGTACGCGCGGAGCACCTGATCGCCACCCCGCATCCCCACCTCGACCGTTACCTGATCAACGGAGCGAGCGGGCTGACCGCCGCCGGTGGCGAGGTCCGCGACAACGGCCAGGTGATCCTGCGGATGCCGGCCGGCGCGGAAACCCTGGTCCTCGCCGACGCCGACATCGTCGAAGTGACCGTCGAAGGCGTCAGCGGGCTCGGCGTGGCCCGCCGCCCCGCGCCCGGGCCCGCCGGCGTGCGGGTCGCCCGGTTTGGCGGCGGGCGCACCGGGCAACCAGGACCCCATGCCTGGACGTGACGAACTGCCGGAGACCCTCAAGCGGTCCCCGAAGAAGGCACAGGAAACCTTCATCAAGACCCACGACTCGGCGGTCGACCAGTACGGCGAGGGCGAGCGCGCGCACCGCACCGCGTTCTCGGCCGTCAAACACTCCTTCGAGAAGGTCGGCGACCACTGGGAGCCGAAGGACGAGAAGGGCCCGAGCGACGCCAAGGCCGCCGGCGGGCGCGGCACCGAGGCGGACACCGCCGGCGGGGTGAACGCCAACGCGACCAAGGAGCACCTGCTCGAGGTGGCCCGCAAGCTCGACGTCACCGGGCGGTCCCGGATGACCAAGCCGGAGCTGGTCGAGGCCATCCAGAAGGCCAACGACCGCGCGACCCGGCGGGCGCGTGGCTGACCTCGAGCGGTTCGTGCAGGCCCAGGGCGCCGGCGTCCACGAACGCGCCCTGGGCGAACTCCGCGCGGGCAGCAAACGGAGCCACTGGATGTGGTACGTCTTCCCCCAGCTGGCCGGACTGGGGTCCAGCCCGACGGCGCGCGAGTTCGCGATCCGGGACCTGGACGAGGCACGGGCCTATCTGGCGCACCCGGTGCTCGGGCCGCGGCTCGAGGAATGCTGCACGGCGCTGCTCTCGGTCACCGGCCGGTCCGCCGCGCAGATCTTCGGACACCCCGACGACCTGAAGCTGCGCTCGTCGATGACGCTGTTCGCCGCGGCGGCCCCCTCGCCCGCGCTGTTCACGCAGGTGCTCGACCGGTACTACGACGGTCCCGACCAGCGGACCCGCGATCTTCTGGGCCTCAATCGGGTGTAGCCGCGGGCCTGGGACCGCGGCGGCCTTAAGGTCGGCGGCATGAAGCTGCATGAGGAAGAGGTACGGGTGCCGGCGCCCGACTGCTCGATCCGGACGATCGTGGTGCGCCCGTCCGGGGACGGGCCGCTGCCCGGGGTGCTGCTCTACACCGACATCTTCCAGCTGACCGAGTCCACGTTGCGGACAGCGCGGCGGCTGGCGTCGTACGGGTTCGTGGTGGCCGTTCCGGAGATCTACCCGCGGACGTCGCTGGCGGGAGTGGCGCTGGAGTTCGACGACGCGGGCAAGCAGGCCGGCCTCGAAGGGGCGGCAGCGACCACGACCGCGCACTTCGACACCGACCGGGCGGCGGTGCTCGACCACCTGTCGGCGCGGCCGGACGTGACCGAACTGTACGCGACCGGCTTCTGCATCGGAGGGCACCTGGCGTTCCGGGCCGCGATGGACCCACGGGTGGCGGCGACGGTGTGCTTCTATCCGACGGGGCTGCACAACGGTGGGCTCGGCGCGGACGATCCGGGGTCGCTCGCGCAGGCCGGGGCCATCCAGGGACGGCTGATGATCGTCTTCGGGTCGCAGGATCCGCATGTGCCGGCTGCGGCGCGGCTGCGGACGGTGTCGGCGTTGTACGAGGCCGGGCTCGAGGACGTGGAGCTGCACGTTTATCAGGGTGGGGAGCATGCGTTCATGCGGGACGTGGGCGGGCGGCATGATCCGGTGCTCACTGATCTGGCGTTGACGGAGGCGGTCTCGTTCTTCAGCGGCCGCTGACCTCCCGTCCGCCGGGCCCACCGCCCACCGCCCACCGCCCACCGCCCACCGCCAGGCTGCCCGGCCGCTAACCGCCCGGTCGGCCGCTCTCCGGCTGAGCCGCGGCCGGGCGGTGGAGGCGCCGGCTTACATTCACGCACGATCCCGGGCCAAAGGATCATGCGCCGGCGTCAGCCGGGCGTTGCCGGCTGGAGGGTCAGCGCGGAGCGGGCCGAGCGCTGGGGGTCGGCGCGGCAGAAGGAGGGCGATGGGCGCGGGAGCGGGCCGAGCGCTGGGGGATCGGTACTGGAGCTGTTCAGTCGACGAGCGGGACGGAAGGGTTGGGGCGCAGAGTCACCTTCACCGCTCCGGCGCGGGGCCCGGCTGACGCGGTGGCCAGGGCCGACTGCCAGTCCGCCAGGTCGAACGTGTGGGTGACCAGGTCGTCCACCGGGAAGCCCGGATCGCCCAGCCACTGCACGATCTGCGCCATCGCCGGCCGGCCGTCGAGGGACTCCTCCGGACCGGAGTTGACGGTCCCCTGCACGGTGAGCTGGCGGTTCCACACCAGCGACCAGTCCACCCGCTGCCGTCCCGCGCTGCCGACCAGCACCAGCATCCCGGTCGGCCGCAGCAGGTGCAGCGACAGGTCGACGGTGGAACTCTGCCCGACGCAGTCGAAGACCACGTCGACGCCGGGGGAGAGCAGCGGCACGCGGGTCAGCCGGGGCCGCAGCAGCCGCCCGCCGTGTTCGCGGGCCAGGGCCGCGACCACCTGTGGGCCCGGGCCGAAGCAGCGGGTGGCGCCCTTGCCCAGCGCGGCCGTGCCCGGGCCGACGACGGTGATGTCCAGGTCGGGGTGCAGACGGCGCAGGGCGGCCACGAGCAGCAGCCCGATCGTGCCGGGGCCGATCACCACGGCGCGGTCGCCGCGGCGGGGCCAGCGCAGCGCGGCGTGCAGCGCGATCGAGGCGGGTTCGGCGAGGACCGCGCGGCGGGACGGGACGGCGCCGACCGGGTGCAGCTGCGTCTGGTGGGCGACGACCACCTCACCCCAGCCGCCGCCCAGGGCGGCGTCGAAACCCTGGGTGGGCGACGCGCATCCGGTGGTGCCTGGTTGATCGAAGCGTTCGCAGACGTACGGGTGACCGTCGCGACACGATCGGCAAAGCGCGAAACCCCGGTGCACGCAGGACAGAACCGGGTCCAGCGCCACCCGGTCCCCCTCGCGGACCGCGGTGACGCCCGGTCCCGCCGACTCGACCACGGCGACGATCTCGTGGCCGAGGATCTGCCGCCGCGCCGAGTAGAACGCGCTCAGCACCGGTGACGACTTCGCGTGCGCGACGGCGGTGTCGCTGCCGCAGATGCCGGACAGTTCGGGCCGCAGCCGCACCCAGCCGGGCGCGTCGGGCAGCGCCGGCTCGGGCAGGTCGCCGCGGAGCGACAGCAGCCCGGCCGGACCCCAGCCGGCCCGGCTGCCCACACCGCGCGGCAGGGTCTGCGCGGCCGCGGTCAGCACGTAACGGGGGATCGACAGGTCGGCGAGGACGGCACGCATCGACCCTCCACAGCGTCGGCGCCGGCACGGGGCATGCCGTGCTCGCATGGTGCCATCGATCAATGCCGACGGGAAGGGATCGGGCGCCCTCCTTGCGGCCGGGAAGTGACCGCTATCGGTACTACCGTTCGGTGGGTGACCGTGCGAACGCTCGACCAGCGCGCCCTCAACCGCGCCACCCTGGACCGGCAGATGCTGCTGCGGCGGGCCTCGCTCAGCGTGCCGGCGGCGCTGAGCCGGCTCGGCGGGCTGCAGGCGCAGACCCCGCACACCTGGTACGTGGGCCTGTGGAGCCGCCTCGACGGGTATGAACCCGAGGCGACCGCACGCCTGCTCACCGACGGCGCCCTCGTCCGGATGGCGTTGATGCGTTCGACGATCCACCTGGTCACGGTCGCGGACTGCCGGTGGATGCGGCCGCTCGTCGAACCGGTGATCGTGCGCAGCACCATGGGCGTGTTCGGGCGGCACCTGACCGGCGTGGACCGGGAGCGCCTGGTGGCGGCGGCGCGGGAGGCGCTCGCCGAGCAGCCGATGATCTTCAGTGAGCTGGGCCGGGCGCTGGCGCCGTCGTTCCCCGGGCACGACCCGGCGGCGCTGGCGCAGGCCGCCCGGGCGTGGCTGCCGCTGGTCCAGGTGCCGCCGCGCGGGGTGTGGGGGCGCAGCGGGCGGCCCGCGCACGTGCCGTTCCCCGAGCCGATGGACGCGGCGCCGTCGGTGGACGAGCTGTTCCTGCGCTACCTGGCGGCGTTCGGGCCGGCGACCGTGAAGGACGCGCAGCAGTGGTCCGGGCTGACCAGGCTGGCCGAGGTCGCCGACCGGCTGCGGCCCCGGCTGGTGACGTTCCGGGACCCGGCCGGCCGGGAACTGTTCGACCTGCCCGACGCGCCGCGGCCCGATCCGGGCACCCCGGCGCCGGTGCGGTTCCTCTACGACTTCGACAACCTGCTGCTCTCACACGCCGACCGCAGCCGGGTGGTGACCGTCGACTACACGGTGCAGGGCTGGGGCGGCGCGAACATGGAACAGCCCCGGTCGGTGCTGGTGGACGGCTTCGTCGCGGCCACCTGGCGGCTCACGCAGTCCCGGGGCGGCGCGGTGCTCACCGTCCGGCCGTTCCGGCAGCTGACCGCGGCGGAACGCCACGACGTGGAGGAGGAGGGAGCAGCCCTGCTGACGTTTCACGCGCCGGGCGTCGCTCACCAGGTCGTACTCGCGCCGCCGAGCTAGCTCCGGCGGCTGGAGCGCGCCGGGTCAGCCGCGACGGCTGGTGCGCATGGCACGGGTGACGGTGACCGCCGTTCCGTCCGTCGCGCGCCCGGCCGCCAGCTGCGCGTACTCGGCGGTGCCCACGGCGACCAGCGCGACCCGCCCGGTGGCGTCCGCGTGGATGCCCCAGCCGTACCGCTTGGCGAGGTCGCTCGACCGCAGGCAGGGCTGGCCCTTCGCGAAGAACTCCTGCCGCGCCGCCGCCCGGTCCTGCTCCGCGATGCCGCGCCGGTCCGCCCACACCGTGAAGATCACGTCGTCGGACGTGTGCCGGTACGGCCCCTCGCTGATCATGCGGAACGTGAGCTCCGCGACGCTCGGGGTGGCGCGGGCCGGCGGGACGGACGCGCCCGGCGCGGTGCTGTCCTCCGCGACCAGGATGAACGTGTTGACGTAGTCGGTGCTGTGCATGGCGTCATCCTGTCCCGGCGCGGCCCGGCGGTCTTGGAGTTCTGCGACACGGGCTGTCAACCTGGCGCCATGGCGACGACGTCCCGGCCGATCGACCCGGCCGACCGGTCCGGGGTGCTGCATCCGGGCAACCTGCCGCGCTACGCAGCGACCTTTCACGAGGCCGATGCCGGCATCGGCGCGGTGGTGGACCACTTCTGGACCGTGACGTGGCATCTGCCGTACGCCGAACGGATCTCGCAGCGGGTGATCACCGACCCGGCGGTGACCCTGACCGTCGAGACCGGCCACGTCCCCGCCGAACTGATCGTCACCGGCGTGCACCGCCGGACGTGGCGGCGGGAGATCACCGGCCGGGGAGCGGTGTTCGCCGTCCGGCTGCGCCCGGCCGGGCTCGCCGTGGTCAGCGACCTGACCCCGGCGGCCGTGGCGGACCGGACCCTGGCTGTCGTCCCCGCGCTGGACGCCCGGCTGTACGCCCTGATGCGGGCGGTCGCCGACGCGCCCGACGTCGCCTCCCGGATCACCCGGGCCACCGAGCTGATCAGCGCGATGGCCGCCGAACGGCCACCGACCCCACGGCAGCTGCTCGCCAACGACGTGGTGGCCGCGATCCAGCGCGACGAGCCGCTGCCACCCGGCGTCTCGGCCCGGACGGTGCAGCGGGCGCTGCGCGAGACGATCGGGCAGGGGCCGGCGTGGGTCCGGCGGTGGGTGCGCCTGCAGGAGGTCGCCCGGCAGTTCGCCGTCGACGGTGCGGCGGGCGCCGCGGACATCGCCGCCCGCCTCGGCTACACCGACCAGTCGCACCTGGTCAACGACTTCCGGTCCGCGGTGGGCACGACACCCGGCGAATACCTGAGAGAGCTGCGCCGGGCCTGACCGTCGCTCAGGCCCGGCTGGTGGCGGCGGCCGTTTGCGCCGGTTTGGCGCCCGGCTCGCCGCCACCGCCGGTGCCGGGGGACTGGATGCTCGACTTCAGCGAGTCGGTGTCCTGGCAGATCGTCTGCACCTTGAGGATGGCCGGGCTGACCTCGGCGGTCACCGCGGGCTCGTCGGCGGTGCCGGCGGCGGCCTCGGCGCGCAGGACCGCCGACTCCAGCACGTTGACCGCGCTGGTGATCAGGCTGCTCTGCGAGGTCTTGCCGGCGGCGACGATGTCCTTGCCGGTCGCCACGTCGAGGTCCCGGCCGTTCTCGCCGAGGGTCGCCTCACGGGCCAGGATGCAGGTGGTCCGGGTGCCGTCGTCCAGGCCGGGGGTGATGGCCGGTGCGGTCGGCGCGCCACCGGGTGCGGCGGCGATGTCGTTGGAGGCGCAGCCGAACAGCCCGAGAAGGGTGCACAGGAAGACGGCAGCGGTGGTGGATCTGCGCATGAGGCGGAAGGCTACCCATGTGCGCGTCGCGCCTGCCGCCCGGCAGGGTGTGGTGTGATCTGGGCCCGGCAGCTGCCGCTCACTGTCCGTGGCCCCTACGACCGCGCGGTCTCCGACCAGATGTCGTCGCCGACCGCGAACGAGAAGGCCGGCCCCGGACGGTCCGGCCGCCAGCCCCGCTGCTGGGCCTGCCGGATCACCGCCGCGACGATCGCCGGGACCACCGGCGCGGAGGCGGCGTGCAGCCAGTTGCTCGGGTGCGCGTTCGGCATCGTGGCGATCAGCACGGCGCCCCGCCGGTCCGCCCGCTCCACCGCGAACGACAGCGGTGACTGCGCCACGGCCTGCGCGTACGCCGGGCGCTTGCGGACCCGCCAGCGGTACGCCAGCCCGTCCACGGTGATCACCCGGGTGCCCTTCCTCACCAGAACCATGACCATCTACCTTCCCCCGGCCGGGCCGGCGCAACCCGGGCAGTGTTGCCGGCCACCGCGGCGGCGGCATGATCAGGGCATGAGCGAAGAATTCAGGATCGTCGCGGAGGGCTCGGTCCCGTCGCCGCCGGCGGACGCCGGCAAATTCGACGGGGGCGTCTGGCAGGCGGAGATTCTCACCCGGCAGCGGGCCGGCGGCATGCGGGGACACCGGTTCGCGTACGCCCCGGGCGCCCGTTCCCACTGGCACGTGCACTCCGGCGAGCAGGCCCTGGTCGTCGTCTCCGGCCGGGGCCTGGTGCAGTGGGAAGGCCTGGACGAGCCGCGCGAGCTGGCGGCGGGCGACTGGGTCCACGTGGCCCCGGGGGTGCCGCACTGGCACGGGGCGGCCCCGGACAGCGTCTTCGTCCACCTGGCCGTCACCGCCACCGGCGGGACGGAGTGGGGCGACCCGGTCGAGGGATGATGGGTGACGTGATGAAGCCGTTCCGGGTGCGGGTGCCGCGGGGAGACCTCACCGACCTGCGGCGCCGGCTGGCGCGGACCCGGTGGCCGGAACCGTCGCCGTCGCCCGGGCAGGGCATCGACCTCGAGGTGGTGCAGGACCTCTGCGGGTACTGGGCGGAGGGCTACCAGTGGCGGGCCGCGGAGGCGCGGCTCAACCGGTTCCCGCAATACCTGGTCACCGTCGACGGGCTGGACGTGCATGTGCTGCACGCCCGGTCGCGGCATCCCGGGGCGCTGCCGCTGGTGCTGACGCACGGGTGGCCGGGCTCGGTGCTGGAGTGGCTCCCACTGGTGGCGCCGCTCACCGATCCGCCCGATCCGGCGGACGCGTTCGACGTGGTGATCCCGTCGCTGCCCGGTTACGGCTTCAGCGGCAAGCCGGCGTCACCGGGCTGGGGCGTCACCCGGATCGCGGCGGCGTGGGCCGAGCTGATGGCTGCGCTCGGCCACGACCGGTACGGCGCGGCGGGCAGTGACTGGGGGACCAGCGTCTCCAGTGAGCTGGCGGTCGCCGACCCGGACCACGTGGCCGGGATCCACCTGGTTCCGCCGCTGGCCGGGCCGGATCCGGCGGGTGCGGACGAGCTCACCGATGCGGAGCGGGCGGCGCTCGACGAGATGGCGCGGCGGGGGCGTGACTCGTCGGCCTACTCGCAGGTGCACCGGACGGCGCCGCAGACCGTGGGGTACGGCCTGGTCGACTCGCCGGCCGGGCTGTGCGCGTGGATCGCCGAGAAGATGCTGGCCTGGAGTGACGTCGACCTCAACCACGACCGGATCCTCGACCAGGTCACCCTGTACTGGCTGACCGGGACGGCGGCGTCCGCGGCGCGCCTCTACGCGGAGAGCATCGACCAGGTGTCCGCCTGGATCGACGGCACCGAGGCCACCCCGGTGCCCACCCCGGCCGGCGCGTCGATCTTCCCGGCCGAGGTGCCGCGGCCGTCCCGGCGATGGGTGCAGCGGCGTTACCCGGACCTGCGGTACTGGGCCGAGCACGACCGCGGCGGCCACTTCCCGGCCCTCGAGGTGCCCGACCTCCTCGTCGACGACCTGCGCGAGTTCTTCCGGACGGTGCGCTGATCGGCCGGGATCACCGCGCCGGCGGGCGGTGCGGTGATCGGCCCGTGTCACCGCACCGGCGGGCGGTGCGGTGATCAGCCCTGCATCACGCCGCCGACCGGCACCATGATCCGGTATTCGCGGCCGTCGGGCAGCCGCACCACCGGGCGCAGGTCCCAGGCCGCCCGGGCATCCCGCAACGGCAGCCGGGTCATCGTCCCGGTCGCGGCGAGCCTCGGCTCACCCCGGAAGTCGAAACCGGCGAGGGTACGACCGGACGGCGCCATCACCACCGCGAACACCTCACCGGCCTCGGTGACGATCGCGGCGAAGAAGCCGGTGCCGCGGCCCAGCTCCCGGCAGACCGGGTCGTCGTCGTAACAGCCCGCGCCGTACGCGACGTAACTGGAGACCTGCCGGAACGGCCCGCCGCCGGAGCGGAACCAGACCGACACCACCTCCATGCCTAGGCCGCGGTCCACCTCGCCGGCCTGCTCGCGCAGCAGCACGACCTCGGCGGCGCCGTGCGAGGTGGCCAGCACCACGTCGGCCGCCCGGCCGTGCTGCGCGGTGAACTCCCGCACGATCGGGTTCGCCACCACCGGGGCGGGCTGCGGGGCCGTGCTCCGGGCGTACCACAGCGGGAGAAGCATGAGCAGTACCAAGGCCGCGCCGGCGGCAGAAAGCCGGCGCCGTCGCAGGGAGCGTCCTCTCTTCTCGGCCCGCGCGGCGAAGCCGTCGGGAAGGGCGCCGTCGCCGGCCGCCCGGTCCAGCAGGGCGGTGATCTCCTCGTCGTTCATCGCACCCCTTCCGCGGTGCTCAGCAGGTCCCGCAGACGGGCGAGCCCGCGCGACGCCTGGCTCTTCACCGAGCCGAGCGAGACGCCCAGCTCGTCGGCGGTCTCCTGCTCGGTGAGACTCATCCAGTAGCGGAGCACGACCACCGCGCGCATCCGGGCCGGCAGCTGCCGCAACGCCGCCAGCACCACCTGCCGGTCGTGCACCTCGCGGTAGGCGTCCGCCGCCTCGGGGTCGTGCGAGCCGCTGACCCGGCGGGCCGACCACGGCGACCGCCACCAGCTGGTCTGCAGGTTGACCATGACGCGGCGCGCGTACGCCTCCGGGTGGGCGGCACGCAGCCGGCCCCAGCGCACGTAGACGCGCGCCAACGCCTCCTGCGTCAGATCCTCGGCCTGCACCGGGTCGCCGCACAGCAGCACCCCGAACCGCATCAGCCGGGGACCGCTCGCCACGGCGAACGCCGTGAAGTCGTCCTCACTCAATTCGGCCTCCCCACTCCCGCGTGGTGAACGCGGCAGGGGACCGGAAGGTTGAGTCCCGCCGCCGCGAAGTTCCAGCATCGTCGGCGCACGCCAGGCGTCTCCCCGGTGGCGACGTAGGCTTCTTCGTCGTGACGGCGAGTCGGGATGGTGGAACGGCGGCGGTGCTGCTGGTGTTCGGGCGCGGCGTCCGGTGGACCGGCGCGGGCTGGGAGCTGACGGCGCCGGGCCTGGAGCGGGTGCGCGCCGCCCAGCGCTACGTCGCCGCGGCCGCCGGGCCGCACCGGCCGCGAGTGATCTTCACGGGTGGGTGGGCCGAAGCCAGCCTCGGCGCCGACCGGCCACCCGAGGGGGCCCGGGAAGGCGATCTCATGCTGCGGGCCGCGCGGCTCGCCGGCCTCGACACCCACGCCGACCTGTACGCCGAGACCCGGTCCCGCAGCACGCTGGAGAACCTGCTGCACACCGTCGAGGACCGGTTGCTGAGCGGGTACGCGTTCGACGCGCGGCGGCCACTCGGCCTGGTCACCCACGACTGGCACCTACCGCGGGTGCGTTTCCTCGCCGGGAAGGTGCTCGGACTGCGCGGCCCCGCTCTGCTGGACATCCCGGCCCGCGACGGGGAGCAACACGACGACCGGAGGGCACTGTTCGCCGCTCGGCTCGGGTTCCTCGGCGCCCGGCGGCCCGAAGTCCTGCTGCGCAGAGAACGCCGAATGGTGGGTTTCCTGCGCGACGCGGAGCA
Organism: Actinoplanes sp. 13; assembly: GCF_056134165.1. NCBI lineage: Bacteria > Bacillati > Actinomycetota > Actinomycetes > Micromonosporales > Micromonosporaceae > Actinoplanes > Actinoplanes sp. 13. The sequence continues at coordinate 231,475 of NZ_JBVYOQ010000003.1, read as the reverse complement.
AAGGGGGTACCGGCGCCGCGCGGCGGGGTAACAGCCCTCGCAACATCAGCAACACCGAAGGAGATGATGTGAGCGCGGTCATCCTGCTGCCCGTCCACCGGCCCGGGGAACACTTCGTCTCATTGATCGGCGACCTGCTGCGCGACGGCCGGGACCCGGCGACCGTGGTGGTGGTGGACGACGGTAGTGGGCCGGGCGCCGACGCCGTCATGGCGATCGCCCGGGACCGCGGCTGCACGGTGCTGCGGTACCCGGACAACCGGGGCAAGGGCGCGGCGCTCAAGATCGGCTTCCGGCACGCGATCACCGCACACCCCGGCCTCGACGTGGTCACCGCGGACAGCGACGGCCAGCACGCGGTCGCCGACATCCACGCCGTGGCCGAGCGCACCGGCCGGGGGCTGACGGTGCTCGGCGTACGCCGGTTCGACCGGATGCCACCGCGCAGCCGGCTCGGCAACCACGTCGTCCAGCGGCTGTTCCAGGCGGTCACCGGCCGGACCGTGTCGGACACCCAGACCGGCCTGCGGGCCTATCCCGCCGCGCTGCTGGAACGCCTCTGCGCGGTACCCGGCGAACGCTTCGACTACGAGATGAACGCGCTCGTCGTGGTGGCGGGCAGCGGCTGCGGGCTGGCCGAGGTCCCCATCGCGACCACCTATCTCGACGGCAACTCCGGCTCCCACTTCCGCGGCATCGCGGACTCCGCGCGGGTGCTCAGCACCCTGATGCGGCACGCCGTCAGCGCGCCGGCGGCCACCGTCCGCCGATGAACACCGACCCGACGATGGCCCGCGTCAACGAAGGGGTGGCGCTGCACCACCACCGGGGCCGGCGGGACGACGCCCGCGACCTGTTCACGCGGATCTGGGCGGACATCGGCGGGGAACGGGGCGACCCGCTGCACGTCTGCGTGCTCGCCCACGCGATGGCCGACGTGCAGGACGACGTCCACGACGAGCTGCTCTGGGACCAGCGTGCGCTGGCGGCGGCCGGGCTGCTCGCCGACGACCGGCTGGCGCAGGCCGGGGTCACCCTGCCGGTGGCCGGCCTCTATCCGTCGCTGCACCTGAACCTGGGCGACTGCTACCGCAGGCTTGGCGACCTCGACCGGGCCCGCGCGCACCTGCGGCAGGCCGAGGCGGGGATGGGCGCGCTCGGCGACGACGACTACGGCAGGCTGATCCGCGACGGCCTGGAGCGCCTGACACGGCAACTGTCCGACGGCTGATCTCCCTCGACCCGGCCGGTGGCTCGGCCGCTCCACCCGGCCGGTGGCTGATCTCCGCGATCTGCCCGGTGTCTTGTTTCCCTCGACCCGGCCGGTGGCGTGCCGATGATCCAGCCGTGATCGAACAGGCCGACCGCTTCACGCTGACAACCGGCCCGGACGGGCGGGTGCTGCTCACCCTGGCGCTGCGGCGCCGCCCCGGCGCCGGAGCCGACGGATTCGCACGCGCCCAGCGTTACTGGGCGTGCGCTCCGGGCGGCGCGCAGCCCCGGTGGCTGGCGCTCACCGGCGAGGACGCGCGCGAGGCGGCGGCGGCGCACGCCACCGCGACGGCATATCTGCCGGGGGTCTCCTGCTCCGGGTGCGGCGACCGGCAGTGGAAGCCGGTGAACCGCGGGGCGGTGACCGGCTACGTCCTGGCCGGCATCACCGGTGGCTGCCTGACCTGCCAGAAGGTCACGCCACCCGTCGCACCGGCCCCCACCGGCCACGCGTCGGCGCCCGGACAGTTTGCGTCCGGGCAGCCGACGCCCGGACAGTTCGCCCCCGGGCAGCCCGCGCCCGCACAGTTCGCTCCCGCCCATTTCGCTCCCGCGCAGTGGGCCGAGACGCGCAGCCTGCCAGCGGTGACGGTGCGGGTGGACGGAACGGCTGCGGCCCTGCTGTGGAGCGCCACCGGCGGCGACCCGCAGGCGATGTCCACGGCGGTGACCGACCTGATCTGCCGCAACTTCGGCATCCGCCGCGCGGGCGCCGACCTCCACTGACCCTGCCGACCCCGGGTCATGCGAAGACCGGCCGAGCCCCGCAGGAGGCTGGCGCTCATCCACGTGATCAAGGCGCCGTTGCGTGGACGGTCGCCAGCCGGCTGGCATCCACACCGTTTCCCGGGCCAAGGATCATGCGTGGGCGGCGGCCGAGCCGACCCGCGGAGCCTCGCGCGAGTGGCAGTGGTGGCGACGGGTGGCCGTGGCGGCGGCACGCGGCAGTGGCGGCGTGCGGTGGCGGCGGGCGGCGGTCGCGGCGGCCCGCAGCGGTGGTGAGGGTGGCGGCGGTGCGGCGGGTGGGTGGCCGGTCGAGGCGGCGCCGGTGTGTGCGTACAAGGGGAAGGGCTTTGAAGGCCGTCGCCCGGTCTTGGCCGGCGGTCGTGGATCGACTATGCAGGTCCGGTGCGACCGACTTCGTATTTCGTCTGCGCCACGCCGCGCACCGGCAGCTCGCTGCTGCTCGGGCTGCTCGGATCCACCGGGGTGTGCGGGCACCCGCAGTCCTATTTCCGTGACCCGGACGAGCCGCTCTGGGCCGCGCGATGGCAACTGCCCGCCAACCGCACCCGCAGCGACTTCCTGCGCGCCGCGATCACCCATGGCAGCACACCCAACGGTGTGTTCGGCGCGAAGGTCATGTGGGGTGACCAGGAGAAGATCGCCGAGATCTCGGTGGGCGCCCTGTTCGTCCACCTGTTCCGTGCGGACGTCGTGGCGCAGGCGGTCTCCTGGGCGCGCGCCGAGCAGACGGGGAAGTGGTTCGAGGGCGGGAGCGGTGAGATCAGCGGCGCCGAGGTGACCGGGCGTGCGCCGCACTTCGACGCCGAGCGGATCCGTGCGCTGATCGCCACGATCGAGGAGCACCAGGCCGGCTGGCGGGCCTGGTTCGCCCGGCGGGGGATCGAGCTTCTCACGATCAGTTACGAGGAGCTGACGACGGACATGTCAGGTGCTGTCCGTCGGATCGCCGGGCGGCTCGGGGTCGACGTCGTGACCGTTCCGGAGCCGCGGCACCGCCGTCAGGCCGACCACCTCACCCAGGAGTGGATCAGGCGGTATCAGGCGGCTTCCATCGCCGGCTCGTAACTGCGCCAGCAGTTCTTCCCGTGGTGCTTGGCGGCGTACATCGCGACGTCCGCCGCGCGCAGCAGCGACTCCGCGTCCGCGCCGCCGTCCGCGCCGGCCACCCCGATGCTGGCGTGGGCGCGCACCTCGTCCCCACCGATCATGATCGGTGTCCTCATCGTCTCCAGGATGCGCTGGGCGGTCTGCTCGGCGGACGCGGGCCCGCTGTCGCGCAGCAGCACCGCGAACTCGTCGCCGCCCAGCCGGGCGACCAGGTCGCCGGGGCGGACCGACGCCCGCAGGTGGTCGGCGACGCCGGCCAGCAGGGCGTCGCCGGCCGCGTGGCCCAGCGTGTCGTTCACCGCCTTGAACCCGTCCAGGTCGATGAGCAGCAGCGACACGGCGCCGGTCCGGTCCGGGGCGAGGGCCTCGGCGAGCTGCTCGTGGAAGTACGTGCGGTTCGCCAGCTCGGTCAGCCCGTCGTAGTGCGCCTGGTGCCGCAGCCGGGTCTCGTGTTCGCGCAGTTCGGCCAGGGTCTCGTCGAGCTCCTGGATGAGCCGGGTGTTGTCGTGGAAGGCGACCAGCTGGCGGGCCGCGACCAGTGCCACGATCACGCCGAGGCCGACCAGGACGCCCCATACCCGGATCGGCTCGCCGGCCAGGCCGTCGCGCAGCACCGCGATCATCGAGGCGAAGCCGACCGCGATCGACCCGTACGGCAGCAGGCTGTACCGCTTGCGCCGCCGGGAGCCGAACGCGGACTGGTCGAAGCCGGCGATGATCTCCTGGGTCCGGGGACCGGCCGCGATCAGCATCGACGGCAGCAGCCGGAGCGCGAAGACGTACGCGGGCAGTGCGGTGGTTGCCTCGTTGCCGGCGCTGAAGAAGCCGATGCCGTTCACGATCGCCGAGGCGATCATCGGGAAGGCCGCGGCCTTGTGCATCGGCGCGTTGCCGCTGAGGATCAGCTTCACCGAGGCGAAGGCGGCGGTGAGGATCACGGCGCCGGCGGCGACGATGGGCACCAGGTTGTCGGAGGAGACGGTGCCCGGGTCGCTGGTGAAGCACCAGGCCACCACCGCGCCACCGACGAGCACGGTGGCCGAGTCGAGCCAGAACGCCAGCCGCTCGCGTTTGGTGCGGTGCGGGTGCGGGTGGATCAGCATGAACGTGACGATCAGCATCAGGCCGACGCCGAAGCAGACGCTCTGCACCGTGCCGCCGGCGGTGGACGTCTGCCCCTCGCTGAACATCGAGATGATCGCCTGGGTGGTGTCGCCGACCACGAACAGCGTCCCGGCGATCGTCAGCATGCGCCAGAACCGGCGGATCGCGCCGGTGGCGATCCGGGCGACCTGCCAGGAGGAGTACGCGAGCAGCGCGTCCAGCGGCACCTGAAAGAGCCAGAACGTCTTCACCTGGGCGTTCGGGTGCCCGTGCAGGGCCAGCAGCAGTCCCATGCCGATGACGGTCCACCACACGGCCGCGTTCAGCAGCGGGTCACGGCGGATCACCGGCGCGACATTGTCCCGCCCAGGCACAGCCATCACCCACGCTCTCGCTTCGTCGTCAGCTGCCGACTTCCGTCAGCAGCCACCGAAGGAAGTGATCGGCGCGTGCGGGGCGCGCATGAGGATTCCGGCCATGTGTACGCCCGTACACATGGTGTGTACGATCGTACGCATGTCCACCGCTGTCCGCACCGCCCCGCCTCGCCAGGCACGGCTCGCCCGAGCCGCCGTCGCCGCGGTCTTCCTCACCAACGGGGCGCTCTACGCCAACGTCGTACCCCGCTTTCCCGAGCTCAAAGCCGAGCTCGGCCTGTCCAACACGGCTCTCGGGGCAGCCATCGCCGCGATGCCCGCAGGCGCGTTGCTGGCCGGCCTGCTCGCCGCCGCCGCGATCCAGCGGTTCCGCTCCTCCCGCGTCGCCTCGTTCGGCATCGTGTTGCTCGCCGCCGCCCTGTTCTGTGCGGCGTTCGTGCCCAACGGCTTCGGCCTGGCCGTCGTCCTGTTCGCGGCCGGCGCCCTCGACGCGGTCATCGACGTGGCGCAGAACGCACACGGCCTGCGCGTCCAGCGCCGGTACGGCCGCTCGATCGTCAACTCGTTCCACGGCCTGTGGAGCGTCGGCGCGGTCCTCGGCGGCCTGATGGGCTCCGCCGCGGCCGGCCTCGACCTCGCGCTGCCGCTGCATCTCGGCATCTCCGGGGTGCTGTTCAGCCTGGTCGCGCTGGTCGCCTTCCGCTTCATGCTGCCCGGCCCCGACGGCGCCACCGAACCCGCACCGGCCACCGGCGCAGCCCCGAAGCGGTCCTGGGCGGGCCCTGCCGTCCGGATGCTGGCTGTGCTCGGCGTCCTCGCGGCCTGCGGCGCCCTGGTCGAGGACGCCGGCGCCTCCTGGGGTGCGATCTACCTGCGCGACGAGCTGCTCACCGGCGCCGCCGCGGCCGGCCTGGCCTTCGTCGCCCTCCAGGTGGCGATGACCGCCGGCCGGCTGACCGGCGACCGCGCGGTGGACCGCTTCGGCCAGCGCGCCGTCGTGCGCGCCGGCGGCCTCCTCGCCGCCGCCGGCATGGGTGTCGCCCTGGCGTTCCCCTCGCTGTGGACCACCCTGCTCGGGTTCGCGCTGGCCGGCCTCGGCACCGCGACGCTGGTCCCGGCCGCCATGCACACCGCCGACGAGCTGCCCGGGCTGCCGGCGGGCGTCGGCCTGACGGTGGTCAGCTGGCTGCTGCGCGTCGGCTTCCTGCTGTCACCGCCGCTGGTCGGCTTCGTCGCCGACCTGACCAGCCTGCGGATCGGCCTGTTCACGGTGGTCGTCGCGGGGGTGGTGACGGTGGTCTGCGCCCGCGTCCTGGTCGACCGCACCCCACCCGCCCACTAGAAGTCGGCTGCCCCGGCACGGCCGTGCCGGGGCAGCCGCCCACGGCAGAATGTGGTCATGGCGAAAGCGATGAGCGAAGCGGAGTGGCGGGCTTTCCTCAGCCACGGCACCCGCACCGGCAAACTGGCCACCACCCGCGCCGACGGCTCACCCCACGTGGTCCCCATCTGGTTCGTCCTCGACGGCGACGACCTGGTCTTCAACACCGGCGCCTCCTCGGTGAAAGGCCGCAACCTGGCCCGCGACCCGAGAGCAGCGGTGTGCGTCGACGAGGAGGCGGCGCCCTACGCCTACGTCATGGTCCGCGGCAGCGTCACCCTCAGCGACGACCTCGACGGCATGCGCGCCTGGTCGGCCCGGATCGGCGCCCGTTACATGGGCGAGGACCGCGCCGCCGAGTTCGGCGCCCGCAACGCGGTCGCCGGCGAGCTTCTCGTGCGCTTGCGCATGGAGCGCGTGTCCGGCTACGTCGGGGTCGCTGACTGACGACACCGATGTCGTACGCGTGGACCACCGTCCCCAACCGCACCAATGTCGTCCCGCAGGCACCACGCGATCTCACTGCGACGCCGGCTCGTCGCGCGCCCGCCGGGCTGACCTGCCGGGTCAAGGCCGCCCGGTCCCGCCGGCCGCCCGGTCCGTCGGGCTGCCCGGTCAGGGGCGCGATTGCCAGTCGGCGCGGGTGATCTCGTATTCGACCTCGCCCTCCTCGGCGCCCTCCAGGGGCTCGTCCCAGGGCATCGTGAACGTGCGGACATAGCGCATCCCCACCGCCTTCATCACCGCCCGCGACCCGGCGTTGACCGCCATCGTCTGAGCGATCACCCGCTCCTGCCCGGCCTCCTCGAAGGCGTACCGCAACAGCTCCCGCGACGCCTCACTGGCCAGCCCCTGCCGCCAGAACCGGCGCCGCAGCCGGTAGCCCAACTCGGCGGTGCCCGGCAGCGGCTGCTTCGCCGGGTCGAAGGCCGGCGGGAGCATCATCAGCCCGACGAACTCGCCCGACTCCGTGGACCCGAGGAACGCCGCCCAGAATCCCAGCCCGTCGACCAACCGGCCCTCGCCCATCCGCTCGGCGTGCGCCCGTTCCACCTCGTCGCGCGGCCGCGCCCGGCCGAACAGGTAACGCAGCACCTCGGGGTCGGAGTCCAGCTCCACCTCCCACTCGAGGTGGCGGTCGGCGAGCGGGACGAGCAGCATGCGGGACGTCCGCAGAACCGGTTGGGGCATGCGCACCACCCTCACACAGCGCACCCCGGCGCCGCGACCGAGAAAGGCCGCTTGCATCGATCCTGATACTCGGGGTCATGGCACCCGTCGTGAGCCGTCCCACCCACAGCCTGATGCGCGTGCTGGCTCGTGCCTACCGGCGGGCGATGCGGGCCGGCGCCCCGGTCGTCGGCGCGGACCTGCTGCTCTACTACACCGCGCTGCCGACCGCCTTCCCCAGGATGGAAGCGCCCTTCTTCTGGGAGTGGGACTTCCGGGCCGTCCGCCGGGGCGGGCGCGGCGCCGTCGACCCGCCTCCGCCGCCGCGGCTGATCCCGGTGCCCGGGCTGGACGCCGAGGTCGAGTTCGAGACCGACATGCTGCTGCGCCTGGCGATCCACACCGCGCTGCTGGAGCACAGCGTGTTCCGGGTCCGCCCGGCCCGGTCGCGCCCGGAGTTCAGCCCGGCCGCCCGGCACGCCGTCTACGAGGCGATCCACGAGGCCAGCCGGGACGGCCGGCCGACCGTGAACACCCGGCATCTGCTGGTGGCGGTGCTGGCACTCGGCCCCGGACCGGCGGCCGACCTGGCCCGCACGTGGGCGGTCGACGACCTCGGCCTGCTCCCGGCGCTGCTCCGGACCGACCCGCGGTACCGTGACGACGGCGCGCCCGCGCATCCCGCGGTGCAGCACCTCCAGGCGTTCCGGATCGTCCCCGGGACGAGGGACCCGCGGGACGAGCCGCTGCACGGGCTCCTGGACTTCGTGCTGCGCCGGACGGATTCCTGGCAGCGACGCCGGTACGACCGCTGGGGCGCCGTCTACGGCCATCCGCTCCTGCTGGACGTCGAGGCCGAGGCGCGCAGTCACGCGGCCCGCCTCGGGCGCGGTCACGTCACCTCGGCGGACGTCCTGCTGGCGATCCTCGACGCGCACGAACAGTGGCAGGCGGCCGGGATCACGCTGCCCGGGCCGCTGGACCGCTACAACGAGGCGGGCGAGATCCTCCAGCGGCACGGCGTGCGCCACCGCGAGGCGCTGTGGGCCGCGATCGACCTGCCCACCCACGACGAGGGCGACCTCACCGGCATCCCGGCGCGGGGCTGGCCGAGGAACCGGCTGGTGCGGTCGGTGCCGTTCGGTCGTACCGCCCTGATCGCCCTGAGATCAGCCAGCCACGCGGCGCGGCGGGCCCGCCATCCGTTCGCCGGCACCACCCACGTCCTGGTCGCCGCCCTGGCCGACGCCCGCGGCCCGGCCGCGTTCCTCCTGATCCGTCTCGGCGTAGATCCCGCACAGGTCCGAGCCGAGGCCACGGCCCGCCTCGAAGCAGCCAACCCCCGTTCGAGTGTGTGAAGTTCGGGCTCGAATCGAGCCCGAACTTCACACACTCAAGCAGCCGCAGCAGCGGGAGCGAGCGGGGTGGTGTCAGTCGGCGAGCCAGCCGGCGATCGACTGGACGTCCGGTGTGAGGGCGGCCGCCCCGGTCAGCACGGCGATCACTGCCCCGACCACCAGCATCACGGTCAGCAGCCGGTGGCCCTGCGCGTAGCGGGTGATCAGCAGGATCACGGTGGCGACCACGGACAGCCCGGCCAGCAGCGGCGCCATCGACAGCGTCCAGGACACCGGCATGGACCACGCCCAGCCGCCGCTGACGTCCACCGCCCCGGTATAGGCGTCATCGATCGACGGGACGTAGAGGAACCCGGAGAACCTGGCCGCGTGGGTGAGCGCCAGGTAGACGCTGCACGCGAACCAGAGGGCCAGGGCGCACTGTGCGGCCACCAGCAGCCATCCTCCGGTGACGGACCGGGCGGCGGTACTGGGGCGTGAGCTGACCGCTGTCATCGGGGCATCGTAGTCCACGCCCGGCGAGCAGCCCCGACCCGAAGGATCAGTCGAGCACCCGGCCCGCCGCCCAGCACTGCCGGGCGCCCTGACAGGTGGCCAGGGCGTGCACGGCGGCCCGCAGCTCGGTGACCCGCTCGGGGTCGAGCCTGCCGGCCAGGTTGAGCATCTGCACCGGGTCGGAGCGGCGGTCGTAGTACTCGCGGCTGCCGTCCACGTATTCGACGTAGGTGAACTCCGCCGTGCGGATCGCGTCGTACGTGGGCGGCGTGTTCTCGGAGTAGCGCTGGTAATCCGGGTCGGCGGGGTCGGTGGCCGGGTCGCCGTGCTCGATCAGCGCGGTGGTGCGCCACTGCACCGGGGACTCGCCGGCCAGCAGCGGGCGGATGCTGCGCCCGTCGACGGCCGGCGGGACCGTGGCGTCGGCCAGGTCGCCGAAGGTGGGGCGCAGGTCGATGTTCTCCACCGGCAGCGCGGAGAGGTGACCGGCCCGCACCCCGGGACCGGCGACGATCAGCGGGACGGTGACATCGGTGTCGAACGCGGTCTGCTTGCCCGCGTTGAGCCGGTAGTCGCCCAGGTGGTACCCGTTGTCGGAGGTGAACACGACCACCGTCTCGTCGGCGACGCCCGCGGTGGTCAGGGTGGCTCGCAGGTCGCCCAGCATGCGGTCGATCGCCTGCACCGACTGCACCCGTTTGCGGAACGCCTTGTCGAACTGGACGTGCAGCGCGGGGGTGAGCGGCGAGTGCCGGGCCAGCCACGGCGGGGCGTTGACCGGCACCTTGCCGTACGCGGCGGTGCGCGGCGCCTTCAGCCCGGGGAACGAGTTCGCGTCCCGGGGCGCCGGCGGGTACGGGTGGTGCGGCGTGAACGTGGAGATCTCCACCAGGAACGGCTTGCGGGCCGCCGCCGAGGTGGTGATGAAGTTGCGTGCCTTCGCAGCGAGCACGTCGGTCAGGTAGTCCTGCGGTCGCGACCCGTACCGGCGCAGCGTGCCGTTCTCGTTCAGCGTGTAGTCGAAGTTCGCGTAGTCGCTCCCGCCGCCGAACCACTGGTCCCAGCCCGGCGGCACGTACGGCCGGCCGTCCACCAAGGTCTGCCGCGGCACGTACTCGTTGAGGTATTTCCCCAGGAAGGCGGTTCGGTACCCGGCCGTGCGCAGATCGGTGGCGAACGTGGACCGCTCCTGGCCGCGCCGGTGGAACAGCTCGAAGCCACCGTCCGAACCGTGGTTCTTGATGATGCCGGTGTTGTGCGGGTACTGCCCGGTCAGTATCGACGCGCGGGACGGGCAGCAGAGCGAGTCGGTGACGGTGTAGTTGGTGAACGAGGCGCCGTCGCGCTGCAGGGCGAGCACGTTCGGCATGTACTGCACCAGGTTCGTCGACAGGTCGTCGGCCAGCACGAACACGATGTTCGGCCGCACCGCGGGCGGCACGGCCGGGACGGCGCTGGCGGCAGACAGCGACGGCGACGGCGGTGACGGCGGCGCGGAGGGGGCGAGGGCTCCGCGTTCCGGGACGCAGCCCGCTGTCACCACCAGCGACGCGAGGAACAGGGACGCGAGGGCACGACGCGGACGAAAGATCATGGTGGGGCGCAGGGTAGCCGCCGCAGGTGAACCGGACGGAAATGGATGATGATCCAGGGTGCTCCCCGATGTGTCTGGGGTGTCCTGCTCGCGAGGCTGACTGTCATGAGACGAACATGGGGGATCATCGCGGCCGCGGTGGCCGCGTCGGCTGTGCTGACGTCGCCGGCTGCTGCCGCGCCGCGGCAGGACCGCCTGCAGAAAGGCCTGGACCAGGTGGTTGCCGCGGGCGCGGTGGGTGCATTGGCGGAGGTACGGGTGAAGCACCGCCCCGTCTGGCGTGGCGTCAGCGGGGCGGCCGAGCTGGGCACGTCCCGGCCGGTCCCGCCGCACGGGCGGTTCCGGATCGGCAGCATCACCAAGACGTTCCTGGCGGTCGTGGTGCTGCAACTCGTGGACGAGGGCCGGTTGAGGCTGGACGACACTCCGATGCCCGGCATCACGGTGCGGCAACTGCTGAACCACACGAGCGGGTTGTACGACAGCCGGCTCACCTTGCCGATGCCACCGTCACCGGAGTTCCTCGCCAACCGGTGGCGCACCTGGACCGCGGACGAGCTGATCGCCCGCGCGCTGGCGCAGGGCCCGGCGTTCGAGCCGCCCGGCTCGGCCTACGGGTACTCGAACACCAACTATCTGGTGCTCGGGCGGCTGGTCGAGGAGGTGACCGGTTCGTCGTACGCCCAGGAGATCGAACGCCGGGTGATCCGGCCGATGGGCCTGCGCGGCACCTCGCTGCCCGGCACCTCGCCGAAGATCCGCGGCCCGCACCCGCACGGCTACATCCCCGGGCCGGACGGGCTGATCGACTTCTCGAGGTGGAACCCGTCGGTGATGGGTGCGAGCGGCGAGATGATCTCGACGACGCGGGATCTGAACCGTTTCTTCGCCGCGCTGCTCGATGGGCGCCTGCTGCCGGACCACCTGCTGGAAGCCATGAAGACCCCGGCCTTCGACGACGGGCGGTACGGGCTGGGACTGTCCTGGCGCACCCTGACGTGCGGGGTCGAGGTGTACGGCAACGACGGGGACGCGCTGGCGTACCAGAGCTGGTCGTTCCGCTCCGCCGACGGGCAGCGTCAGGTGTCGCTGGCGTTCACGTCGGGCGCGCGGCGCGGCCTGGACAAGGTGGTGGACGGCTTCCTGGACCAGGTCTTCTGCACCACCTGATCAGCGGCGCCCCGGCCGTCGGGCATCACTTGCACAGCGGCGCCCGGCCGTCGGGGCGCCGCCTGTTCAGCGTGGGGCCCGGCGGTCGGCCACGGCGTAGGAGACGGCGGCGGTGACCGCCGACACCACCAGCACGGACGGCCAGGAGCCGATGCGCTTCGCAAGCGGGTGCGACGCGCCGAACGCGCCGACATAGCCGGCGGCGAGGGCAGCGGTCACAGCCGGGCTGGTGCGCCGGGCCCACTCACGGCCGGCGAGCAGGCCGCCGGCGGCGAGCACGGCCCCGCCGAGCGGCCGCACGCCGGTGCGGCGGGCGACCTGCCAGCCGCCGATGAGCGAACCCGCGGTGATCACAGCGGTGGGAATGCGCATGCCCCCGACGCTATCAAGCGTCCCGGAGCCGTCACCGCCACCAGTCGTCGAGCGGGCTGACCGGGACGGTCCGCTTGTGCCGGGTCGCCAGGAAGGCCTTCTCGACCCGTGCCGCCACTTCCGGCGTGACCTCGGCGCCCTCCAGATAATCGTCGATCTCGGCGTACTTCAGCCCCAGCGCCACCTCGTCCGGCAACGCCGGCCGGTCGTCCTCCAGGTCGGCCGTCGGGACCTTCTCCCAGGTGCTCTGCGGTGCGCCCAGCTCACGCAACAGCGCGGCGCCCTGCCGCTTGGTCAGTCCGGTCAGCGGCGTCACGTCCACGCCGCCGTCGCCGTACTTCGTGAAGAAGCCGGTCACCGCCTCGGCCGCGTGGTCGGTGCCGGCGACCAGCATGTTCAGCTGGCCGGCGACGGCGTACTGCGCGACCATCCGCTCGCGGGCCTTGATGTTGCCGCGGACGAAGTCCCGCAGCTTCGCCTCGCCCAGGCCGGCCGCGGTCCGGTCGGCGACCGCGTCCGAGCTCGGTTTCACGTCCACCGCGACGGACCGGTCCGGTTCGATGAAGGCGAGCGCCACCTGCGCGTCCAGCTCGTCGGCCTGCACCCCGTACGGCAGGCGCACCGCCACGAACGTGGCGTCCACCCCGTCGGCGCGCAGCTCGGCGCACGCCAGCTGACACAGCCGGCCGGCCAGCGTGCTGTCCTGGCCGCCGCTGATGCCCAGCACGTACCCGGTGGCGGGGGTGGACCGCAGATAGGCCTTGAGGAAGTCGACCCGCCGCCGGACCTCGTCCGCGGGGCTGATGGAGGCCTGCACGCCGAGCTCGGCGATGATCTGATCACGGAGGTTCGCCATCCGGGTACTTTATGCGGCCCGCCGCGCCCGCACCGGGCAAGACAGGCATCGCGTCGGCTCAGTCGGGCGCCCGGGTCACCAGCAGCAGTCGATCGCGGGCAGCCCACCGGTTCGGCGTAATCCGCGTCCGGATCAGGACGTCGCCTGCCGGGCCCGGCGGGCCGGGGCGCGGGTGGTCAGCGGCTCGACCCCGCAGGCACGGAACGCGTGGTCGGCCAGCACCCGATGGCTCCGGACGACGGCGTCACGGCTGCCGACAGCGACCGGGAAACCCCCGACCCGGCCCGCATAGAGGATGAGCATCAGCGCGTGAGCCACCTCCACACCGGGCAGCGCCCGCCAGAGCGCGGTCACCGAGGAGTCGAGCGAATGGTCACGGTCGGCGCCCAGCCACAGCGCCGCGTCGGCGACGCCGTCGTCGAACCGGTGGGGGAGCGGCTCGGTCAGATCCACCTGGAGACGCGGCCACACCTCGTCGACCAGGCGCGGGACGTCCAGGACCTGACGGAAATCGGCGCCGGTGGGTCGTACCCGCGGAAGAAGCTCCTCGCCGTCGGTGGGGAACGGCCCGGCGCAGGCGGCGCACCGCCCGCCCAGATGGCCGCCCTGCCGGGCCAGCTCGCCGCGGCTCTCGGCGGCGTGCACGACGTTGGCGAACGGGCCCAGCGCGTGCCGGGAGCGGACCGCCCGCTTAACCCGCCGGGCTGCCTCGAAGGCGTCCGGCCCGCGCAGCGTCAGCACCTCGGATTCGCCGCCGCACAGGTACCGGTCGAGGAAGGCGCGGGTCAGCACGTGGCCGTGGTCCGTGTACTCCGCCCAGAGCAGCCGGGTGTCCGCCGGTGTCAGGCGCAGCCGGTGCCGGCAGCTGATCGACAGGCCCGCACGGGCGACGGCGCGCTCCACGCCGGCGGTACGGCGCAGGCGCAGACAGTCCGGTTTCAGCAGCAGGAAGGAGATGCCCCGATGATAGTCAGGCCGCCGCGAGCGGGGCCGCGGCGCCGGTGGCCGGCGGCTCCTGCCAGATTGCCCAGCGGGTGTCCGGGCCCAGCGACCTCGCGCGCTGCATGGCCAGGCCGGCCCGGTGCGCCAGCTCGTCATGCCCCAGCCCGCCGCTGCTCAGCTTGTCGTGGCCCGGCTTGTCGTGGCTCGGCTCGCCGGGCGTTGAGACCGCCGCGCCGATGCCGGCGGCGAGCGTGACCAGGTGACCGTTCACGGCCACCGGGCCCAGAGCGGCGGCGATCCGGCCGGCCACGTCGTACGCCTGCTCAGGCCGGTCCACCTCGGGCAGCACCACCGCGAACTCGTCCCCGCCGACCCGGCAGGTCACGCCGGACGGCGGCACGCAGGCCCGGAGCTCCTCGGCGAACCGCACCAGGACCAGATCGCCGTACTCGTGCCCCAGCATGTCGTTGACCTCCGCGAGTCCGTGCACGCCGATCGCCAGGATCGCGGTGTGCCTGCCGGTCCGGGCGCCCCGAGCGAGCGCCGCGACCGAGGTGGCCCGGAACACGTCGCCGTCGGCCAGGCCGGTCAGCCTGTCGGTGCCGGCCCGCCCGGCCTGCCGCCACCGCACCAGCACGAGCGCGCCGAGCGGCAGCCCACCCAACAGGATCCGGCCGTCCTCGACCGCAACGGCCAGCACCAGCAGGCAAGCAACCGCAAGCAGCATCAGCCGCCGGCGTGACGGAGGCACACGGGGTGTCCAGGTGCGCAACGTGCCTCCTCCGGCGGGTCCGATGCGCGTCAGATCGGTCCCCGTCGAGGCGACATGAGGAAGCCCCGGTTGCAGCCAGGTGGCCAACCGAAGCGTGTGAAGTTGCGGTGCGTATGGTTGCGCAACTCCCCACGCCGGCTGCCGCCGCTCGGAGCGTGTGAGGTTGGGGTGCTTATGGGGGCCGAACTTCACACGGTGGCGTGAGGTCGTGGTGGGGCGCGTGCGGGATCAGCCGAGGCGCCAGCGCAGGGCCTGGTCCCACGGCCGGGTGGTGCAGACCAGCGGGAGACCGGACCGGGTCTGCGCCCGCGCACCCTCGGGCCCGCAGTCCGCCAGCAACTGGGCGACCGGCGGCGCCGCGCTGGTGGGCGCCGTGCTGGGCGCGGCCGGCGGCCTCGAGGCCGGCTTCCGGGTGGTCTTCGACGGCCGCGCGGACGGCTTGGCCGGCGCCTTCACCGACGGCTTCGCGGACAGCTTGCGTGCCGGCGGGCCGATCCGCGACGGCGAGGCAGAGCCGGGCACCGGGTACGACGCGCCGGGCGTCCGCTCCGGAGCCGCCGGCCGTCCGTCGGCCCACGACGGCTCCGCGGGCCGGTCGCGCATGCCGATGACGATCATGCCGACGCTGCAGAGCGCCAGGACGGCCACGGCGAACAGGACCAAGGGCTGCCGGCGGGCGGGCGTGGTGGCAGTGCCATGGATCACGCGGTACAGCCTCGCCCGTACCCAATGATCTTGAGTATCGGTCTTTCGGTGAACGGAATTGGCGACTAGGCCTTGCGGGCCACCCCCGCGTACCCGTCCACGGCCGGACGATCGCCGGACTCGGGGCGCCAGAGCGGGATCGGGACCACGCCCGGCTCCACGAGCTCCAGGCCGTCGAAGAAGGAGGTGAAGTCGGCGACCTCGCGCAGGTGGTACGGGACGGCGCCGCTCTCGTTGTACTGCCGGTGGGACTCGATCACCCGCTCGCTGGTGGCGGTCCCGTCGGACATCGTCAGGTAGCTCCCCGGCGGCAGACCGGCGACCAGCGCCCGCACGATCTCACGGGCGGTGGCCGGGTCCTCGACGTGGCCCATCACGCCCAGCATCATCAGCGCGACCGGCTGGTCGAAGTCCAGGATCCGGGCGGCCTCGGCGAGGATCGCGCCGGTGTCCCGCAGGTCGTGGTCGATGTACTGGGTGAGGCCTTCCGGGGTGCTCCTCAGCAGCGCCCGGGCGTGGGTGAGCACCAGCGGGTCGTTGTCGACGTAGACGATCCGGGCGTCCGGGGCGACACGCTGCGCGACCTCGTGGGTGTTGTCGGCGGTCGGCAGGCCGGTGCCGATGTCCAGGAACTGGCGGATCCCGGCGTCCCCGGCCAGGAACGTGACGGAGCGGCGCAGGAAGGCGCGGGTGTGCCGCGCCGCGTCGACGATCTCCGGGAAGACGCCGGCGACCTGGTCGCCGACGGCCCGGTCGGCGGCGAAGTTGTCCTTGCCGCCGAGCCAGTAGTTCCAGACCCGGGCCGAGTGCGGGATTGCGGCGTTCAGTTTGTCCGCGATAGCGTCCGTCACGGCAGCAGTGTCCCGTTCGGCAAGGTCATCGCGCAACCCGCGGCGTCAGGACCGGCCGGTGTGCCGGAACGAGGCGAAGACCACGTCGCCGCTGTGTTCGAAGCCGAGGCGTTCGTACAGCCGGATGGCGCTGTCGTTGTCGCCCTTGACGTGCAGGAACGGCAACTCGCCGCGGGACAGGACGCGTGCCGCGACGGCCATGGTGAGCCGGGCGCCCAGGCCTTTGCCGCGGTGGTCGGGGTCGGTGCAGATCGCGCTCACCTCGGTCCAGCCGGGCATCCGGAAGCGTTCGCCGGCCATCGCGATCAGCCGGCCGCCGGAGTCGCGGATGCCCAGGTAGCCGCCGAGGTCGACGGTCCGCTTCCGGAACGGGCCGGGCTGGGCGCGGGCGACGAGTTCCAGCATCTCCGGCACGTCGTGCTCGGTGAGCGGGACGGCTTCCGGGTCCTCGACGCCGGTCATGCTCTGGCCGACCATCTGCATGCCGTGCATCACGTCGGTGGTCTCCCAGCCGGCGTGCGGCGTGATCGACGGTGCGGTGAGCATGGCCTGGTCGGTGAGCGTGGCCAGGTCGCGCCAGGCGGCCGGGTCGCTGACGTCGCGCAGGGCGCAGAACGGGTTGATCTCTGGCAGGTACCGGGCGGCGTCGCCGGATGCCTCGGCGAAACACGCCTGCGGCCCGGCGAGGGCGGCCCACACGGGATTGTTCAGCACACCTGCGACCCTGCCCCGTCCCGCCGCCGCACGCCAGTGGTTATCGGTGGAACCACTCCCGGGTGAGCGGCGGGACTGTCGAGGATCCGACTCAGGCTGTGACAACCGCCGGGGCGAGGGCCAGCGCCGGGATCTCGGCCGGCCACAGCGGCTTGGCGAACAGATATCCCTGCCCGTACTGGCAGCCCATGGTGTCGAGCGCGGCGTGCTGGCCGGCCTCCTCGATGCCTTCGGCGACGACGGCGAGGTCGAAGTTGTGGGCCAGCGTGACGATCGTGTCGACCAGGGCGTGCTGCTGACGGCTGGTCAGGATGTCGTCGATGAACGATTTATCCAGCTTCAGCACGTCAACCGGCATCTGCCGCAAGTAACTCAGGGAGGAGTAGCCCGTACCGAAGTCGTCGATCGCGACCCGCACCCCCATCGCCCGCAGCGCCTTGAGGTCGCCGACCACCTTGTCGGCGTCGCGCAGCACCAGGCTCTCGGTGATCTCCAGCAGCAGCCACTCCGGGCGGGCGCCGGCGTCGGCGAGGGCCCGCCGGACCACGTCGGCGAAGTCCGGGCTGCGGAACTGCCGGGCCGACACGTTCACGCTGACGTAGCGCAACGTGGTGTCCGGGTCAGCCGCGCGCCATGCGGCGAACTGGCGCAGCGCCTCACGCAGCACCCAGGCGCCGATGCCGACGATCGCGCCGCTCTCCTCGGCGGCCTCCACGAAGTGGTACGGCCCGAGCAGCCCACGGGTCGGGTGCTGCCACCGGACCAGGGCCTCGACCCCGGTGACCCGCTTGTCGACCAGCTCGACGATGGGCTGGTACTGCAGCACGAACTGCTCGTCCTCGATCGCCTCGTGCAGCGCGGTGCGCATCTCCAGCCGCTGCACCATCGCGGTGTGCAGGTCGGTCTGGTACCGCTGCCAGCTGCCCTTGCCGAGACCCTTGGCCAGGTAGAGCGCCAGGTCGGCGTGCCGCAGCAGCTCGGTCGCCCCGTCGGCGTCCCGGCTGGTGGCGACGCCGATGCTGGCCGCGCCGCTGACCTGGTGCACGACGCCGTCGGCGCCGGTCACCTCGATCGGCTCGGCCAGCGCGGCCACCAGCAGCGCGGCCAGGTCCTCGGCGGCGTCCGCGCTGTCGCTCTGCTCCACCAGGACGGCGAACTCGTCGCCGCCGAGGCGGGCCGCGGTGCTGCCGGCGCCGATGACGGCGGAGATCCGCCGGGCCACGGCGAGCAGCAGCTGGTCGCCGACGGCGTGCCCGAGCGTGTCGTTGACCTCCTTGAAGTCGTCCAGGTCGACGAAGAGCACGCCGAGGGTGGCACCGTCGCGGTCGGCCACGCTGACCGCCTGCTCCAGCCGGTTCTTGAACAGCACGCGGTTGGCCAGGCCGGTCAGCGAGTCGTGGAAGGCCTGGTGGGAGAGGTCGTCCTCGAGACGGCGCCGCGCGGTCACGTCACGCAACGTGACCACGAGTCCCCGTACCGTCGGATCCTGGCGAAGATCGCGCAGATCGCACTCGATCTCCACCCGCCGCCCGCCGCGGTCCGCGGCCAGGTCGATGCTGTCCAGGTCTCCGGCGCAGCGGGCGATCCGCGTCATCACTTCCCGGAGGGCCTCCTGCGAGTCCGCGGCGAACAGGTCGGCGAACGGAGCGCCGGTCGGGTCGCCGTGGCCGAACAGGGCGTCGGCCGGCGGGCTCGCGTACCGGATCGTGCCGTCGTCGTCGAGGATCAGGATGACGTCGGCGGCGGCCTGGATCAGCGTGCGGAAGTACGCCTCGGTGTCGCGACGGCTGACCTCCGCGGTCAGGGCGATGCGCTCCAGCACGACCTGGATGTGCGCGCCCAGCGTCTCGAAGGACGGGCGTACCGCCTCCAGCACCGGCTGCGGCGCGCCGATCACCATGACGCCGTACCTGCCGCCGGGGAGGGGCTGGGTGCAGTACAGCGCGTGCGCGAACCCGCCGCTGCTGCCGTGCGGCAGCTCGGCCGCGGGCAGCAGCCGGACCTGCACCTCGGCGTCGCCGGGGAAGACGTCCTGGGGGATCTCGAGGTGGTACGGCTCGCCCTCGGGCAGCAGCCGGGCCGCCGCGCTCTCGATGCAGTTCGCGACGTCCTGCTCGGTGCTGGCGGCGAACAGGGTCGCGCCGGCCTGGCGCAGCGCGCGCTCCCGGGCGCCGGCCTGCCGCTGGGCCGCGGCCAGGTCCGAGACGCGGGCCAGCACCAGCAGGAACATCACCGCGGCCGCGCCGGCTATCACCGGGGCGTCGACCACCCCGCCGCGGGCGATCTCGATCTCGGCGCCCTGCATGAACTCGACCGCGAGCACGGCCGGCGCGATGAGCGCGGCAGCCGCGAGCCAGAACAGCCGGTGGTGGCCCATCTCGTGCTGGGACTGCCCGGCCGGCTGGGTCAGGCCGCGCATCGACGGCTGCAGCGCCACATAACCCATCAGGCTGTAGAAGACGATCCAGCCGAGGTCGACCGGGCCGCCCAGCGCCCAGGCGCTGTTCAGCTGGGACTGGCCGTAGAAGACGTCGGAGACCAGCAGGCCGACCATCGCGATGCCCAGCGTGGTGACCGCTCCGCCACGGCGGCCGCCGCCGCTCAGCATCCGCAGGATCATCGCCAGCACGAGCACGTCACCGAGCGGGTAGCCGACCGAGACCAGCTTCTGCAGCAGGGACAGGTGCTCGGAGCGGGTGAACGGGGCGATCCAGTACACCCAGGCGAGCAGGCCGAGGCCGACTGTCGGCACCAGCGCGTCCAGCAGCGCGCCCCGGTCGTTGTCACCGCCGGCGCGGGCCCGCACGAACATCAGCAGCGCCGCCGTGAGCAGCGGGTAGACCAGCACGAAGAACAGGTCGGCCAGACCCGGGTAGCCCGGCTCCGCGCCGACGGCCAGTAGCAGGTTGTACCAGGAGTCACCGGTCGTGAAGGACACCAGGGCGGCGCTGATCAGGTACCACGGGGCCCGGTGCTCCGGCTTGTTCAGCCGGACGCCGACCAGCACCGTCGCGGCGCAGGAGTAGCCCAGCGCCGCCCAGGTGTAGAGGTGGGCGTCCGGCAGCGCGTAGTACAGGCCGGTGATCGCCAGGATCCAGGCGCCGAAGCACACGCGAACGGCTCGCGTCGACAAGGCGTACTCCGATCGTGGGACGGCGGGTTGCTGTCCCGCGTATCGGAGTTCCGGGCGCGGATCTGAGAGGCCCGCGCCGGACGCAACCGGGCGGCAACCGTTCAGCCGGCCAGGGCGTCCACCAGACGGCGGGCCGAGCCGGCCAGGTTCCACCGCTCGGCGAGGGCCAGCAGCGCGTCCGGTTCGCGCGGGGCCTTCGGCAGGGCCGGATCGAAATCCGGCAACGGCACGTCGTGGGCGACCTTGCAGACCGGCAGGGCCCTGGCCAGATAATCCCGCGCGGCGTCGAGCTTGAGGCGTACGCCCGGAGCGAAGCCGGCGTCCGCGTCGTCCAGGGCGGCGAGGATCTGCTCGACGCCGCCGTACCGCTCGATGAGGCGGGCCGCGGTCTTCTCGCCGACGCCGGCCACCCCGGGCAGGCCGTCGCTCGGGTCGCCGCGCATCGCGGCGAAGTCCGCGTACCACCGGGCGGGCACCCCGTACTTCGCCTGCACCAGCGCCTCGTCGGCGTCCTCGAGCTTGGCCACGCCGCGGCCGCAGTAGAGCAGCCGGGTGCCGCGGGCGTCGTCGACCAGCTGGAACAGGTCGCGGTCGCCGGAGACCACCTCGACCGGGGCGGGCTGCCCGACAGCGAGCGTGCCGAGCACGTCGTCGGCCTCGTAGCCGTCCACCCCGAACGCCGGGATGCCGATCGCGGCGAGAACCTCCAGCAGCACCGGCACCTGCCGCTCCAGGGAGGCCGGCACCTCCTCGACCTCGCCGTGGGCAACCCGGTGCTTCTTGTACGACGGGACGAGCTCCACCCGCCAGGCCGGCCGCCAGCTCGCGTCCAGCGCGCACACCACCCGGTCCGGCCGGCGGGTGCGGATCAGCTGGGCGAGCATGTCCAGGAAGCCGCGGATCGCGTTGACCGGCTCACCGGCCGGGGTCTGCGCCGCCTTCTCCGGGATCCCGTGGAAGGCGCGGAAGTACAGACTCGGCGCGTCGACTGCCAGCAGTGGTCTGGTCACCCGCACCACATTAGTGGTCTGCATAATCGCGGGAACCATCCGCGGCCCGAGATGACAAGTGTGGTGCAGTCGCCGTGAACCATCGGGGTTCCCCCTCCGTAAAGCCTGCTGTGAGCCGCGTTCGTGTTGTCTGGTGCCTGCTTGCGGCGATGATCGGGGCTCTGCTGTCGCTGACGCCGGCCGCCCCGGCGAGCGCGCACGCGGTGCTGGCGAAAGCGGCCCCGCAGCAGGGCGCGGTGATCGACACCGCTCCCACCAGCGTCACGCTGGTGTTCAGCGAGACCGTCCAGGTGATCCCGGGGCGGACCCGGGTGTTCGGCCCGGACGGCAAGCGGATCAACACGGGCGACCCGGTGCCCACCGCCGCCGGGCTGACCATCGGCCTGCGGGTGCCGGACCGGCCGCTGGGCACCTACCTGGTCAGCTACCGGATCATCTCGGCTGACAGCCATCCGGTCTCCGGCGCCTACACGTTCTCGGTCGGCGCGCCGTCGGACGGCCCGGCGCCGGAGCTGAACGACGGCGTCGACCCGGCGGTCGCCGTGGCCACCCCGATCGCCAAGTACCTCGGTTACGCCGGCCTGGTGCTGACCGCCGGGCCGATCATGCTGCTGGCGCTC
The DNA here is from genome assembly GCF_056134165.1 of Actinoplanes sp. 13. Taxonomy (NCBI): domain Bacteria; kingdom Bacillati; phylum Actinomycetota; class Actinomycetes; order Micromonosporales; family Micromonosporaceae; genus Actinoplanes; species Actinoplanes sp. 13. The sequence goes on along the minus strand of NZ_JBVYOQ010000003.1, from coordinate 209,725 downwards.
TGGTACCCGGGGCGGTTGTCCCGGCGCGGCCCGGTGCTGATGGCCCGGACCGGCCTCGGCCTGATCACGGTCAGCACGCTCGGCGGGTTGTGGCTGCAGGCGCCGGCCTCGTCCGGCGCAGGCATCCTGGACGTCTCGGCCGGCGAGCTGGGACAGGTGCTGACCAGTTCGTACGGCCTCTGGCTGCTCACCCGCCTGGCGATCGTCGCCGCGCTCGCGGTCGCAGTGTCGCGGATCCGCCGCCGGCCCGGCCGCCCGGCCGGCATCGCCCTGGCCGTGGTCGCCGCCGCCGGGATGCTGACCTGGCCGCTGACCGGGCACCCGGCCGCGTCCCCGCAGTCCACCCTGCTGATCGCCGCCGACCTGGTGCACGTCGCCGCGATGGCGATCTGGCTCGGCGGCCTCGCCGTCCTGGCGACGTTCCTGCTGCGCCGCGCGGCTTCGCGGGAGCTGGGCGTGATCCTGCCGTCGTGGTCGCGGTGGGCCGCGATCTGCGTGTACTGGCTGGTCGCCGGCGGGGTGTTGCAGGGCGTCGTGCAGACCGGCACGGTGGACGCCCTGCTGAACTCCGACTACGGCCGGCTGCTGCTGGCCAAGGCCGGTCTGCTCGCGCTGCTGCTGGCGGTCGCCGCGATCTCCCGGCAGCTGGTCCGGCGCGGGACCGCCGCCACCGCTCCGGGACGCCTGCGGCGGGCGGTCGCGGTGGAGGCCGGCCTCGCCGCGATGGTTCTCGCCGCCACGGCCGTGCTGGTGCAGACCAACCCGGCCCGCACCGTCGACGTGGAGGCCGAGGCCGCCGCGAAGGCCCGCGGCTTCGTCACCACGCTGAACAGCAAGCTCTACGCCGTGCAGTTCGAGGTGTTCCCGGCCCAGGTGGGGGAGTACAACACGCTGCACGCCTTCGCTTACACGCCGGAGGGCAAGCCGCTCGAGGTGGTCGAGTGGAAGGTCACGGCGGCCCTGCCGGAGCGCGGGATCGAGCCGATCGAGAACCCGGTCGGCCCGCTGCTGGACAACCAGGGACTCGGCAACCTGGTGTTCCCGTACCCCGGGGACTGGAAGGTGACGATGACCCTGCGCGTCTCGGAGATCGACCAGGCCACCGTGACCACCACCATCCCGGTCAAGTGAGACAGGCCCGGGCCCGCGACTCCAGATAGAGCTGTTCCGGCCGGCTGAGCGTGCGCCGCGCCGCCAGCCGGTACTGCTCCCGTGCCGCGGCCCGGTCACCGGCGAGCTCCAGCAGGTGGGCCCGCACCGCCGCGGTCCGGTGGTGCCGGGCCAGCACCGGGTCCGCGGCGATCTCGTCGAGAGCGGCGAGCCCGGCCCGCGGGCCGTCGACCATGGCGCCGGCCACGATCCGGTTCAGCTCGACCATCGGGCTCGGCGCCAGCGCGCGCAGCATTCCGTACAGCGCCAGGATCTGCGGCCAATCGGTGTCCTCGGCCCGCGCCGCCTCGTCGTGCACCGCGGCGATCGCGGCCTGCAGCTGAAGCGGGCCGATCGGGGCCCGCGCCAGCGCGCCGGTGATGATCGCGACGCCCTCGGCGATCGCCGCCGCGTCCCAACGGCTCCGGTCCTGCTCGGCGAGCGGGATCAGACGGCCGTCCGGCCCGGTCCGCGCGGGCCGGCGCGCATCGGTGAGCAGCATCAACGCGAGCAGCCCGGCCACCTCGCCGTCGTCCGGCAGGCGCCGGTGCAGCTGCCGGGTCAGCCGGATCGCCTCCCGGGTCAGCTCCACCCGGTTCAGGACGTCGCCGGAGCTCGCCGTGTAGCCCTCGTTGAAAATCAGATAGAGCACGTGCCGGACCGCGGTGAGACGCTCACCGAGCTCGCCCGCCGCGGGCATCTCGAACCGGGTGCCGGTGTCGCGGATCCGCTGCTTGGCCCGGCTGATCCGCTGGCCCACGGTGGCCTCCGGCAGCAGCAGCGCCCGGGCGATCTCCGCGGTGGTGAGCCCGCCGACCGCCCGCAGGGTGAGCGTGACCTGCGCCGGCACGCTAAGTGCGGGATGGCAGCAGAGCAGCAGCAACGTCAGCTCGTCGTCGCCACGGACCCGCGGCTCGGGCTCGTGCCGGACCGCCTCCTCGCGGCGCCGGCGGGCCGTCTCGTTGCGCAGCAACTCCACCCGCCGGCGGCCCGCCACGGTGATCAGCCAGTGCTTCGGCTGCTCCGGGACGCCGGTCTCCGGCCACTGCCGGGCGGCCGCGATCAGCGCCTCCTGCACCGCGTCCTCGCACGCCTCGAAGTCGCCGTAGCGGCGCACCACCGCGGCCAGGACCTGCGGCGCGCACTCCCGCAGCAGGTCCGGCAGCGCGGTCACAGCACAGCCCCCATCCGCTCAGATCTCCCAGGTGCCAATGTCAGATCTCCCAGGTGCCAATGTCAGATCTCCCAGGTGCTCATGTCCAGGACCGGGCGGACCTCGACCCGGGTGTACGCGGCGTCCGGCGCCTTCGCGGCCCAGGCGACCGCCTCGTCCAGATCCGCGACGTCGATCAGGTAGAACCCGGCCAGGTGCTCCTTGACCTCCGCGTACGGACCGTCGGAAGTGATCGTCCGGCCGTCGCGTACGGAGACCTGGGTGGCCAGGGCGGGGTCGCCCAGCCCTTCACCGGCCACCAGCACACCGGCCCCGCGCATCTGTTCGGTCAGCCGCAGGTGGCCGAGCCCGAAGTCGGTCCGCTGCTGCTCGGTCAGCGTCTCCCAGACCGCCAGGGACTGCGGGTTCGACTGGATCAGGATCAGATATTTCACGGTTTCTCTCCTTCGCTGTTGCCCGGGATGTCGAAACCGGCCCACCCGGATTCGACATCCCGGGCAAGAGAGAAAGGAAGGACCTGTCATGGACGAGATCCGGGAAGTCATCGAGGGTAAGGCCGCACTGCTGGCGAAAGGTGACGCCGAGGCCATCCTGTCGTACTACGCGCCCACCTTCGTCGAGTTCAACCTCGCCCCGCCGCTGCGCCAGCCCGGCGACGCGCGGAACCCGGCGCCGCTGGCGGCCTGGATGGCCACCTTCGAAACGCCGCCACGCCGCGAGGTGACCCGGTTGGAGATCACCACGGACGGCGACGTGGCGTTCGCGACCAGCCTCGACTGCCTCACCGCGGTGCCGCGCGGCTCGGCGGAGGGCTTCACCCTGTGGTTCCGGGTGACGCTGGGGCTGCGCCGCATCGACGGCCGCTGGCTGGTCACGCACGAACACGAGTCGGTGCCGTTCGAGATGGACGGCTCGTTCCGGGCCTCGACCGGCCTGACCCCCACCGACTGAGCCGGGCACGGGCCCGCCGCGCACCGGCGGCGGGCCCCGCCGCACTGAGAACCGACATGCACCACCAGGCTGGCAAGACTCTATCCTCGACCGGTGGACGAGCCCCGGGCGCTGCTGATCAACGGAACCGTCGGCTCCGGCAAGACGTCGGCGGCGGACGCGCTGGGCGACCTGCTCGCCGAGGCCGAGATCCCGTACGCCGTCATCGACGTCGACTGGCTGCGCAGGTCCTGGCCCACCCCGCCGGACGATCCCTTCAACACCGGCATGGCCCTGCGGAACCTGCGCGCGGTCAGCCGCAACTACCTCGACGCCGGCATGCGCCGCCTGATCCTGGCCGGCGTCCTGGAGAACAGGGCGGAACGGGACGCCTACGAGTCGGCGCTCGGCGTCCCCCTCACCGTCTGCCGCCTCGCGGTGGACCTGAGCGTGGTCCGCACCCGTCTGCTGCACCGGGAGCAGCACGATCCGGCCTGGTTCCTGGACCGCGCCGGCGAGCTTGACCACATCCTGCGGACGGCGGCCATCGAGGACGCTGTCGTCGAGGCGAGCACCGGTTCCCCGCGCGCCGTGGCCGAGGCGCTTCGCGCCGCAGCCGGCTGGTGACCGGGCCGGAGCTGTGGGAGGCAACGTCAACCGCATCGAGATGCTCCAACGACAGATGTGTGGCCGCGCCGGCTTCGACCGGCTCCGCGAGCGGGTGTTACTCGCGGGTCGAGGAGCAGCCCTCCTGGCGTAGGACGAGGAGGTCCAGAGCGTCGATCACGGGCCCGCTGCCGGTGAGCGCGGCGTGGCGCAGGCGCTCCACACCGGCGGCGTATTCCTCATCGGTGATCAGCTGCAGCGGGGTGTGTGCCTCGCGGCGCAGCGCGGCCGTTGCCTGGCGCAGCGATCCGGCGGTGATTTGTGGGATCTGCTCCAGGCTGACGGTGGTGAATCCCTCGCCGGCGAAGGCGGCTTCGACCTGGCCGACGGTGGGATAGGTGTCCAGAACCCGGATCGCCTCCGGGAAGTAGCGGAACAGGGTGATCGCCTGGTGCCGGCCGGCGAACGCGGACCGGATCAGCACCGGCGCGACGGGCCGTAGGACGCGCCGTAGTTCGCGTGCTGCGGCGTTCAGGTCGGGGATGTGGTGGATGACGGTGGAGATCCATGCGGCGTCGACACTGGCGTCGGGCAGCGGGATGTCGGCGGCGTCACCAGCGACCACGGGCCGGTGGACGGAGCGTTCACGCATTGCTGCCGAGGGCTCGACGGCGGTCACGTCGATACCCGGGAACCAGGCGGAGAACGCTCGGGACCAGCTGCCCGTGCCGGCGCCCAGGTCGAGCAGCCGCACGCCCGGCTGAGGATCGACGAGCCGTGTGATGGCGGCCCGCCACTGGTCGGCTCCGGCGTCACCGAGGTGCCGCGTCGATGCGAACGCTGCCGCGTCGGTGTGGTCGTAGGCGATCCGGGCCATGCTGACGAGCCAACTGGCTCTGCGGGACGGGGACAAGAAGAGATGCCACGATTCACATCCGCCGGGCTCGCCGAGCCGACAAGCCTGTGCCGGAACCCGGGACTCAGCGGCCCACATGCTCGGCCGCTTCGATCCGGCGGCGGAACATCTGAGCATCTGCGACACGGGTCAGGGTGAACAGCCAGATCGCGTACGTCAGGAACAGCAGCCGCGGCGGCCAGCCCTCCGGTGGGATGACCGTCGCCAGGAGGGCGTGCAGGATCAGTCCGGCCAGCGGTAGCCATCCCGTCCACCGGAGTACCCGGGCGGCGGCCGGCAGACGCCCGGCGAGCTCGCCGTTGATCAGCAGCGCGGCGAACGGCAGTGACACCATCGCCGTGAGGCCGCAGATGACGTGCAGGCGGCCGGCGGTCGTCATCACCGGCCAGGGGGTCACCACCGGGTCGGCGACGAGGACGCCCACACCGAAGGTGCCCAGCGCGGCGATGCCCAGCAGATATCGGCCCGGCCGGCCGCGGACCACCGGGCGCAGGGCGAGCAGGAGCAGGGCGTACGCGCCGGCGGCCACCAGGAAGGCGAGGACCGCGACCCACCCGAGCCGGCCGATCGCGTACTCGCTGACGGGGTTGTGGGTGGGGTTGATCTCCGGGCGGAGCAGGATGATGGCCGCCAGGAGGATCTGATAGGTGATGATGGCCGCGCCGGCCAGTCGGTTCGTCATGCCCGGTACGTCGGGGCGTGGTGCCGTGTCCGGACGCGTGCGGCGGCTCCGACGTCCCTCGTGCAATCGTCGAAGCAGAGGAGTGACCGTGAAGTACATGATCATGATGACGGGATCGCAGCAGGATTACGACCGGCTCTCCGGCAAGGCCGGCGACGGCGCGCTGTCGGGTGACGAGGCCGCCGGCCTGCACGAGTTCATGACCGCGTGGAACCAGCGGCTGGTGGAGTCCGGCGAGTTCGTCGAGGCCCGCGGCCTGACCGCGCCGGTGCACGCCCGCCGCGTCACGCTGCGGGCCGGTGCTCCGGTGGTCACCGACGGGCCGTACGCGGAGACGCAGGAGGTCCTGGCCGGCTGGACGATCGTCGAGTGCACGGGTTTCGACCGGGCCACCGAGATCGCCGTGCAGCTGGCGGCGGGCCCGGGCACCCTCGGTGAGAGCTGGCACGTGGACGTACGCCCGATCCTCGAGGGCGCCGGTGACCTCAGCTGAGCGCGGGATCGAGGACCTGCTGCGCACCGAGGCGCCGCAGGTCCTCGGCGCCGTGGCCCGGCGGTACGGCCATTTCGACGCGGCCGAGGACGCGGTGCAGGAGGCGCTGCTCGCGGCCGCCGGACAGTGGCCCGCCGAGGGCGTACCGGACAACCCGCGCGCCTGGCTGATCACCGTCGCCGCCCGCCGCCTCACCGACCTGCTGCGCAGCGAGCAGGCCCGCCGCCGGCGCGAGGAACAGTGGCGGCCGGTCGGTGAGCAGCATGCCCCGGACACCGACGACACGCTGGTCCTGCTGTTCCTGTGCTGCCATCCGGCTCTGTCGCCACCGGCGCAGATCGCCCTGACGCTGCGCGCGGTCGGCGGCCTGACCACCGGCGAGATCGCCCGCGCTTTCCTGGTGCCCGCGGCGACCATGACCCGCCGGATCACCCGGGCCAAGCAGACCGTCCGCGACCACGGCCAACGATTCCTGATGCCACCGCCGGCCGAGCGGGCCGAGCGCCTCGGCGCCATCCTGCACGTGCTCTACCTGATCTTCAACGAGGGGTACGCGGCGACGGCCGGTCCCGACCTCACCCGCCCGGATCTCGCCGCCGAGGCGATCCGGCTCGGCCGCCTGCTGCACCGGCAACTGCCCGCCGACCCGGAGGTGACCGGCCTGCTGGCGCTGATGCTGCTCACCGACGCGCGGCGGCCCGCCCGCACCGGCCCCGACGGCGCGCTGATCCCGATGGACGAGCAGGACCGGGCACGCTGGGACGCCGGCCTGATCGCCGAGGGTGTCGCCCTGGTCGGTGACGCGCTGCCCCGCGGCCGGATCGGGCCGTACCAGCTGCAGGCGGCGATCGCGGCGGTGCACGACGAGGCGCCGAGCAGTGCGGCCACCGACTGGCCGCAGATCGTTGCGCTGTACGAGGTGCTGCTCCGGATCTCGGCCAACCCGGTGGTGGCGCTCAACCACGCGGTGGCGGTCGCGATGCGCGACGGCCCGGCGGCCGGGCTGAGGCTGATCGCCGGGCTCGGCGACTCCCTCGACGCGGACCACCGGCTGCACGCCGTCCGGGCCCACCTGCACGCGATGGCCGGTGACCACGCCGCCGCCCGGGCCGGCTTCGAAGCCGCGGCGGAACGGACGATGAGCCTCCAGCAGCAGCGGTACCTGCACCGCCGCGCCCGGCGGGAGGCAGCCCGGATCGACCCCGGCTGACCTTCGGCAGCAGCGGTCAGGAGACCGACGGCGGCCAGCGGTGTCCGCGCCACTCGTCCCACGTCGCGAACCCGGCCGGCGGGTCGCCGGCGGGCTCACTGCCGTCGAGCTCACCTCGCGTCGGGATCTCGATGGCGGCCGCCCACCCGGCCAGTTCCTCGTCGGACATCGGCCACGTCGTGTGCGGTGCTTCGGCCTGCCGCTGATCGAGCCGTCGCCGCTGCTCCGCGGGGGAGAGTTCGCAGTAGTACATCTCCACCGTCGCGCCCAGGTCCGCTGCCGCGCGCCGCAGAGCGGAGCGCTCGTCCCGGCTCCAGAGGCCGAAGTCGATCACGACGTCGGTGCCCAGCTGGAGAGCGCGCAGCCCGATCTCGATGAGCCGTCCTTCGATCACGTCCGTCGCCGACGGCGGATTCTCCGGCCCGTAGAGAGCCCGCACCCATTCGTCCTTCGTGAGCCGGAGCGCTGCCCGCTCCTTCTCGATGCGCCGGGCGGCGGTGGTCTTTCCGGTGCCCGGCAGTCCCACAGTCAGGAACAGCGTCGGCGGCCTCGTCGTCACGCCTTCATCATCGCCGACCCGGCGCCGCCTACGATTCCCCGGTGGCGATCACCTGTATCCGGTTCCGGTTGCTGATGCTCGCCGCGGCGGCCGGCCTGGTGATCGCCGGGCTCGCCGTACGCGGGTCGCCGGCCGGCACGGGCCCCGTCGGGCAGCACGCGGGGACCGCTCTCTACGCCTCGACGGCGTACGTCGGGGTCCTGTTCCTCTGGCCGCGCCGCTCGCCGTGGGCCGCCGGCGCGATGGCCTGGGCCTGGTGCTGGGCGGTCGAGTGTCTCCAGTTGACCGGCGTTCCCGCTGACCTGGCTGCCCGCAGCACGGCGGCCCGGCTGGTCCTCGGCGCCCACTTCGACCCGGTCGACCTGAGCTGGTATCCGGCGGGCATCGTTCCGCTCGCCGTCGCCCACTACCTCGTCAATCGATCGAGGCGCAGGTCGTCAGCCGACTGACAGGCGCACGGCCCACGCTGTCACCCGACAACGTGGGCCGTACGGTGCGGAGGACGGTCAGCTGGAGCTGGTGAACCGGGTCCGCCGCTGCCGGGTGAGCAGGAACGCCACCGCGCCGGCGACCAGCAGGCCCGCGCCCGCCACGACGATCACCGTCGTGTCGGCGCCGGTGATCGGCAGGCCACCGTCGCCCGCACCGGCCCCGCCCCCGGCCCCGGGTGCCTCGCCGGAGGCGGACGCGGCGGGGTTCACCGTGGCCGGGCCGCCCGGCTGCTCGCCGCCCGCGGAGGTGGACGGCGTCGGGCGGCTCGGCTCGGCCGTCGGCTGGCCGTTGCGCTTCAGCTCGAACGTGTAGCTGCCCGGTTTCGCCGTGATGCTGACCTGGGCCGTGCCGGCGGTGGCCGTGGTCCAGCCGGTGGGCGGCGTGACCTTCAGCTCGTAACGGCCGACCTGCGCGCCCTTCAGCTCGGCGTTCCCGGCGGCGTCGCTGGTGATCCGCGCGGAGAAGGCGCCGGGGCTCTGGGAGAGTTCGGTGACCCCGATAACGGCGCCGCGGACACCGGCGCCGGTCCCGGCGTCGATGATGCGAACCGTGTAGTCGCCGACCTGGCCCGGCACCCGCAGGCTGCGCGAGGCGATGTTGTCGTTGATGTTCTTGTCGGTGTTCGCCGGGGCGAAGAAGTACAACACCTGGACGTACCCGTCGGCGAGGGCTCCCGCCGGGATGGTTCCGGTGCGGGTCAGGACCTTCGACTCGCCGGCCGCCAGGTCGAACGCGGGGCCGTCCGCGAGCGCGGGGGACGTCCAGGTCAGGGCGTCTTCCCATTCCCGGCGCACCGACACGTCCTCGGCTGTCCCGGTGCCGTTGTTGGACACGGTGACGGTGACGGTGACGGTGTCGCCGACCTTGCCGGTTTCCTGGCTGAACGCGATGGCAGTCCTGAGGTCGGGCTGAGCCTCCGCGGCGTGTGCCGGTGAACTGAGCGCCACGGACGCCAGGCCGGCGGTGAGGGCCAGCGCGGCCGCGGTCAACGTGCGAAGAACCATCTACTGCTCCCGTGATCATTGACGAACCGGTGCAGTGTAGAGACAGCGGACGAATCCCGCCGCGTCACGAGAGCGAACAGAAGGGGGCGGTCGGGGGTCGGGCGACGAAAAGTTCGACGACTGTGGACCGAATCACCGGGCGTCCGGGTCAGCCCCGGGCGGCATACCGGCCGAGGACCGGCATGTCGGCGACCTGCGTGCCGGGCTGCCAGGGCCAGCGGTGGTGCCGGTCCGGCCAGACGATCTGCAGCGCCTCCACGGCGGTGCCGGCGTAGAACTGCGCGGCGACGGGCAGGTGGCGATCCGGTTCGATCACCGTGACGAACGCGGCCGGGTGTCCGTCGAGAACGTCGTCGGCGTGCTGCCCGCCGGTGAACGACCGCCGGCCCGCGATGACGTCGCCCGCGGCGGTGCGCAGGGCTGGTCGCGCGAGGTCCGGCGGCAATCCGTACAGGATCAGCTCAGGATGGTCGTGGCCGGTCAGGCCGATCGTGTACCAGCACGTCTCCAGGAGTGCCGGCTGCGGCACGAACTGGAGGTACACGCCGTCCCGCGCGATGGTTTCGCCGACCTGGCGAAGCCCGGTGTCCTGGTGTCCGGCCGTCATTCAGGCACACCCCCCATTCTCGCTGCGGCTGGATACCCGGAAGGCGCACGTCCACACGCCCCGGGGTCGCCGCATCCGGCCGGATGCGAGCCGAGCGCGCGACGCGGCCGGGTCACTCGTTGTGCAGCACCCGCGCGATGGTCAGCCGGGCCGCCGCCCGGGCCGGCAGCAGAGCGCCGAGCACCGCGATCAGCACCCCGCTGAGCAGCATCAGGATGACGGTGCCGGGGGACCAGACTGCCAGCACGTACTCCGGCAGGCGGATCTTCGCGGCGTCCGCGGCGAGCGGGACGACCACCCCGTGCGCGATCATGCCCAGTGGCAGCCCGATCAGCCCGCCGGCCACGCCCAGTACCGCCATCGACGTCACGGTCATGGTCACCACCTGCCGTGGTGTCATCCCGATCGATTTGAGCATGCCGAGGTCACGCCGCCGGTCGTGGACGTTGAGCGCGACCGTGTTGAGGACGCCCAGGGCGGCCACGGCGGCCAGCAGCAACCCCAGCACCGTGGAGAAGGCGGTCACCACGACGGCGAAGTCGCTGCCGCCGCTGTTCACCCAGGCGAACAGGCCAGGATCGGCCGTGTTGACTGCCGCGGCGAACGCCTGCATGTCCGTGCCGTCGGCCACCTGGACCTGATAGAAGAAGTCGACGGGTTCGGCGTCCGGGAAGTCCCGCCACTGCGCGAACAAGCCTTCCGGGCCGGGAAAGCCCCGGACCGTCTCGCCGACGACGGTCATCTCGCTGCGCACGCCCCGCATCTCGATGGTCAGCCGGTCGCCGACGCGCAGGCCGCGTTCGTTGAGGAGCTGGCTGGGCGCCACCACCTCGTTCGGGCCGGCCAGCCATCGGCCCTCCAGGATCTGCTCGCGGTAACCCATCTCGGCGACGTCACCCCGGGCGAAATTGATCAGGACGGGCTCGTTGTCGCCGGGCACCGTCACCTCCCGGCCGAGCGACACCGCGACGCGTGCGGCGCCGGGCAGACCGCGCAGCATCGCCTCGGTCTCCGTGTCGGTCGCGGTGGAGGTCCGGCCGAGCTGGCTGGCCCGGACCCCGATGCCCCCGCCGGAGCGGTCGCCGATCTCGGCCACCCGGATGATCGAGTCGGACAGGCCCGTCGCGAACGTCACGGTGACCACGCCGAGCAGCAGCGACGCCATCGTCAGGGCGGTGCGGGCCGGCCGGGCGAACGGCAGGCCGAGTCCGAGGCTGACCGAGCGCGGCAGGCGCGTACCGGAAAGGGCCCGTTGAATGCGCAGCGCGCGGCCGCGCCGCGGCATGCTGCCGGCGCTGATCGCCTCGGCCGCGGAGAGCCGGTGGGCGCGCCAGGCGGGCAGGAGGGCGGCCAGGACGACCATGCCCGGTACGCCCAGCAGCGCGACGGCCCACACCCAGGGCCGCACCCCCACCTCCCCGAAGCCGAGTCCCCGGAAGGTGTCGGTGAGCATCGGCCGGGCCGCGAGCGTGCCGAGCACCGTCCCCAGCACCGCGCCCGCCAGCGCCGGGACCATCACCATGGTCAGATAGACGATGACCACCTGGCGCGGGGTGAAACCGAGCGCCTTGAGCACGCCGATGTGCCGGAAACCGGAGACCACGGCGCCGCTCACCACGTTGCCCACGATGATCAACGCGACCAGCAGGCCGAGCACCCCGAAGGTGCCCAGGAACGGCAGGTACGTGCCGGGCTGCGCGGCGACCCGCTCCTTGATCACCAGGTACGGCTGGGCCGCGATCAGCGCGCCGGCGGGGAGCCCCGTGGTCACCCCGGCGAGACGCTGGTCGACGGCGGCGCGGCTGGACACGTCGCCGGTGAAGCGGTAGAGCATCTGGATCCCGGTCGGCTTGAGCGCGGTGACCTGCGCGGGTGTCACCCAGCCGTCCGCCGAGCCGCTGACGCTGTGCGCCCAGCCGACCACGGTGAACGTCGTCCCGCCCGCGGTCACCGTCGACGTCTCGTCGATGATGCCCAGGTCGAACGCCTCGGTCTGGGGCACCTCGTTCAGCACGATCTCGCCCGGCGCGGACGGCCACCGGCCCCGCCACAGGTCGAGCTGGTCGACCGCGCCACCCGGATCGGCCCGGCCCACCACGGTCATCGGGCCGTTGACGCCCGGCATCGGCCGTTCGGTCTCCGGTTCGAGGACGACCTGCCCGAACGGCCCGTTGGCCGCCGCCACTTCGTCGCCGGCCGCGGTGAGCCGGTCGCCGGTGACTCGGGCCGGGTCGTAGGCGGCGATCGCGTGCGCGCCCCGCTGCCGGTCGAAGGCCCGGTCGAAGGGCGCCGACGCGGCATCCAGCAGGGCCAGCGCCACCACCACGGTGGTGGTGCAGAGCAGCACCACCAGGAAGATCACGAAGGTCTGCAGGCGCCGGCGCCGGACGGCGGCCCGCGCGGCGGTCCAGACGGCGCCGCCCGCACCCGCGCGCCGTGTCCCGGCCGGCTCCGGCACCACGATCTCGGCTCTCATACCCGGTCCAGGGCGGACTCGCGGGCGATCCGGCCGTCGGCCAGCTCGACCAGCCGGCTCGCGCAGCGGTGCGCGAGGCGCTCGTCGTGGGTGACGATCAGCAGGGTCTGCCCGATCTGGTTGAGGTCCAGCAGCAGGTCCATCACCTGCTCGCCGGCCCGGCTGTCCAGCGCGCCGGTCGGCTCGTCGGCGAGCAGCAGCGCGGGCCGGTTCATCAGCGCCCGCGCCACCGCGACCCGCTGCCGTTCGCCGCCGCTGAGCGCCGCCGGATAGATGTCGCGCCGGTCCGCGATGCCGAGCTCGTCGAGCAGCTCCAGGGCCCGCTTCCGGGAGGCGCGGACGCCGGTGCCGGTGAGCTGGGCGGCGAGCGCCACGTTGTCCAGCGCGGGCAGGTCGTCGAGGAGGTTGAAGAACTGGAAGATCATGCCGAGGTGGTGGCGGCGGAACAGCGCCAGCCGCGTCTCGTTCATCTCGTCGAGGCGCTCACCGTGCACGGTGACCTGCCCGGCGGTGGGCCGGTCCAGGCCGGCGATCATGTTGAGCAGGGTGGACTTGCCACAGCCGGAGGGGCCCATCACGGCCACCGCCTCGCCGGCCATGATGTCCAGCGACACTCCGTCGAGGGCCACCGTGTCCCCGTACTCCTTGCGGACGCCGTCCAGGCGTACCACCGGGTTGTCTGTCGTCATGGGACTGACGCTACGGAGGTCGTACGGCTGAAGGCATCGACCGGGAGGTGCAGCCGGCCGGCGCCGTCATCCCGGGGATGTAGCCGCCTCGGCGCCGGGGATGATGTGCCGGCGGCGGCCGTCTGCGAAGGTTGGCGTCGTGGGGATGGTGTGGCTGGCGATCGCGCTCGCGGTGGCGCTCGGCGCCGCGGCCGGGCTGGGGATCGCGCTGGTGCGGGCCCGCCGGCGGCACGCGCGAGCCCTTGGCGAGCGCGGCTGGCTGCTGGAGCGTGAGCGGGAGAGCGCCGCCCGGGCGGCCGTCGACGACGAGCGGGCCCGGATCGCGCGGGAGCTGCACGACATCGTCAGCCACAACGTCAGCGTCATGATCGTGCAGGCGGGCGCGGCCCGCGAGGTGCTGACCACGCTGCCGGTCGAGGCGGCGGGCGCGCTCACCGAGGTCGAGCGCGCCGGGCGGACCACCATGACCGAGTTGCGGCACCTGCTGGGACTGCTGGCGCCGGCCGCGGACGGCGAATCAGGCGACGACAGCGAGGGTACGACCTTCGCGCCGCAGCCGAGCCTGACGCGTCTCAGCCCGCTCGTGGACCGGATCGCCTTCGCCGGCCTGCCCGTCGAGGTGCGGATCTCCGGCGATCCGCTGCCGTTGCCGTCCGGGATCGACGTGACGGCCTACCGGATCGTGCAGGAGGCACTGACCAACGCGCTCAAGCACGGGACCGGCGGGAAGGCCGAGGTGACCATCCGCTACGCGCCGCATGCGCTGCGCGTCGAGGTGCTGACCACCGGGCCGAGCGTGCTCACCGGCGATCCCCGGCCCGGCCCGGGTGACGGGTCCGGCGCCGGGCGGGGGCTGCTCGGGCTCCGGCAGCGGGTCGCTGTCTACGGCGGTGACCTGGACGCCCGGCGGCGTCTCGGCGGGGGTTACCGGGTGCGCGCCCGGATCCCGTTGGGAGCGCCGCGATGACCGGCCCCCGGGTGCTGATCGTCGACGACCAGGAGTTGATCCGGGCCGGGTTCCGGCTGATCCTCACCGCCCGGGGCATCGAGGTGGTGGGGGAGGCCGCGGACGGGGCCGGCGCGGTCGCCGCCACGTCCAGGCTGCGCCCGGACGTGGTGCTGATGGACATCCGGATGCCGGGGATGGACGGCCTGGAGGCGACCCGGCGGATCCTGGCCCGCGACCCGTCCTGCCGGGTGCTGATGCTGACCACCTTCGACCTGGACCGGTACGTCTACACAGCGCTCGCGATCGGGGCGAGCGGGTTCCTGCTCAAGGACGTCACCGCGGACCACCTGGCGGCCGCCGTCCGGCTGGTCGGGACCGGCGACGCGCTGCTGGCGCCGTCGATCACCCGGCGGCTGGTGCAGCGGTTCGCGTCGCCGGGCAGCGACCAGCCACCCGCCGTGCACCGCGACCTGACCGCGTTGACGCCGCGCGAGCTGGAGGTGCTGGGCCTGCTCGGGCGGGGCCTGTCGAACACCGAGCTGGCCGGGACCCTGACGCTGAGCGAGGCGACGGTGAAGACACACGTCGCCCGCATCTTCGCCAAGCTGGCGCTGCGCGACCGTGCCCAGGCTGTCGTGCTGGCCTATGAGACCGGGCTGGTCACCCCGGGTGACACCTGACGATCGTCAGCCCTCCGGGAAGGATGGCGTGATCTCGCCGGTCGGCGTGGGAACCGGGGATTCCTCGGGGAGTTCCGAGGCGCCGGTCCCGGGAGACTCGCCGGCCGATGCAGTGACCGACGGTTCCGTGAACTCGCTCGGGAGAAGCGGTGTCTCCGGCTCGCTCGGCGATGGTTGCGGCTTTACGGGCGGCTGCGGCTCCGGAATCCGGTCCGGGGAGATGCTGGTGTACCTGCGGCTCCGCTTCGGTGGGTCGGGCATCACCGGATCACCGGTGCAGGAGAACACCTGACGCGCGCCGTGCCCGCGGACCCGGGATTCGACCAGCTTGCGTTTGATCCGCTCTCGCCGATATTCGATGCCGAACGGGCCGATGTCCAGCGGATAGTCGTCGACCTCGGCTTCGACGTCGTACGTCATGGTGGTCGTCGTGCCGGCCTCGGCGAGACGTGACCACAGCCGGTCGGACCGGAAGAACAGCTGCTCGGCGGTGACCGGGCGGAACGGGTCCCGGCGCAGCCTGGCGACAGGTCCGCCGAGTCGGGTCTCGGTGCGCAGGTTCAGCTTGCGGGTGACCTGTTCGAGTCGTTTGCCGCTCTGCCAGTCGGCGACCGTCTCCAGCCGCTCGGGCCGGGCCCCGGCGTCGAAGAACATCTCGTAGGCGATCGCGAACCGCCCGTTCCGGGCCCGGGGCAGGCGGTCGCCTGCCACGCCGAAATGCTTCAGGAACTCGGCCGGCGGCTTGCCCTCGAAACGGCCCTGCACCGAGCGCCGGACGCTGAAGCCTTCGTCGCCGAAGAGGGTGAGGTGGCCCTTGGCCTGGGCGTCGAAGGTGAGCCGGCCGGCCAGGCCGGCCGGGAGCGGCTCGGTCCGGCCGGACGCCCGGGCGCCGAGACTGAGGATCAGCTGGTGCCAGCGGCCCGGCGGCCACTTCTCGCCGAGCAGGTCCTCGGCGTCGTCCTCATCCCTGCGGACGTAGGCGAAGCCCACCCCGGTGGTTCCCTCCACGGCCGCCCGGGCCGACGGCCCGATCCGCTTCACCCACGAGCCGATCTGCACGCCGAGCCGGTTGGCGGCTTCGGCGCCGCCCGTCAGGTCGTAGATCAGCGTGGCGGTGTACTCCCGGTCCTGCGTCCGCGGATCGAGCGTGACCGTGAGGGTCCGGGTGGCGGAGGCCCCGGTCTTGACGACGTAGGCCTTCGCGTTGACCGAGTCTTCCTTCGTGTCCTCGCGAATCTTGCACATATAGCCGTTGGCGGCGCTCAACCTCTCACTGCACGCGGTAGGAAAGGTCAGCACCATTAGAGTGGTGACCATCGCCGAGGCACGGCGCATCTTCATGAGGCTCTTTTCACATTACCGCCGGCGCCACGGAAATCGTCACGGGCACGCCTGCATGAAACGACGTTCCTGTTCGGCGTCGGAATAGGTTCTCTCGCGCACCAGCAGATGCACGGCGACGTTCTTGGCGGGCACCAGGATGGTGGTCCGCCCGCAGGCCAGGATCGCCACGTTCTCGCGGCTCCGGCCCAGGTACATCAGGTGCCCGGCATCGAGCCCGCCGGGTCGTCTGGCCGGCTCGCCCAGCCAGGTGACGGTGGCGCGGGTCGCGCGGACGTCGATGAACGGCACCATCAGGCTGATGCCGTCCCCGCTGTGCCCTCGCATCGCCTCCGCGGCCTCCTCCTCGATCTGCATCTCCACCAGGACGAATCCCACCGGGACGAGGACGGCGAAGGCCAGCGAGGCGCCGCCGAGCAGCCGCCGCAGACGAAGGTTGTGCCATGCCGCGGGCGTCCGGCCGGCGCGGGTGTGCCGGTCCCGGGTCGAGTAGGCCGCATAGATCCAGCCGACCAGGCCGGCCGCCGCCATCCCGACCAGCGCTATCCACGCCGCGCGGCTGAGCACGGTGAGCCGGTCCCAGCCGACGTCCTCCGGGCGGATCCCGAAGTCGTCGTAGAACTCGACGTACAACGCATTGATCAGCACGTAGACGGTGGCGCCGACGAACGTGCCCAGTGCCAGAAGGCCCTCGACCACGCCGAGAAAGGTGAATTTCGGCTTGCTCTGCTGCGCGCCGGAAGGCGCGTTCCCGTCTGCTCCGGAATGCGGCGCCGTCGTCGCCGGTGGTGGAGCAGGCGTCGTTTCCGACGTCGACATGGCAACGATTATCCGCATGCCGTGCGACTGGAACGCCGCGCTCAAACGTCCCGAATCAGACAGAATCCTTTCCCGCTGAACAGCATTTCCCCGCAAGGGCGTGCGGCGCGGGTTCGGCGCGCGGTCACTCGGTGGCGCAGGTGGCGCCGTTCAGGGTGAAGGCGGCCGGGCGCGGGTTGCTGCCCGGATGCATGCCGTTGAAGCCGAAGCTGACCGTGGCGCCCGGCGCCAGCGCGGCACTCCAGGACTCACCCGTGGCGGTGACCGCGGACCCGCTCTGGGTGACCCGTGCGGACCACGACTGGGTGACCGTCTGCCCACCGGTGAAGGTCCAGCTCAACCTCCACGGGTCGACCGCCGCCGTCCCGGTGTTGGTCAGCGCGACCGTGCCGGTGAAACCCGAGCTCCAGTCGTTGCTGGTGTACCGCACCCGGCACGACGCCGTGGAGGTCCCGCCGGTCGCGGTGGTCACCGCCAGTGCCGCCGAGCGGCCGGACCGGTTGCCGGCCCCGTCGCGTGCCGCCACGGTGAACTCGTACCGGGTGGCCGGGCTCAGCCCCGAGACGGCGAGACCGGTGGTCGCCGGCGATCCGATCAGCACCCCGTCCCGGTAGACGTCGTACCCGGCGAGCCCGCTGCCGCCCGTGTCCGCGGACGGCGACCAGGACAGCGTGAGACCGGTGGCGGTCACCCCCGCCGAGGTTAGGCCCGCGGGCACGGCCGGTGCGCTGGTGTCCACGGGCGGCGGCGTGTCCGCGTAGGTGAGCCCGTAGCCGTACGGGAAAAGGGGTGTCTTGCCGTCGCCGTCGTTGATCGGCTGCTGGGTCGCCGACTGCATCCACGTCACCGGCAGCTTGCCGGTCGGCGCGTAATCACCGAACAGCACGTCGGCCACCCCGGCGCCCTCGCTGCCCGGCAGCCAGGCGGCGACCAGGGCGTTCCAGTCGCCGATCTGGGCGGCGACGTCCAGCGGGCGGCCGGACACCAGCACCACGATCACCGGTACGCCCGTGGCGCGCAGCCGGGACAACGTGGCCAGATCGGTCGCGTCCAGACCCAGTGAACCGGGCCGGTCGCCCTCACCTTCGGCGTACGGTGTCTCGCCGACCACCGCGATCGCCGCCCGGTAGGTGCTGTCGATGCCGGCGCCGTCCCGGGCGTACGTCACGGTGGCGCCGCTGCCCACCGCCGACCGGATGCCGGCCAGGATCGACGTGCCCGGCACCGTGTTCCCGCTGGCACCCTGCCAGCTCAGCGTCCACCCACCACTCTGGTTGCCGATGTCGTCGGCGCTCTTGCCGGCCACGAAGATCTTGCCGCCGGTCTTCGCCAGCGGCAGCACCCCGCCGGCGTTCTTCAGCAGCACCTGCGACTGCCGCACCGCCTGCCGCGCCAGCGCCCGGTGCTCGGCGCTGCCGATCGTCGAGGCATAGGTGCGGTCGGCGTACGGCTTCTCGAACAGCCCCATCTCGAACTTCTTGGTGAGGATCCGCCGGTTCGCGTCGTCGATCCGCGACATCGGGATCTGCCCCGCCTGCACCGCGGCGCGCAGATGGCCGGCGAACGTCTTCCAGTCGGTCGGCACCATCGCCATGTCCAGCCCCGCGTTGACCGCGGTGACCACCTCGGCCTGGGTGAAACCCGGCCGGCCGTCGAGCTGGTCGATGCCCGCCCAGTCCGACACGACGAAGCCGCTGAACCCCAGCTCGCCCTTCAGCAGATCGGTGACCAGATATTTGTGGCCGTGCAGCTTCACGCCGTTGAAGCTGCTGAACGACACCATCACCGACCCCACGCCCCGCTCGATCGCGGCGGCGAACGGCGGCAGGTGCACGGCGCGCAGCTCCGCCTCGCTGACCTGCGTGTCCCCCTGATCCACCCCACCGGTGGTGCCACCGTCACCGAGGTAGTGCTTGGCGGTGGCCAGCACCGATGCCGGCCCGTCCAGCCGCGCCCCTTGCAGGCCGTCCACCACCGTCGTCATCGCCGTCGCGATCTCCGGCTTCTCCCCGAACGACTCGTAGGTGCGCCCCCATCGGTCGTTGCGAGCCACGCACACGCACGGCGCGAACGTCCAGTCCTGCCCCGCACCGGTGACCTCCTCGGCGGTGGCCCGCCCGATCCGCTGGACCAGCGCCGGGTCCCGGGTCGCCCCGAGACCGATGTTGTGCGGAAAGATCGTCGAGCCCGGCACGTTGTTGTTGCCGTGCACCGCGTCGATGCCGTAGATGATCGGTATCTGCAGCGGCGTCGCCAGCGCGGCCCGCTGATAGTTGTCGTACATGTCGGCCCAGCCGGCCGGCGTGTTCGGCGTCGGCGCCGACCCCCCACCGGACAGGATCGAGCCCACCCGGAACGCGGTGACGTCACCGGCGGCAGTCGCACCCCGCTCCGACTGCATCATCTGCCCGACCTTGTCATCCAGGCTCATCCGGCCGAGCAGATCCGTGACCCGGGTGGCCACCGGCAACGCCGGATCCTGATAGGGCAGCACGGCGGCCACCGCCGCCGACCCGCCCAGCGCGGGCACAACCCCGGCGAGAAGCCCGCTCAACCCCAGAAGCACGGTCGCCGCTCCAGCCCGCATGTCATCCCTAACGTCGACGCAACATCGACCCGCATCGTCACATGGGAGCGCTCCCATTACAACAGCATGTCCACCGTGTGAACATCACGCCCCGCCGCACAGACGAACCGCCGGACTCCCGGTCACCCCGCAAAACTGTGTGTTGACTTCGGGTGCGATGCGAGCCCGAAGTCAACACACCGGCTTCTGCGGCTGTCGCTGCGCTGAACGACCGTTAAGCTCACCCCATGACCGTGGAAAGACTGCTTCCCACCCCCGAGGCACACGACCTGCTCGACCTCACCCGCGAACTCGCCACCCGCGAACTCGCGCCGCGGGTCGACGACTTCGAGGCACGCGGCGAGTTCCCCCGGGACGTCCTCCGCACGATCGGCCGGTCCGGCCTGCTCGGACTCCCTTATCCCGAAGCCGACGGCGGCGCCGGTCAGTCGTACGAAATCTATCTCCAGGTCCTGGAACTGCTGGCCGGAACCTGGCTCGGCATCGCCGAGGCCGTCAGTGTGCACACGCTCTCGTGTTTCCCGGTCGCGGCTTTCGGCAGCGACGAGCAGCGCAAGATGCTGCCCGACATGCTCGGCGGTGAGCTGCTCGGCGCCTACTGCCTGTCCGAGCCGCAGGGCGGTTCGGACGCCGCCGCGCTGACCACCCGGGCCGTCGCCGAGGGTGACGAGTGGGTGGTGAACGGCACGAAGGCGTGGATCACGCACGGTGGCCGGGCCGATTTCTACAACCTGTTCGTGCGCACCGGCGGGCCGGGCGCGAAGGGGATCTCCTGCCTGCTGGCCGACGCCGGCACGCCGGGACTGCTGCCGCAGCAGCCGGAGCGGTTGATGGGACTGCGGTCGTCGGCGCCGGCGCAGATCGTGCTGGAGGACGCGCGGGTGCCGCGCGAGCGCCTGGTCGGCACGGAGAACGAGGGCTTCGCCATCGCCATGCAGGCGCTCGACGCGGGGCGTCTCGGCATCGCGGCCTGCGCGGTCGGGCTGGCGCAGGCCGCGGTGGATTACGCGACGGGGTACGCGCGGGAGCGTGAACAGTTCGGCAAACCGATCGGCCGGTTCCAGGGCATCGGTTTCATGCTCGCCGACATGGCCACGCAGGTGTCCGCGGCCCGGGCGCTGCTGCTGAACGCGGCGCGGCTGAAGGACGCCGGGCGGCCGTTCTCGGTGGAGGCGGCGAAGGCGAAGCTGTTCGCCACCGACGTCGCGATGCGGGTCACCACCGACGCGGTGCAGGTCCTCGGAGGGTACGGCTACGTCAGCGAGTACCCGGTGGAGCGCTGGTTCCGGGAGGCGAAGGTGCTGCAGATCGTGGAGGGCACCAACCAGATCCAGCGGCTCGTCATCGCCCGCTCGATGGTGGGTTAGGACAGCACGGCGAACGCGTCGACGCTCATCCTCGGCCGGCCGCCGGTGGCCCGGTTCACCAGCTTGACGGTGTGCGCCCCGGCGCTCGGCCAGGTGACGACGTACAGGACCGTGCGGTGCTGGGCCCGCCCGGCGTACTGGCTGAAGGTGCCGATCTTCGTGCCGTCGGCGTAGACGTCGACGTCGCTGCCGGCCTTGTCGCGGGTGCCGACCCAGCCGAACGACCGGCCGGTGCCGGTGACGGTGAAGGTCGCGGTCCTGGCGGTGGTGGTGTGCTCGCTCCCGCCGAGCAGGGCGCTGCCCTTGACGGTCTTCCACGTCCCGGTGCGGGCGGTCCGGCCGCTGTCCAGGGTGCCGGTGGTCCACGGGCCGGTGACAGTGCCGCTGTGGCCGATCCGGTCGGCGACGGAGAGCTGCCACCGGGTGCGGGCGCCGGTCCGGACCGTCGCGGTGGTCTGCCGGGCGGACGGGTCGAGCGTGGTCCAGCCGGCCGGTGGCTGCGCGATCTTCTGCCGGGCGACACCGTTGTGGTCGGTGAGGCCCCAGGAGACGGTGACCGGAAGGCTTGTCGTGCCGGCGGTGCCGCCGGGGCGCAGTCGCGCGGTGGGGGAGGGGTCGCCCTTCGGTGCGGTGCCGTCGACGGTGACGGAGACCGGTGGGGTGGTGGCCCTGTTGCCGTAGAGGTCGGTGGCGACCGCTTGCAGACGGTGGGTGCCGTCGGGCACGGGAACGGTCGCCGTCGTCGCTGTGCCGGGGACAGTTCGTGCCGTCCTGCCGTCGACCAGCAGCGACACCGTGGCGACGCCGCTGTTGTCGGTCACCGGTGTCCAGCTCACCGGCACGGTGCCGGTGGTCGATGAGGCCGGGCCTCGCAAGGTGAACGCCGACGGCGCCTCGGTGTCGACGGCCCGGGTGAACGTGACCGGCAGGCCGGCGGCCGTCGGGGCGCCGACCCGGAGGCTGAACGGTCCCGACCAGCCCTCCCCGGGCCGTAGCACCGGGACCCGCTCGTCCGGGTGGAACGAGACCATGTTCTGGTCGCGGTCGAAGCCACCCGTCAGCGTGCTGTCGACGAGCCGGACCGCCAGCCCGGTGCCGGTGCCGAGGCGCTCGTCGAGGCCGCCGCCGTCGCGGTACTCCAGCCGGTAGGTGCGGGTGCCCGCGGTGTAGGTCACCTGCCGCAGCCCGGTGCCGCCGGTGAGCGGGGCCAGCACCACCTGACGGTCGCCGGTGAGCTGTTCGGTCCCGCCGGGCAGCACGCCGAGCGTGTCCAGGTGTGCGGCGCTCAGCTGGCCGGTGGCCAGATTGCCCATGATGTCCCAGCGGTCGGCGTACCCCTCGACCTCGCAGTGGTCGGAGAGCGGCACCCGCGAGCCGGCGCCGGATCGGCAGTCCAGGCCGTTGCTGTGCCGCAGGCCCATGTTGTGGCCCAGCTCGTGGCCGAGGACCAGCGGGTTCGTGGTCCCGTTGAGCCAGACGAAACCGTCGCCGTGGCGGCCCGGTCCCAGGTTGCCCAGACCGGACCAGCCGCACGCCGGCTGCGCCGGGAAATAGGCCACCACATGGTGGAACCGGTCGCCGGTGGTGTCGCCGGCGATGGCTCGCGCGGCGCTCTGGATCGCTTCCGGGTCACAGGCGCCGGCCGGTGCGGCCACCTGCCGCGGCGCGGTGATCCGGTCCACCATGAACCGGACGGCGCCGCCGGTGGAGGAGTCGTAGTAGGCGTCGGCCTGGGCGGCCAGGGCCTCGAGCTGCGCCGTGCCGGGCAGGGCGGCGCCGGCCTGCCAGAAGAGCGGCACGATCGTGAGGTGATGCGTCCCGGCGACGCCGGGTGCGGCCGCGATCGAGATCGGCCCGGTCACCCCGGTGACCGTGCCGTCCGCGTCACGGGTGACAGTGACCCGCGCGCCGGAGCGGACGGTGCCGGCCATGCCGTCCGGGACGGCGATCGTCGTGCCGTCACGGGTCACCACGACCGTGGACTCGGTGCCGCCGGGAAAGACGTCGGCGACCGTGCGCTCCAGGACCCCGCCCACGGTGACCGGGGCCGGGGCGGCGTGGGCGGCGCCCGGCACGACGAGCAGCGCGGCCGCTCCCCACAACCCCACAGCTCTCATGGCCGCCAGCATCGGCACGGCGGACCCCGACCTGAGGACCGTCGCCCATGATCACGCCGGCCGCCCCGGACACCTACCCGGGAGAGCCGGCGGGCGCCGAACCGGTGTGCACGCTGATGTCCCGCAGGGCCGCGGCGAGCTCCTCGACAGGCTCGCCCGCCGGCGGATCGATCACCCAGAGCGCCGCGACCCGGGTGCCCGCCAGCGCCGCCAGCGGTCCCAGCGAGCGTGGCCGGACGATGGTGAGCACAGAGACCGACGACTTCGCGAGCGCCTCCAGGTCCAGATCGTCCAGCTCGCCGGTGACGGACAGCCAGCACAGGTTCGGGAACCGGTCGAGGCCGGTCAGCCGCCGGTCACCGGCCCGGTTGGTCACCGCCAGCACCCGCAGATCGAGGGCGGCGGGCAGCTCGTGCAGGCCGTCACGGAGGGCCGGGTGCCGGATCGACAGCTGCCGCAGGTTCGGCGCCACCAGCGTCGAAAGATCGGCCGGCGTCTGATAGACCGACAGGGACCGCACCGAGGTGCCGGACAGGTCCCGCAGCGCACTGCACCCGATCAGCTCGAGCGTCTCCAAGGACCGGCACCCGGCCAGCGGCGACAGGTCGGTGACCACGTCGTTCTGCATCAGCTTGAGGCGGCGCAGCGAGCGGATCCCGGCCAGCAGGGACAACTGCTTGACGTCGCCGCGGACGGCCACCGACGACAGCCGGCGCAGGTGTTCCAGGTGCACCACCTCACGCCAGCCGTGCCGATCCAGATAGTGGTCGCCGAAGTCGACCTCGGCCAGCACCTCGCGGGCGTACTCGGCGCGGTCGTCGGACTCGCGCCAGGCCCGCAGCAGCTCGTCGATGACCCGGTGCTTGGGCACGTCGGTGAACTGTTTGATCAGCTCCCAGGCGCCGGTGCCGCCGATCATCGCGGCGGCCCGGATCACCGCGGCGGCCTGGTCCCCGGTCAGGCCCGCAGGCCCCGGCAGCAGTTCCAGCACGAAGGAACCGGCGCGGGCCAGCAGCTCGGCCTCGTCCGGGCCGGACGGCGGGATCAGCCGCCGGGCTGCCTGTTCCACCTGGAGGCGCACGTCGTCGGTGTTGGTGACGACCACCTGTTCCAGGCAGGCGGCGGCGATCAGGTGCAGCCGGTCGCGGATCCGCGGGTCCCGGTCGCCGCGGGAAATCAGTTCGGACAGCAGCCGGTCGCGTTCCCGCCGCGGTGCGTGCGCGACTGCCATCACCACGACGTCGTACCACTCGGTGAGATGCGCGTTCTGCAGCAGGTAGTCGAAGTCACCGACGTCCACGATCTCCCGGCCGGCCAGGAAGTCGCGGAACGTCCGGTGCAGGAACTGCACCTTGTCGTCCTCCGGCACCCTGAGCACGCCGGTGCGCTCCAGCAGGAACCGCAGCACCTGCGACGGATCGGTGTCGTGCGAGCCCAGGCCGCCCATGTGCCCGCTGATCCGCTGCACCGCGGTATCGGTGCCGATCAGCAGGTTCTGGTTGCGGACGAACGAGTACGCCAGCCGCTGCAGCAGCACCACCTGCTCGGCCTTCTCGAGCGACAGCCCCTGGCCGATGTGCGGCTTCTTCTGCTCGTCCCAGTCCTCCAGGAGCAGATCGAGCGCGGCCTCGTAGATGCCCTTGCGGTCCTGCGGCAGCCGGGCGTACGGCTTCTGGGCGAGCGCGCAGATCAGCCCGCACAGCAGCGGGCTGCCGGCCAGTCTGCGCAGCTCGGTGTTGGTCTCCAGGACGCCGGCCAGCTTCTCCCGGGCCTCCGCCAGCCGTTTGCGGGCGGCCCCGTCGGCCCCGTCACGCCGGCCGGCCGCGTCGTGCCAGAACTCCAGGAACTCGGCGATGCCGCGCCGGCTCATCGGCAGCAGGTCGTACGTGACGAAGCCGTCCTCGGCCAGCCAGCCGGTCTCCACCGCGAACGGCCGGGTGGTCACCACGCAGCGCACCTCGGGATAGGTGGCGACCAGCTCACTCAGCCAGGCTCTGACCTGTTCACGGCGGCCCGTCGGCACCTCGTCCAGGCCGTCCACCAGCAGCAGCGCGCGTCCGGAGCGCAGCAGGGCGTTGCCCCAGCCGGGCGGCATCTCGCCGGCCATCAGGTCGTCGGCGGCCAGCACCATGCGGTCCGGCTCGGGCAGGGTCTGCCCGAGGTGACGGCGCAGCGGCAGGAAGATCGGCACGAGGCGCCGCCCACCGGCCCGCCCCGCCTCGGTCACCGCCAGCCACCGCAGCAGGGTCGTCTTGCCGGCGCCCGCGCCGCCGCGCAGCAGCACCCGTGAGCCGGTGGCCAGGGCATCGGCCACCGCGATGCCGGACCCGGTGTAGTCGCCGTCGTGCCCGCCGGCCCGCGCGACCTTCATCGCCACGTAGGCCTCGGTGAGCGGATAGTTCTCCGCCCGCCGGCCCATCGCCACGCCGAACAGTTCGACCTGGTTGAGCTCGCGCAGCACCTTCGCGACATAGTTCTCCTCGAAGGCCCAGGACGCCTCGTCGCGCTCCCGGCGCAGCCGGTCGGGAAGTTCGATCAGCGTGCGCTCCACCCGCTCGAACCGGTCGAAGACGCCGATCTCGACCGCCGCCTCCCACTCCGGCTGCCGCCGGACGTGGTCGATCAGCTCGGCGCAGACCGTGGTCAGGATCCGCTGGTAGGCGGCGAGCCCGGCGTCGCTGAGCCCGGCACGGTCGCGCACCTCCACCGACGCCCGCTCGATCCGCCGCCGCAACTCGTCTGCGTGCAGGTTGGCCGCGAGGATGGTCTGTTCGGTGATCGGCCCGGCCGCCTGCAGCGAGTCCCGCACGGCCAGCACGGCCGCCTGCCACTCGTGCTCGGGCAGCGCCCGCAACTCGCGCGAGCGCAGGGCGGCGGCCCGGCTCGAGGTGGCCCGGGCCACCTCGCGGTGATCACGGTCGCCGCTCCCGGCCCGGAACCCCAGTCGTTTGACCAGGGCATCCGCCGCGTGGGCGGCGATCTGTTGCGCGACTGCGCCGAGCACACCCAGCAGAAAATCCATGATGCGGCGATTCTACGGACGCCGGGCCAGCCGGTCGCTCCCGATAACCGGTGCCGAACTGCCCCTGTTCCGCGTTCCCGCTGATCAAGAGCCTGCGGCGAGGTGTAATGGGATGACCGGGGTCAGGGGCTGACGGGCTGGGGGAGGGGTCGTGACGATCTCTGGCTGGAACTACGACGCACCCACCGAGGCGACGCTGATCGCCGACTTCGGCCGCAGCATGGGACCGGACGTGGCCGAGGCGGTCTGGTCCGCGGTGTGCCGGCGCCTGAGCCTGGCCCGCCCGGTGGAGAACCTCGCCGAACTGATCCGCGCCGCCGAGGCGATGATGGAGATCGGCGATCTGACCCGCGTCGCCGGGCGGGGCGCGAAGATCAGGCTGGTGACCTACCGGGCCCTGGAGGCCCGCCTCTGACGTTCCGTCCGGCCGAGGAGACGCCGATGTCCAGCACACTCGACGACTGGGTGGCTGCCGTGCACGACCCGGCCCGTCTGCGGGTCGTCGCGTCCCTGGACCTCGACGACGCCGACATGCACTGCCACGATCACGCCGGGGACGGTGTGGGGGGACCGCTACAACACCACGGTCCGCGTGAGCGGCTCGGCCACCTGGACGGTGGCGGTCGCTGTCACCGCACCGCAGCAGGTCACCACCACGGGGAACGGCTCGTTCTCGTCGAGCGGGGGCACCGTGACCGTGCGGCCGAACGGCAGCGGGAACAGTTTCGGCCTCACCACGATGATGAACGGGAACAGCAGCGCCCGGCCGCGCATCGTCTCCTGCTCGGCCGGCTAGCTCCAGCTCGCTGCTCCTCCGCCCACGCCGCAGAGAATTCTGTGTGTGAAGTTCGGGCTTGAATCGAGCCCGAACTTCACACACGGGTTGCGGGCGGGACCACTTGCGGTCAGGCGGCGCGGGCGGCGGTGTCCGCGGCGCACACCCGGACGCCATCCCCGCCGTTCCGCTTGATCTGATACATCGCCTGGTCGGCGCGGGTGAGAGTGTCCTCCAGCTTGGCCGCGTGACAGCCGGCCACGCCGATGCTGAGGGTGGCCGCGCAGTTCGGGATGTCGCGGACCGCCCGCACCATCCGCTCGGCGACGCCGGCGGCGGTCCGGACGTCGGTGTCGTCGAGCAGGACGGCGAACTCGTCGCCGCCGAGACGGGCGAGCACGTCACGGTCGCTGACGTTCGCGGCGAGCGCGGCGGCGATGGAGCGCAGGGCCACGTCGCCGGCGTGGTGGCCGTACGTGTCGTTGATCTGTTTGAACCGGTCGGTGTCGATGATCAGCACCGCGACGCGGTGGCCGGCGGCGTCCGGGGCGGCCTGGGACTCGGCCAGGGCCCGGTCGAAGGCCCGCCGGTTCGCGATGCCGGTGAGCGGATCCAGCTCCGCGGCGCGCGCCATCTGGTCGTGCTGCTCGCGCATCGCCTCCAGGTCGTGCATGGTGCGCGCCGCGTGCAGCGTGTTCAACCGTTGCCGCCAGAGCGCGGCGGCGAGCGTGTCACCGTACGCCAGGGTGGCCCGGGCGTCCCGGGAGCCCTGATTGACCATCAGCACCGCCTGGGTGCGGAAAGTGCTGGCCGCGACCAGCCACTCGACGTCCGGCGGCAGGGCGGCGACCGCCTCGGCCATCACCCGCAGAGCCTCGCCGGTGCGCCCGGAACGGCTCAGCGCCACCGCGTGGAACGGCCGGGACAGGGTCAGCGCCGGCCCGGTGAACCCGCGCCGCACCAGCAGCTCGGTGTAGCGCTCGATGTCGACCGCGGCGCCCGCCGGGTCCTGCCGGTCGGCGCCCGCGCAGGCGGCGAACAGCAGGGCGTTATCCCGCCACGTGTCGGCATCCGCGCCGTCCACCTCGGCGGCGGCGCGCCGCGCGTACCCCTCGGCCTCGGCGGTGTGCGACTCGGCCTCGGCGACCTGGCCGACCTGATAGAGCTCCAGAGCCCAGCGCAGGTGCATCTCGGCGAGGTTGAGCAGCCACATCGCCCGGTTGCCGTTCTGCTCGGCGTCGGCGCAACTCATCTCGTACGCCGTGCGGAACTGGGGCTCGACGAGCTCGTACAGCCGCAGCTCGTAATAGCCGATGGCGATGGCGACCCGGGCGTTGACCGCGGCGACCAGATCCGGCTCGCCGGCGACCAGCGCCTCGGCGGTGACCAGATCGCGCAGCACCTCGTCCACGTTGTGCTGGGCGGCGTCGGCCTCCCCGATCCGCAGCTGCTGCCAGGCGCGGGTGCCCAGGGCGGCGGCCTGCCAGCCACCGCTCTCCTCCCGGGCGGCGGCGTGCAGCATCAGGTCGGCCGCGGCGATGGCGCCGTGCGGGTCGCCCTGCGCCAGGAACGCGACCGCCCGGACGAAATGCATGCAGGCCGGACCGTCGGCGATGTCGCCGGTCACCTGCCGAAGGGTGGCCTCGGCCTCGGCGAGCGCGGTCGTCGCGTCGCCGGTCTGCGCTTGTTCGAGCAGGCGCACCGCCCGCCGCGTCGTCTCCCGCATCGGCCCTCCCGGCGGATCATATCGGCACGCAGACCGGGGATCAGAGGGTAAACGGGCGCCGACTTCATAGCGATGATCACCTATTGGCGCACCGGCGCTGACGATGGGCCTTGCCGGACTGCGGTTCCCTTGGGGTTGCCGTTGTTGTCAGTACTCGCCGGTGGTTGTGGTGTGGGCGGGGATCAGGGTCAGGAATTCCTGTAGGGCTCGGCTTGGGGGGAGGGTGGCCGGGCGGGCTGTTGCGAGGGTCCACGGGGTGGCGGGTGGGTCGAGGTTGACGGCGATGACGGTGGTTCCGGTCTCGGTGCGCAGTGGGGGGACCAGGGCCACGCCTAGACCTGCCGCTACGTACCTCGGCACTGTCGTCAGGTCGCTGACCTCCACCACGATGGTTCGGGTGAGGCCTGCTCTGCGGAAGTCGTTGTCGGAGCGGATGCGGTTGCAGTAACCGGTGGGGAGGTCGATGAACGGCTCGGTGGCCAGGTCGCCGGGGGAGACGTGGGTGGCTGTGGCCAGGGGGTGGTCGGCGGGGACGAGGAGCCGGGGCTGGAACTCGGCCAGCGGGGTCAGGTCGATGCCTTCGACGCCCAGGGTGTCGACGCCGACGAAGGCGACGTCGAGGCGGTGCGCGCGGAGGGCGTCGAGGAGGCCTGAGCTTCCTTCGGCGGCGACGGTGAGGTGTAGGCGTACCCCAGGGTGTTGTTTGCGGAAATCGCCGACCAGGGTGGGCAGGTCCACGGCTGTGAGGCCGGCCAGGGTGCCGACCCGCAGGCTGCCGCGCAGGCCCTGGCCGGCGCCTTCGACGGCGGCGCGGGCGGTGTCCAGGGACTCGAGGGCGGTCTTGGCTTCCGGCAGCAGCGCGCGGCCGGCGGCGGTCAGTGCGACGCGGGTGGTGCTGCGGTCGAAGAGCGGGGTGCCCAGGTCGCGTTCGAGGGCGCGGATGCTGGCGGACACGGTGGACTGGACGGCGTGGGTTCGCTTGGCGGCCCGGGTGAAGTTGAGTTCCTCGGCGACCGCGATGAAGAACTCCAACTGGCGCTGCTCCATGCGGCACACCCTATCGCTGTGGACGATCGTGGTCATCAAGAGCATTCGTTGGACACGATCAGTTCGCGGCGCGAAGCTTCTGGCATGAACATTCTTCTGACGGGTGCTACCGGCTACATCGGCTCCGCGGTGCGGACCGCTCTGATCACTTCCGGGCATGCGGTGACGGCTCTGGTGCGCAGCGAAGCAGCGGCGGAACGGGTGCGGGCGGCGGGGGCCGAGCCGGTGGTGGGGGACATGCGGGATGCCGCGCTGGTCCGTGAGCTGGCGGCGAAGGCCGACGGGGTGGTGCACGCGGCCAGCCCCGGTGACGCGACCAGCGCGGCGGCCGAGGCCGCGTTCACCGACGCGGTGCTGGCGGGGCTGGACGGGGTGCTGGTGCGTACCGGCGGGGTGTGGGTCTATGGTCCCGGCGCGGCGATCACCGAGCAGTCACCGAACGCCGCGCCGCCGATCGTGGCGTGGCGGACGGCACTGGACCAGCGGACCCTGTCCAGGGCCGTGCTCATCGAACCGGGCATCGTCCATGGGGGCGGCGGCGGGATTCCCCGGCTGGTGACCGAGGCGCCGGCCGTCGACGGCGCGGTGCCGCTGATCGGTGACGGCACCCAGCACTGGCCGACGGTGCACGTCGACGACCTGGCGGAGCTCTATGTCGCGGCGGTGGAACGCGGGCCGCTCGGCGAGAAGTTCATCGGCGGCGGCGGGCACAACCCGACGGTCCGGGAACTCGGCGAGGCGGCGAGCAGGCGGCGCGGGCTCGGCGGGCGGGTGACGCCGGAGGATCCGGCGGCGACCGTGGAACGGCTCGGGGAGTTCGGCCGGGCGCTGCTCCTCGACCAGCAGGCGTCGGGGGAGAAGGCCCGGCGCGTGCTGGGCTGGCGTCCCTCCCGGCCGTCGCTGCTGGAGGAGACCGCCGCGGTGCCGGCCTGACCGGCTGGGACCCGGGCGCGTAGTCCGGGCGGAGACGGGTATCTCGGCGTCTCATCCGAGATTCCCACGGGAGGAAGACATGGCGCAGTCCTCGCGCGACACGGACCCGCACCCGCCCGCGCACGGCGCCCTGACCACCGCCATGATGACTCTGGCGGCGACCCCCGACCACTCGCCGAGTGTCGACGCCCAGCTCGCGGACATCGTGAAGCTCACCGTCGCCCGGGTGGCCGCCGCCGCGTACGCGTCGGTCACCGCGCTGCGCGGGGAGAGCTACACCACCGTGGCCGTCAGCGATGACCTGATTCGAGCCGTGGACGCGGCGCAGTACGCCGACGGCGCCGGCCCGTGCGTCGAGGCTCTGCGGAGCGGCACCCCCGTCGGCGTGCCCGACATCGACGCCACGACCGTGGACTGGCCCGGCTTCCACCAGGCGGCGCCCGGCATGGGCCTGCGCGCGTCCGTCTCGGTGCCGCTGTTCGCCGGGCGCGGCGAAGCCGTCGCTGTGCTCAACGTGTTCAGCCACGACGAGGCGGCGATGGCGCCGCTGATCGACGGCGTCTGCTCGGTGCACGGGGGTGAGGAGGCCGTCGACGAGCGCCATCTGGCCGCCCTGGACGCCGGCGGGCGGGAGCTGGTCACCGGGTACGCCGAGGCACTCAACATCCGCGCCACCATCCGGCTCGCCATCGAGATGATCAGAACCGGGAAGGGGTGCGCCTTCGAGGACGCGTACCTGGACCTCTGCATCAAAGCCGGTGAGGGCGGCCTGAACCTGGCGGAGGCCGCGGACGTGGTGGTGCACCGCGGCCTCTGACAGTCGGTTCAGTGGTAGCCGGGCGCCTCGGTCTCGTGAATGGCGAGCTCCTCGGCGGAGGCGCCACCGCCGGCCGCTCCGGCGTCGGTGGCCACGTTGTCCGGCTCGGTGTCGTACCCCGAACCGGCGTCCGGCTCGACCAGGCGGCCGACCGGCTCGGGTGTGGTTCCGTCGAGCTTACCGAAGTCGTACAGGGAAACCTTCGAATTCGGGTCGGAGACCGGGCTCTCGCCGTAGACGTCGGCGTCCAGGCGGGCCTGGGCCGCGCCCTGCTCGTCGATCGCCTCGTCGGCCGGCGCGCCGGGGGAGTCCAGCGGATCCTCCGGCTGCACGTCCGGCTCCTCCTGGGCCAGGCGCTGGTCGAGGGACTCGCCTGCCAGCTGCTCCTCGGCGGTCGTGCCGAACCGGTCGACTGCCTGCGGGCGCTCGGCCGGCAGCGCGGCCGGGTCCGGGCCGTCCGCCACGCGCCCGGTGTCGACGTCGTCGTACGCCGTGGAGTCGTCGTCGGCGGTGCCCGGCAGCCCTTCGGCCTCCGGGTCGGACACCGGCGCCGGGTAGTTGTCGTCTCGCATGACGGCTGGCTACCCGGTTGACCCGGAAGCCATGCCTGCCGCAGGCCGCGGATCTCGGAGCGCGGCGTCGTGGGCACCCGGCCGGCGGGTGGATGTGACCTTCAGGGATCCATGGCTTCCGCCGGGCCGGGCGTTCCCGCCGCCCCTCCTGATCGGCCACCCCCGACGTCCGCTTAGCCCGCCGGGACTTTTTTCGGCATTGTTTCTGGTCAATGTCGTGTCGTCGATGATATGAACTGTGCAACCGGTGGGAGCGCTCCCAGGATGGTGGTGGCCGCCCGGTTCGGCATCGACGTTGGGAGACGGCATGGCAGAACAACTGGACCGGCGGCCACGGGCTCGATGGCGGCGTGCGGTGCGGACCCTCGTGGCCGCGGCGGCGACCACCTTCGGCGTCGCCGCGCTCGGTCTCGCCGCGACGGCCGGCCCGGCTGCCGCCGCTGCCCCGGCGCCGGCGAGCGTCGCCGCCGGGTACGCCTACACCTGCTCGATCCCCGCGGACGGCAGCCTGTGGTGCTGGGGCGGCAACTACAGCGGCCAGCTCGGCAACGGCACCACGGTGAACCGGAGCACCCCGGGACGGATCGGGACCGCCACCACCTGGGCCGGCATCGAGGCGGGGACCGGGCACAGCTGTGCCCAGCAGACCGACGGGTCGCTGTGGTGCTGGGGCCGCAACACCCGCGGCCAGCTCGGTGACGGCTCCACCACGAACCGGACCGTGCCGGTGCGCGTCGGCCAGGCGACCTGGACGGCGGTCAGCGGCGGCGACAGCCACACCTGTGGGGTGCGCACCGACGGGACGCTGTGGTGCTGGGGCTTCAACCGCTCCGGGCAGCTGGGCACCGGGACCAACTACATCGAGACCGCGCCGGTGCAGGTCGGCACGGCCACCAACTGGGCCGGCGTCACCGCCGGATACGCACACACCTGCGCCACGCGTACGGACGGGACGCTGTGGTGCTGGGGCGACAGCACGATGGGCCAGCTCGGTCTCGGCATCCTGAGCTACCGGACCACGCCGGCACAGGTCGGCACCGAGACGACGTGGAGCAGCGTGGCCGCCGGGTACGCCTTCACCTGCGCCACACGCACCAACGGGTCGCTGTGGTGCTGGGGCGAGAACGGGTACGGGCAGCTGGGCGGGAACTCGACGTACCAGACCAGCCCGATCCGGGTCGGCACCGACGCGACCTGGGCCGACGTGCGGGCCGGCGACAACACGGCGTGCGCCTCGCGGACCGACGGCAGCCTGTGGTGCTGGGGCAACAACATGATGGCGCAGGTCGGCGACGGGACCACCGTCAACCGGTACGCCCCGACCCGGGTCAGCGGCACCGGCACCTGGGCGAACGACTTCGCCATCAGCTACCACAGCTGCGGCGTCCGGACCGACGACAGCCTGTGGTGCTGGGGCAACAACGAGAACGGGCAGCTGGGCGACGGCACCACCACCCAGCGGCGGGCTCCGGCGCGGGTGACGATCTGACCCTTGGTCGGCCTGTCCACCACGGACAGGCCGGCCGCCGTAATGAGATGCAGATCAACAGCGCGCGGGGCGCCGGTGGCAGTAGCGTTCCGGTGTGGCTTTGAGAGCTGATCCGACCAGCGCAGACCTAGATGACATCCGGCGTTCGGCCCTCGGCGCGGCCGACCCGCTCGGCCTCGCCGCCGAGCTGGCCGCCGCCGCCGGGTCCGGGCGACTCGCCGACCCCGAGGACGCCGGGTACGCGTTCACCCTCGCCGCCGAGATCGCCGAGAGCCGGTCCAGGCTCGACGCCGCGCTCCGATATGTGGAACAGGGCCTCGAGGCGGACGCGAAACGCGACGACAACCGCACCGGCGCCGCCCGGGCGCTGCGGGCCCGGATCCTGTTCCGGTCCGGCCGCGCGGACGAGGCACTGGCCGAGCTGGAGGACCTGCGCCCGCAGCTCACCCGCTATCCGGACGCCGCGGCCTACATCAGCGTGGCGCTGACCGTCGGCGGGCGCAACCAGCTCGCCGAGCAGTGGCTGACCGAGGCGGTGCGGACCGCGCTCGCCGACCGCGCCGCTTCCGACGAACCCGCCGAGCCGGCCGACGCGGACGATGCCGGACTGCTGTTGTTCCTGCTTCAGCAGCGCCACCGGATCCGCCACACCCTCGGCCTCCCGCACGACACCCACGACAACCTCGCCGATCGGCTGGAGACCCGGCTCGCCGGCGCGGCCACCCGCACGGCCACCGAGCCCGGCGGCGACCTGCTGTTCTGGCCGCGGGCCGAGTTCGACCGGCTGCCCCCGCTCCCGGAGGCGTACGGCGCGGACTGGGACGAGCACCGCGCCCGCCTGGAACGCGAGCTGGTCCGGCTGGCCGCCGCCGGCCGCACCGAACTCACCCTGTCGACCGGCACGGCGGACGGCCTGGCCAAGCACGGCGACCCGGCCGATCCGGCGGCCCGGTCCGCCTATGCGCGCTCGCTGGCCGCGGGGGCGGCGCAGGTCTCCTGGCCGCCGGAGCGGAACGCGGCTTGCTGGTGCGGCTCGGGCAGCAAGTACAAGAAGTGCTGCCTGCCGCGCTCCCGCGGCTGATCCACGGGAACCGGTCGGGGCCGGGCGCCGCTGGCAGATGCCGCCCGGCCCACCGGTCCGGCAGCACACTCCGAAGCCGGACCGGCCGGCGCTCATCCAGCTGAGCCGGCCCACCGGCCATCCCGCGGGCGACAGCGGTGGCAGCGCGCGGCAGTGGTGGTGGCGTGCGGCCCCTGGACGCGGACGGCGGGTGAAGGGGCGGGACGGTCAGTTCTGGGTGGCGCTCAGCGGATCGTTGAGCAGCCGCTCGAAGGCCAGCTCGGCGGCCCCGATCAGTGGAGCGTCGTCCCCCAGCACCGGGACGCTCAGGCGCAGGTGTTCGCGGAAGGCCGGCAGTGTCATGTCGCTCATCCGCCCCCGGACATGGCCGGCGCCCGCGCGGTAGATCTCGCGCAGGGCGCCGCCGAAGACGACGGCCTGGGG
Organism: Actinoplanes sp. 13; assembly: GCF_056134165.1. Lineage (NCBI taxonomy): Bacteria > Bacillati > Actinomycetota > Actinomycetes > Micromonosporales > Micromonosporaceae > Actinoplanes > Actinoplanes sp. 13. The sequence continues at coordinate 174,993 of NZ_JBVYOQ010000003.1, read as the reverse complement.
GTTGAGGATGTTGACCAGGTTGGCGACACCGTGGCCGAGCCATTCGGCGGTGCTGCGGACGGCGGCCCGCACTTCGGGGTCGGTGGAGCGCACAGCCGTGGTGACGGCCTCGCCGCTGGGGCCGCCGAAGTGGCGGAGCAGGGCGGACTCGCCGATCTCGGTCTCCCAGCAGCCGCGGGAGCCGCAGCGGCAGGGTCGGCCGGTGGGGTTGACGACCATGTGGCCGACCTGGCTGCCGAAGACGCCGCACCGGGATGTGCCGCGGCCGCCGGTGAGGATGCCGGCGCTGATGCCGGCGTCGCCGTGCAGGTAGATCACGTCGTGCAGGCCGCGGGCCGAGCCGCGGGCGTGTTCGGCGCGGACGGCGAGGTCGGCCAGGTTGCCGGCCTGGCAGGGCAGGGTGGTGCCGAGGGCCCGGCCGAGCGCGTCGCCGAGGGCCGGGTCGGTCCATTCCTGCGCGGGCCGGAAGTGGATCGCGCCGTCGGTGTCGCGTGCCTCGCAAGCCAGCGCGATGCCGTATCCGACGAGGATGCTGTCGCGGGTGGGGGATCGCAGCTGCCGGACCAGACCGGCGAGCAGGTCGACGGTGGCCGGGAACGAGGTGCCCGGCGGCAGTTCGGTCGTACCCCGGGAAAGGATTTCGCCGCCGAGGCCGATGCGCGCCGCACGCAGCCGGTCCACCTCGCAGCTCAGCGCGAGCGCGTGAAAGGTGGTGGGGTCCGCGCGGACGACCAGCGACGGCCGTCCGGCCCGGCCGGAAGCCGGTGGCGACTCCTCGCGGATCAGCCCCGCGCCGGCCAGTTCGGCGGTCAGCGCGCCGATGGTGCTGCGGTTGAGCCCGAGCCCGGCGGTCAGTTCGGCGCGTGAGGTGGCGCCGCGAAGATGCACGTACCGGAGGAGCGCGCCCAGGTTCCGCCGGCGGATCGCCTCCTGTGGCGTGATGGCCACGACCTCCCTGAAAGACACGCAGGGTGCCCCCGCACGCGGCGGGGACACCCTGGCGATGCGGACTGCTTACTTGGTGAGCGGGGCGAGCTTCGGGTCGTTCGCGTAGGCCTCGGCGGCGTTCGCCTTGGTCACGATGACCGGCTCGAGCAGGAAGGCGGGGACGACCTTGACACCGTTGTTGTACGACTTGGTGTCGTTGACGGTCGCCTCGTTGCCGGCCTGCAGGGTCTTCACCATGTTGATCGTCTCGGCCACCAGCTTGCGGGTGTCCTTGTTGATCGTGGAGTACTGCTCGCCGGCGACGATCGACTTGACCGACTCGACCTCGGAGTCCTGACCGGTGACCACCGGGACCGGCTTGCCGGCGCCCTTGACGGAGGTGATGATCGCGCGGGCCAGGGTGTCGTTCGGGGAGAGCACGCCGTCCAGCGTCTTGTTGCCGGCGTACGCCGAGTTCAGCAGCGAGTCCATCCGGCTCTGGGCGTTCTCGGCCTTCCAGCCCTGGGTGGCGGTCTGCTTGACGTCCTTCTGGCCGGAGCCGACGACCAGGTCACCCTTGTCGATCAGCGGCTTGAGGACGTCCATCGCGCCGTCGAAGAACACGCCGGCGTTGTTGTCGTCCGGCGAGCCGGAGAACAGCTCGATGGTCCACGGGCCGGTCGGCTTCTTGGCCTTCATGCCGTCCAGCAGGGCCTGACCCTGCAGCTGGCCGACCTTGAAGTTGTCGAACGCGATGTAGTAGTCGACGTCGCCGGTGTTGGTGATCAGGCGGTCGTAGGCGATGACCACGGCGCCGGACTGCTTGGCCTGCTGGACCTGGGAGGCCAGCTGCGCGGCGTCGGTCGCGCCGATGACGATGACCTTCGCGCCCTTGGTCACCATGGCGGTGATCTGGGCCTGCTGGTCGGCGACCGTGGTGGAGGCGCCGGCGTACTGCACGTCAGCCTGGAAACCGGCCTCCTTGAGCCCGTTGGTGAACAGGTCACCCGCGAGGACCCAGTTCTCCGAGGTCTTCGACGGCAGCGCCACGCCGATCAGCGCGTCGGCCGCGAAGCCCTTGGCGGGGGCGGCGGCGTCGCCACCGGTGTCACCCTCGCGCTCGTTGCCGCCGCAGGCGGCCATGGTGAGGGCGAGCGCGGCGGCGGAACCGACCGCCAGGCTCTTGGCAAGGAAATTGCGCATGGTGCGTTGGACCCTTCTGGTGGATATCGGGGACAGGTGGTGCTAGTGGGCGGCCGGCATCGTCTCGTCGGCCGCGGGGGTCGCCGCGGTGGCCGGGGCCGGCGGAACCGGCTCGTCGCGGCGGAACGGGCGCGTCAGCGATCCGATGATCGAGAAGCGGCCCTGCTGCTTGTTGTAGACGTCGAGGGCGACCGCGCCGAGCAGGAACAGGCCCTTGATGATCTGGACCATGTCGGCGCCGGTGCCGGTCAGCTGCAGGCCGTTGTTCAGCACGGCCATGACCAGACCACCGACGATGGCGCCGCTGATCGTGCCGAGGCCGCCGGAGACGGCCGCGCCACCGATGAAGACCGCGGCGATGGCGTCCAGCTCCCAGCTCAGGCCGTCCTGCGGGCCGGAGGCCGTGGAGCGGGCCACGAAGATCATGCCGGCCAGCGCCGCCAGCACCGACATGTTCATCATGACGAAGAAGTTGACCCGGCGGAGCTTGACGCCGGACAGCTCGGCGGCGCGGGCGTTGCCGCCGACCGCGTAGATGTGCCGGCCGCCCGCGGTGTTGCGGGTGTAGAACGAGTACGCGATGACCAGGACCGCGAGGATCACACCGGAGATCGGGAAGCTGGTGCCGACCCGGCCGCCGGCGAAGCGCAGCGTGGCGAAGACGATCACGGCGATCATCACCGCGGCACGCAGGACGGCGATCCACAGCGGGCTCGGCTCGGCGCCCGCCATCTGCTGGCGGACCTGCCGGGCGCGCAGCTCGCGCCAGACCACGGCGATGCAGGCGAGCAGGCCGAGCAGCAGCGTGGAGTTGTTGTACCCGGTGCTCGGGCCCCACTCGGGCAGGTAGCCGCCGCCGATGTCGCGGAAGCCTTCCGGCACCGGCACCGTGTCGGCGTTGCCGATGTACTGGTTGCCGCCGCGGAACAGCAGCATGCCGGCCAGGGTCACGATGAACGCCGGGATCCCGACGTACGCCACCCAGAAGCCCTGCCAGGCGCCGATCAGCGCGCCCACCACGAGGCCGAGCAGGATGCCGGCCGGCCAGGGCAGGTCGTGGTCGGTGATCGCCTTGGCGACCACGATCCCGACGAAGGCGGCGACCGAGCCGACCGACAGGTCGATGTGGCCGGCCACGATCACCATCAGCATGCCGATGGACAGGATCGAGATGTACGCGTACTGCTGGGTCAGCGCGATCAGGTTGCCCGACGTGAGCGTCAGGCCGTCCGTGCGGACCTGGAAGTACACGATGATCGCCACCAGCGTGAAGATCATTCCGAACTGACGGGCGTTCGAGGTTCCGCCCCCGAACAGGTTCTTCTGCAAATCTTTGAATCGACTCATGGCGTGGGCATCTTCTTCGTCGAGGTCATCTGCTTCATCAGGAGTTCCGGGTCGGCGTCACGCCGGGCGATCTCGCCGGTGATCGAGCCTTCGAAAACGGTGTAGATCCGGTCGCACAGACCGATCAGCTCGGGCAGCTCCGAGGAGATGACGATGACGCCCTTACCCTCGTCCGCGAGCTTCTGGATGATTCCGTAGATCTCGTACTTCGCGCCCACGTCGATGCCGCGGGTGGGCTCGTCGAGGATCAGCAGGTCCGGGTCGGTGAACATCCACTTGGCCAGGACGACCTTCTGCTGGTTGCCGCCGGAGAGCTTGGTGACACCCTCGTCGACCGTCGGCGTCTTGATGCGGAGGCTCTTGCGGTACTGCTCGGCCTCCTGGTACTGCATCGCCTCGTCCAGCACGCCGCGCTTGGAGATCTTCGACAGCTTGGCCGCGACGACCGACGTCTTGATGTCGTCGAGCAGGTTGAGCCCGATCGCCTTGCGGTCCTCGCTGACGTAGGCGAGCCCGTGCCGGATGGCGTCGGCCACCGTCTTGAGCTCGATCTGCTTGCCGTCCTTGTAGACCTGGCCGTCCAGATAGACGCCGTACGACCGGCCGAACAGGCTCATCGCCAGCTCGGTGCGGCCGGCGCCCATCAGTCCGGCGAAGCCGACGATCTCCCCGCGCCGCACGGTGAAGTTCGAGTTCTTGCAGACCAGGCGCTCGGCGGAGATCGGGTGCCGGACCGTCCAGTTGCGGACCTCGAAGAACACCTCGCCGATCTTCGGTGTGTGGTCGGGGAAGCGGCTCTCCAGGTCCCGGCCGACCATGCCCCGCACGATGCGGTCCTCGTCGGCGCCGGAGGCCTTGACGTCGATCGTCTCGATCGTCCGGCCGTCGCGCAGGATCGTGATCGAGTCGGCGATCGCCTCGATCTCGTTCAGCTTGTGCGAGATCATGATCGAGGTGATCCCGCGCTCCCGGAACCCGCGCAGCAGGTTGAGCAGGTGCTGCGAGTCGTTCTCGTTGAGCGCGGCGGTCGGCTCGTCCAGGATCAGCAGCTTCACGTCCTTGGCGAACGCCTTCGCGATCTCCACGAGCTGCTGCTTGCCCACGCCGATGTCCTTGATCAGCGTGTCCGGGTCCTCGTTCAGCCCGACCTGCCGCATCAGCTCGATGGCCTGCCGGTTCGCGGCCTGCCAGTCGATGCGGCCGAACCGGCGGGGTTCGTTGCCGAGGAAGATGTTCTCCGTGATCGACATCCCTGGGACCAGGGCGAGCTCCTGGTGGATGATCACGATGCCGGCGTTCTCACTGGCGCGGATGTCAGCGAACTTGCTCTCGGCGCCCTGGTAGATGATCGACCCGGTGTAGGTGCCGTACGGGTACACCCCGCTCAGCACCTTCATCAGGGTCGACTTGCCGGCGCCGTTCTCGCCGCAGATCGCATGGATCTCGCCGGGCCGGACCACCAGATTGACGTCCGACAGCGCCTTGACGCCGGGGAACTCCTTGGTGATCGACCGCATCTCCAGCAATGGGGCGGTGTCGCCCATGGTGCCTCCAGCTGATGCAGTTCGACGGGTCGGACCTGAAAAGATCTCGTGTCGGGACTGTAAATCCAATTGTTTTCATAAGTCAACGCGCATACTGCATCATGTCGGTAACGACGTGATGGAGGCTCTGCGCCGTGCGACGAACAGGCACCAATCTCCCCAAGGTCGGGCAGTACAACCGAGCGGTGGTCCTCGATCAGATCCAGCTGTCCGAAGGCATCAGCCGGGTCGAGATCGCCGAGCTCACCGGTCTCACCCAGCAGGCCGTGTCCGGCATCGTGCGGCGGCTCATCGACGAGGGGATCGTGCGCGAGGACGGCTCGGAGGCGTCGAGCGGCGGGAAACCGCGCACCCGGCTGCGCGTCGTACCGGAGGCGGGCCGGGCCATCGGGGTGCACTTCGACCCGTACGAACTGTCCTGCGTGATCGTCGACCTGCTCGGGCGTCCGCTGGTCACGATGCAGCGGCCGACCCCGCCCGGCGCCGATCCGGTGCAGGTCACCGCGGCGGTGGCCGGCCTGGTCGACGAGGTGCTCACCGCCGCCGGCATCGAGCGCGACGAGGTGCTCGGTCTCGGCCTGGCCACCCCCGGCCCGATCGACCAGTCGGTGGGCCAGCTGGTCGGGCCGCCGCAGCTGCTCGGCTGGCACCGTGTGCCGATCAAACAAATGATCGCGGAGGCCACCGGCCTGCCGGTGACCATGGACAACGACGCGACCGCAGCCGCCGTCGGCGAGCGTTGGACCGGCGCCGGGCGGGGTGTCGCCAACGTCGCCTACTTCTTCTTCGGCGCCGGCATCGGCGGCGGGCTGATCCTGGGCCAGCAGGTGCACCGGGGCGGCTCGATGAACGCCGCCGAGTTCGGGCACATGTCGCTGCGCCCGGACGGGCCGCCGTGCTACTGCGGCAACGTCGGTTGCCTGGAAAGCCTGATCAGCCCGGCTGCCCTGGTCGCGGACGCGCGCCGCCGGCTGGAGGCGGGTGCGCCGTCGTCGCTCGCTGAATCGTTCCGGGCCGATCCGGAGGCGCTGGACCACCACGCGGTCCGCCGCGCCGCCGCCTACGGTGACCCGCTGGCGCGCGAGGTGATCGATACGGCGGCGGGCTGGCTGGCCACCGCCGTCGTCAGCGTTGTGAACGTTGTTGATGTGGACCTGGTGGTCCTGGGCGGGCACGGCCTGCGGCATGTCGAAGAACAATTTCGCCGGGTGGCGCAACAAGCTCTGGACACCCGCCCACTGGCGCGGGGGATACGAAAGGCGCAGGTCGAACTCTCCCCACTGGGCCCGGACGCCGCCGTGGTCGGAGCGGCGGCGCTGGTGCTGCACACGACGTACTCCCCGCAGGTTTCTGAGCTCCTTTCTTTGTAAGGTTTGTTAACGCTCACTTCGATCGGTGCCGATCCCGGCGGCGACCACCCGGTCGCGGCCGGTGCGCTTCGCCTCATAGAGGCACGCGTCGGCGCGGGCGAGCACGGCGTCAAGATCCGCGGGGCCGGTGGCGTGGGCGGCGCCGACACTCACCGTGACCGGAACCGGGCCGGCCGACGTGGCGATCGGGGCCTGGGCGACCTCGCAACGGATCCGCTCGGCGATCTCCGCGGCCCGGGCGCCGTCGTCCGGGAGCAGGATCACGAACTCCTCGCCGCCGTACCGGGCGACCAGATCGGCGGGGCGGCGGCCGGTCCCCAGGCGGGCGACCACACCGCGGATCACCTCGTCGCCGACCTGATGGCCGTACCCGTCGTTGATCTTCTTGAAGTGGTCGATGTCGAGCATCAGCACCGCGATGCCGTCCGTCCGGGCGGCCACCGCGGCGAACTCCCGCCCGGCCCGCTCGAAGAAGGTGCGCCGGTTCGCCACCCCGGTCAGCGGGTCCACCGTGGCCAGATGGTTGACCTGGGCGAAGAGCCGGGCGTTCTCGTAGGCGGTCATCGCCTGGCCGACCAGCGCGGCGACCACCCGCGGGTCGGCGCCGCCCAGGAGCAGCACACCGAGCCGGCTGTCCCGGACGGTCAGCGGGATCAGCTGCCAGCCGCCGCGCGGGGCGGTCACCGGCAGGTCCCGGGTAAGCGTCTCGACGGCCTCGGGCGGCGCGACAGCGGAGGAATACTCCAGCAGCGCGGTGAGGGCCGGCGTGCCGGGCATCATCAGACGGGCGTCGCCGTGCCGCACGGTCACCACCCCACCGTCCGCCGCGGTGACCATGACGGCGTGCTCCGCCGCGCCCGCCCGCCGCGCCGCGGCGGTCAGCCGGTCGAGGACGATTTCCGGGTCCAGCGAGCCGGCGAAGGCCGCCATCGCGTCGCGCAGCATCTCGGCGAGGTCCCGCTGATGGTGCGCGGTGGCCACGGCGACCTCCAGCTGCGCCGCCCGGGCCGTCTCCAGCGAGATCGCGATCTGGTGCGTGACCGCGGTCAGGATCTCCAGGTCGTCGGCGGTGAAGACGCCCTTGGCGAGCCGGCTGTCCAGGTAGAGCGCGCCGAGCAGCCGCTCGTCGAGCACGATAGGCGCGGCCACGATGCTGCGCAGGCCATACTCGATCATGCTGTCCGAGTGCTCGACGGCGCCCTCCTCGGTGCCGGTGACGACGACGGCCCGGCGCTGGGCGCGGACCTGGTCCACCACGCTGGTGCTGTAACCCCGGAGCTCGGCGACGTCCCGCCCGCCGGCGTCCCGGCCGACGTGCCGTCCCAGCCCGGTGGCGGCGTCCGGCTCGAGCAGCAGGAAGGCGCGCTCGGCGCCGAGGATGCGGATCACCTCGTCCAGGGCGATCCGGGCCAGCTGGGCCGGGTCCAAGACCCGGGACGCGGCGAGGCTGACCTGCTGCAACGCGGCCCAGCGCTGCGCGTCGCGGTGGCCGGCGACACCGGCTCGGGCGTCCGCGCCCTCCGGGCCGGCCAGGCCGAATTCGGCGATCATCCGCTGGGCCCGGTGCGGCCACCCCTGGGCGTGCGCCAGCGACAGCGCGAAACCCGCCTGCCGGCGGGCGTGGTGCGGCAGGTCCAGAGCCCGCATCGCGTACGCGCGCACGCGCGCCGCCTCGAACTCGACCAGCGGCGCGTCCACCGCCCGCAGGTCGGCGGCCGCCTTCTCCAGGCGGTTCAGCGCCTTCTCCGGCGTCCCGGCGAGCACGCACAGCGCCGCCGCGGCGACGTGGTGATAGGCGCGCAGGACCGGGCGCTTCGCCACCCGGCCCAGGGTGGCGACGGCAGCCCGGGCCGCGGTGAGCCGTGCCGCGCGGTTCCCGTCGGTGGCGGCCCGGCAGCGGTCCAGCTCGGCGAACGCGCGAAGACAGAAGAACGTGTACTGAGCCGGGAGAAGGTCCCGGTGCCCGAGTCCGCGCGCGTCGAACGCCGCCATCGCCCGCTCGTAGTCGTCGCCCGAGTCACCGCGCTCCACCGCGGTCTGCAGCCGCCCGATCAGCAGGTCCACCCATTGGTGCGGCGGCACGTCAGCGCCGTCGATGGTGTTCAGCAGCAGCGCCGCCTCACCGGCCCGGCCGCGCAGCGCGAGCAGGCACGCGTCCGCCGCGACCACGGCGCTGCGCCCGCCCTGCCCGCTCGCCACCGCCCGCCGGCGGGACCGGTCGATTCCCGCCTCGGCGGTGGTCATGTCCCCGCGCAGCAGCCAGTCCCACGACAGCACCGCGTACGAGTCCAGCGCCAGCCCGAAATCCAGCCACCGGTCGTGCTCGTCGAGCATCCGGGCGACCTCGCCGCCGTCGTCCGCGCCGCCGCCGTGCCGGCCGATCGCCCGGCTCCACGCCACCCGGGCCATCAGCTGCCGGTCGCCGAGGGCCGCCGCGTCCCGTTCGGCCCGGGCGGACAACCGCCCGGCGACCGCGGACAGTCCGACGAACTCCAGGAACAACGCCACCGAACTCAGCGCCCGCACCCCGGCTGCCGACCGGCCGGTGCGACAGGCCAGATACGGCGCGCGCGCGACGTAGACCAGCGACCTGGCCGGTTGGAGCTCCCGGACGTACGCGGCCCCGAGGCTGTCGTGGAGCAGACATTGCAGCTGGTACCGCTCCCGTGCGCGGGGGTCGCGGGCCCGGTAGCCGATCCGGGTCACCCAGATCAGGCAGGCCAGCAGCAGATAGCCGAGCGAGGACACCATCCGGGCGGCGCCACCGCGGGGCAGCGGCCGGCCGAGTTCGGACAGCGCCTGCTCACCGGCGCTGATCTGCTCCTCGGTGTTCCAGGCCGACTGGTGCACCTCGGTGAGGCGGTAGAGCAGCCGGGCACGCCGCAGCCCGTCGCCGGTGTGCGCAAGCGTGGCGCGCAGGACCGCGGCGGCGTCGTCCAGGCGGGTGCACCGGTGATAGGCCAGCGCCAGCAGCTCGCCGAAGTGGTCGTCCGGCGGGAGGCCGGCCAGGGCGGCGGCCGCCGCGGCGTGCTCCAGGAACGCCACGGCCGTCTCCGGCGCGTGCTCGGCCACGGCGAGTGTCCCGGCAGCCCGGCAGGCGGCGACGGTGGCCGCCGGCTCGTGACCGGGAGTGCCGTTCATCCGGTGGTGCGCGAGCGCGTAGACGTCGGCCGGCGCGGTCGCGGTGTGCCGGCTCAGCAGGCCGGCGATGCGGTCGTGCAGGCGCCGGCGGCTGTCGTCGTCGAACTGGCCGGCCAGCGCCTGACGGATCCGTTCGTGCAGGAAGCCGTACGACCCGTCGTCGTGCTGTTCGACCAGCCCGCCCCGGGCGGCGTCGGCCAGCAGCGCGGTGACCGCCCGGTGCGGCAGCTCGCCCAGCTCGGCGAGGAGCCCGGCCGAGAACCGGTAGCCGGCGGTCGCCGCGGCACCGAGCAGGTGGCGGCTGCGCGCGTCGAGCTCGTCGACCCGGCGGCGGACCAGGTCCGCCACGTTCTGCGGGAGGGTGAGGTCGTCCAGCGCGGCGCCGTCCACCCGCCACTCGCCCCGGTACACGGTGACCAGGCCGTCGGCGGTGAGTGCCCGCACGTACTCGGCGAGGATGAACGGGTTGCCCTGACTGCGGGCGGTCAGCCGGCCGGCCAGCCCGGCACCGACAGCCAGCCCGCCGTTGAGCGCGGTGACCAGGGCGGCAGCCGCGGCGGCGTCGAGCGGCGGCAGGTTCACCGTGGTCAGCCGCTCGCCCAGCAGGGCCCGGGCACCGGTGCGCCCGGTGAGGACCACCAGCAGCGGCGCCCGGTCGGCGGCGATGGCCAGCTGCTCCAGCACGCGGATCGTCGACGGGTCGAACCACTGCAGGTCGTCGAGGTGCAACAGCAGGCCGCCGGCGTGCCGGGCCAGCTCGAGGAGGAAGCCGGCGACCGCGGCGGTGTACCGCTCCTCGTCCACCTCGGCGCCGGTGGCCGGCGTACCGAGGATCTCGGCCAGGCTCTCGGACAGGTCGCTGATGACGCCCGCGGTCTCGCCGGCCGCGGCCCGGACCGCCCCGGTCGCGGCGGCTGCCTCGCTCGCCGGCAACCGGGTGAGTTCGCGCAGGTACCCGTCGACCGCCGCGCGCAGCGCCGCCAGCGGCTGGCTGGTGCCGTGCGCACCGGCGCCGTACAGCACCGGGCAGTCGTCCTGGACCGCACGGGCCAGTTCCCGGACCAGCCGGGTCTTGCCGGTGCCGGAGGCGCCGGCCACCATGATCAGCTCACCGTGGCCGCCGCGGGCCCGGTCCCACCCGGCCCGCAGCGCGGCCAGCTCGCCGTCCCGGCCGACCAGCGGCGTCTCCGGGGCGGCCGGGACCGGGTGGCCGAGTTCGCCGAGAAGCTCGCACGCGCCCTGCGGGCGGTCGTCCGGATCCTTGGCGAGCAGCCGCTCGATCAGGCCGGCCAGGTCGGCGGGCAGGTGCGGCGCCGCCTGGCGCAGGTCGGGCACCGGGGCGACGGCGTGCTGCCGGAGCAGCCCGGCGAGGTCGGCCGCGGCGTACGGCGGCTCACCCGTGGCGACCTCGAACAGCACAGCGCCGAGCGAGTAGAGGTCGGCCCGCCCGTCCACCGGCCGGTGCAGCATGCCGCTCTGCTCCGGCGAGCAGTACAGCGCACTGCCGGCCACCCGGTCGGTGTCGTCACCGGTCAGCCGCGCGCCGAGGGAGAAGTCGATGAGCCGGATGACGCCGTCGTCGCCGAGCAGGATGTTGTCCGGCTTGAGGTCCCCGTGCACCAGGCCGGCCCGGTGCGCGGCCAGCAGCGCGGTCGCGACGCCCACCGCCACCTGCCGCACGGTGTCGGCGGCCCGGGACTGCGGCGCGGCGCCGAGCGGCCGGCCCGGCAACAGATCCATGACCAGGTACGGCCGGTCGCCCACCGTGCCGGCCTCGTGCACCCCCGGCAGCCCCGGATCGTTCGCGACAGCCAGCCTGGCGGCCTCCCGCCGGACCGCGGCCGGGTCGTCGTCGGTGGTGAGGACCTTGAGCGCGTACTCCTGCCCGCGGTGTTGGACGCGGTACACCACCCCCTGCCGGCCACGCCCGAGCTCACCGAGAACGGTGTAGCCGGGCGGGCACGGCGCGGCGGGCAGAGGCGTGATGGTCACGCCCGCCTATCGTCGGCGGGGGTGCCGATCTGAGGCCGCCGGCCCGACTGGTCTGATGAGCCGATGAAGATCCCGACCGATCGGCAGATCCGCGCCTGGCACGAGCAGGCCGCGCCGGACGCCGCGACGTTCGAGCTGGTGCACACCCACTGCGAGATCGTCTGCGCGATCGCCGGGCAGCTGATCGACGCCAACGGTCTCGACGTGGACGTGGAGCTGGTCCGGGCCGGGTGCCTGCTGCACGACATCGGCGTCTACCGGCTGGGCGGCGACGACGCGTACGTCCGGCACGGCCTGCTCGGCGACGAGCTGCTCGGCGAGCTCGGGCTGCCCGCGGCGCTGCGCCGGTTCTGCTCGCACCACACCGGGGTGGGCATCACCCGCGCGGACGTGGTGCGGCAGAGTCTGCCCCTGCCGGTCGCCGACTACGTCGCCGAGACGGCCGAGGAGGAGCTCGTGATGTACGCGGACAAGTTCCACTCCAAGAGCAGCCCGCCGGTGTTCTGGTCGGCCGACTCGTTCGCGGTGCGGGTCGGCCGGTTCGGCGCGGACAAGGTGACGCGCTTCGCCGAACTGCGCACCAAGTACGGCGAGCCGGACCTGACCGCCCTGGCGCGAAAGGCCGGACACGACATCCGCTGAACCCGTGTGTGAACTTCGGGTGCGAATCGCACCCCAACTTCACACACAGATGGTCAGGCCGGGACGCTGACGCCGAAAGTGGGTTCGGGGACCGGGCGGCCGAAGTGATAGCCCTGGAGCAGCCGGTACCCGAGCCGGCACAGCGCCTCCGCCTGCTCGGCGGTCTCCACGCCCTCGGCCACGGCGACCAGCCCCAGTCCCTCGGTGACCTGGATCAGCGCGCTGGCGATCACCGCGTGCCGGCCGGCCTCGGTGACCCGGTCGACGAACGACTTGTCCACCTTGAGGACGTCCACCGGGATGGTGTGCAGCAACCCGAGCGACGAGTGCCCGGTACCGAAGTCGTCCAGCGCGATCCGCACGCCCAGCGCGCGCAGCTCGTGCAGGGTGGCCACGGCCTGGCCGCCGCCGAAGACCGCGGTCTCGGTGACCTCGACGGTGAGGCATCCCGGCGGGAGCCCGGCGGCGGTGAGCGCGGCCGCGACCACGCCGGGGAACTCGGGGCGGGCGAGCTGACGGGCGGAGACGTTGACGCTGACCCGCTCGGGCGCGTCCGGGCCCAGCTCCGCGCGCCAGCGGGCCATCTGGGTGCAGGCGGTGGCGAGCACCCAGGCGCCCAGCTCGACGATCAGGCCGTTCTGTTCGGCGACCGGGATGAAGTGGGCCGGGCTGACCATGCCGCGCCGGGGGTGCCGCCACCGGATCAGTGCCTCGACGGCGGCGACCCGGGCCTCCGGCATCCGGACGATCGGCTGGTAGACGACCTGGAACTCGCCGGCGCCGAGCGCGGCCCGCATCTCGGCGCCGAGCCGGGCGTGCTCGCCGGCCCGCTCGTCGAGGTCGGGCGACCAGTGCCGGTGCGGTTCGCCGGTGTCCTTCGCGGCATGCATCGCCAACTCGGCGCGGCGCAGCACCTCCACCGGATCGGCGGCCTCGGCGAAACCGATGCTGGCGCCGACGAGGAGCTGGTGCCCGCCGGCCTCGATCGGCGCCGTCAGCGCCGCGGCGATCCGGTGCACCACCTGGTCGGCGGTCTCGGCGTGGCCGCACAGCACCGCGAACTCGTCGCCGCCGAGCCGGGCGACGAGCGCGCCGGCCGGAGCCGCGTCCCGGATCCGGTGCGCCAGCACGGTGACGACCTGGTCGCCGACCGGCCGCCCGAGCTCGTCGTTGACGTTCTTCAGGCCGTTCAGGCCGAGGAAGGCGACCCGCGGCAGATCCCCGCCGGCCTGCGCGGCGAGGGCCTGATCGAGCCGGCGGCGGTTCGGCAACCCGGTGAGGTCGTCGTGCATCGCGATCCGCCGCAGCTCGGCGGACTGCCCGCGCACCTCGCGCATCAGGCCGGCCACCCGGGCGGTCACCAGCAGGATGAGGACGGCCGAGGCGATCCCGATGGCGAACCGGTCGAGCAGGTTGTCGCCGGCCATCGGGATGAACAGCATCGCCGGGGAGAGCAGCGCGCACACCACGAGAAAGCCCAGCTGCACCCGGCCGGCCTGGGCCGAAGGGGACGCCGGGGCGGGCTCGGAAGCCACCGAGGGGTGCAGCGCGGCGGCCGCCCACAGCACGTAGGACAGCAGCCACCCCGCCGAGAACTCGTCACCCGCGCTGTCGCCGTAGAGCGTCACCACGGAGAAGCCGGTGTCCGCGACCAGGAGCAGCAGCGCGGCCGCACCGAGGAGGCGGATGCTGGCCGTGCCGGACCGGGTGGCCACCAACCGGACGAGCAGGGCCAGCAGCAGCGCGTCGCCGGCCGGGTACGCGGTGCTGATCATCCGCTCCAGCGTCGAGGCCGACGAGCCGGTGGCGATCGGGTGCAGCACGAAGATCCAGAAGGCCAGGCCGAGGCTGACCCCGACCATCACCGCGTCGGCGAGCCCGCCGCGGTCCTTGCGACTGCGCGCCAGCAGCCACAGGCCGGCCCCGAGCAGCGGATAGAAGAGCAGATAGAAGGCGTCGGCGATGGAGGGGTACGGCTCCTGCTCCAGCACGTAGGCGTAGTACTGCCAGATCAGGTCGCCGACGACGGCGCTCGTCTGCCCGGCGGCGAACAGATACCACACCGCCGCGTGCCGGGGCCGGTGCAGCCGGACCCCGACGAGGATCAGCGCCGCGGACAGCAGACCGACGGAGTTGTAGACGAGGTTGGCGGCGAGGCCCTCCACGGGCAGCAGGTGGTGACCGGCGGTGGCGAGCACTCCCGCCGCCACCCACCACCGCCACGCCGTCACTCGCATGGCACCACCATCGGCCCGGGTCGCCGGGATCTGACTTTTCCGCGCGTGTTCGGACCGCCACACCGCCAGCACTCGGACAATCACCGGGAACGCCGAACCGGACGGCCGCACCGGCTCTCATGAGCCGGCGGCAGGGGACGGCCCGGTGTGGCAACCGGGCCGTCCGCCACACGCTGCGGGACCGGACCTTAGGCGTACAAAAAAGGCAGTGTGTGAAGTTGGGCCCGCATACGAGCCGCAACTTCACACACTGGTGGTCTAGCTGTCGGTCTGGAGGCTGTCCATGAAGCTGCTGACCGAGAAGACGGCCTTGCCGGGGCCCGCCGGGCCGTAACCGGGCGGGCTGGCGAGGCCGTACTCGTCCATGGTCGCGCGGTAGGTCTCCAGGAGCCGGATGTGGTACTCCAGGGGTGCGCCGTTCGGGTTGGTCTTGCCGAGCGGCGTGGTGGGTTCCGGGCACCAGGTCGTGAAGCGCGGGGTGATGCCGCGGGACATGAAGTAGTGCAGGCCCTCGGCGGTGGAGGCGATGGCCTCGTCGACCGTGGTGAAGCCGAACGGCTCGGCCATCTCGATGCCGGCGACGAAGTTGGGGATCACGTTGCGCGGGCCGAAGACCTCGGCGGAGTCGAGGATGCGGCGGTGCCACTGTTCGCGGCCGACGTAACGCTCCTTGCCCGGGCAGTACAGCTCGAAGAGGCGTTTGTCCCAGACCTCGTAGTTCGGGTGGTAGATCTGGATCCCGTAGTCCTTGAACCGCTGCACGTCGGCCCGGGGCAGCGCCTGCGCGACCACCTTGCCGATCCAGCGGCCCGGGAAGCGCTCCTCGATGGCCTGCGCGTACTGGCCGTAGAAGTCCGCCTCGGCCTTGCCGCCCACCTGCGAGGTCACGCTGCCGCCGGTGAGGGTGTAAGCCGTCGACGTGCGCAGGGTGTCGTGCTTGTCGATGATCGCGAGTGCTTCGAGGACCTCGTCGACCGGCTTGACCCCGGTGTACGGCCGGCCGGCGGCCTTGTGCTGGCGCCAGTTGTGGTTGATGTCGCAGTACTGGCACTCCTCCTTGGCGCCGAAGTACTGACAGACACGGAACACGGTCAGATAGACGAGGTAACCCCACTGGATCGTCGGGGCCACCTCCATCACCTGCTTGCCGTTGGTGAGTGTGTGCCGGTAGTAGTCGGGCATCGGCGGCAGGCCGACGTCGGCGATCGGCCGGTCGTCGAGGTGCAGCATGAGACGGCCGTCGGCATCCGGCTTCACCCGGTACGGCGAGGCCGGGTTGATCCGGACCGACACCACGGTGCGGCGCAGGTCGTACGGCCCGCCGGTGAGCACGATCTCCTCCGGCGGCCGGCGCAGCGCGGCCTCGCCCAGCTCGGGCAGGGTGCGGTGGTCGAACGAGAAGATGAAGTACGACTTCGGCTTGACGTCACCGTTCTCGTTGTCGGTGAGCGCCGAATCGTCGAAGGCCAGGCCGCCGCGGAGCAGGTCTTCCTTGATCACGGCTTCGCGTGGCACGTGCGGGAACCGGGCCATCAGGTCCTCGACGAGATCGGTACGCGATTGCATGCGGCCTCCTTGGTGCTTCATCGCCATTCCATGCCATCACATCCGCTCGGGTTTTCCCGGGTCCGGGGAAGGAGACGTTCGCGACAGGGCGGTGCCCGAATTGTTACTTCGATCATCAGCGCCCGGATCGGGCTCCGCGCGGGGCAGACGACGGGAACGCTCCTTTACATCCATGATCTTGCCTATCTAAAGTCCACGATCAATTGACATCGTGACTAACGGGGGAGCGATGATGGCTGCTGCCGTCATGCCGTTTTACCAGCGTGTGGCGGCTGCGGTAGCCGTTGTCCTAGCCGCGTCGGGGTTGTCCACAGTGGGCGCGGCGCCACCTGCCGCGGCGGCTCCGGCTCCGGCGTGCGTGCGGGAGCAGGCCGACGTCGCCGCGGCCAAGCGGATGGCCGAGATCTGCGGGTCGCCGGTGGAGAACCTCGCCGAGCGCACGGAATACGCGCAGGTCTTCGTGAACGCGGACGGCACCAGCACCCTCGAGCAGGCGGTGGAGCCGCAGCGGGTGCGGGCCGGCAAGGGCTGGACGCCGGTCGACACGACGCTGAAGCGCACCGCGGCCGGCGTCTCACCCCGGGCCGCGGTCCTGCCGATCACCTTCTCCGGCGGCGGCGACACCCTGCTCGGCCGCCTCGGCAGCGGGTCGAAGGAGGTGTCGCTGCGCTGGCCGTCGAAGCTGCCGAAGCCGGACCTCAAGGGTGACACCGCGGTCTACCGCGACGTGCTGCCGGACGTGGACCTGCGGGTGACCGCGTCGGCGACCGGGTTCTCCGAGGTACTGGTCGTGCACAACCGCGCGGCCGCGGCCAACCCGAAGTTGCGGTCGCTGAAGTTCGGCCTGGCCGGCAAGGGCGTCAAGGTCGCGGCGACCGCGGCGGGCGGGCTGCGGGCACAGGACGAAAGCGGTGTGGAGGTGTTCTCCGCTCCCGCGCCGGTGATGTGGGATTCCACCGAGGCCGTGGAGAAGGACCTGGTCAAGCCGGACAAGTCGGCCAAGGCCGACCGGACCACCCGCTCGGTGATGCCGCTCAAGGTCTCCGCGGACGCCGTCACGGTCATCCCGGACAAGAAGCTGCTCACCGACCCCCGTACCGAATACCCGGTGTACATCGATCCCTCGGTCACCGGCTCCATCTCCGGCAACGCCTGGACCTCGGTGTGGAGCAAGTACCCGACCAAGTCGTTCTGGCAGAACACCTCCGCGCTGACCGACGGCGGCACCTTCGGCTCGGCCGGCGTCGGGCGCACCGAGGACTGCAACGGCTGCTCGGACCACATCATCCGGTCGTTCTTCCGGATGGACACCAGCAAGGTCAAGGGCAAGGTCTCCAAGGCCCAGTTCTCCATCGAGCAGCGCTGGTCCTGGACGTGCAGCCCGGCCAGCAACGCCAAGGTGTGGAAGACCGGCGGCATCTCGTCGTCGACCACCTGGAAGAACCAGCCGACCTGGAACAACTCGTACACCGCGCAGGTCAACGGCAACCGCAAGTACGGTGCGGTGCACGGCTGCAAGGGGCCGGGCAACCTCGAGTTCAACGTGACGAACATGGTCACCCCGGGGAACGCCACCGTGACTCTGGGCCTGAAGGCGATCAACGAGAGCACGCTGAACCAGTGGAAGCGGTTCAAGCACTCCACCGCCAAGCTCTCGGTGACCTACAACCAGGCCCCGGCCGCCCTGTCCAGCCGCAAGTCGGACGGCAAGGCCTGCGTCACCGGCACGAACCTGCCGTACGTGCTGTGGACCACCGACGTGAAGCTGACCGGCTATCAGCAGGACCCGGACGCGCCGTCCAGCCTGACCACCTATTTCTACTGGTGGGTCAAGGGCACCGGGCGCAGTGAGACCAACCGGGTGCAGCAGACCAACGGCAACAAGGCCACCGTCACCGGGACCGTGCCCAACGGCCGGCTGACCGACGGCGCCACCTATGCCTGGCAGGCCAAGACCTCCGACGGGTCGGCCGAGACCTGGTCCGGCACCTGTGAGTTCATCGTCGACAAGACACCGCCGCCGAACCCGGGCGCGATCACGTCGACCAGCTACCCGACGACCACCCCGAGCGGCGGCGTCGGCATCGAGGGCCTGTTCACGGTGGCCCCGCCGTCCACCCGCAAGGAGGACGTGACCGGGTACGCCTGGACCCTGAACTCGGGTGTGCAGCTGGACGCCAAGCCGCACCCGAAGGAGACCAACTTCGGCGCGAGGATCCCGGTGAAGCCGGCCAAGGACGGCATCAACACGCTGCGGGTCTGGACCAAGGACCGGGCCGGCCGGTTCTCCGCGTTGCCGGCCACCTATTCGTTCCACGTGCGGGCCGGCACCGGCCCGGCCGCGGAATGGACGTTCGACGAGGCGTCCGGGAACGCGACCGACGTCAGCGAGCACGGCAACACCGCCACCCTCGGCAGCAGCATCACCCGCGTCGCCGGGCGCGGCAACGTCGGCAGCGCCCTGTCGCTGAACGGCGTCTCCGGGTCGGCGGCCACCGCGGGGCCGCTCACCTATCCCCACCCGGACACCGGCGCGGCCACCACGGTGCGCACCGACAGCAGCTTCACCGTCGCCGCCCGGGTCAAGCTGACCTCCACCACGAGCGTCACCGGGCAGCGGGTGGCGGTCGCCGCCGGCGGCAGCCGGACCTCGGCCTACACGCTGGGGTACTCGGGCCCGGACAACCGGTGGCGGTTCACCATGGCCGGCTCGGACGTCGACAGCCCGGCGCTCCCGTCGGTGCTGTCGAACGCGGCGCCGGCCGCGAACAAGTGGACGCACCTGGCGGCCACCTACGACGCCGGCACCAAGAAGCTCACCCTGTACGTCAACGGGGTGGCGCAGACCGCGACCGCGACGCTGACCGGCGGGTTCCACGCCACCGGCCCGGTCACCATCGGCAAGCGCAAGTGGGCCGGCGCCGACGACGGCTTCCTCAACGGGCAGGTCGACGACGTCCGGGTCTACAGCTTCGTGGAGACCGCGGCCAAGATCGGTGTGCTCGCCGAGCCGCTGCAGCCGATCATCACCTTCCCGAGCGGCGACGAGCCGTCGGCCGGCGGCACGCTGTCGGTCAAGCTCGACGCGGCCGGCGACACCAACGTGACCCGGTTCAAATACAGCATCGACGGCGCCGGGCTGGGCAGCTCGATCGCCGTCGCCGCCGGTGGCTCGGTGACCATCCCGATCGCGGTCGGTGCCATCACCGGCGAACGCCCGTTCTTCGCGGCCGCCGACGACACGATCCGGGTCGGCCCGCCGACGCAGCTCACCTTCACCGTCAAGCCGGGCGGCAGCCTGTCCGGCTCGGTGGTGGACACGTCGAACTGGCAGCCCTTCGCCGGGGCCACGGTCACGCTCCAACCCGGCGGGTACACGGCGACGACCGACGCGGACGGCGCGTACAACTTCGCCGACATCCCGCGCAACACCTACACGGTCACCGCGTCGGCCAACGGACGCTGCGGCATGGCCGGCAGCCAGCCCAAGGAGGTCGACGGGCAGGGGCTCGAGCTGGAGCTGTACCTGTACCGCAAGGCCGACCAGCTGGGGCACACCTGCGCCGAGCGGTCCGCCGCGTTCGCGACCGGCACCACGGTGCTGCCGCTGACCGGCGACGACGCGATCACCGCACTGCCGCTGCCGTTCGCCTTCCCGTACTACGGCGGTAACCACCGGACCGTCTGGATCGACACCAACGGCCTGCTCTCCTTCACCGACCCGGGCCGGTCGTTCCCGTACACCGGCACCGGCGGCCTGATCGCGGCGGCCGAGCCCAACGCGGTGGTCGCCCCGTTCTGGGACGACCTGGTGGTCGACGGCAGCGCCAGCGTGCGCACCACGGCCGGGGCCCAGCAGGTGCTGGTCGAATGGCGCAACGTGCACCGCAAGGGCAACACCGCGCAGCGGCTCAGCTTCTCGGCCACGCTCGGTGCCGACGGCACGGTGACGACCAACTACAGCGGGATGGACAACGCCGCTGAGCAGGGTGACCACGCCCTGGTCGGGATCGAGGCGCCGACCGGTGACGACGGCTTCGCCTATTCGTCGGGTGACCCGGTGCTGGTCAACGGCAAGTCGATCGTCTTCAGCCGGCCGAGCGAGGCCGGCGAGCTGGAGGTGCACAACCTCACCGGCAAGCTGACCAACTCGGCCGGGGGCGCGGTGTCCGGCGCCATCGTCACGCTCGACCCGAGCGGGCTGAGCACCACGACGGCGGCCGACGGCACCTATGCGTTCTTCGGGGTGGTGGCCGACACCTACACGATCATCAGCCAGCAGGGCGCACGGTGCGGCACCCGGGCCGAGTCGCAGATCGACCTGGTCACCGACCTCACCCAGAACCTGCAGCTGGGCCCGGACTACGGGGCGATGGGATACGCGTGTGCGGTCGGCGCCAGCGGCTACACGCCGGCCACCGACCGGCTGTGGCTCTCCGGTGACGACGTGGAGGCCGACGTCTACCTGCCGTTCCACATGCAGTTCTACGGTCGCGCCGGCAACACCGCCAGCGTCTCCACCAACGGCTGGGCGGGCATCGGTGGCGGGTACCTGACGCCGATGTGGAGCGACCTGGTGGTCGACGACGCGGCGACCATGTGGACGCAGACCCGCGGCACCGCGCCGAACCGGCAGTACGTGATCGAGTGGCGCAACGTGCGTTACCTGGGCAGCGAGGACCGGAGCACGTTCCAGCTGGTGCTGCACGAGAACGGGCAGGTCGGTTACCACTACGGCGCGATGAGCACCGACGTGCAGAAGGGCAGCACCTCGAACGTCGGCATGGTGGCCATGTCGTTCCGGGTGTCGGAGTACTACTCGGAGTGGCAGCCGGCCCTCACCCCGAACAGCTCGATCATCTACACCCCGACCGGGCCGGCCGGCATCAGCGGCATCCTCACCGAGGCGGTCACCACCGCGCCGATCGCCGGGGCCACCATCACGCTCAACCCGAGCGGGCTGACGGCCACCACCGGGGCGGACGGCAGTTACCAGTTCACCAGCGTGCCGCCGGGGGCGTACCTGCTGCTGGCCTCGCAGGCCGGTGACAACCGCTGCCTCGGGCAGTACGCCACCGCCGAGCTGCACAAGACCCGGGGCGACGCGAAGGTGGACCTGTCGCTGAGCCACGACGCCGACCCGTTCTACAACTGCACGAACACGCAGAAGCCGTTCGTGGCCGGCGACACGGTGCTCAACGTCAGCGGTGACGACGAGAAGATCCAGGCCACCGCGCCGTTCCCGATCAAGCTGTACGGGGAGAGCACCACGAAGCCGTGGATCAGCACCAACGGTTTCCTGACGCTGGGGCCGGAGGGCGCCGACGACGCCGACCGCACCCCGATCCCGTCAGGCGCCGTGGACGGCACGCCCAACGCCGCCGTCTATCCCTTCTGGGGCGACTGGACGGTCGACGGCTCCGCGGCGATCGCCACCAAGACCGTCGGCAGTGCGCCGAACCGGCAGTGGATCGTGGAGTGGCGCAACGTCGCCTGGTACGGCAACGACGGCGTCCGGGTCTCGTTCGAGGTCGTCTTCGACGAGAACGGCGGGATCGCGTTCGCGTACGACGGGATGGACGACAACCCGATCGAACGCGGCGCCGAGGCCACCGTGGGCATCGAGGACCCGAGCGGCACGGTCGCCTTCCAGTACCTCTACAGCGCCGACCTGCTCTACAACGGCCTGGGCGTGCAGTTCGCGCCGAAGGCCGCCGAGACCGGCGCGATCAACGGGACGATCACCTGTGAGGGCACCCCGGTGGACGGCGCGGTGGTCAGCGTCGCCGGGCAGTCCACCCAGACCTGGTCGGACGGCGCGTACTTCCTCGGCGACGTTCCCGCCAAGACCCAGACGGTGCTGGTCACCATCGGCTCCGGGGAGTGCGCCGGATCCGCGGTGCGCACGGCGCTGGTCGGCGCCGACCCGGTGCAGGTGGACTTCGTGGAGAACGCCACCCCGCAGGGCACCGGCTTCACCATCACGGAGAGCGAGATCGCGTACCAGCCGCTCGGCGCGGGCGCCCAGCTGGGCACCGGGTGGAACACCTGGCACGACGTGACCCTGCCGTTCCCGGTGCAGCTGTACGGCCAGTCGCACACCGCGTTGCGGGTGGGCACCGAGGGCAGCATCGAGTTCGCCAACGCCTACCTCTACGCCAACCGCAGCAACTGGGAGGCGGACGCGCAGGCCGGCGTCCGGGCCGCTGTCCGGGGCACGGCGCCGAACCGGCAGTACGTGATCGAGTGGTACAACGTGCGGCACCACGGTGACCCGAACACCAGGGTCAGCTTCCAGGCGATCCTCGACGAGGCGGGCGGGTTCAGCTACGTCTATCCGTCCACCGACGCGACGTTCGTTCGCAGCGGCGGGTCGTCGACGATCGGCCTGCAGAACAAGGACGGACTGTCGATCCTGCTCTACTCCGACCGCCTCACCGTGCTGCGGCCCGGCGTCGGCCTGAGGTTCGACCCCGTCCCGACCGCCTGATCCCTCCTTGTCGCGTCCGGCGGGCCCGGTTCGTCCTGGCCCGCCGGACGCTCGGTCGCCCTTGTCCGACCTCTGCCTCCGGAGCGTTGAGTGCAATCCCTCTTCAGACGGCGTACCGCTGTGGTCGCGGCCGGCCTGGCAGTGACCCTGCTGGCCGGTCTCGGACACGCCCCCGCCGCCTCGGCCGCCGCGCCGAAGCCGTACTCCCCGCAGTCCGCCACGCCGGTGCCCGAGGTCCCGGTGCGGGCCGCGAAGATCACCCCCGAACCGCCGGCCCCTCAGCCACCGGCCGCTTCGGCATTGCCGGCGCCGGTCTGGCCGGCACCCGCCGGCAAGACGCTGGCGGTGCCGGCGGCCGCCGGAACCGATTTTCCGGTACGCGTCGAGCAGCCGGCCGCCGTAGCCCGGCAGGCGGCCCCGTCCCGGGTCTCCGCCGAGGTGCTGGACCGCGGCGCCACCGAGCGGGCCGGCGTCCGGGGCCTGCTGATGCGCCTCGGCCGCGCCGACGGGGTGCGAACCGCCGGCAGGTCCAAGGTCACCGTTGACTACAAGTCCTTCGCCACGGCCTACGGCGCCGACTGGTCCTCGCGGCTGCGCCTGGTCACGCTGCCCGCGTGCGCGCTGACCACGCCCGCCGAGCAGGACTGCGCCGCCACCCCGCTGAAGTCCGACAACGACCTGACCGCCCGGACCGTCTCGGCGGAGGTGTCCCTCACCGGCGCCTCGACGCTGGTGGCGGCCACCGCGGCGGCCTCCGGACCGGCCGGCGACTACGCGGCCAGCACCTTGAGCCCGTCGTCGACCTGGTCCGGTGGCGGCAACACCGGCGCGTTCACCTGGTCGTACCCGATGCGGGTCCCGCCCGCGCTGGGCGGCCCGGCGCCGAGCCTCGGCCTGAACTACTCCTCCCAGTCGGTGGACGGCCGCCACGCCGCCTCCAACAACCAGCCGTCCTGGGCCGGCGAGGGCTTCGAATCGTCCGGCGGCGGTTTCATCGAACGCCGCTACATCTCCTGCCAGCAGGACATGAACGGCAGCGCCAACAACGACAAGAAGACCGGTGACCTGTGCTGGGAGACCGACAACGCGACGCTGTCGCTGTCCGGGCACTCGGGTGAACTGCTCTACAACGCCACCGAGAAGCGCTGGCACCTGCGCGGCGACGACGGCACCCGGATCGAGCGCAAGACCGGTGCCACCAACGGCGACAACGACGGTGAGCACTGGGTGGTCACCACCACCGAGGGCGTGCAGTACTGGTTCGGCCTGAACCGGCTGCCCGGCTGGAGCGCCGGCAAGGCGGTCACCAACGCGGCGCTCACCGCGCCGGTGTTCGGCAACGACCCGAACGAGCCGTGCCACGCCACCGCCTTCGCCGACTCGGACTGCGCCCAGGCGTGGCGGTGGAACCTCGACTACGTCGTCGACCTGTCCGGCAACTCGATGTCGTACTGGTACGTCCAGGAGACGAACAAGTACGGCCGCAACCTCAAGGCCGACGACGCCGCCGCCTACGACCGGGAGTCGTGGCTGGACCGGATCGACTACGGCACCCGGCGCGTCGACGGCGTCGACTCGGTGCACGACACGTCCGCCCCGATGCGTGTCGACTTCGCGGTCGCGGACCGCTGCCTGGACGAGTGCGCCACCCACAACGCGACCCGCTGGCCGGACGTGCCGTGGGACGAGTCCTGCACCGGCGACGAGTGCAAGGACAAGTTCTCCCCGACGTTCTGGACCACGAAGCGGCTCGCTTCGGTCACCACCCAACTCCGCTCCGGCAGCGGCTATCGCACCATCGAACGCTGGTCGTTCACCCACACGTTCCCGGACCCGGGCGACGCCACCCGCGCGGGCCTCTGGCTCTCCAAGATCTCGCACGCCGGGCTGGTCGGCGGCACCGCGACCCTGCCGGACGTCGAGTTCACGCCGATCCAGATGCCGAACCGGGTGGACCGCACCGGCGACTTCGCCCTCGCCATGAACTGGATGCGCATCTCCCGGATCCGCACCGAGTACGGCGGGTCGATCAGCGTCGTCTACTCCTCGCAGGACTGCACCGCCGGCGGCACGAAACCCGCGCCGGCGTCGAACACCACCCGCTGTTACCCGGTGAGATGGATCCCGGACGGGTATGAGGAGCCGGTCACCGACTGGTTCAACAAGTACGTCGTCACCACCATCTACGAGAACGACAACACCGGTGGGGCGCCGCCGATGGGCAGTCCGCGGGTGGTCCACAAGTACGACTATCACGACGGTGCGGCCTGGCACTACGCGGACGACGACGGGCTGACCAAGAAGAAGTTCAAGACGTGGTCGGACTTCCGCGGCTACGGCCGCGTGGGCGTGACGGTGGGGGACGCGGGGGAGCAGACCTACACCGAGACCCGGTACTTCCGGGGCATGCACGGCGACCGGCTGAACGCCGACGGCGGCACGAAGTCGGTCGACGTGGACGGCATCGCCGACCAGGACTGGTTCGCCGGCCAGACCCGCGAGACGACCACCTTCAACGGTCCCGGCGGCGCGGTCGTCGCCCGCAGCCTGTCGACGCCGTGGGCCTCGGCGCCCACCGCGACCCGCACCCTCAACGGCGACACCGTCACCGCCCGGTTCGTCGGCGTCGGCACCACCGTCAACCACGTCACCCGTGACGGCGGCCGCGCCGACCTGGTGACCAAGACGGTCACCAGCTACGACGAGTACGGTATGGCCGTCCAGGTCGACGACCTCGGTGAGGACGGCGTCGCCGGTGACGAGCAGTGCCTCAAGACCGATTACACCCCGCGCAACACGACGGCGTGGGTGATGAACCGGATCCACCGCACCCAGTCCTATGCGGTGCAGTGCGCACAGACCAGCGGCACGCTGACCGAGGACAAGGTCCGCGGGGAGAACCGCACGCTCTACGACGGCCGCCCGTTCGAGGCGGTGCCCACCCGTGGCCTGGCCACCCAGACGCAAACCATGGCGGCCTGGAACAACGGCGCGCCGACTTTCGCGCTCGCCGGCCGCACCACCTACGACGTGCACGGCCGGGCGGTCTCGACGTCCGACGCGATGGACTCCAGGACCACGATCGCATTCACCCCGGCCACCGACGGACCGGTGACCGCGACGACGACCAAGAACCCCCTCCTGCACGAGAGCCGGACCACGATCGAGCCCGCCTGGGGAACCACGACCGGGGCCGTCGACCCGAACGGCAAGCGGGTGGACAGCGAGTTCGACCCGCTGGGCCGGCTGACCGCGGTGTGGAAGCCCGGCCGCACCAAGGGCACCGACACCGCCAGCATCAAGCACAGCTACGACATCAACGCGGGCGCGCCGTCGGTGGTCGCTTCCTCGGCGCTCAACCACAAGGGCGACTACATCACGACGTACGCCCTCTACGACGGCCTGCTGCGGCAGCGGCAGACGCAGTCGCCGTCGCCGTCCGGGGGCCGAATCATCACCGAGGCGTTCTACGACAGCGCCGGGCGCGCACGCCTGACGTTCGGCGCTTACCACACCACCGGCAACCCCGGCGGCACGCTGCTGGCCACCACGGACCGCGCGTTCGTGCCGAAGCAGACCAGGACCGTGTACGACGGGGCCGGCCGGTCCATCGCTGAGATCTTCCAGCCGTACGGCTTCGAGCGCTGGCGCAGCACGACCGCGTACACCGGCGACCGCACCGACGTCACCCCACCGGCCGGCGGCACCGCGGCTTCCACGGTTCTTGACTCACGCGGCCGCGTGGTCGAGCTGCGGCAGTATCACGGCGCGGCGGCGACGCCGCACACCGCACTCAGCTGGGACGCGACCCGGTACACATACGACCGCCGGGGCTACCAGACCAAGGTCGCCGACACACTGGGCAACGAGTGGACGTACGCCTACGACGTCCGGGGGCGCCAGGTGACGGTGGACGACCCGGACCGGGGCGAGACGAAGTACACGTACGACAACGCCAGCCGGATCCTCACCGCGACCGACGCCCGCAACAAGAAGATCGCTTACCTGTACGACGATCTCGGCCGCAAGCGCGCCGCCTACGACGACCAGGTCAACGGCGTCATGCGCGCCCAGTGGATCTACGACACGGTCGCGCTCGGACAGCTGTCGCAGTCGACCCGGTTCTACGGGTCGGCGGCCTATCAGATGCGGGTGCTGGATTACACCGACGACTATCTACCGGGTAACACGCAGATCGTCATCCCGGACAGCGAGACCGGGCTGGCCGGGACGTACAACTACAACAACACCTACAACCTCGACGGCTCGGTGAAGTCGACGAGCGTCCCGGGCACCAATGTCGATCTGCACCCCGAGACGCTCACCTACGGCTACGACGCGCTCGGTCAGCCGACCACCGTCAGCAGCCTCTACGGCAGCGTGAACCAGCCCTATGTCGTCGGAACGGACTACAACGCGCTGGGCGAGCTGGATCAGGTCGAGCTGCGCACCGGCACCGGCACCGGGGAGGGCAACCGGGTCTACACGAAGTACACCCGCGAGCTCGACACCGGCCGCCTCGTCGGCATCCGCACCGACCGGGACGTGGTCGCGCCCTACATCCAGACCGACACCACGTACCGGTACGACGCGGCCGGCAACATCACCGGCGTCGTCGATACGGCGCCCGAAGCCGATGACACGCAGTGCTTCGGGTACGACCATCTGCGCCGGCTGACCCAGGCCTGGACGCCGGGGAACGGCGACTGCACGGCAGCGCCGTCCGTACCCCGGCTGGGCGGCCCGGCGCCGTATTGGCACAGCTGGGAACTCGACCGGATCGGCAACCGGAAGAAGGAGGTCGTGCATCAGGCCTCCGGTGACAGCGTCACCGACTACACCTATCCGGCTTCCGGCTCGACCAGCGTGCGCCCGCACGCGGTCATCGGCCTGTCCGGGGCCCGGACCGGCGGGTTCACCTACGACGCTTCCGGCAACATGCTGACCAGACCTACCACCTCGGCCGGGACCCAGACGTACACCTGGGACGCCGAGGGGCACCTGGAGTCGGCCGCCGACAGCACCGGCCGGACCGGCTATCTCTACGACGCCGACGGTAACCGGCTCGTTCAGAGGGACTCGAAGGGCAGCACACTTCACCTGCCGGGTCAGGAGATCCGGCACAGCAAGGACACCGGAACCACCTCGTGCACCCGGTACTACTCCTTCGCCACCGGCACTATCGGTTCCCGTACGCATGCGGGTCTTACCTGGCTGTCGCCGGATCACCAGGGCACCGCCGCGGTCGCGATCACGGCCGCGGACCAGGCGTCGACGATCCGACGTCAGACCCCCTACGGAACGCCGCGCGGCACGGTGGCCGGCGCCTGGCCCAACAACCGCGGCTTCGTCGGCGGTGTCGTCGACGGCACGGGGCTCACCCACCTGGGCGCCCGCGAGTACGACCCGGGCATCGGCAAGTTCATATCGGTCGACCCGGTGCAGGAACTGACGAACCCGCAGCAGTGGAACGCCTACGCCTACTCCAACAACACTCCGGTCACGATGAGCGATCCGAGCGGTCTGGCCGGTGACACCGGGGACGGCTCCGGCAACGGCGTGCGCTTCAACCCCGAGACCGGCGCCATCCTCGACCCCGGTAAGTACGCCGGCCGCCCGCCCGCAGGGAAGAAGAATCACGGCAACGTCTACAACGGCGCCGGGACCACCTACTCGTTGCCCAACGGCACGACCGTCAGCACCGACCACCACGGCCGGAAAACGATCAACGGAACGGTGCCTCGCGCTGCCGGGCCGAACATCGACGCGCTCGCGGCGGGTGTCGATCGGGCGCGCGGCGACCACCCGCTGACGACCTGTTTCGAGGTCTGCGAGTACGACACCATCGACATGATCTTCAACGCCTGTGCGTGGAAGTACGTCGAGTGCAGCGAGGACTACATCTGGGACACCCAGTTCGACCGGATGTTGTCGATGTGTCTCGACGTCGGCATCTGCGGATATCGCGACGTGGGTACCGGCGCGGCCGGCTACCGTGTCAAATCGGCCCACTCCCAGATGCGGGCCAAGCACCGCAAGGACACCTGCTACAGCAGCTTCAGCGGCGACACCGAGGTGCTGCTCGCCGACGGCAGTACCAAACGATTCGCCGAGTTGAAGCCCGGCGACGAGGTGCTCGCCACCGATCCGCACATCGGGGTGCAGGGCGGGCGCAAGATCGAGGCGGTCTGGGTCCACCAGGACGAGCTTTTCGTGCTGGTGGTCGCCGGAGAGTCCGTCGTCACGACGGAGGACCACCCGTTCTGGAACGAGACGGATCGCAGCTGGCAGGACGCAAAGGATCTGGATCCCGGAGACGAGATCCGCACTCCCTCGGGGGCCGTGCGGGTCGACTTCTTCGACCACTCGGCACGCCGGCAGGCCGCGGCCTACAACCTCTCCGTCGCCGGCCTCCACACCTATTACGTTCTCGCCGGCGACATGCCGGTGTTGGTCCACAATTGCCCCGAGAGCGACAACCCGGGAAGCTCCGCCAGCGGCGACCGTCTGCGCAAGCAGCTCAGTGAACAGTCGGGCCGGCATCCTGGCATCCGTGATGCGGAAGACATCTGGGACATGCCTTCTCTCCTTCGCGGTGGCGTCACACCGGACCAGATCCGCCCGTTCTTCGCGGGCCGGAAGGGGTGGAAGGAAGAAGGCCTCGGGCGGGGGAACAGCAAGGGCGAGGGCTGGGTGATTCGCGAGTACACCGAGCGCGGAGGCCGGACCGGGCGGATGCTCAGGTGGCATCCCGGTGGCGGGCACCACGGGCCTCACCCGTACTGGCGGGTCATCGGCACCGAGGGCGACAAGGGAGGAATCATCCGGTGACGGGCGACCAGGGCCAGGAAGCATTCCAACGGTGGACCTTGACGGTGCTGGGCCTGCTCAGCGCGCCGGCCGGCGAACAGTTGGCCTACCTGCGCGAGTCGGGTGTGGGTTCGGACGAGTTGCTGCTCCAATTCGACGATCTGGTGCACGTCGCTCGCGCCCGGGCGGCTGACGCCACGCTTGAGCAGAGAGATCTGCTGCTGCTCCGAGAAGTCGAGGAGAAAGCGGACCGTCTCGACGACGGACCCGATTCCCTCTGGAACGAGGAGGCCCTCACGACGGCAGGCGAGTGGCGTGAGCTGCGCGCCGCGGCTGCCGTCGCGAGAGCCGGCCTCGAGGCTTCCTGGGGCCGGGATCCCACATCGGGATAGTCACTTCCCGCGGGGCTGTCCGATCCGAGTGATCGGACAGCCCCGCGGGGCTTTACATTGCCGATCTTCTTTATCTAAAGTTTCCGATCAACCGGCCGATATGAACACGGGGGGCCGGTGACCGGCACCTTCAGCGTGCCCTGAGCTCGGCGTTCGACCCCGTGTGCACGACACCCCGGGGATCGCCTGCTCCTTCCGGCCTACCCGGCATCTTCGTTCCCCGGCGCACGGTCGCGCCTCGATTCGTCATGCCCCGTCGGCCTCTGCAAGGGGAGCCCAGGTGAGTCCCGTCGTGCCCGCACGTCCGTTCGCCGCCCGTTTCGTCACCGCTCTGGCGTCCACTCTGGCCGTACTGATGGTGGTGACCTTCAACCCGGTGCCCGCCGCCGCGGCGAAGCCTGATCCCTACCGGCCTCGCGCGGCGCAGGACGTGCCCACCGTGCCGGTCCGGGCCGCGAAGATCTCGCCGGAGGCGCAGGCGAAGCAGCCGCCTTCGGGTACCGACCGTCCGGCGCCGGTCTGGCCGCAAGCGGCCGGCGAGGTCGTGGAGCTGCCGGCGGCGGGGGAGCGGGCGGCGAAGGCGCTGCCGGTGCGGATCGGCCGGGCCGCGGCGGATCCGGCGGGGCGGTCCACTGCCGCGCCGGCCCAGGTCAGGGCCGAGATTCTCGATCGTACGACCACCGAGCGCGCCGGCGTCCGCGGCGTCGTCATTCGTCTCGGCCGCGCGGACGGCGTCGCGAGCAGCGCGAGGACGAAGGTCGCGGTCGACTACCGGACGTTCGCGACGGCGTACGGCGCAGACTGGTCGAGCCGTCTGCGCCTCGTCTCGCTGCCGGACTGTGCGCTGGTCACCCCGGGGAAGCCGGAGTGCGCGCCGGCCCCGCTGAAGTCCGACAACGATCTCGCCGCCCGGAGTGTCTCCGCGGACGTCGCGGTGGCGGGCGTGTCGACGCTGGTCGCGGCCACCGCGGCGCCGTCCGGGCCGGCCGGTGACTATGCGGCGACCTCGTTGAAGCCGTCGGCGATCTGGGCGGGTGGCGGCAACACCGGCGCGTTCACCTGGAACTACCCGATGCGGGTGCCGCCGTCGCTGGGTGGGCCGGCGCCGCAGCTCGCGCTCTCCTACTCGTCGCAGAGCGTCGACGGTCAGCACGCCGCGTCGAACAACCAGCCGTCCTGGATGGGTGAGGGCTTCGAGGCGTCGTTCGGCGGGTTCATCGAGCGCCGCTACCAGACCTGCATGCGGGACATGGATGGCGACGCGAACAACGACAAGAAGACCGGCGACCAGTGCTGGGAGACCGACAACGCGACGCTGTCGCTGCCCGGCAAGTCCGACGAGCTGATCTACAACGCGACCGAGAAGCGCTGGCACCTCAAGGGTGACGACGGCTCCCGGATCGAGCGCCGGACCGGCGCCACCAACGGCGACAACGACGGTGAGCACTGGGTGCTGACCACGACCGCCGGCGTGCAGTTCTGGTTCGGCCTGAACCGGCTGCCGGGCTGGACCACGAACAAGCCGCTGACCAACTCGGCGCTGACCGTGCCGGTGTTCGGCAACGACCCGGGCGAGCCGTGCCACGCCACCGCGTTCGCCGACTCGGACTGCGCGCAGGCCTGGCGCTGGCAGCTGGACTACGTGGTCGACCCGTCCGGCAACTCGATGTCGTACTGGTACCAGCAGGAGACGAACAAGTACGGCCGTAACGCGAAGGCCGACGACGCCGCCTCGTACGACCGCGAGGCGTGGCTGGACCGCATCGACTACGGCACCCGCCGGATCAGCGGCGTGGATTCGGTGCACAACACCCCCGCGCCGATGCGGGTCGACCTGGGCGTCGCGGATCGCTGCCTGAACGAGTGCGCCACCCACAACGCGACCCGCTGGCCGGACGTGCCGTGGGACCAGTCCTGCACCGGCGACAAGTGCGAGGACAGCTTCTCGCCGACGTTCTGGAGCACCAAGCGGCTCGCCACCGTCACCACGCAGGTCCGCAACGGCTCCGGGTACGACAACGTGGAGCGCTGGTCGTTCACGCACACGTTCCCGGACCCGGGCGACGGCACCCGAGCCGGCCTGTGGCTGTCGAAGATCTCGCACGCCGGGCTGGTCGGCGGCACCACCGAGGTCCCGGACGTCGAGTTCACCGCCCAGCAGATGCCTAACCGGGTGGACCGGATCGGTGACTTCGCCCTGGCGATGAACTGGATGCGGATCAACCGGATCCGCAACGACAGCGGCGGCTCGGTCAGCGTCGTGTACTCCGGGCAGGACTGCACGGCGGGCGGCGCGAAACCGGCCCCGGAGACGAACACCAGCCGCTGTTACCCGGTGCGGTGGGAACCCGAGGGGTACGACCAGCCGGTCACCGACTGGTTCAACAAGTATGTGGTCACCCACGTCTACGAGAACGACAACACCGGCGGGGCGCCGCCGAACGGCAGCGCACGGGTGGTCCACAAGTACGACTACCTCGACGGCGCGGCCTGGCATTACACGGACGACGACGGCCTGACCAAGAACAAGTACAAGACCTGGTCGCAGTTCCGGGGTTACGGCCGGGTCGGCGTGACCGTGGGTGACGCGGGGGAGCAGACCTACACCGAGACCCGGTACTTCCGGGGCATGCACGGTGACCGGCTGAACGCCTCCGGCGGCACGAAGTCGGTCAGCGTCGACGGCATCGCCGACGAGGACTGGTTCGCCGGCATGCAGCGGGAGGCCAAGACCTTCAACGGCCCGGGCGGCGGCGTGGTCTCGCGCAACCTCAGCAAGCCGTGGGCGTCCGGGCCGACCGCCTCACGCACACTCAACGGGGACACGGTGACCGCCCGGTTCACCGGTGTCGGGACGACCACCGACCACGTGACCCTGGACGGCGGCCGCGGCGAGCGCGTCACCAAGGAGGTCACCACCTTCGACGAGTACGGCATGCCGGTGCAGACCGACGACTTCGGGGTCGACGGGGTGGCCGGCGACGAGCAGTGCGTCAAGACCGACTACACGCCTCGCAACACCAGCTCCTGGGTTCTCGACCGGGTGCACCGGGAGCAGACGTACGCGGTGGGGTGTGCCGCCACCACCGGCACGCTGACCGAGGCCGACGTGATCGGGGAGACCCGCACCCACTACGACAACCTGGCCTTCGAGGCGATCCCGACCCGTGGCCTGCCCACCCGGACCGAGAAGATCTCGGCCTGGAACAACGGATCGCCGGCGTTCCACGTGGCCGGGAAGAAGACGTACGACGTGCACGGCCGGGCGACATCGGTGACCGACGCGAACGACAACACCAGCACGTCGGCGTACACGCCGGCCACCGACGGCCCGGTGACGTCGATCCTCACCAAGAACCCGCTGCTGCACGAGACCAGAACCACGTACCAGCCGGCCTGGCACCTGCCGACCGCGGTCCTCGACCCGAACGGGCGGACCACGAGATTCGACTACGACGCCCGGGGCCTGCTGACCGCGGTGTGGAAGCCCGGCCGCAGCGTCCCGGTGAAGAAGTTCAGCTACGACCTGAACGTCGACACCCCGACAGCGGTCGCCACGTCGACGCTCGTGGCCGACGGCAGCTACCTGACCACGTACGAGCTCTTCGACGGGCTGATGCGCAAGCGGCAGACGCAGGCGCCGTCACCGTCGGCGGACGGCGGCCGGATCGTCACCGAGGTCTTCTACGACTCGGCCGGGCGGGCCCGGCTCGAGTTCGGCGGGTATCACACCTCCGGCACCGCGGGCGGCACGCTTCTGGCCACCACCGACCGGGCGTTCGTGCCACGGCAGACCCGCAAGGCGTACGACGGGGCCGGCCGGGTCGTCGCCGACGTCTTCCAGCCCTACGGGTTCGAGCGCTGGCGGACGACCACGGCGTACGGCGGTGACCGGACCGACGTCACCCCGCCCGCCGGCGGCACCGCGACCTCCACGGTCGTCGACGGCCGGGACCGGAAGGTGCAGCTGAGGCAGTACCACGGCGCGTCCGCGACCCCCGGGACGGCCGGCAGCTGGGACACCACCACCTACACGTACGACCGGCGCGGCTACCTCACCTCGGTCGCCGACGCGCTGGGCAACGACTGGACCTACACGTACGACGTGCGGGGCCGCCGGATCTCCGGCAACGACGCGGACAAGGGCGTGACGTCGTACACGTACGACGCCATGGACAACGTGCTGACCAGCACAGACGCCCGGGGTAAGAAGACCGCGTACCTCTACGACTCGCTGAACCGCAAGCGGGCCGCCTTCGACGACGCGGTCACCGGCTTCATGCGTGCCCAGTGGATCTACGACACGGTGGAGAAGGGACACGTGTCGCAGTCGACGCGGTTCATCGGTTCCGCCGCCTACCAGGTCAAGGTCCTCGACTACAACGACGACTACCAGCCGGGCAACACCCAGACGATCATCCCGGCGAGCGAGACCGGGCTGGCCGGCACGTACAACTACAACAACACCTACAACATCGACGGCTCGGTGAAGTCGAGCAGCATTCCGGGAACCAACACCGATCTGCAGCCGGAGACCCTCTCCTACGGCTACGACCGGTTCGGGCAAGCCACCACGGTGGACAGCTTGTACGGCACGCAGAACCTCTCGTACGTGGCGGACAGCGATTACAACGCCCTTGGCGAGCTGGACCAGGTCGAGCTCTGGACCGGTGCCGGTGGCCGTGTGTACACGGCGTACAGCCGGGAGCTGGAGACCGGCCGGCTGACCGGCATCCGCACCGACCGCGATGCCGTCGCGCCCCACATCGTCTCCGACCTCAAGTACTCCTACGACCACGCGGGCAACATCCTCAGGTCTGCCGACGTGGCGCCGGAGAACGACGACGTCCAGTGCTTCGGCTACGACAACCTGCGCCGGCTCACCCAGGCCTGGACCCCGGCCGGTGGCGACTGCGGCGTGACGCGGTCGGCCGCGGCACTCGGCGGCCCGGCGCCGTACTGGCACAGCTGGGAGTACGACAAGATCGGTAACCGCAAGAAGGAGGTGGTGCACGGCCCGTCCGGCGACGCGGTGACGAGCTACGCGTACTCCGGCAGCCAGCCGCACGCTGTGACCGCCGCGTCCGGCGCGACCACCGCCTCCTACACGTACGACGCGACCGGCAACATGCTGACCCGGCCCACCGCCTCGTCCGGAACGCAGACCATGCGCTGGGACGCCGAGGGACGCCTGGAGACTTCCACCGACGCCACCGGGCAGACCAGCTACATCTACGACGCCGACGGCAACCGGCTGATCCGCCGCGACCCCGGCGGCCGCACGCTGTTCCTGGCCGGTCAGGACATCCGCGCCGGCGCCGGTGGCGGAACCGCCAAGGCGACCCGTAACTACAGTTTCGCCGGGTCGCCGGTGGCCACCCGGACCTCCACCGGCGTGACCTGGCTGTCCCCGGACCACCAGGGCACCGCGCTCACCGCGATCGACGCTGTCACGCAGAGCTCGACGGTCCGGCGGCAGACACCGTTCGGCGGCAAGCGCGGCGCCGCCGCCACGTGGCCGAACGACAAGGGCTTCGTCGGTGGCACCGGCGACAACACCGGCCTGACCCACCTCGGCGCCCGGGAGTACGACCCGGGGCTCGGACGGTTCATCTCCGTCGACCCGCTGCAGGACTTCAACGATCCGCAACAGTGGAACGGGTACGCCTACGCCAACAATTCGCCGGTGACCAGCAGCGACCCGACCGGCCTGATCACCGCGAGCAACTGTGCCACCCGGCTCTGCTACGACCAGGTGACCGCGCACTCCAACCAGGAGACCGACCGCCGGGCGCAGAGCTGCACCACCCGCTCCTGTTACGAGGAGGTGCAACGCAGCAACTGCCACTGCAGCGATCCGGGGCACGAGGCCGGCGACGCCAGGTCGGTGACGAAGAAGCCGAAGCAGCAGCCGCGGAAGAAACCGGTCGTCAACAAGGTCATGGATGCGATCAAGGCGGGGGCGGCGTGGATCGCGCCGAAGACCGACCTCATCGCGGAGTGGGTCGGCTGGATCCCGTTGTGCGGCATCTGCTCCACCGTGGCGGTGGCTGCGGGCGTCATCTCGGCCCTTTCCTATCTGGTTCTCGGTCAGGTCAAGAAGGCGATCAACGCGTTGATGAGCGCCGGGGCGAACCTGTTCTTCGGCGGGCTGAAACTGACGAAGAAACTGGAGTTCCTGGAAGGCGGCGCGTCCGGTGTAGCGGCGCGGGAGGTCACCTACTTCCTGCAGAAGAAGGGCGCACAGATGATCAAGGAGACCGGTGAGGCGATGCGGCGCTCGCCACAGTTCAACAAGTTGGTCCCGAGCGGCAAGGCACAACTGATCTACGAAGCGTTCGACAAAGCGGGTAACTTCGTCGGCAATCAACTCTCCGGCGCGCTCGCGCTGGACGAGGGCTGACCGGAACGGGACGGGGTCGATGGAGGAGTTGGTGCCGCCGGTGCGGAACTGGCGCAGGTGGGCGGCGATCGCGCTGGTGGCCCTGGCCGTCGCGATGTCCGCCTACCTGGTCCTCGACCGGCGCATGCAGGATCGGATCGCGGCGGGCCGGCCGGTGACCGCGGTGGTGACCGACGTGCTGAACCTGCGGTTCGACCGGGCGCCGTACCGGCAGCTGGTCACGGTCCGCTATGACCTCGACGGCCGCCACACGGTCCGGCTCGGCTCGTTCGGGGAGGGCCGTTACCGCGCCGGCGACACGGTCACCGTCTACGCCGAGCCGGGCGATCCGGAGTCGGTCGCCACGACCGACGGCTTCGCCAGCGAAGGCCTCGCCCTGACGGTGGTCCCGATCGTCGCGTTCTACGGCGCCGTCGCGCTGATCGCCATCGCGTTCCGGCGGGGCCGCTGGTGGTGGCGGCACGAACGCACCGCGCCCACCCGGGTACCGGTCCTCACCGTGGAGCCGATCGCTCTGGTCAGCAAGTCCGGGCCCGCCTGGCGTGCGGAGATGGTCCGGATCGGGCAGACCGACGAGCCGACCGAGGAGGGTGGCCTGCGGCTGGTCGTCGTCCTGGACGTCGGCGGCGCCGGCGAGCCGAAGGCGCTGCACTGGTCGCGCCGCAGCCGGCGCCTGGTCGTCACGGTGCCGGTGCCGGCGGACATGAGCGTGCAGGAGCCGGAACAGCCGCTGCGTGAGGGCGTCGAGGCCGGCGTCCGGTTGGCCGAGCAGTGGGGACGCAAGCGCGGCAAGGACGTGACCACACTGCTCGACGCCGCGCGCCGGCACCCGGCCATGGAGAGTTAGGCCACACCACCGCGGCGACTACCATGGCGGCGACGTCCGAAGCAGGTTCGCTGCCGCACGCTGCCCAAGGCGGAACAGTCCCGACACAGCCTTGGAGATCGTGTGACCAGTGCTGACCTCGCCACCATCCTGCGCCGGGCCGGTGTCGCCGACATCCTCACCGACGCGGCGCACCGGTCCGCGTACGCCAGTGACGCCTCGCTCTACCGGGTGGTTCCCCAGCTGATCGTGCGGCCCCGCCACGACGACGACGTGGCGGCGACGCTGCGGGTGTGCCGGGAGAACGGTGTCCCGATCACCGCGCGCGGGGCGGGCACCTCGGTGGCCGGCAACGCGATCGGGCCGGGCGTGATCCTCGACTTCAGCCGGCACATGAACCGGGTGCTCGAGATCGACGCCGAGGCGCGGACCGCGCGGGTGCAGGCCGGCACCGTCCAGGCGACGCTGCAGGCGGCGGCGAAACCGTTCGGGCTGCGGTTCGGGCCGGACCCGTCCACGCACACCCGCTGCACGATCGGCGGGATGATCGGCAACAACTCGTGCGGGGCGCGGACGCTCGGGTACGGCCGCACGTCCGACAACGTCCTCGCGCTGAGCGCCTTCACGATCGGGGGCGACCAGTTCCACACCCACCCGGAGATCAAGGGCGCGGAGGGTACGACCGGCGCGTTGCAGGACCTGATCAACGCCAATCTGGCCGTCGGCCGTACCGAGTTCGCCACCTTCGGCCGCCAGGTCTCCGGGTACGCGGTCGAGCACCTGCTGCCGGAGAACGGCTTCAACCTGACCGAGTTCCTGGTCGGCAGCGAAGGCACCCTCGCGGTGATCACCGAGGCGACCGTGAAGCTGGTCGCCGACCCGGTCCACCATGTCATGGTGGTCCTCGGCTACCCCGACTTCGGGACGGCCGGCGACGTCATCCCGTCGATCCTGGAGTTCCGGCCGACCGCCTGCGAGGGCCTCGACCACCGGATCTGTGACGTCGTCCGGTCCCGTCGCGGCCCGGGCGCCGTCCCGCCGCTGCCCGCCGGCACCGCCTGGCTGATGATCGAGATCGCCGGCGACGATCTCGGCGAGGTGCGCGACCGGGTGGCCCGGCTCGTCGCCGCGGCCCAGGCGGTCGACCACGTGATCGTCGAGGACACCGCGCAGGCCGCCCCGCTCTGGAAGATCCGCGAGGACGGCGCCGGCCTGGCCGGGCGCGCGCCGAGCGGCCTGCCCGCGCACGCCGGCTGGGAGGACGCCGCCGTCCCGCCCGCCCGGATCGGCGCATACCTGCGTGACTTCGACGTGCTGGTGGAACGGCACGGGCTGACCGCCATGCCGTACGGCCACCTCGGCGACGGCTGCGTGCACGTCCGGCTGGACTTCCCGCTCGACAAGCCGGGCGGCCCCGGCAAGTTCCGGGCGTTCCTGGAGGACGCCGCCGACCTGGTGGTCTCCTACGGCGGGTCGCTCTCCGGCGAGCACGGCGACGGCCGCGCCCGCAGCGAACTGCTGACCCGGATGTACTCGGCCGAGGCGATCAGCCTGTTCCGGCAGATCAAGCACACGTTCGACCCGGACAACCTGCTCAACCCCGGCAACCTGGTCGACCCGGACCCGGTCGACGCCAACATCCGCGTCTCCCAGGCCCGCAAGGTCACCGTTCCGCTGGCACTGGCGTACCACCACGACGGCGGCGACTTCAACCAGGCCGTGCACCGCTGCACCGGCGTCGGCAAGTGCCGGGTCGACACCCGGGCGCTGGGCGGCGTGATGTGCCCGTCGTTCCTGGCCACCAAGAACGAGAAGGACTCCACCCGCGGCCGCGCCCGCGTCCTGCAGGAGATGCTCGACGGCGACCTCGCTCCGGACTGGCGGGCCGAGGCCGTACACGATGCGCTGGATCTTTGTCTGTCCTGCAAGGGCTGTGCCTCGGACTGCCCGACCGGCGTCGACATGGCGGCCTACAAGTCGGAGGTGCTGCACCAGAGCTACAAGCGCCGGGTCCGGCCGCGGTCACACTATTCGCTCGGCTGGCTGCCACGGTGGTCGCGGCTGGCCGCGCGGATGCCCCGCCTGGCGAACCGGGCGATGAACCTGCCCGGCCTGCGCGGCGTCGCCCTCTTCCTGGCCGGCGTGGACTCCCGGCGCGGCATTCCCGCGTTCGCGACCAGGACGTTCCGGTCCTCGTTCCGGCCGGTCGCCACCGGCAAGCCGGTCATCCTGTTCGTGGACAGCTTCACCGATCACTTCTCCCCGGAAGTCGCCCAGGCCGCGGTCGACGTGCTGGTCGACGCCGGGTACGCCCCGCGGATCACCAGCCGCACGGCCTGCTGCGGCCTCACCTGGATCTCCACCGGCCAGCTCGACGCGGCCCGCCGCATACTCGGCGCCACCGTCGACGAGCTGCACGCGGCGGTCCGGCAGGGCATCCCGATCGTCGGCCTGGAGCCCTCCTGCACCGGCGTGCTGCGCGCCGACGCGGTCGAGCTGGTCGACACCGACGCGGCCCGGGAGGTGGCCGCGGCGACCAGGACGGTGGCCGAGCTGCTTGCCGCCACCCCCGGCTGGGAGCCGCCTTCGCTGGCGGGGGTACGGGTGATCGCCCAGCCGCACTGCCATCACCACGCGGTGATGGGCTGGGACGCCGACGCCAAGCTCCTCAAGCAGGCGGGGGCGACGGTCAAGCGGCTGGGCGGCTGCTGCGGTCTGGCCGGCAACTTCGGGGTCGAGCGGGGGCATTACGAGGTGTCCGTGCAGGTCGCGGAGCAGCAGCTGCTGCCGGCGCTGGAGGCGGCCGAGGAGGGGGACGTGCTGCTGGCAGACGGGTTCTCCTGCCGGACCCAGGCGGCGGACCTGGCGGCCACCGACGGCAAGCACCTGGTGCAGCTCCTGCGGGAGCACATCCGCAAGCCCGCCGTCCGCTGAGCGACCTGCGTGGTGAACGCACGGGACTGACGGTTGCCGTGCGGGGTGGGCCGGGCGACGTCGTGTCCTGTCCGGTGGGACGGGGGATTCGCTCGTTCGGCGATGCCGGCCGAGCGGCGCGAGCGCCTATCTTGACCGGCGTGGAAAGACGGAAGCTGCAGGTCAT
This sequence comes from Actinoplanes sp. 13, assembly GCF_056134165.1. Lineage (NCBI taxonomy): Bacteria > Bacillati > Actinomycetota > Actinomycetes > Micromonosporales > Micromonosporaceae > Actinoplanes > Actinoplanes sp. 13. Next base: position 135,003 of record NZ_JBVYOQ010000003.1, on the reverse strand, counting down.
GGCGGCTTTGGCGGCGCTGGGCCTGGTGGCGGGATGCGGCGCGCAGACGCTGCGGGACGCGGCGGCGCCGCCGCGAGAGAGCAGCGCGCCACCGGCGGTCTGTTCGGACCCGGGCAACGACGACGGGCACTGCGCCCGGGAGCTCAAGGACAGCCATCTGCGGACGGCGGTGCCGCCGGCCGGGCAGGACCAGGCACTCGACGAGGCCGTGGTGGAGGTGTATCACCGGGCGCGGGACGCGGGCTGCCTGGAGGAGCTGGACGGGGCCGGGCGGTGCGCCGGGCCGTCGCAGATGGCGGCCACCGAGCGGTATGTGACGAAGGTGCGGGATTCGCTGGCCGCCGCCGGTCACACCGACGCGGTCGTGCGGCTGGGGCGGGCCGAGGATCCGACCGCCCCGGGGGCGCTGATCTGGGCGGTCCGGGTGGGCGATGTCTGCGTGTTCGGGGACGTGACGCCGCCGCCGCTGGAGCGCAGCCACTTCTGGCACGCGGGCCTGCTGCCGGGCGGCCACTGCCTGACGCCGTGACGGAAGTGCCGGCGGGTGCCGACTTCGGTATCGGCGACGATGAACCGAGGACGGCTGAACCCGCTGTTCGTGGACCGTACGGTCGCCATCATGACCATCCCGGCACCGGCCCACCTGCCCGGACCCACCCCGGCCGCAGTCCGGGCCATCGGCCCGGATCTCGCTCGCGGTTTCATGCTGCTGTTCATCGCCCTCGCGAACACGCACTACTTCCTGAGCTCGCCGGTGGTCCTGGGCGGTTACCCGCACGACGGCGACGACCGGGGCGTGATCTGGCTGCTCACCACGTTCGTGGACGGGCGCGCCTTTCCGATGTTCGGGCTGCTGTTCGGCTACGGCGTCGCGCAGATCGCCCGCCGCCAGGAGCAACGGGGCGCGAAGGGCGTACGCCGCCTGCTCCGCCGGCGCAGCGCCGTGCTGATCGGCGTCGGTCTCGCCGACGCGCTGCTCTTCTTTGTGGGCGACATCCTGGCCGCCTACGGTGTGCTGCTGCTCATCGGCCTCTGGATGGTGCGCTGGAGGGACCGCGGGTTGCTCGTGGTCGCCGTGGTCTTCCTGGCGATCAACGCGTTGCCCAGCGGGGACCTCTCCACGATCAGCAGTGCCGGGCCGGACCCGGCGATGCTGCCGCCGGACCTGACCGCCATGGTGACGAGCCGTGCCCAGGCCGCGCTCGCCATCGCGCTGCTGGGCCCGATCGGGTTCCTGTGTCCGTTCGCGATCGGTCTGTGGGCGGGCCGCCGCCGCATCCTGGAGGAGCCCGAGCGGCACCGGCGGCTGCTGAAGTCCGTGGCGCTCGGCGGCCTCGGCGCCGCGGTGCTGGGCGCGCAGCCGATCGCGCTGTGGCTGGCCGGGGTGACCACGTCCACCGGCACCGAGGTGACGGCCGCACTGCACAGCACGACCGGGACGCTGGGCGGGTTCGGTTACGCGGCGCTCTTCGCCCTGGTGACCACCCACAACCGTCTCACCGAGGCGATCGCGGCGACCGGGCAACGGTCGATGACCTGCTACCTGATGCAGTCGGTGACCTGGGCGATCGTCTTCACACCGTTCCTGCTGGACCTGTCCGGCACGCTGACCGTCGCCGGCACGGCGCTGCTGGCGGCGGCGACGTGGGCCGGCACGGTGGTGATCGCGGACCGGATGCGCCGGGCGGGCCGGCGAGGGCCGTTCGAGACCCTCGTCCGGCACGCCACTTACGGTCGTCAGCGGGCGTGACCCTTGGTCGTCAGCGGGCGTGACGCAGCGCCCACTCCAGGGCCTTGTCGGCCACCTGCTCCCAGCCGGGCTCCGCGCACGTCCAGTGCGACCTGCCGGGGAACTCGTGGTACTCGGTGATCGTGTCCGGCGCCTTGTAGTGCTCGGCGTTCGACCGGTTCACCGCCGGCGGCATGATGTGGTCCGCCCCGCCGGCCAGGAACAGCAGCGGCGCCCGGTCGTTGTTGCGGAAGTCGACCCAGGTCTCCTGCTTGCCGGGCTTGAAGTTCGCGATCAGCCCGTACGCCCAGACCCAGCTCCCCGGCGCCGGGATCGCGTAGCGGTCGTACGCCGCCCGCGAGTCCTGCTCCGACAGCGTGTTGGTGAACGCGTAGTGCCACTGCTCCGGCGTGAACCCGGCCGCCCGGTGCCGCTTCGCCGGGTTGTTCAGGATCGGGAACAGCGACTTCAGCTGCGACGGCGGGGTGACCCGGATGCCCTCCGGAGGCGCCGAGTCGATCACCACGCCGGCCGCGCCGTGCCCGCGGTCGAGCAGCAGCTGGGTGAGGGTCCCGCCGAACGAGTGACCGATCAGAATCGGTTTCTCCGGCAGCGCGGTGATCACCTTCTCCAGGTGGGCGACGGTCTCCGGGACGGTCAGGTCCGCGATCGGCGACGGGTCGGCCCGCAGCGCCTCGACCTCGACCTCGAACCCCGGGTAGGCCGGGGCGACGACCGTGTGGCCCTGCGCCTCGTAGTACGGGATCCACCGCTCCCAGCTGCGCGGCGTGACCCACAACCCGTGGATCAGGACGATGGTGCTCATGCGCCGTACCCCCGCAGGAACGCGAGCAGGTCGTTGCCGAGCTGCTCCTTGTGGGTGTCGGTGATGCCGTGCGGCGCACCCGGATAGACGATCAGCTGGGCGCCCTTCACCAGCGCCGCCGAGGCCTTGCCACCCACCTCGAACGGCACCACCTGGTCGTCGTCGCCGTGGATGACGAGCGTGGGCACGTCGAACCGGGCGAGGTCGTCGCGGAAGTCGGTGGCCGAGAACGCCGCGATCGACTCGTACGCGTTGCGGTGTCCCGCCGCCATCGACTGCAGCCAGAAGGCGTCCCGGATGCCCTGCGAGATCTCGGTCCCGGGCCGGTTGTTGCCGAAGAACGGCCCGTCCGCCAGGTCCTTGTAGAGCTGCGACCGGTCCGCCGCCGAGCCTGCCCGGATCCCGTCGAACACCTCGATCGGCACGCCGCCGGGGTTGTCGTCGCCGCGCACCATCAGCGGCGGCACCGCCGAGACGAGGACCGCCTGCGCCACCCGGGAGGTGCCGTGCCGGCCGATGTACCGGGTGATCTCGCCGCCGCCGGTGGAGAACCCGACGAGCGTCACGTCCCGCAGGTCCAGCGACTCCAGCAGCGCGGCGAGATCGTCGGCGTACGTGTCCATCTCGTTGCCGTGCCAGGTCTGGGTGGACCGGCCGTGCCCGCGCCGGTCGTGCGCGATCACCCGGTACCCGTTGTCGGCCAGGAACAGCTGCTGCGCCTCCCAGCTGTCCGCGTTCAGCGGCCAGCCGTGGCTGAGCACGACCGGGCGACCGGCGCCCCAGTCCTTGTAGAAGATCTGCGTTCCGTCGGAGGTGGTCACGAAGCTCATCGGGCGGCCTTCCGGATCAGTTCGGCGGTGGCGCGGGGCTGCGAGATCAGGGCGACGTGCGAGGCCTTCACCTCGACCGTGTGCGCGCCGGCCCGCGCCGCCATGAAGCGCTGCGCGGCGGCCGGGATCAGCTTGTCGTCGCGAGCGACCAGGTAGTAGGACGGGACGGTCTTCCACGCCGGCTCGCCGGACGGCGCCTGGAGCGTGGCGACGTCGCCGGGACGCTGGGTGGCCCAGAGCAGGTCGGCCGCCGACGGTGACAGGTCGCCGGCGAAGACGCGCCGGAAGTCGGCGCGCTTGACGTAACCGTCGACGCCGCCGTCCCACGGCCGGAAGTCCAGCTGGGCCTCGTGCAACTCGGTGCCCGGGAACTGGTTCTGCAGGCCGAAGACGGTTTCCCCGGCGTCCGGCGCGAAGGCGGCGATGTAGACGAGCGCCGTGACGTTCGGGTTGCCGGTCGCCGCGTTGGTGATCACCACGCCGCCGTAGGAGTGCCCGGCGAGCACCACCGGGCCGGTCAGGCTGGCGAGGAAGTCGGCGAGGTACGCGGCGTCCGAGGCGACGCCGCGCAGCGGGTTGGGCGGCGCGATCACGGTGTAGCCGTCGGCGCTGAGCCGCCGGATCACCTCGGACCAGCCGGTGGCGTCGGCGAACGCGCCGTGCACCAGCACGATCGTCGGCTTCGGCTTCGGCTTCTTGCCGGCGGCGGCCTTTTCGTTGCCGGCGGCCGGTGATCCGGTCGCGGCGATCACGGCGGCCGCGGCCGCGGTGCCGGTCAGGACGGTGCGGCGGGAAACGGGAGATGACATCGGAGAGGCAGACCCTTTCGTCGTACGACCACGCGAGGCGTCGCGCTGTCGTCACCCGATGCAACCAGCGGAACCGGTTCCGGGACCATGCGGGACGACCTGCAGAACTTTTGGCCGGGCGGTCAGCTCGCGGGCCTGCTGCCACGCTTCCAGGGCCACGTCGGCCCGCCCGCTCCGCTGCCAGATCGAAGCCACCGGCTCCAGCGCTGTGATCACGTCAGCCACCAGATGCTCCTCGCCGGCGTCGGCGACGATGCGCAGCGCGCCGAGCCAGGTGCCCGCCTCGGCCCGCAGCCACGCCGCGGCCTCGGCGCGACTGCCGAACGCAGCAGGGCGCGTGCCCGGCACGAACCAGCGTCCCGCCATGACGGTGGTCGTCAGGACGTGATGCGCCAACCGGAGCCGGGTGGCGATCCGGGTGCCCTCCGGTTCCTCGGCGCGCAGCCGCTCCCCGGCGTAGAGCCGGAGCAGGTCGTGGAAGCGGTATCGGTCGGCGCCTTCGTGCTCCAGCAGGCCCAGCTCGACCAGCTCGTCCAGGCGGTCGGTGGCGTCGTCCGGATCGGAGCCGGTCAGCACGGTGACGATCGGTGCGGCGAAATCAGCGCCGGGCACGTGCGCCAGCCGGCGGAACAGCGCCCGCCCTTCGCCCGAGAGTTGCGCGTGCGACAGCGCGAACGCGGCCGCCACCCCGGTGTCGCCGGTGTGCAGATAGGCCAGCCGCCGGTCGGCGTCGGCCAACCGGTCCACGAGGTGCTCGACAGTCCATCCGGCGCGGTTCGCCAGGCGGGTGCCGGCGATGCGCAGTGCGAGCGGCAGATGCCCGCACAGCCGGGCGACCGCCTCCACGCCGGCCGCGGCAGCCGGGTCCGCGGCCTGCCCCGCGATCGCCTTCAGCAGCGCCGCCGACTCCGGCGGTTCGAGCGGGGCCAGGCCGATACGCAGCACCCCTTCCAGGCCGCCCAGCATCCGGCGGCTGGTCACCACGATCAGCCCGTCGCCGGCTCCGGGCAGCAGCGGGCGCACCTGCGCCTCGTCCGCGGCGTTGTCGAACACCACCAGGCAGCGCCGCTCCCGCAACGTCGCCCGCAGCTGGCCGCACCGCTCCTCGTCGGTGGCGCCGATCCGGCGCGGGTTCACGTCCAGAGCCTTGAGCAGTTGCGCGGCCACCTCGCCGGCGGCCGGCGGCTCCGGGTCGACACCGCGCAGATCCAGGTGGAAGCAGCCTTCCGGAAACCGGCCGCGCAGCAGCTCCGCCGCCTGCACCGCGAACGCGGTCTTGCCGACGCCGGGCTGGCCGTGCACCACCGCCACAGGCACCGGCCCACCCCCCTGCTCAGCGCTGTGTGTGAAGTTCGGGTGCGGATCTGACCGGAACTTCACACGCTCGTCGGGGGGCTTGGGGGCGGCGAGTTGGATGATCAGGGCCAGTTCGGGGGAGCGGCCGACGAAGTCGGTGACCGGGCGCGGCAGCTCGCAGGTGCGGGGCCGGGCGCCCGCGGCGTGCAGGCGCAGCGCGCGGGCGTCCTCCTCGAGGCGGCGCCGCTGCTCCCCGGTGATCGCCAGCGCCGACGCCAGTGCGGCGAGCGTCCGTGGCTGCGGTGCCCGGATGTGCCCCCGCTCCATGTCGCTGATCGCCCGGACGCTGACGCCCGACGACGCGGACAGCTGCTCCATGGTCAGTCCGGCAGTGCGCCGGAACTCGCGAAGCCGTTCCCCCAGTGGCATGCTCCTCAACCTAGGAGCCCGATGTGAACGCTCGCGTGCGTAGAACTACGTAATCCCGAGCGCCCGGGCCAGCTCCGCCCGCGACCGGATGCCCAGTTTCGGATAGATCCTGGACAGGTGCGTGGTGACCGTGCGCGGTGACAGCACCAGCCGGTCGGCGATCTCCTGGTTGCTGAGCCCCTCCACGGCCAGCCGGGCGATCTGCGTCTCCTGGCGAGTGAGATCGCCGGGGGTGGTCCGGCGCACCGACTCACCCGACGCGCGCAGCTCGGTCCGGGACCGGTCGGCCCACGCGGTGGCGCCGAGCCCGTCGAAGGTGGCGGCGGCCGCGCGCAGGTGCGGCCGGCATTCGGCGGGCCGACGACGGCGGCGCAGCCAGGCGCCGTACGCATGCTGCCGGCGCGCCTGCTCGAACGGCCACCCGGTCAGGTCCTCGCCGAGCGCCTTCTCCCATCCCTGCGCGGTGTCGATGAGCACCGCTTCGGCGTACCCGAGCCCGACCACCAGCGGGGGACAGCGGGACAGCTCCGCGACCGGCCGCAGCTCGTTCACCAGCGACCGCAGCGCTGCCGTCCGGCCGCATCCGGCCGCCGCCTCCGCCAGGTGGCCCACCAGCTGGTACAGCGTGTACGGATGGTACGAGTCGTCCGCCGGGTCGAAGATCCGGGACAATTCGGTGTACGCCTCGGCATGCCGGCCTGCTGCCAGCGCCATCACCGCCCGCGCCATCCGCACCCGGGCCAGCAGCGGGTGCCGTCCGGCCGGTCGCAGAGCCGCCTCGGCGGCGTCCGCGTGCGCCGCCGCCGCGGCGAGATCCCCGCGCAGGGCTTCCGCTGTCCCGGCCGCCGTCCACGCGACCGGGAGCCAGCTCCGGTCGCCGGCCTCGCCCGCGAGCGCCGCGCCCTCGCCGGCGATGGCCAGCGCGGACCGCGCGTCGCCGCGGCGGGCGGCGACGTCGCCGTGGGAGATCAACGCCTTGGCGGCCTCGCCGGTCCGGCCGAGCGTCCGCAGGCCGGCCGCGGCCGCGGTGAAAGCCACCGCGGCGGTCGGCAGGTCGCCCAGGGCTGAGACGGCGAAGCCGACCGAGCCCAGGGCGAGGGGGTTCAGACCGCCCGCCGTCACCGCCGGCCGGAGCTGGTTCAGGCACTCGGCGCCATGGTCCACCGGGGAGACCAGGGCCAGGTAGGCGGTCACCCGCGGGTCGCTGGTGCGCTCCGCGAGCCGGCCGAGGGTCTGGATCAGCCGGTCCGTGGTGGCCCGGGACGGCTCGGAGAAGTGGGCCCGGACGACGATGTTGCCGAAGATGTCCATCGCGTGCGCGACGTCCCCCTCCGCGGACACCGCGTCGACAACGTCGGCAACGGTGCGCAGCGGGTCGGCCCCGGTCCAGCGCGGGTTCAGCGTCATCTCGTCGAGCACGTCGTACATCGCCCGGTCGCCGGCGGACAGGTCCTCCCGGCGGATCTCGGCGTACCGCAGCCGGCTCTCCCGCAAGTCACCCATCTCGGTCACGGTGTCCAGGGCGACCAGCTGCCGGTGGCCACGGGCTCGCGGGTCCTCACTGAGGCGTACCGCCCGGTCCAGCGCGGTGACCGCGACGCCGGCGGCCAGCCGGTCCTTGGCCTTGCGGGCGAAATCGGTCAGCTGCCGGGCCAATTCCTCGTTCGGCCCGTCGGCGGCCGCGGCGCGGTGCCAGACGGTGCGCTCCGGGTCGCCGGCCAGCGACTCGGCCAGGGCAGCGTGCGCCCGGCGCCGCTGCGCCACGGTCGCCGACTGGTAGAGCGCGGACCGCAGCAGCGGATGCCGGAACCGCAGCCGGAACCGGTCGTCCACCTGCACCAGCCTGGTCGCCACGGCCGGATCGACGTCCGCCGTCCCGACCGGGTCGCCGGTCGTCAGCCGGCAGGCCCTGACGATCTCGTCCAGGTCGTCGCCGTCGTCCACGGCGGCCACCAGCAGCAGTGCCCGGGTCGCCGGCGGAAGCTCGGCGACCAGCGCCGAGAACGTCCGCTCCAGCCGCTCGGTGATCGGCAACGCGGTCGGCTCCAGCGCGATCCGGCCGGACCGGGCCGCCGCCTCACCCAACTCCACCACACCGAGCGGGTTGCCCTCGGCGGCGTCGAGCACCCGCGCGCCCACCGCGGGCGGCAGGTCCGGCGCGACACGGCCGAGCAGTGTGCGGGCGTCGTTGCGGGGGAGCGGCGTCAGTCGTACCTCGGTGAGTCCCGCCCCGGCCAGCCGCCGGCCGACGTCTTCGCCGTCGCGCGCGGTGAACAGCATCGCGGTCCGTCCCGGCGCCAGCCGGCGGGCGGCGAACGCCAGCGCGTCCCAGCTGGCGCGGTCCACCCACTGCAGATCCTCGACGGCGATCAGGATCGGACTCGCCCCCGCGGCCATCGCGTCCAACAGGGCGGTTGCCGCGCGGAACGGCTGCGGGTCCGGCGAGCCGAGGACCGTCCCGGCCCGGTCGGCCAGGTCCGGCGCGGTGCGCAACAGACGATCCAGGCCGGCGTACGGGATGAGCACCTCCGCCTGCACGCCGGCCGTCGTGAGCACCCGGAGCCCGCGCCGGCTCGCCTCGTCGACGGCGTGTTCCAGCAGCACCGACTTGCCGATGCCCGGCTCACCGCGCAGGACCAGGGCGGCACCCTGCCCGGCGACGGCCCCGCCGAGCAGCGCCTCGAGGGCGTCCAGCTCAGCGCGGCGCCCCAGGATCACCCGAGCATCTTAAGCACCCGGTCCGCGCGCCACGGCGTCCGCCGACGGCGGCGCCGACCCGCCCTGCGGCTCGCCCGCGGTCATCAACTCCATGATCGTCTCCTGGTCCGCCTTCGACGGCAGGCCCCAGCCCGGCCGGTAGTCGTAAACCTGATCCAATCCGGTCGCCCCGGTCCGCCCGTCGAGAATTTCCACCGACGTCGCGTCGATCAGCCCCGGGTGCTCCACCCCGCACGCCTCGGCGACCTTGAGCAGGTCCCGCCGTAGCGTCTTGATGTAGTTCGCGGCCCGCACCGACTTGAGCGCCGGGTCCAGGCCCCGGGTCAGCCACCGGTTCTGGGTGGCCACGCCGGTCGGGCAGGTGTCGGTGTGGCACTTCTGAGCCTGGATGCAGCCGATCGCCAGCATCGCCTCCCGGGCCACGCTCACCATGTCGCAACCCAGCGCGAACGCCACGATAGCGTTGTCCGGCAGCCCCAGCTTGCCGCCACCGTTGAACACCACCCGCTCGTGCAGGCCACGCTCGGCGAACATCCGGTAGACCCGGGCGAAGCCCACCTGGAACGGCAGCGACACCGAGTCGGTGAAGATCAGCGGCGCGGCGCCGGTGCCGCCCTCGCCGCCGTCGATCGTCACGAAGTCGACGCCCCGGCCGGTGCTCGCCATCAACGAGGTCAGCTCGTCCCAGAACTCCAGGTCGCCGACCGCCGACTTGATGCCGACCGGCAGTCCCGTCTCGGCCGCGAGCAGCTCCACCCAGTCCAGCAGGCTGTCGGTGTCGCAGAACTCGGCGTGCCGGGACGGGCTCACGCAGTCCACGCCCTCCGGGATGCCGCGGGTGCGCGCGATCTCCGCCGACACCTTCGCCCCGGGCAACAGGCCGCCCAGGCTCGGCTTGGCGCCCTGACTCAGCTTGATCTCCAAGGCCCGCACGGGCGCCGACGCCACCAGGTCCTTCAGCCGCCGCAGGTCGAACCGGCCCTGCTCGTCGCGGCACCCGAAATACGACGTCCCGATCTGGAAGACCAGGTCACCGCCGTGCCGGTGGTACGGCGACAGCGCGCCCTCACCGGTGTTGTGCAGGCACCCGGCCAGCGCCGCACCCCTGTTGAGCGCCTCCACCGCCGCACCGGACAGCGACCCGAAGCTCATCCCGGAGATGTTCACCACCGACGCCGGCCGGAACGCCTTGCGCCGCCCGCGCGCCGCGCCCATCACCTTGGCGCACGGCACCGAAGCCTCATAGCCGGCCGCCGGGTTCGACTGCGGCACGGCCCGCCCGAACGTGCGGTGCTTGATGATCGGATAACCGGCGGTGTACTCGATGTCGTTGTCCGTGCCGAACCCGAAGTAGTTGTTCTCCTTCTTCGCCGACGCGTAGACCCAGCGTCGCTGGTCCCGGGTGAACGGACGCTCCTCGTCGTTGCCGGCCACCACGTACTGCCGCAGCTCCGGCCCGATCGCCTCGATCAGATAGCGCCCGTGCCCGATCACCGGGAAGTTGCGCAGCAGCGCGTGCTTACGCTGGAAAAGATCACGTACGGCGACAGCCGCCACCGCCGACACAGCTGCGGCCGCGGCCGCCCGGGTACCCCGCCTCATGCCTCTGTTGCTTTGCCGCCGGCAGCCCCGCCGAAACAAAGCCCGCCGCCCGGCCCGCCCCGCCGCTTGACAATCGTGCCGCGCTTGACGACCGTGCCGCTTGTTCGGCCGTGCGGCGGTCTCGGCCCCGCGTCACGACTCCTGCGGCTTCTGAAGTGTGAACGTGCTGTCGGCGGTGAACCGCTCGCTGCCGTCCGGCTCGTCGATGTAGAGCTGTGTGCCCCGCCGGTGAATCACATGATCGGGATAGTTCTTCGACCGCAGCCGAACAGCCCCGTCCGCACCCTCCGCACAGAACGTCGCGTCACTGCGGAACAGCTCCGCATCGTCACGCTCGTCGAAGCGCAGCCGGTAGTCGAAGTGCCGCAGGTAGTCCCCGTCGTCATTCCGGAAGCTGAAGCACGCGTCATCGGCCAGCCCCGCCACGACCCGCACAACCTGCGGATCGTCCCTGGTCATGGCCGCGAAGTCGTCCTCCTCGCCCAGCCGCCGATCCGGGTCGCCGGCCAGCGCCACCACCCACTCGCCGGTCCTCATCCCCGGCCCGCCGCTCGGACTCGGCGACGCCTCCACGGCGGCCTCGGAAACCGGCGGTGCCGCCGACGCCGACGCCACCCCGACCGGCTCGGCCACCGGCGCCTCCACCGGGTCACGCACCACCCAGTAGATCAGCGCCGCCACCAGAACGAGCACCGCGCCGCCCACGAGCGCCAGCACCGCCGGATGCAGCCCGTCCCGCCGGGGCGGCCGCACATCGACGCCACCCCGCCCGTAGACGGTGCCACCCTCGTTGCTCATACCCGCGCTTCCCTCCACCCGAAGGCGAAAACGTTACCGCTATGGCCCCCACCACACGCCCCACCCCGAGCCAAGTCAAGGCCCCGCCCACCGCGCTCGGCCGGCAGTAACGCATGATCCCCACGTTCGCGTGCGTGGCTGCCGGCTGAGCGTTCCCGGCCGGCGGTGGCGCATGATCCCGCCCGCTCCGCCGGGGTTGCCGTCCCGGGACCGTGAGCCGCCCCGCCCCAAACCGTCCCCCCTCGCGCACCCCCACACGGAGGCGGCGTCAATCGACGGCGAGCAGCGGGAAACGGTTGCCCTCGGTGTCCGACAACAGTGCCCATCGCCCGAACGGCATGTCCACGGGCTCCTGCACGAAGACAACCCCACGCCCGGCCAGCTCACGCCACGTCGCGTCCACGTCGTCGCAGGAGAGGAAGACCGGTGTGTTCGGCTGCCCCGGCGATCCCTCGGCCGGCCGCGGGACGTGCTCCAGAATGAGGATCACGCCGTCGGGAAGCCGGACCTCCAGCCACCGCTCCGCACCGTACGTCGCGTCCTGAACGACTTCGCACCCCATCGTCGCGACCCAGAACTGCTTGGCCCGCTCCTGGTCACGCACGCCGACGCGAACCTTCCCGACCCCACGAAGCATGCGCCGATCCTCCCACACGCGGCCCTCGCCCATAACCATATTGTTATATATTGCTGGGATGCACCCGCTCGACGCACTTGCCGACCCGGTCCGCCGGCGCATCCTCGAGCTCCTCGTGCCCGGCGAGCGCGAGGCCGGCTTCCTGACCGGGGCCGTCCACGCCGAGTTCGGCATCAGCCAGCCGGCCACGTCCCGGCACCTGCGGCTGCTGCGCGAGGCGGGCCTGACCCGGTCACGGTCCGAGGGCCGGCACCGGCTCTATTCGGTGGCGCCCGAGGGCGTGCGCGAGGCCGAGCGGTGGCTCAGTCAGTTCCACACCCTCTGGGAGCGGGGTTTCGACGCCCTGCGTGCCGAGGTCGAGCAGAACGGAGACCGGCCATGAACCTCGCCGAGCAGATCAACCGGGTCATCCGCCGGGTGGTGAGCACCGGGGAGCACCACACCGTCGTCGTCGAGCAGGAGTTCCCGGTCGGCGCCGCCGCGCTGTGGTCGGCGTGCACCGAGCCCGAACGTCTCGCCCGATGGTTCGAACCGGTCACCGGCGACCTGAGGGTGGGTGGTCGCTACCGGTTGGCGGGCAGCGGCACCGAGGGGGTCATCGAGCGCTGCGAGCCGCCGGCGGCTCTGCGCCTCACCTGGGACCACGGCACTGACAGCAGCCGGGTCACCGTGACGCTGACGCCGTCCGGCCCGGCGGCGACCGTGCTGCGTCTTGAGCACAGCGCCGGCCCGGGGGAGTTCTGGGAACAGTACGGCCCGGCTGCCGGCGGCGCCGGATGGGACGGCTCGCTGCTGGCTCTCTCGCTCCACCTGGCCGGCGATCAGCGGTGCACGCCCTCGGAGATGGAGGGTCTGATCGCCACCGAGGCGGGCCGCGACTTCACCGCGCGGGTCGTCGCCGCCTGGCAGGCCGCCCACGTCGAGTCCGGCGCCGACCCGGAGTCCGCCGCGGCAGCCGCAGCCCGGACCCTCGCCTTCTACACACCCGCCTGACGGCCGCCCCGGAACGAGCGCTCGCGTGACGCCGGGCCGTCACAACCGCTCGCCGGGCCAGCGGTGGGGCAGCGCGGATGACGTCAGGCCGGCGTGATCAGAATCCGGGTGGCGCGGGCGGCCCGGGCCGCGATGTCCTCGACCGGGTCGCCGCCGCGGGCGAAGAATCCGTCCGCGAACAGCGACACGTACCCGTGTGCCACCGCGATCGCGGCCTCCACCAGCCGGAGCTGCTCGTGGTGGGACGTGACCCCGGTCGCCGCCGCCAGGTCGAGCCACTGGGTCATGAAGGCGCGGGTCTGCTCGCGCCGCTCGTCGTCGACCACCTCGTACAGCTCGGCGGCGAAGATGACGTGGAAACCGGCGCCGGTGCGCGCCACGTACCGGACGTAGGCGCCGGCCGCCGCCGCCAGCCGGTCGGCCGGGTCCGGCCCGGTGGCGCCGACCGCGTCGGCGATCTCGGCGCGCAGGTCGCGTGCGGCGGTCGCGGAGATGGCGCTGAGCAACTGGTGGCGGTCGGCGAAGTGCCGGTACGGCGCGGCCGAGCTGACGCCGAGCCGGCGCGCCACCGCGGCCACCGAGAATCCGCGCAGTCCCGCCTCGGCGAGCAGGTCGAAGCTGGCGCCGATCAGCGCCGCCCGCAGATCGCCGTGGTGATAGGCGCGCACATCGGCCTCCATGTGAGTAGGCTCTTACATTAGCAAGTGAGGACCCTCTTACATCCATCGCGGAGGCAACGGTGACCATCCGGCTCGGCTACCAGATCCCGAACTTCACCTATCCCGGCCCGGTCGAGCAGACCTTCGACACGGTGGCCGCGCAGGCCCGCGAGGCGGAGGCCGCGGGTTTCGACACCGTCCTGGTGATGGACCACCTCTACCAGCTGCCCGGCATCGGCCCGGTGGAGAACGCGATGCTGGAGGCGTACACGACTCTCGGCGCCCTCGCATCGATCACCGAGACGATCCAGCTGTCCACGCTGGTCACCGGCAACACGTACCGTAATCCCGCGCTGCTGGCCAAGACGGTGACCACGCTCGACGTCGTCTCGCACGGCCGGGCGATCCTCGGCATCGGCGCCGGCTGGTTCGAGCGCGAGCACGACGACTACGGCTTCGAGTTCGGCACTTTCGGTCAGCGCTTCGAACGCCTCGAGGAGGCGCTGACGATCATCGCGCCGATGCTCAAGGGTGAGCCGGCCACGTTCGCCGGCAAGTGGTACACGACTCGTGGCGCCATGAACAACCCGCGGGTCCGCCCGAACATCCCGATCATGCTGGGCGGCAGCGGCGAGCAGAAGACGTTCCGGCTGGCCGCCCGGTTCGCCGAGCACATGAACGTCATCTGCGACGTGGACGAGCTGCCGCACAAGGTGGCTGTGCTGCGCCGGCGGTGCGAGGAGATCGGCCGCGATCCCGCCACGCTGGCCACCAGCTACCTGGTGATGGGCATGGTCGGCGAGACCGAGCAGGAGGTCAAGGAGCTCGGCCAGACCGTGCCCGAGGACCGCCGCAACCGGGCCTTCCTCGGCACGCCCGATCAGGTCGCTGAGCAGCTGCACGAGCGGGTGCTCGGGGCCGGGATCGACGGGATCACCATCAACCTGATCCGCAACGGCCACCGGCCGGGCGTCGTCAGCCAGGTGGGCGCGGCGCTCAAGCCGCTCGTCACGGCCGCCTGACGGCCGGTCGCCGGGCGGCCCGGGGACGGAATCGGTACTGTCGGCGGATGGCTGAGGCGCGGAAGAGGGGGGTGGCGATCGCCGCCGCCATGATCATCACGATGGCTGGCTGCTCCTCCGGCGAGCCCGTCGCTTCCGCGCCGGCCGGCACCGTGCCACCCTCGGCCGGCGGCTCGCTCGCGGCCGGGGTTCCGGGGCTCGAGACCACTGTGGTTCGAACTTTGCCCGGCACCGGCACCGCCCCCTTCGACGAGCCCCGGGAGCTGCAGGCGCCCCCCGGGTGGACCGTCACGGTGTGGGCGCGCGTGCCCACCGCCCGGCTGCTCGCCTGGACGCCGGACGGCCGGCTGCTGGTGTCGCGCCCGAAGCACGGCGACATCGTCGAGCTGGTCCCCGGTGCCACGCCCACCCAGCGTGTCCTGGTCAGCGGCCTCAACCAGCCGCACGGCATGGCCTTCGACGGCGACACGCTGTACGTCGCCGAGAGCGACCAGGTGGACGCCTTCACCTACCGCTCCGGCCGGCTGTCCGGCAGGCGGGTGGTCGTCGGCGGCCTGCCCGACGCCAAGAGTTCCGAGCTTCGCGGCGCCTACGCGCACGCGTTGAAGAGCGTGGCCGTCGGCGCGGACGGCGCGCTCTACATCTCGGTCGGCTCGACCGGCAACATCTCCGCCGAGGACCGCGACGCCACCCCCGAGCGGGCGTCCGTCCTGCGTGCCCCGGCCGGCGGTGGCACGCCGTCCACCTTCGCCCGCGGTGTCCGCAACGGCACCGGCCTGGCGATCGACCCGGACGGCGGGGTGTGGACGGCGGTCAACCACCGGGACAACGTCGCCTATCCGTACGACGGGCCCGACCAGGGCGAGGTCATGACGTGGTACGTCAACGACCGCCCGTTCGAGCAGCTCGCCAAGGTGACGCAGGGCCGCGACCTGGGCTGGCCGTACTGCAATCCCGACCCGGACCTGGCGCCCGGCGAGCGGGACACCCCGCTGAGCTACACCGACCGCCCGTTCGTCCGCGACATCGAGACGAACGCCGACGGCTCGAAGCTGGACTGCGCCGCCCTGCCCCGCACCGAGCAGGGCATGGGCGCCCACTCCGCGCCGCTGGGGCTGAGCTTCGCCGCGGACGTGCCCGGCGGTTACGCGGCCGGCGCCCTGGTCGGCGTGCACGGCTCGTGGAACCGCAACCCGCCCCGCCCGCCCGAGGTCTCCTTCTTCGCCTGGCGCAACGGCACGCTCGGCCCCCAGCAGACCCTGCTGACCGGCTTCCAGCTGCCCGACGGCTCCCGGTGGGGCCGCCCGGTGATGGCGGTCGAGGGCCCGGACGACGCGCTCTACGTGAGCGACGACGCCGCCGGCGCCATCTACCGTGTGACCGCCTCCTAGTCACGGCCCCACGTGGGGCTCTAGGTTGGACGGCGCCATGCACAGGACTCGATCGAGCGTCGGCACGTTGCTGCGCCACGTCCACGTCAGCGGGCCGCTCTCCCGGGCGGCGCTGGCGGACCGGATGGGTGTCAACCGCAGCACCATCCTGGCGCTGACCTCCGAGCTGGTCGCGGCCGGGCTGGTGCGCGAGGAACGGCCGGCCGGGACGATCGGGGCGGGGCGGCCGTCATTGGTCGTACGGCCGGAGTCCGCAAAGATCTGTGTGCTCGCTTTCGACATCGCGGTGGACCGGCTCACCGCCGCGCGGGTCGGTCTCGGCGGGCCGGTGCTGGACCGGCGGGAGACCACCCGGCCGCGCGCCGGCGCCGACCTGGACACCGTGGTCGGCAAGCTCGCGGCGCTGGGCCGGGATCTGGTCGCCGCGGCGCCGGGCGACACGGCCTGGGTAGGGATCGGCGCCGCCTACTGCGGGATGATCCGGCCCGGCGACGGCATGGTCCGGTACGGTCCGGAGCTCGGCTGGGTGGACCAGGCGTTCGGCGCCGAGCTGGAGCGGGCGCTCGGTATGGGCCTGCCGGTCGCGGTCGGCAACGAGGCGCACCTCGGCGCCCTCGCGGAGTACGCGAGAGGCGCCGGCGCCGGCTTCCCCAACCTGATCTACCTGCACGGCGACGTCGGCGTGGGCGGCGGCATCCTGGTCGGCGGCAAGCTGCTCGGCGGCGAGAGCGGGTACGGCTGCGAGGTCGGTCACATGCTGGTCAACCCGTTCGGCGGGCGGCCCTGCCTGTGCGGCTCACGCGGTTGTCTGGAGGCCGAGACGGGGGAGTACGCGCTGCTCGCCGAGGCGGGCCGGGCCGGGCAGACCGGGCCGGCCGCGGTCCGGGCAGTGGCGCAGGACGCGGCCGGAGGCGACCCGGCGGCGGCGCGCGCGGTGGCGGTGGCCGGCGACTGGCTGGGCATCGGCGTCGCCAACCTGATCAACCTGTTCAACCCGGGCGCGGTCGTCTTCGGGGGGATGCTGCGCGACCTCTACGGCGCCGCGGCCCCGCACGTGGCGGCCCGGATCGCCCAGCACGCCATGCCGGTCTCCCGGGAACGGGTCGAGCTGCGGCTGTCCGGCCTGGCCGCCGACACCACCCTGATCGGCGCCGCCGATCTCGGCTTCGCCGCCCTGCTGGCCGACCCGTTGAGCCCGGTGCGACCGGCTCCGCGGGCGTGAGGTCACTCCCCGCGGAAGATCGGGGTGCGGCGCTCCAGGCTCGCCGCGATGCCCTCGGCGCTGTCGTGGGTCGCCCACAGCACCTTCTGTTCGGCCAGCTCGTGGTCGAGGGCCTGGCGGACCCGGGCCGCCAGGTCGCCGCGCAGCGTCGCCCGGATCGAGCGGACCGCGAGCGGCGCTCCGGCGGCGATCTCCTGGGCCAGCTCGCGGGCGGTCGCGCGCAGCGTGCCCGGCGCGGCGAGCCGGTCGGCCAGGCCGAGGCGTGCGGCCTCCTCGCCGCCGACGCGCCGCCCGGTCAGCAGCATGCCGGCCGCCGCCTGCCGGCCGATCAGCTCGGGCAGCGTGACGCTGAGGCCGAACCCCTGGTGGAACCCGAGTCGCACGAAGTTCGCCACGAACCGGCTGGAGGCTTCCGCGACGCGGAAGTCGGCCGCGCACGCCAGGCCCAGACCTCCGCCCACGGCCGTTCCCTGCACTGCAGCGATCATGGGGGTACGAAGTTCGAAGAGTCGCGCGGCACTGCGGTACAGGCGTGCCGCCGCGTCGACGTGATCCTGTGCGAACTCGCCGCTGCCGAAGTCGGCGCCCGCGCAGAAGTGCCGGCCCTCGGACGCCAGGATGATCGCCCGGCAGCCCGGGTCGTCGTCGAGCTCCGCGGCAGCCGCCACGATGGCGCCGATGAGGGCCTCGTCGAAGTGGTTGGCCGGTGGCCGCCGCATCTCCAGCAGCGCGACCCCGTCCTCGACGGTGATCGCCAGATCGGTGCTGCTGCTGGTCGTGGCCACCGTGCCTCCCGGATGCTGATCGGATCCTCAGTATGAGGCGCGGCCGCTGCGGGACCGCGCCGCCCGTCGTGGTCAGCCGGCGTACTCCACGGCGACGTCGAGCACCCAGGTCACGCCGAACCGGTCGATCAGCATGCCGTAGAGCGGCGACCACCCGGCGGGCGCCAGGTGCTCGACGACGGTCGCGCCCTCGGCCAGGCCCTTCCAGTAAGAGCTGATCTCGTCGGGGTCGTCGCCGCGGACGGAGACGAACACCGACCGGTCACCCCGGTCGAACGACTTCGCGGCCGGTACGTCGTACCCCATGATCCGAAAGCCGTTGTCCGCGGCGACCTGACCCCAGCTGATCTGGTCCGCCTCGGCCGGGTCGTCGACGCGCTGCGCGTCCGCGTTGGTGACCAGGACCAGGTGGCCGCCGAAGACCGCCTGGTAGTGCTCCAGAGCCGCCCGCGCGTCGCCGCGGAAGTTCAGGTGCGTGGTGGTGGTGATGCTCATGGCTGTTTCCTCTCGCCGGATGTGCCACCACAGTCGCAGCGGTAGAGGCCAGGTTGTGTCCTCTACTTCGCTCATCATGGAGTGATGCACAAGACATCCGCGCGGCTGCTGGCTCTGCTCTCGCTGTTGCAGGCGCGCCGCGACTGGCCCGGGTCGCTGCTCGCCGAACGTCTGGAGATCAGCCCGCGGACCGTCCGGCGGGACGTCGACCGGCTCCGCGAACTCGGGTACCCGATCGCGACGATCAAGGGACCGGACGGCGGTTACCGGCTCGGCGCGGGCAGCGACCTGCCGCCGCTGCTCTTCGACGACGACCAGGCGGTCGCCCTGACGATCGCGCTGCAGATCGCCGGCGGCACCGGCCACGGCATCGGCGAGGCCGCGATCCGGGCGCTGAACACCGTCCGGCAGGTCATGCCGGCCCGGCTGCGCCACCGGGTCGACACCATGGACGTCACCGCGGTCAGCCGGCCGGCCCCGCAGGTCGACACCGCGGTGCTGCTGACGCTCAGCGCGGCGGTGCACGGCCGGGAGGTGCTGCGGTTCGACTACCCGCCCGACCAGGTACGACGCGTGGAGCCGCACCACCTGGTCACCCGGGACGGGCGGTGGTACCTGGTCGCCTGGGATCTGGACCGGGCGGACTGGCGGACGTTCCGGGCCGACCGGTTGACTCCGCGTACCCCCACCGGTCCTCGCTTCGCCGCCCGCGACGTGCCCGGCGGCGACGTCGCAGCCTTCGTCACCGGCAGATTCCGCGGGGCCGGAGGCGCCGGCGGCTGGCCGTGCCACGGCACCGTGATCCTGGACCGCCCGGCCGCGGTCGTCGCCGGGTTCGTCCCCGACGGCGTTGTGGAAGAACTCGGCCCGGACCGCTGCCGGGTCGACCTCGGATCCTGGTCGTGGCCGGCCCTGGCCGCGGCGATCGGCCGGTTCGACGCCGATTTCGAAGTGGTGGGCCCAACCGAACTCAGGGACGCGTGCGCGCTTCTGGCGCGGCGATATGCGCGGGCCTAAATGCGTTGCCGCTCCGTCGAGGGATCTTTATCGTATTCATCGACACCGAGAACGACGAGGCGGAAGGAGAACGAGATGTCGCTGCAAGACACCAGTGCATACCAGCTCGGCGGCTCCCTGCCCGCCGCGGAGGACGCCCGGGAACGGTGGCGAGAACAGTAGCGCTGACGCAGCTGACAATGCCGCCGCCCGATCCGGGACCGGCGGCTTTTTCGTTTCCCGGTTTCTTGACAAATGCACAGTGGCCGGCATTTCTTCGTGGGCTTGTAGCGCAGTCCGGTAGCGCACCGGTTCGGCAGACCGGGGGTCGGCGGTTCGAATCCGCCCAGGTCCACACGCGGTCGTAGCTCAGCAGGCAGAGCGCCACCTTGCCAGGGTGGAGGCCGCCGGTTCGAAACCGGCCGACCGCTCTCTCATCCCTTACCGCGGCCGTTCTCTCTCTTCCGGCCGCGACCGGCGCGATCCACGGCGCCGAAGCCGGCCGGCGAGGCTCATCACCTCGCCGGCCGGGATCAATGCGGGCCCGAGTCTGAGAATCCGGAGGTTGGAGGTCTGATCCTGCGCCCGCAGCTTCACACCCGGGTAGCCCAACGGTAGAGGCACGCCGCTCAGAACGGCGCCAGTGCGCGTTCGAATCGCGCTCCGGGTACGCGATGTTTCCAGCAGCGGAGGCGGCCGGTTCGACTCCGGCCGGGTCCACGCCCTGTTAGCTCAGTGGAAGAGCAAGCGCCTGTCGAGCGCGAGGCCGCCGGTTCGATCCCGGCACAGGGCGCTTCAAGGAAAGCGGGATGTGGCGCAGCTTGGTAGCGCACCGGTCTGGGGGACCGGGGGCCGCCGGTTCGAATCCGGCCATCCCGACGCGTCACGGCGCGGTGGACGAACCCCGTCCGCGCCTCAGTGATCTGTATGCGCGCCTCCCGTGGCCGTTCACGGTGCCGTTACGCCCCGGGATGCGCGTAAGGTGAACGGAGACCGATCGCTTCGCCCGGATGTCGATCACCGGCCTCGGTGGTCCTGACGAGGGGAAGTCCGATGACACCAGCTGTGCATCGGGGCGTCGGTGCCGACGCCCTGCACCGGGCCGTCGCCGTGGCCGACCTCGCCCCGTCGGCCGACGACGCCCGGCCCTGGCGGTGGCGGGTCGCCGACAACCAGCTCGACCTCTTCGCGGATCCGGCCCAGGATTCCGCCGGGCGCCTCATCATCGTCAGCTGCGGCTCCGCCCTGCATCACGCGCGCCTGAGCCTGGCCGCGCAGGGCTGGCAGGTGGCCGTCGAACGGCTGCCCGACCCGGCCGATCCCCGTCATCTCGCGCGCCTGCGCATCGACGGCCCGGCCCCGGCGAGCCCGGGCGCCGTCCGGCTGGCGGCCGCCATCGGGCGACGGCACCGGGACCCGCAGGGCGACCCGGGCCGGCCGATCAGGCCGGCGGTGCTGCGGACCATCGTCCAGGCCTTCCACTCGCACGACATCCGGGTGTACGAGGTACGCCCCGACCAGATCCTCGAACTCGGTGTGGCGGCCGCCCGCACCACCCCCAGCGGCCCGGCCGAGCAGCGATGGCACGAGCAACTGGCGCTGTGGGCCGGCGCCGGGCGGATCGTGGGGGCCGCCGACCGCCTCCGGCTGCCCGTCCAGCAGGGCGGGCACGACCGGGCGGCCACCTTCCTGGTCCTGCACGGGCCGGGCGACGACGACCTGTTGCGGTTGTACGCCGGGGAGGCCCTGTCCGCCGGCTGGCTGGTCGCCACCCAGCACGGGCTCGCCGTCCAGCCGTTCGCCGCACCGATCGAGCAGGAAGCCTCCCGGGAGGCGCTCCGGCGGGTGGCGCCGGAGATCGATCACCCCTATGTGCTGGTGCGGGCGGGCCGGCACGGCAATCGGTGACCGGAATGCGGCGCGGGCAGGGCAGATCGGCACGCGTGAATCGATGATCCACGTGTAGGCTCCTGATGAGCAAGCCGCCAGGCGGGGCATCCCGGTCGGTGCACGCGTCTTTTCTGAAGACGCGACGGCGAGCCCGGTGATCAGCGCTTGCCGCGAGGCGTACGACTCGTGTGACGCGCGGTTCCCGAGGACCTGGCGGCTCACCTTCGTCGGTTCCTGGCCGTCTGGTTTCTGGCCGTCCCGTTGAGGGCCGCCCGGTTCAATGCTGTCCGCTGTGGAGGGACCGCACCGCTCCCATCAGCAGCTGCCAGAAGGCGTCCACGTCCAGGTCCACCCCGACGTCCGCGTTCGGCGCGGCGCCGGTGCGACGGTGCAGGTCCACGACCGTCGCACCGCGGGTGAAGGTTCCGGTCAACTCGACGGCGACCGGGGCGGCGACAGTTCGTACGATCGACGGGTCGATGACGCTCGCGACAGCGACCGGATCATGCACCGGGGGATGGTCGAACCCGAACACCCGGCGATAAGTGCCCGCGAAGAACGTCATCAGCTCGGCGCAGACCGCACCGAGCCGGGTGCCCATGCCCTGGAACTCGCCGATGATCTCCGTGGTCGCGGATGCCCGGTGCGTGACGTTCAGCCCGATCATCCGCGCCGGCAGCCCCGACCGGAGCACGATGTCAGCCGCCTCCGGATCGGTGATCATGTTGAACTCGCCGTACGGCGTCGTGTTGCCGCGCCCGGTCGAACCACCCATGAAAACCACACGGCGCACCCGGGGTACGACCTCCGGATGCCGCCGCAGCAGCAGCGCGACATTGGTCAGCGGCCCGGTGGCGACCACCGTGACCGGCTCGGCCGCGTCCATGATCAGCCGGCGCATCAGCTCGACCCCGTGCACGTCAGCGACCTCCGCGACCGGCCCGTCCAGGTCCGGCCCGTCGAGTCCGGACGAGCCGTGGATCTCGTCGGCGACGGTCAGGTCACCCACCAGCGGCCGGTCACAGCCCGCCGCGACCGGAATCCCGGTGGCCCCGGCCAACGCGAGGATCCGCAACGCGTTCCGGGTCGTCTTGTCGAGCGTCTGATTACCGGCGACGGTCGTGACGCCGAGCAGACGCAGCCGGGGGTCACCGACGGCCAGCAGCAGCGCCAGCGCGTCGTCGTGCCCCGGGTCGCAGTCGATGATCACTGGTTGTTCCCGCACAAGTCGACGATAGGTCTCCCGGCGACCTCGTGCTCAGGCCCGGCGGCCTCGTTGGCTGCGTGCTGGGCTTACTGGCCGCGCGCTCGGGCTCGTTGGCTGTGCGCTCAGGCCCGTTGGCCGCGTGTTCGGGCTCGTGCGCTGCGCGGTCAAACCTGCTGGCCCCGCTCAGACCAGGACCGCGACGACCAGCGCGACACCAGTGATCAGGCAGAGTGTCAACCCGGCGCCGGCCAGCCGGTGATAGAGGGCGCGGTGAGGCGGCGCAGGCTGCGCAATGGCGAACCATGTCGTAGCGCCGGCCAGGGCCAGAGCCGCTATCGCAAGAAAAGTCATGCGATGACCTCTGCCCACCGTAGGCTGCCGCCGCCTGAACACCGGCCGAACGATGAGGGACAGCGAGGACCGTCCATCTGCGCCTAAGGTGACGCAATGCGATTACTATCCTGCGTGTCGGGATTGACCGTCCTCGCCGTCGGCCTGGCCGGCTGCGGAGCCGGCGAGCCGTCCACGGCTTCGGCGCCGGCGCAGCAGCCCGCCGTTGTCGAACAGGCGCCGGAACCACCGGTGACGTTCGACGCCGGGACGACGGAGCTGGCCGCCGCGGCGGCCGCGGCCAAACCGCGATACGTCTTCCCGGTTCGCGCGAAGAAGGCCTCGATCCCCAAGACCCACTCCGGTTACCCGGCGACGGACATCTTCGCCGCCTGCGGTAAGCCGTTCGTCGCCACGACCAGTGGCGTGGTGCTGGAGGTCAGCCGGGTCGACCGGTACAAGAAGGGCAAGAAGGACGGCCCCTACAACGGCGGCAAGTTCGTCTCCATCCAGGGCGACGACGGCGTCCGCTACTACGGCTCGCACCTGAGCAAGGTGCAGGCCGGCATCAAGAAGGGCGTCCGCGTCAAGGCCGGCCAGGCCCTCGGCAAGGTCGGCAAGACCGGCAACTCCAGCGGCGTCTGCCACCTGCACTACGGCATCTCGCCCCCGTGCAAGAAGGCCGGCGACTGGAAGGTCCGGCGCGGCGTCGTCTGGCCCGCGAAGTACCTGACTTCGTGGCGCAAGGGCGGGCAGAAGAGCCCGGCCGCCGCGGTGCGCACCTGGAAGAAGAAGCACAACTGCAAGGCCTGACCAACGCGTCAGGCACGAAAGCGATGACGGCCGGGCCAACCGCCCGGCCGTCTGCGCACCCCAGCCCTGCCCGCATGCCGTCTCATCGGGCGGTGCTGCCCCGCACGGCGTCCTATCGCGCGGCCCTGCCCCGCATGCCGTCGTATCGCGCGGCCCTGCCCCCCGCACGATGCGCTGCCTCGCATGCTGTCCCGCCGCGCGCGGCCCTGGCCCACATGCCGTCGTGCCCTGTGCGCCGTCGTGCACCTCGCGCCGTCGTGCATCTCGCGCCGTCCTGGCCCGCGCGGTCCTGCCCCGCGCCGTCTCACCCCGCGTCCCGCCCGCCGCGCGCGCCGCCCAGCGCGCCGCCGGGGCGTACTGCACCATCGCGATCGGGCGCACCCACAGCGGATCGCCGCAGAGCGCGTGTCGCCGGCGGTCAGCGCGTCGCGCCCGGCCGCACCAGCCCGGTCTCGTATGCGAAGATCACCGCCTGCACCCTGTCCCGCAGGTCGAGTTTCGCCAGGATCCGCTTCATATGCGTCTTGACCGTCGACTCCTCGACGAACAGCTCCACCGCGACTTCACTGTTCGACATCCCTCGCGCGACCAGCACCAATACATCACGTTCCCGCGCGGTGAGGCCCCGCAGCCGATTGGACGCCGCCGCGTCCGGCGGAGTGGCAGCGGCCATCCGATCGATCACCGTCCGCGTGATCGACGGCGACAGCAGCGCGTCACCCGCAGCGATCGTGTGAACCGCCTCGATCAGCTTCTCCGGCGGGGTCCGTTTGAGCAGGAAGCCGGACGCCCCCGCGGTCAGCGCCCCGACCACGTAGTCCTGATCCTCGAACGTGGTCAGGATCAGCACCCGCACCGCCGGCGCGACTTCGCTGAGCTGCCGCGTGGCGGCGATTCCGTCCTGATGCGGCATCCGCACGTCCATCAGCATCACGTCGGGCCGCAGCTCCCGGCCCATCGTCACCGCCTGCACGCCGTCGGTGGCCTCCCCGACGACCTCGATGGTGTCGTCGGTGGAGAGGACGGCGAGCAGGCCGGCCCGCAGGAGATCCTCGTCGTCGGCGATCAGGACACGCAGGGGGGCGGTGCTCATCTCAGCGCGACCACCCCCGGCGCGACGACTGCCGGCAACACGTTCCCCGGCAGGACATAGGGCAGCCGGGCCCGCAACCGGAACATCCCCGGCTCCGCGGTGTCCGCCTCGCACGTGCCGTCGAGCAGCGCGGCCCGCTCCCGCATGCCGACGAGGCCGAGGCCACCGCCGGGCCGGTCGTGATCACCGATTGGATTGCTGACCACGATCTCCACCGCCGACGACCCGTAGGACATCCGCACGTCGGCCCGCCCGGACCCGTGCCGAGCGGCGTTGGTCAGCGCTTCCTGCAAGATCCGGTACGCCGCCCAGGCCACTCCGCTGGGCAACCCGCGCGGAGCGCCCTGGAACGTCGTGGAGACCTGGAGGCCGCCGGCGCGGTGCCGGTCCACCAGCTGTTCCAGCGCGGCGGTGTCGGCGGGCGCCGGATCCGTCGGCCCGGCGTCGTCACGCAGCACCCGGACCATCCGGTCGATGTCCGCGATCGTCGCGTTGGCCACCTCCTCGATCGTGTGGACGGCGCGCAGCGACCGATCCGGATCACGCTCATGGAGCAGGCGGGCGGCGCCGGCCTGTACCAGGATCACGTTGATCGCGTGCCCCGCGGAGTCGTGCAGCTCCCGCGCGATCCGGGCCCGCTCCTGCGCCGCGACCAGCCGGTGTGAGGACAGCAGCTCGAGGTTCTGCAGCCGCGCCCGCACCTCCAGCTCGGTGATCCGATCCCGGCGCAGGCGGCTGCGGTCGCCGGCCGTCCACACCAGGGCGAACATCGCCGCCCACGCGACCAGGCCGGACGACATGCTGACCACGGACCTGCTGTTGAGCGCCATGAACGCGACGGCCACCGGCACGAACGTCGCCACGGCGCCGGCCGCCCGGCGCCGCTCCACCGGGGTGTCGCCGCCGCCCAGCGCGTCGGCCAACAGATGGGTGGCGATCAGCACGCCGGGCGGCACGTCCAACGGATAGTCGAAAACGATCAGCGCCAGGGTGGCGGCCGCGGAGACCCCGAACGCCGTGCCGGGCGCGCCGCGCGACCAGATCACCGGCAGCGCCGACGCCAGGGCCAGCACCACGCCGCCGGGATCGAGCGGCCGGAACGGCTCGCCGGCCGCGCCGAGGCCGCCCTCCGCCAGCATCGCCAGTGTGAACAGCGCGGCACCCAGCGCCGCCGCGACATCGACGGCGGCCCAGCTGCGTGCACCGAGTTTCGAATCCACGCCGCCACCCTACGGCCCGGGCCCGGTGCGGCGAGTCCCTCTGAGGGAGCATGCGGCATCCCTCAGAAGGGGTACGAGCAAAGCCTCCCGCAGAGCGTTTCGGCGAAGCACCCGACCTCCCTAGCGTGGCCTTCCGACACGTTCGGCGACTGTGCGGCGCGGAGCCGTCCGGCTCCTCGGGCCCTGCACGTTCGGCGCTTCCCAGCGCGGAGCGTTCCGGCCCCCGGCTGTCGCCGCACGTCGCCATATATCGAGGGAGGAACTCATGACACCGAGCGCGGTGCGGTCCGACGTCCCGGCCCGGGTCCGCCGGGCCAGCGTCTTCGAACGGCTGGCCGGCTGGTCCTACCGGCGCCGCTGGACGGCGCTGCTGCTCTGGGTGCTGGTCCTGGCCGGTGTCACAGCCGGCGCCGCGCTGGCCGGTGACGACTACCGCAACGACTTCAGGCTGCCGGGCGCGGAGTCGCAGCGAGCGCAGGACGTGCTGGCCGAGCGGGCGCCGGCCCGCTCCGGCGCGACGCTGGAGATCGTCGTGCGCGCACCCGGCGGCGTGGACCAGCCGGCCGCCCGCGGCGCCGTCGAAGGCATGCTGGCCCAGGTCCGCGAGCTGCCGCACGTGGTCGACGTGACAAGTCCTTATGCGAACGACACCGCCGTCTCCCGGGACGGCGCCATCGCGTACGCGACGGTGGCGCTCGACGTCCCCGCCGAGGCGATGCCGGTCGGGGCGACGAGGGAGATCATCGATACCGCGCGGGCGGCGTCGGGCGTCACCGTCGAGGTGGGTGGCGACGCGGCCCGGGCCGCCGAGGAGGCCGAGGGCGGCGCCGCCGAGGGAGCCGGGCTGCTGGCCGCCATGGTGGTGCTGGTGCTGCTCTTCGGTTCACTGCTCGCCGCGGCCCTGCCGATCGTGATCGCGATCTTCGCGGTCGGCACCGCGACGGGGCTGGTGGCGCTCGCCTCGCACATCGCCACGGTCGCCGACTTCACCTCCGCACTGCTGATCCTGGTCGGGCTCGGCGTGGGCATCGATTACGCCCTGCTGGTGTTCTCCCGCTTCCGCGGCGAGCTGATCGCGGGCGCCGACCGGGCCACGGCGGTCCGCACGGCACTGGACACCGCCGGGCGCACTGTCTACTTTGCCGGCACCACGGTGATCATCGCCCTGCTCGGGCTGGTCCTGCTGGGCATCGGCTCGTTGCAGGGCGTGGCGGTGGCCCTCGCCGTCACCGTCGCGGTCACGATGCTGGCCGCGCTCACGTTGCTGCCCGCACTGCTCGGCCTGTTCGGCGCGCGGCTGGAGCGTACAACCAGAAAACGCGCCGAGAAGGCAGCCCGCCGCGGCCGTGCTGCCCGCGAGGAAGGCCGCCTCTGGCGGCGCTGGAGCGACGCGGTGGCCCGCCGCCCCTGGCCCGCCGTCGTGCTGCCGCTGATCGCGTTGCTCGCCCTCGCCGCGCCCGTGCTCGACATGCGCCTGGGCTTCGCGGACGCCGGCAACGACGCCGGCAGCAAGACCAGTACCCGGGCGTACGAGCTGCTCGCCGAGGGTTTCGGGCCGGGCTTCAACGGTCCGCTCGTGGTCGTCGTCGACGCCGGTGGTGCGGCCGCGGAACCGGCAGCTCAAGCCGTCCGACGGGCGCTCACCGACACGGCCGGGGTGGCTGCCGTGACGCCGCCGATCCCTGCACCGGGCGGGGACGTGGCCACGGTGATCGCCTTCCCGGCGTCCGCCCCGCAGGACGAGGCGACCGACGAGCTGGTGTCCACCCTGCGCGACGATGTGCTGGCGCCGGTGGCCCGGGACAACGACGTGACGGTGCTGGTCGGCGGGCCGACCGCGGCGGTCATCGACTTCTCGTCCGCGATCGCCGGTCGTCTGCCCCTTTTCGTCGCCGTGGTGGTCGGCCTGTCCGCGCTGCTGTTGCTCCTGCTGTTCCGTTCGCTGGTGATCCCGGTCAAGGCGGCGGTGCTCAACCTGCTCAGCGTCGGTGCGGCGATGGGCGTCATCACGCTGGTCTTCCAGGAGGGCGCGTTCGGGGTGCCGCCCGGCCCGATCGAGGCGTACGTCCCGGTGATGATCTTCGCGATCGTGTTCGGGCTGTCGATGGACTACGAGGTGTTCCTGCTGGCTCGCATGCACGAGGAGTGGGAACGCTCCGGTGACGCTCACGGCGCGATCCGTGAAGGGCTGGCCACGACCGGCCGGGTGGTCACCGCGGCAGCCGCCATCATGGTGGTGGTCTTCGGGGCGTTCGTGCTGTCGCCGGACCGGATGCTCCAGCAGTTCGGCCTCGGGCTGGCGGTCGCGGTCCTGATCGACGCCGTGATCATCCGATGCCTGCTGCTCGCGGCCGTGATGCACCTGTTCGGCCGGCGGGCGTGGTGGCTGCCGGCCTGGCTGGCCCGGCGGCTGCCTCGCCTCGCTCTGGAGCGCCAGTGATGCGAAGACATAGCAACGGGAACGGTTGGCTGGAGGCCCTCGCCCAGCCCGGTCCGCACCACCGCCTTCCTCGCGATGCTGCGGGCGAGGAGCTTGTCCCCGCCGCCGATTCGCGGTCTCCGGCGAATCGGGCGGCGGGATCTGCGGCCGGCCGGTTACCAGCGGGAGCCAGGAGGCAGTGCTCACGGCCGGCCGGTTGTCAGCTGCGGGCCAGGAGGCAGTGCTCAGGGCCGGCCGGTTGTCAGCTGCGGGCCCGGGCGCGGGGCCTGCGGCCGGCCGGCTTCAGCGGCGGGCCAGGCGGCGTTCGCCGGAGGCGCCGGTCAGATAGGGCAGTCCGTAGTGCTCGAAGACCCGCGGCTCGTCCGCCGCAGTCAGCTCCCCGTCGGTGTCGATCGTCGGCGCATCGCCGACGAGCTTCTTGTCGTATCGCACGCGGACCGCCTCGGGCGTCACCGTCGCACCGGTGACGGGCACGAAGACGAGCCGGTGCCGGCCCAGGAAGCCGACGCGCACGGTCACGAACGACGGTTCGTCGGTGGCGGTGTCGACGTAAACCGCCTCCATGTCGCCGATCTTGTCACCCTGGGGGTCGATGATCTTATGGCCACGCCAGTCACGCAGATTCTCAGCCGGGAACATACTGCAGGAGTGCCCGTCCCCGGCCGGGCGAAACAGCCCACACGGGGTAACCGGGAGCCCTCATCGGGTGATCAACAGCCGCGCGGGGTGATCAGCGGCTGTCACGGGGTGACCAGCCCGGTCCGGTATGCGATCACGACCAACTGCGCCCGGTCCCGCGCACCGAGTTTCGTCATGGCGTTGCTGACGTGCGTACGGGCGGTGGCCGGGCTGACGAACAGCATCGCGCCGATCTCGTCGTTCCGCAGACCCTGGCCGACCAGCGCCACCACCTCCCGTTCCCGCTCGGTGAGCACGGCCAGCCGTTCCGCGCCGGCCCGCCCTGCGGTCCGCTGGGCGGTGAACCGGGAGATCAGCCGCCGGGTGATCCGGGGCGCGAGCAGCGAGTCCCCGGCGGCGACCACCCGCACCCCGTGCAGCAGCTCCGCCGGCCCGGCGTCCTTGAGCAGAAACCCGCTGGCGCCCGCCTCGAGGCCTTCGAACACGTACGCCTCGGTGTCGTACGTCGTCAGGATCAACACCCGGACGCCCCGCAACCCGGTGGCCGACGCGATCTGCCGTGTCGCCTCGATGCCGTCCATCTTCGGCATGCGGATGTCCATCAGCACGACGTCCGGCCGGGTGGCCCGGGCCAGCTCCACCGCCTCGGCGCCGGTCGCCGCCTCACCCACCACCGTGATGTCGTCCTCCAGGTCCAGCAGCAACCGGAACCCGGACCGCACGAGCTTCTCGTCGTCGGCGAGCAGCACCCGGATCATGGTCACGACCCGTCCCCCGCGCTCATGGTCGCTCCACCGGCAACCGGGCGGTGACCTCGAATCCGCCGCCCGGCGCCGGCCCCGCCTGCAGTTCCCCGCCCAAAAGCCGGCAGCGTTCGCGCATCCCCGGGATCCCGCGACCGCCCGGCCCCTCGTCGCTGATCCGGACCCGCACGTCACGGTCGTCGTGCTCGACGGCCACCGTGACCCGGGTCGGCCCGGCGTGCCGGAGCACGTTGGACAGCGACTCCTGCACGATGCGGTACACCGCGTTGCCCACCGCGCCCGGCGCTGCCGCCGGCAGTTCCGCGGGCTCGGCCACCACGTCGAGCCCAGCCTCCCGCGCCCCCGCGAGCAACTCACCGAGATCGTCCGGGCCGCGCACAGGGCCGAAGCCGAGTTCGCGGTCGCTGTCGCGGTCAGCGTGGGGGTCGCGGTGGGCGTGGGGGTCGCGGTGGCCGTGGGTGTCGCGGTGAGCGTCGCGGTCGCGGTCGCGGTGAGCGTGGGGGTAGCGGTGGGTGTCTGGGCCGCGGTCAGCGTCGCTGGGCGAGTCGCGCTCGGGGGAGTCGTCGTGCAGCACGCCAAGCACGGTGCGCATTTCCCGCAACGCGCGCGAACTCGTCTGCTCGATCACCCGCAACGCCTCCCGCGCGTGCTCCGGCCGCTTGTCGAGCACGTGCGCGGTCACCCCGGACTGGACGTTGATGATGGCGATCGCGTGCGCCACCGTGTCGTGCACCTCGCGGGCGATACGCAACCGCTCCGCGTCGACCCGGGCGTTCGCCTCCTGTTCCCGGGTCCGCTCCGCCAGTTCGGCGCGGGCCAGCGCCTCGACGGCGATGACCCGCCGGGAGCGGACGCTCTCGCCCAGCGCCGCGCTCATGATCGAGGCGCCGATCCGGAAGAACACCCAGCCGAGCGCGGCCCGCGGCTCGATCCCGGCGGCCGCGACCAGCCAGCCGACGGCCAGGATCGTGATGCCCGCACCGGCGATCAACACCGACCGGCGCCCGTCACCGAGGGCCGTCAGCGTGTAAAGCGCCACGAACAGCCCGAGCCATCCCGGCCCGTCCGGGAAGTCCAAGCCGTAATAGATGAGGCTGGCTCCCGCCGTCACCACGAACACCGCCACCGGCCAGCGCCGGCGTGCCACCAGCACCACGCCGCCGAGCGCGAGCAGGCCGTAACCCAGGGCGTCCAGCGGACGCACCACTGCCTCCGGCTCACCGGCCACGCGCGTCATGGTGCCCTGGACCTGCATCACCGTGACGAAGAGGGCCAGCAGCAGGTCCTGCACCCGTTCCCGCATGCCGCGATCCTAGGAGGTGGGGGCGCGTCGCGCGTACGTCGAAAAGCGTGAACGTGGATTGCGTCAACTACGTCGGCGGGCGTACCGTCTGCCGCTCGCCGCCCGAAGACGCCGTTGGCCGCGCCCGCAACGATCCAGACATGACTTTCACCGCAACTCTGCTCGCCGCCGGCTATCAGGTCGGCACCGGCCGTACGGTGCCGACCCTGGCCCTGGTGATCGCGCTGACCAGCGTGATCTTCGGGGTACGTGCCATGCGCCGCCGTCACCGCGCCGGCGCTCTGGTCTCCCTGGCCCTCGCCTTCGCCGGCGTGGTCATCGGCGGCATCCACGGCGTCAACGCCGCCGGTGGCCTGGGCACCGGTAACGGCCTGGCCGGCGCCGTCATCGCGGTCGTCCTGGGCGTGGCCGGCCTAGCAGTCGGAGGACTCGCCCTTACCCGCTCAATCCCAGCCGCCCATTCCTGATCTGCCAGGCCCGGACCCGGCCCGACCGCGCCTGGCTGACCGCGCCGGCCCGGAAGACGCCGGCCGACGGCGCCGGGCCGGACGACGCCGGCCGACGGCGCCGGGCCGGACGACGCCGCGCCAACGGCGCCGGGCCGGACCACGCCGCGCCAACGGCGCCGCGCCGGGCCGGGGACGCCGGGCCGACCACGCCGGCCCGGCGTCCTACGTCAGAGGCGGGCCAGCGCCGACAGCGGATCCTCCATCGCGTCGGCCACCGCGCGGATGAAGCCGGCGGCTGTGCCGCCGTCGCAGACGCGGTGGTCGAAGACGAACGAGAGCTGGGTGATCTTCCGTACGGTCAGAGCGCCGTCGACCACCCACGGCCGGTCCATGATGCGGCCGAGGCCGAGCATGGCCACCTGCGGGTGGTTGATGATCGCGGCGCTGCCGTCGACGCGGAAGGCGCCGTAGTTGTTCAGCGTGAACGTGCCCGCGGTCAACTCGGCCGGGGTGCACTGGTTGTGGCGGGCCCGCGCGGTGACGTCCCGGATCGCGGCGTCGAGCTGGGTCGCGGTCATCGTCTGCGCGTCGGTCACGGCCGGCACGACCAGGCCGCGGTCGGTCTGGACGGCGATGCCCAGGTTGATCGCGTCGAGCTGGACGATCTCCTGGCGGTCGGTGTCCAGGCGGGCATTGAGTACCGGGTAGGCCCGCAAACCCGCAGTAACGAACCGCGCGATGTAGGCCAGCAGCCCCGGCGACCCGGCCTGCCCGCGCGTGCGTTCCCGCAGCTCCCACAAGGCGGTCGCGTCGACGTCGACCCAGACGGTCGCCTCCGGGATCTCCGCGCGGCTGCGGCTCAGCACCGCCGACACTGCCTTGCGGAACCCGCTCAACGGCACCCGCCGCTCACCCGCGGCCGCCAGCGAATCCGCCACCACGCCGGAAGCTGAACCGCCCGGGGGAGTGGAGCCACCCGGGGGAGTGGAGCCACCCGGGGGAGTGGAGCCACCCGGGGGAGTGGAGCCACCCGGGGGAGTGGAGCCACCCGGGGGAGTGGAGCCACCCGCGGGAGTGGAGCCGCCCGCCGGAGCGGAGGCGGTTGCGGAAGCCGCCGGAACAGACAGCGGCAGATCCCGCCGGGTGATCACCCCACCGGGCCCGGTGCCCTGGATCTTCGATAGGTCCACCCCGGCCTCCCGGGCCAGCCGCCGCACGATCGGCGAGATCACTCGCGGCGCTCCATCCGGGCGCGGCGTGGCGACCGCACGACGTGGCCGCCGGCTCCGGGCCGACGAGACCGTAGCCTTGGTCCCGTACCCCACCAGGACGTTGCCGGACCCAGCCTGCTCCTCCTCCCGATAAACCTCAGCCGCAACAGAGGCCGCGCCCGAGGCCGAAGCGGGGGCCGCGCCGGAGGCAGAAGTCAAGTTCGAAGCGGGGGCCGCGCCGGAGGCAGAAGTCAAGCCCGAATCGGGGGCCGCACCCGAGGCAGAAGCCGGGGCCGTAACGGGCGAGTCAGCCGGCGACAACACCGCGACCGTCAGCAGCGGCGCCCCCACATCCAGCGTCGTACCCTCCATCGCATGCCGCACGGCCACCCGCCCGGCCCGCGGCGACGGCACCTCGACGACCGCCTTCGCGGTCTCCACCTCCACCACCGGCTGATCAATTTCGATCACGTCGCCGTCGCCGACCAGCCAGCGGACGATCTCCGCCTCGGTCAGCCCCTCACCGAGGTCCGGCAGCGTGAAGACGTGGTTGCTCACGCCTCCTCCCACTGCAGGTCGTCCACCGCGTCGAGGATGCGGTCCACCGACGGGAGCTGGAAGTGCTCCAGTTTCGGCGGCGGGTACGGGATGTCCATTCCGGTCACCTTGCGGACCGGCGCGTGCAGCGAGTGGAAGCATCGTTCCATCACCCGGCCGGCGATCTCGGAGGCCACGCTCGCGAAGCCCGCTGCCTCCGCGACCACCACGGCCCGCCCGGTCGAGCGCACCGCCGCACACACCGTCTCGTCGTCGAACGGCACGATCGATCGCACGTCGACCACCTGGAGGCTGCGGCCTTCCTGCGCGGCGGCCTCGGCGGCCTCCAGCGCGACCGGCACCGCCGGGCCGTAGGCGATCAGCGTGGCGTCGGTGCCGGCCCGGCGGATCGCTGCCCGGCCGATCGGTGCCACCGCTTCCGAGAGATCAGCTTCGGTACGCGCGAAGTACAGTTTCTTGGGCTCCAGGAACACCACGGGATCCGGTGACGCGATGGCTTCCCGCAGCAGCCCGTAGGCGTCGGCCGGCCCGGACGGCGCCAGCACGTGCAGTCCGGGGGTGTGCGCGTAATAGGCCTCGGACGAGTCGCAGTGGTGTTCCACCCCGCCGATGCCGCCCGCGTACGGGACCCGGATGACCAGCGGTGCGCCGACCCGGCCCCGGGTCCGGTTGCGCATTTTCGCGGCGTGGCTGACCAGCTGCTCGAACGCCGGGTACGCGAACGCGTCGAACTGCATCTCGACCACCGGCCGCATGCCGTTCATCGCCATCCCGATCGCCATGCCGAGGATGCCCGATTCGGCGAGCGGCGTGTCGAAGCAGCGGTCCGGGCCGAATTCGGCGGTCAGCCCGTCGGTGATCCGGAAGACGCCGCCGAGCGGGCCGACGTCCTCGCCGAAGACGACCACCGATTCGTCGGCGTGCATGGCGTCGCGCAGCGCCCGGTTGAGGGCGGTGGCCATGGTGAGCTTCTCGGGCGCCATCAGCGGGCCTCCTCGCGGGACAGTTCGTCGGCGATCAGCGCTTCCTGTTCGCGCAGCTGCGGCGTGGGTTCGGCGTAGACGTGCCGGAACAGGTCGCGGTAGTCGGCGACCTCGTCGGCGTTCAGGCCGGCCCGCAGGCGCTCCGCCATCCGCTCGGCCGCTTCGGCGTACCCCGCCTTGATGTGATCGTCGAGAAGCTCGCGGCCCCGCAGGTAGGTCTCCAGCCGGGTGATCGGGTCGCGGGCGAGCCACGGCGCCACCTCGTCGTCCGCACGGTACCGGCTGGCGTCGTCGGCGTTGGTGTGCGCCTGCACGCGGTAGGTGTGCGCCTCGATCAGCTGCGGTCCGCCGCCCGCGCGGGCACTCTTCACGGCGGCGCCGAGCACGGTCAGCAGCGCGGCCACGTCGTTGCCGTCGACGCGTTCGCCGGGTACGCCGTACCCGATGCCTTTGTGTGCCAGGGAGGGCGCCGCGGTCTGCCGCGACAGGGGCACCGAGATCGCGTACTCGTTGTTCTGCACGAAGAAGACGACCGGGGTGCGGAACACGGCGGCGAAGTTGAGCGCCTCGTGGAAGTCGCCCTCACTGGTCGCGCCGTCGCCACAGATCGCCATGACCACGGTGTTCTCGCCGCGCAGCCGGGCCGCGTGGGCGACGCCGACCGCGTGCAGCAGGTGTGTCGCCAGGGGGGTGGCCTGCGGGGCGACGCGCGTGGCGACCGGGTCGTACCCGCTGTGCCAGTCACCTTTGAGCAGGGTGAGTGCCTGCACCGGGTCGACGCCGCGGGCCGCGATGGCGGCGGTGTCGCGATAGGTGGGGAACAGCCAGTCGCCGTCGTCGAGGACGTGCGCGGCCGCGACCTGGCACGCCTCCTGCCCGTGCGAGGACGGATAGACGGCGAGGCGTCCCTGGCGGACCAGGGCGTAGGCCTGGTCGTTGAGGCGGCGGGCGGCGACCAGCCCGGCGTACGCGCGGATGAGCGCGTCGTCGTCCGGCATGCCGGTGCCGACCGGAACGGGGTTGCCGTCCGCGTCGATGAGCATCACGGGCTCCGCGGACGGCAGCAGGTGAGCTGCGTCACGTGTCATGCACGGATTCTTGTTGGCCGACCAATTGAACGCCATTGTCGGCGTGAAGCTGAGAAAATGGTTCACCTTGCCCGCCATCCGGGAGCCGATCGTCTCGTCCCGGCCGGTCGCGGCGCACGCCGACGAGACAGGTGGCACCGTGCTCGACGAGACCGACCGGCGGATCCTCGCCGAGCTGCGCCGGGACGCCCGGATGTCGATCCGCACCCTGGCCGAGACACTGCACATCTCCCGTGCGAACGCCTACAGCCGGGTGTCCCGGCTCCAGGAGACCGGGGTGATCCGCGGGTACCACGCGGACGTCGACCCGGTGGCCGCCGGCCTGACCACCGCGGCGTACGTGACCCTCAACCTCCAGCAGGCCAACTGGCGCGAGGTCCTCGGCCGCCTCCAGGGGTTGCCGGGCGTCGTCCACATCGGCCTGGTCGGCGGCGACTTCGACGTGATTCTGCTGGTCCGGGTCGCCGACAACACCGAGCTGCGGCACCTGGTCCTGGACGAGATCCAGGGCATGCAGGGCGTCGTCAGCACCCGCACCCTTCTCCTCTTCGAGGAGAGCACGCCGCGCGCCTAGGCAGGTGGTTGCGCCTCGGCCGTATATTGATCGCCATGCGGGTCCGTCAGATCGCCGTCGCTCTGTCCGCGCTCCTCGCCGTCGCGCTCGTGGCCGTCGCCCCGGCGCCGGCCGTCGCGGCCGCCGTGCCCCGGATCATGGTGGTCGGTGACTCGATCAGCCAGGGGTCGAGCGGCGACTGGACCTGGCGCTACCGGCTGGCGCGCCATCTGACCGCCGCCCGGGCGGCTTTCGACCTGGTCGGGCCGCGGACCGATCTGTACGACCGCGCGACCGGGCAGCACGGCTCCCAGCAGTACGTGGACGCCCGCTTCGACCGGCAGCACGCCGCCGTGTGGGGGGAGACCCTGGCGGTCGCGAAGGACCGGCTCGCGGCCGACCTGACCTCGTCGCGGGCCGATGTGCTGCTGGTCCACCTCGGCATCAACGATCTGGCGTGGGTGGGCAGCGCGGCGGACGCCGAGGTGGCGTTGCGGGCGTTCGTCGCCAATGCCCGCTCTGCCAACCCGCGGTTGCGGCTGATTCTCGGCGCGGTCCTGCCGAACGACGCGGCGGCGCTGCGCGACAAGATCAACGAGTACAACGGGCGGCTGAGCACGGTGGCGGCTTCGCTGACGACGACCGCGTCGCCGATCCACGTGCTCGGTGTGCCCGCCGGGTGGGACCCGGTGGCCGACACCTATGACGGCACCCACCCCAACCCGCGCGGTGAGCTGCGGATCGCCGCCAACTACGCGAACGGGCTGGCCGCGCACGCCGGGATCGGCCGGCCGTTCGGCGCGATCCCGGACGTGCCGCTGTTCGGGGCGCCGGCGTGGCTGGTGGCCGAGCCGGGGGACTTCCAGGCCACCCTCGCGTGGGCGCCGGTGGCCGGGGCGACCGGCTACTACGTGTGGCAGCGCGACGTCACCGAGGGGCAGGGCTGGCAGCAGTTGCCGTTCCCGCTCACCGACACCACCTGGACCGCCGGGTGGCTGACCGCCGGGCACACGTGGGAGTTCCGGATCCAGCCGGTGCGGGTCCGCGACCTGGGCGGATTCTCGCCGGTCGCCGACGTGGTGCCCACCGGGCAGTTCTCGCGGGGGCGCTCCTGACCGGCCGGTCCCGGACCTGATCATGATCTACAACGCTGCGTACGTCGAGATGCGCTGGTCGAACGCCGGGCACCCGCCGCCGTTGCTGCTCGGCCCGGACGGTGCGGTGCGGGTGCTGGAAAGCGCGTCGGAGCCGCTGCTCGGCGCGCGGGTGCGGGCCCGGCGCTCCACCCATGAAATGCGGCCGGCGCCGGGGGCGACGGTGCTGCTCTACACCGACGGGCTGGTGGAGAGGCGCGGCCACTCGTTCGGCGAGGGGGTGACGGCGGTGTGTGAGGCGATGGCCGGGGCCGGCATCTCACCGCGGAGCAGCTGTGCGAGCACCTGATCACCCGCTTCGCCGTCGCGGCGGAGGACGACGCCGCGCTGACCGCGCTGCGCCGTGAACCGGAGTAGCACCACTCCCGAGCCGGCCGGGAAGGCACGGCGCTAGGAGAGCCGCACCGGGTTGACCACGTCGGCGGTGATGGTCAGCAGCATGACGGCGCCGCCGAGCAGGACCAGGACCATCGTCACCGGCACCAGCCGGGTGAAGTCGACCGGGCCCGCGGCCGGCCGTCCGCGGAGCCGGCGCAGGGCGTCACGCGTCCGTTCGTACCAGATGATGGCGATGTGCCCGCCGTCCAGCGGTAGCAGGGGCAGCAGGTTGAAGACCGCCAGGAAGAGGTTGAGGCTGGCCAGCAGCAGGAAGAAGATCTCCCAGAGGCCGCGCTCGGCGGCCTCGCCGCCGAGCCGGCCGGCGCCGACCATGCTGATCGGCGTCTCCGGGTCGCGTTCGGCGCCGCCGATCGCCTCGACCACCGCCGGGATCCGCTGCGGGAAGGCGATCAACTGCGTGAAAGTACGCGTGACGAGCTCCCCGGTGAACGAAGCAGTCGCGCCGACGGCCGCCACCGGCCCGTACCGCAGGAAGGCGGGCGGCTGCTGCGCCGTGGCGCCCATCATGCCGATCTCCCGGACCGCGCCGTCGCTGCCGGCGCGCCGCACCCGCGCGATGTCCACGGTGAGCGTGAGCGTCTGGCCGCCCCGCCGGACGGTGACGGCGGTCGGCCCGTTCGCGGCCTGCACCGCCGCGAGCACATCGCTCCACCGTCGCGTCGTGATGGCGCCCACCGCGACGATCCGGTCGTCGGCGCGCAGTCCCGCCGCGGCGGCCGGGCACTCGGTCGCGGTGACGCAGTTGGTCGCCGCCACCACCGGCTGGGCGACCGGGTTGAGGTTGGGCAGGCCGCTGCTGATCGCCAGCAGATAGAGGATGATCACCGCGAGCAGCACGTGCATGACCGCGCCGGAGGCCATCACCACGGTTCGTTTCCAGGCGGCGAACCGCCACATGGCCCGCGGGCGTTCCTCGGCCGTCAGCTCGTCGAGGGCGGTCAGCCCGGCGATGTCGCAGAACCCGCCGATCGGGAGGGCCTTCACCCCGTACTCGGTGTGGCCGCGCCGGAACGAGAACACGGTGGGACCGCGCCCGACGAAGTAGCGCCGCACCCGCATCCCGAAGGCCCGTGCGGTGAGCAGATGTCCCGCCTCGTGCAGCGCGAGCGAGAGGCACAGGCCGATCACGAACAGCACGACCCCGACGGTGTATGCCAGCACGGGCCGATCGTACGGACTACAGCAGCTCGCGGGCCAGCACCCCGGTCCACCAGGCCTCCACCCGGTCGGGCGTCCACCCGCGCTCGCCGGTCAGCGTGGTGTAGACGTCGATGTTGCAGATGGCGGCATAGACGTCGACGGCCGTGCCGACCTCCAGCCCGTCCCGCAGCGACCAGGACGAGAAGACCTGCCGCCGGAGGCCGTCCGCTGTGCGGCGCCCCTCCCGGTAGGCCCCGGCCAGTGCCGGTTCGACCCGGCCGGCCTCGCGGACCAGTGTGATCACGTCGCCCGCCCGCTCGAAGAGCCGCCGGTCGTAGCCGGTCATCGCCGCGAGCTGCCGCACCGGGTCGCCCTCCGCCGCCTCGATCGCGGCCAGCGACAGGCCAGGGCCGGCCTCGGCGTCCGCCGCGTCGGCGAGGGCCTGCACGAGGCCGGTCTTGTTGCCGTACGCCGCGTAGACGGTCGGCACCGAGACGCCTGCCTCCTGGGCCACGGCGCGGATCGTGGTCGCCGCCCAGCCCTGGGTCACGAACAGGCGCCGGGCCGCGGCGGCGATCTCACCCCTGGTCTCGGCCGCCTTCGCCGCGCGGCGCAGTGAGTCGTACTTCCGCATTCCTGTCCCTTTCACTTTCCGCATCATATATTGAATGCATGACACGGAAAACTGCCGGCCTCGCCGGGATCGGCTTCGCCGCCGTGATCCTCTCGCTCAACCTTCTCCTCGTCCCGGCCGGGCTGCCGTCCACCGGCTCGGCCGACCTCGGCTTCTTCACCGGCCACGAGGACCTGGTCCGCGGCACGACAGCGCTCGCGCCGATCGCCTGGGCCCTCGCGACCGTCTTCGGCGCCGGGGTGGTGGCCGTGCTGAACGGGACCGCGTGGGCCCTGGTCGGGCTGGCCGGGATCATCCTGCAGAACCTCACCTTCACCGGCGTGACGGCCGCCCGGCTGGCCTTGACCGTCACGCCGGAGAAGGCCCTGTGGGCGCTGCACGACGCGCTGTTCGTCCTGAACGGGACCTTTCTGGCGCTCGCCCTGACCGGCCTGTCGCTCGCCGGCCTGCGCGCCGGGCTGATCCGCCGGTGGACGGCCGGGCTCGGCCTGTCGGCGGCCGTGCTGCAGTTCGCCTCGGCCGCCCTCGGCCCGCTGGTGATCGAGGACCCCGGCCTGATCGGGCTGCTCGGCCTCGCCGGCTGGCTGATCTGGGTCGGGTGGCTCGTCGCCTACGGCATCGCTCTGATCCGGCCGGCGAGCCGGTGAGCCCGTCCGGTCAGCAGCCCAGGCCGTCCTTGTACTGCTTCGGGACGTCGCCGTCAGCGATCGTGTCGGCGTACTCCCAGACCACCTCGGGATAGTCTCCCTCGTCGTTCATGTCGTGCAGCACCTTCCACCGGTGACTGGTGCTCAAGGCGGCAGCGGCCCGCGCGGCCGCCGCTTCGTCGCCCGCCTCGTCGGCGCGGATCCACTCGGCGATCCAGTCGCAGGCGACCCGGCCGGACACCGCGGCGCCGAACTGGTAAGGGTCGTTGGCCTCGGAGTTCTCCAGCACCGCCACGTCGAAGCCGGGCGGGGTCGGCATGTCCGCCATGATCTTGGCAGCCTCGGTCCGGACGTCACCCGGCGTCACGATCTCCGGCGGCAGGGCCTTGAGGAAGGTTTCGGCATCCACCTTGATCACCCGGGTGAGCATCGCGTCGAAGCCGGCCCGCGTCCACCCACCTCCGGCGCGGAACTCGACGAACGTGCCGCCCTGCGGCTCGAGCATGGCCGCCAGGTCGCTCTTGGTGTAGGTGAAGATGCTGGCCGGGCGGTCCGCCACAGTGGCCGGCTCCGGCGCGCTGACGTGCAGCCGATCCTGGTAGTAGCCCTGGTACTGCTCGTCCGGGTACCAGTTCACCTTGAGGCTGCGGTCGCCGTTGACGAAGCCGATGGTGCCGCTTTCCTCGGCGAACCCGGTGACGTGATCCGTTCTCCAGCCCGGCTCGTCGATCAGCAGCCGCGGGTGGCCCTGCGCGGCTTTCAGGTCGAGTTCCCACCCGCTGATCGTTGCGGGGCTCGCGCTGGGCAGACCGGACGGCCCCGCGTACATCTCGGCCGACGGCGCCCGCCACAGCGACGAGGTGGCGATGATGCCGGCCACCGCCGCGGCGGCGGCCACCGCGCCGGCGAGCCGGCGAGCCAGGGTCCGGCGCAGCGGTCTGGCCGGGGAGTCGAGTTTCGGGGTGGACATGATCTCCTCCAGGAGATGCTGGTCCGCCCCGTCGAGGCGCTCGACGATCTCCGGTCGATAGGGGTCGGCGTCGCGAACCAGGTGGTCGAGGTGCTCGTCGGTCATCTGCCCTCCTCCGGGACGGGTACGGCCAGGACGTCGAGTACATGTCCGGGTGAGCCGCGGTCGTCACCGACGAGTTCGCGCAGCCGGGCCCGGGCCCGCGACAGCCGGGTCCGCGCGGCGGCCGGGCTCACCCCCACCACTGCCGCCGCCTCCCGAGGTTCCAGGCCCTCCCAGGTGGTGAGCAGCAGCATCTCCCGGTCCGTCTCGTTCAACTGGCGCAGCGCCGCCCGCACGGCGAGCCGCTGCGGCACCTCGTTGGCCGGGTCGGGCGTGGACACCGCGGTCAGGCGCTGCCGCAGCCGCTCGCCCAGCCGGATCCGGCGTGTCCCGCCCCGGTGGTGGTTCGCCAGCACGCGGCGGGCCACCGCGTACAGCCACAGCCGTACCTCGTCGTCGGGCGGCAGGGCGGTGCTGCGCCGCCAGGCCACCAGGAAGGTCTCCGCGACCACGTCGGCGGCGTCGTCCGGCTGCTCGACCCGGCGGGACGCGTACGCGAGCAGCGCTTCGAAGTTGCCGGCGTAGACGCGCCGGAACCGTTCTTCAGAGCTCACGTCTCTCCATGTCCGGCATGCGCCCGATCGTGACAGGAAGAACGCCGGCGAACCTTCAGCTCGCCCGGCCTCCGGTGCCGGCACCGTGGCCGGGCCCGGTCAGCAGGGTCGTGAGCAGATCTTCCAGCCATGGTCCGAGTTCGTCGTGACCCCAGCCGCGCTCCTCGACCAGCAGCGCCACCGTGTGCCACGTGACGATCGACCACACGGTGTCGACCGCCCGCTCCACCGACAGCCCCGGCCGTAGGCGTCCGGCCTCGTCCAGAGCGACGACCAGGCGGCGCGTGTCGCTGCGCCGGCGCTGCTGGTAATCGCGCCAGGGTTCGCGCAGAGCCGGCTCGGCGGCGACCGCCTGCTCGAAGGCGCGGTAGATCGGGTACAGCCGCACCAGCGTCTCCGCCCCGAAACGGGCCGCCTCCGCGAAGTTCGCGGCCGGGTCGTCCGCCTCCACCAGCGCTCGCACCTGCGGGCGATCGGCTATCGCGACCGGTTCGTCGTCACCGGCGATCTCGCGGTCGACCGCGAGGAGAAGCAGTCCGCAAGTTCACCGGGGCGAGGGACTCGCTGCAACTCCGCGATCGACTCGGCCTGTCGCCCGGCCTCCTCGGCGGATTGACCTACCCGCCAGTCGGGATCGCCGCTGCCGCCGGGGCGGTGCTGCCGATGGCGGGCGCCGTCGTCGTCCACCTGCGCCGCGGCCTGACCGGCGTGGCCGTGGCGCCGGCGGCGGTCATCTGGCTGGTCGCAGCCGCGACGGCGATCTTGCACTGCCTGACCCTCGGTGAGGTGACATAGGCGGCCGGCATCCGAACGGCCCATTGTCCTTGCGACCCGGCCCGCGAAGCGTCCATGACGACCGAGTCCCACCATGGCAGGAGCAACCCAGTGATCGAGAACCCCGTCACGGGAGAACGTGGCATCGTCCGGCGCTCCCCGAACTCCGGCAGCGCCCCACTCGTGGCCGACCTGTACGCCGCACCGGGCGCCGCCGTCGCCGGTGAACATGTCCACCCGTGCAGTACCGAAGCTTTCACCGTCGTGCGGGGAACCCTCGCGTTCCGGCTCGACGGCGCCGAACGGCGCGCCGGACCGGGAACCCGGGTGGTGATCCCGCCGGGCACCCCGCACGACTGGTGGAACGCCGGCGAGGAGACCGCGTGGGTCGTCGTCGAGGTGGACCCCGGCCACCGGTTCGAAACCATGATCCGCAACCTGTTCGGGCTGGCCCGCGACGGCCGGACCGACCGGAACGGGCGCCCCGGCCTGCTTCAGGCCGCTCTGCTGGCCCGCGAGTTCGACGACACCATCCGCTTCACCAGCCCGCCCCGGATCGTCCAGCGGCCGCTGTTCGCCGTGCTCGCCCCGGTTGCCCGTCTGGTCGGCCTGCGCGGCAGTTACGCCCGCTACGCGGACCGGTCCGGCGAGACCGACGTCCTCGAACGGCTGCCGCCGGAGATCGAAGCCTTGATCCCCGCGCTGTCGCCTTCCACCGGAGACGGTTCCGGCTGACCGAGCCCGTGGTTGACTCTCGACCTCGTCGAGGGCCCAGACTTTCCGGCATGGACGACGTCGAACTTCTCCGGCCCCTCCTTCGCGCGGCGTGGGGCGCCGACACCTGCGACCCCCACGACCTGCCCGGCTGGAGTCCCGGCAACCCCGCCCGCGGGCAGTGCGGGGTCACCGCGCTGGTGGTCCATGACCTGCTGGGCGGTGACCTCGTCCTCGGCGACGTGCTCATCGACGGGGTCAAGGTCGGTCACCACTACTGGAACCGGCTGCCCGACGGCCGCGAGGTCGATCTCACCGCCGACCAGTTCCATCCGGGCGAGGTGGTCACCGCCGGCGTCCCCCAGCAGCGTCCACCCGGCCCGCCACGGCGCTGCCGCGACCAGTACGAGCTGTTGCGCACCCGGGTGTCCGCCTACGCGGAGCCCAGCCAGTGACGCAGCGCCTC
Source organism: Actinoplanes sp. 13 (assembly GCF_056134165.1). NCBI lineage: Bacteria > Bacillati > Actinomycetota > Actinomycetes > Micromonosporales > Micromonosporaceae > Actinoplanes > Actinoplanes sp. 13. The sequence goes on along the minus strand of NZ_JBVYOQ010000003.1, from coordinate 91,671 downwards.
GTCCGGACGGTCGTCCGCGCCGCGTGCGACCCAGGCGAGATGCCCGTCCGGGCGCAGCAGGAACGCACCCAGCTCGGGGGACGGCGCCTCCACCGCCCGCAACTGTCCCGCCCACCGGCCTGGTGAAGCGCCGACCAGCACGAACCGTCCACCGGTCAGCTCGGTGACCACATCGGTCTCCCCGCCCGGCCCGGACAGGCGCAGATCGGGACAGAGCCTCCCGAGCCACGGATGATCCCCGCCGGGCGTCATCGGATATCTGGTGTCCAGCGCGGTCACCGCCTCGGCGAACGCCAGCCCGCCCGCCGGGTGCCCGGCCACCCGGGTCAGGAACTCCAGCAGCGGCCGTGCCTCGTCGCCGGCGGTGCCGAGCCACTCCTGGGCCCGGGTGGCGGCCAGCACCCGCTCACCCGCGGCGTGCCGCTCGGTGTGGTACGTCTCCAGCAGGTGGCCGGGCGCCGTCCCGTGCACCGTCGCCGCCAGTTTCCAGCCCAGGTTGATCGCGTCGTCGAGGGCCACGTTCACGCCGATCGCGCCCGCCGGCGGGTGGATGTGCGCGGCGTCCCCGGCCAGCAGCACGCGCCCGCTGACGTAGCGTTCGGCCTGCCGCGCCGCGTTGCCGAACCGGGTCACCCATCGCGGTGCGACCAGCTCCACGCGCCGCCCCAGGGCCCGCTCCACCGCGGCGCGCAACCCGTCCAGTGTGGCCGGCACGCCGGGATCCGGGTCGTCGGCGATCACCCGGACGTGTCCGGGCCGCGGGATGGTGAGCACCGCGCCCCCGGGGCCGGTGGTCGTCCCGAACGACAGGGCGTCCGGGTCGGCCAGTTCCACGTCCCCGAGCAGGGAGTGCCGGGTCGCAGCGGTCCCTGGGAACGCGATCCCGGCCTGCTTGCGCACAGTGCTGCGGCCACCGTCGCAGCCGACGACGTACGACGCCTGGAGCCGGTCCCCGCCGACCGTGGCGACGACCGGGCCGGCCGTCACGTCGAGGGCGGTCAGCTCCCGCCCGCGCCGGATCTCGGCCCCGAGGGCGATGGCCCGCTCCTCCAGGAACTCCTCCACCAGGGTCTGCGGGATCCCCAGCGTGTACGGGTGATCGGTGCACGCCCCCGCCAGCCCGAGCGTCACCGGCAGGGACGTGAACGGGGCCTGGGGCGCCTGCCAGCCCGAGGCGATCAGCGGCCCGGCGAGCCCGCGGCGCGCCAGCAGGTCCAGGGAGCGGGCGTTCAGCGTGAACCCGCGACAGTGGTCCGGCCGTTCCTCGTCCCGTTCCACCACCACGACCCCGACCCCGGCCAGTCGCAGCTCGCAGGCGAGCATGAGCCCCGCCGGCCCGGCGCCCGCGATCAACACGTCGATCATGAGCCGGCCTTCCAGGTCCATCCGTCGGCGGTCCGTTCCACGTCGGGCCAGGAGAGTGTCCCGTCCCGGATCTCGTCACGGGCCTGCACCGTCCAGGCGTGCTCCGCCTCGCTGACGTGCAGCGCGTACTCCGCTTCGATCATGAAGAGCCGGGGGAGCACGCCGGCGCCGACCGTCTCGCCGAGCATCTGCCGGGTCTCCTCGATCTGCCGCGCCAGGTGGCCGGCGCGCTCGTCGAGCGCCGCGACCGCGCGGTCCGGTCCCAGCGCCCCGAGATAGGAGACCGCGGCCATGAACTTCGGGTACTCCGCGGCAGGGGTGCGGATCAGCTCGTCCACCCACCGGACGAACTCGTCCTGCCCGGTCGCGGTGGTGGTGTAGACGGTCCGCTCGGGGCGCCGGCCGTCGCGCACCGTCTCCACCGGACTGATCCACTCAATCCGGACGAGGGACGCCACCGTGTCGTACAGCGATCCGGTGGTGATTTTGAAGCTGGTGTCCTTGCCCCGCTCGCGCAGCGTGGCGGCCATCTCGTAGGGGTGCATCGACTTCTCCTGGAGCAGGCCCAGCACGGCCAGCGCCAGCGTGTTCGAGACCTTCCGTCGCGCCATGGGAATCACTCGCCTCCTAATAGTCGGACCCGACTATAGGGCGGCGACGGTGACGAGGAAAGGCCGGCGGACCGGCGTCAGACGCGGAAGCGGGCGACCAGCGTGTTCAGGTCGGTCGACATCCGGGCCAGTTCGGCGATGGCCTGCTGGGTCTCGGCGACGCCGCGGCTGGTGCTCTCCGCCGACTGCGCCACTCCGGTGATGCTGCGCGAGATGTCCCCGGTGCCGGTGGCCGCCTCGGTGACGCTGCGGTTCATCTCGGCCGTCGTCGCGGTCTGCTCCTCGACGGCCGAGGCGATCGTGGTCTGGAAGTCGCTGATCCGGCCGATCACCTCGGAGATCCGCTCGATCGCGTGGACCGCGCCCTCGGTGTCCGCCTGGATGGTCTCCACCCGCCGGGAGATGTCCTCGGTGGCCCGGGCCGTCTCCTGGGCCAGGTCCTTGACCTCCGACGCGACCACCGCGAACCCCTTGCCGGCGTCGCCCGCGCGGGCCGCCTCGATCGTCGCGTTCAGGGCGAGCAGGTTTGTCTGCTCGGCGATCGAGGTGATCACCTTGATCACGTTGCCGATCTCGGCCGAGGACTCACCGAGCTTGTTCATCGTGGCCGACGTCTCGGAGGCCAGGCTGACCGCCTCGGCGGCGACCTGGGCCGCCTCGCTGGCGTTCTGCGAGATCTCCCGGATCGACGCGCCCATCTCCTCGCTGCCGGCGGAGACGGTGTCCACGCTACGTGAGATCTCCTCGGCGGCGCTCGAGACCGACTGCGACTGGAGCGCGGCGTCCTGGGCCGAGCCGGCGATCTGCGCAGCGGTGCTGGTCATCTCCTCGCTGGCGCCGGCCAAGGAGGTGGCCGAACCCTCGATGGTCACGACGGTGTCGCGCAGCGAGACGGTCGCGGCGTCGAGCGACCGGCCCATCCGCCCGGTCTCGTCGTTGGCGGTCAAGCCGGTCCGGTGGGTGAGGTCGCCCTGTGCCAGCGCCTCGCAGACGTCCTGCACCGCGGCGAGGGAGCGGACGATCCGGGTGGCGACCAGCAGGCCGACGGCCAGCGCCAGCAGCAGGCCGACGATCAGGATGATCAGCGAGATGGTCCGGATCGACTCGTAGGTGGACTTCGCGGCGTCGGCGTTCTTCGCGGCGTCCGCGGTCTCGGTCCGGTCGAGTTCGGCGATGTCCGCCTGTATCTTCTCGGCGATCGGCAGCGCCTCGGCGTTGCGGACGGCGTTCCACTCGGGGATGGCGTTGCGCTCACCGAGGGGGAACAGTTTCTCCCGGACGACAGTCACGTAGGCCTGCCACTGTGCGTCGACCTGGTCGATGATGTCCCGGTCGCCGGCGGGGAAGCTGCCGCGGTACGCCGCCATCGCGGCTTCGAAGGCCTCCGCGTCCTTGCCGAACGCCTGAGCGTATCTGTCTGTCGTCGCCTTATCGGGCGAGATCGCTTGGTTGGTGACGTCCAAGCGGGCCTGCGTCACGATGGTCCTGATCAGAGCGACGGCCTTGATACCGGCGACGTTGCTGCGGTAGATCAGCTGCGCCGACTCGCTCGTGGAGCTGAGCCCCGTGAGGCCGTTGACGCCGACGATCAGCGCGACCAGCGCGGCCAGAGCGACCGCACCTAGGATCTTGGTCTTGACGCTGAGATCGGCGAACCGGGAAGTCATGTTTGCCACCCTAAGCGATGGGTTTCGCCCGATCAGGTGTTCTCGCCCAATATTACGACGAAATGGAATGCGCAGCGTAGGCTGGTGCTTTACGCTCTTCCCGGTTCCGGTAGGGCTAGCACTACCCTCGATCGGCGGGCTCGCGGTATCGGCCGGGGGAGCGCCGTTGCCTAGCGTCGAAGCATGACGACGACCCACCTCGATGTGCCGCTCACGCCCGCCCCGGCCACCCGGTTCCTGTCGCGGCTGGGGCCGGACACCCGTTACGTCCTCACCGGATTTCCGCTCGGTCTGGCCACCATGGTGGTCTGCGTGGCCGGCCTTGCCCTCGGCCTCGGCCTGGCGGTGATCTGGGCCGGCGTGCCGATTCTGCTGGCGACGTTGCTGATGGCGCGCGGCTTCGCCGACGCGGAGCGGGAGCGCCTGGCCCGGGTTCTGGACGGACCGGCTTTCCAGCCCCGCTATCGTACGGGCAGAGCAGGCGTCCTCATCGATGCGCAGTCGTGGCGCGATCTGGCGCACGCGGTGCTCCGGGTCGTACCCAGCACTGCCGGGTTCTGCTTCGTCGCGACCTGGTGGGCCGGGGTGCTCGGTGGCGTGACGTGGTCGCTGTGGGGATGGGCGCTGCCCGCGGAGCCGGAATTGTTCGGGTTCATCGACGTCTCGTACTCGACGGCGGCCGTCTTCTACCTCTTCGTAGCGGTCCTGTTCGCCGTGACGCTGCCGGCGGTCGTGCACGCCGCGGCAGTGGCCGAGGCCCGGTTCGCCCGTCGGCTGTTGACCCCACGGCCCAATTGAGAGCACTGCTCTTGACTGAGAGCGACCGTAAGTGTTCACTGTTCCTCACAGAGAACACTGCTCGCAAAGGAGTCGGCATGCGCTACCTGGCCCCGAAAACCGCAACGAACGCCTTCAACGAGGCCGCCAAATGGCTCACCGCCCGGGGCATCAGCCTGCTCGGCAGCCGGGTCCTCGCGGTCCGCGGCCGCAAGAGCGGCGAGGTCCGCACCACAGTGGTCAACTTGTTCACCCACGACGGCGAGCGCTATCTGCTCGCCCCGCGCGGCCACACCCAGTGGGTCCGCAACCTGCGGGCCGCCGGCGAGGGCGAGCTCCGGCTCGGCCGGCGCCGGGAACGGTTCGTCCCGGTCGAGGTGGCGGACGCCGACAAGCCTCCGCTGATCCGGCTCTACCTGCGCAAATGGGCCTGGGAGACCGGCGCCTTCTTCGACGGCCTGAAAGCCGACTCGCCCGAGGCCGACGTCGTCGCCGCGGCTCCGGGCTTCCCCGTCTTCCGCATCATGCCGGGCTGATCGGTGTCGCGCTGAGCGCCCCGGGAACGGCGAAGCCGCCCACCACGAACGCGGCGGGCGGCTCGGGTGACGCCTCAGACGTGCTGGGTCTCCGTGGTGGAGGGGTGCAGTTCCGCGGTGGTCTTCGTGACGAAGCGGCCGGTGCTCGTGCTGCGGTTCACCTCGTGGTCGCCCTTGTCCCCGCCGACGTGTTCGGTCGACGTGTGCTTCGGGTCGCGCTCGGCGGTGCTCTCCTTCACGAACCGACCACTGCGGGCGCTGCGGTTAACCTCGCGGTCACTGTCAGCCATCGTTCTCAGACCTCCTCATATCGTCGTGCCAAGATGTCTGCCCTTTCCGGTCCTTCGGAAAACCAGGGTCGTGGCAGGCGGCCGGCGGGCTGCACGCCGAGTGGCCCGCGCCGGCCCGCCGGGGCGCCTCGGCCGGGTCGGGGACACGGCGTACGGGCTGCGCGAGTTCGCCGACGTCGACCCGGACGGCACCCTGCACCGGATCGGGTCCCCGGCCGCAAGCAGCCTCAGTTGAGGCCGTGAACCACTGCCACCGTGCACGGGCAGCGCCGCAGCAGATGCCGGCTGACCGACCCGAGCAGCAGCCCTCGCATCGCGCCGTGGCCCCGGCTGCCGACCACCACCAGTTGGGCCCCGGCGCCGGCCTCGTCGAGGGCAACTCCCGGGCGCTGCACAGCGGCCTCGGCCGTGATCTCCAGGTCGGGGTGGTTCTCCCGCAGGGCGGCCACCAGCGCGTCGAACGGCTCGCGTTCCCGCGCGGTCACCGCCCGGCGTGCCGGGGCGTTCGCCTCCCAGAGCCCGTTCACCGGCGGCCAGGTGCGGATCACCCGCAGCGGGGCCTTACGCTCGGCGGCCAGTTCGGCGGCGAACTCGAGCACCTTCGCGGCCTGCGGCGAACTGTCCACACCGGCCACCACCGGCCCCGCTCCCGATCCGGCCGGCACCGGTCCAGGTTCCGTTCCGGCTGTCGCCCGCCTCTCGGTCGTCGCCGGGCCGGCCGCGTCCGTCTCGTCGCGGACCACGACGACCGGGCAGTGGGCGTGTGCGCTGACCGAACAGGCCACCGAGCCGAGAAGCCCGGCCACCAGGCTGTGCCCGCGCCCGCCGATCACCAGCAGCGCGGCGCCCGCCGACCGGTCCACCAGCGCGGTGGACGGATGCGCGCGCAGAACCTCGGCGGTCACGTTCACCAGCGGATGGGTCTTCGCGGCCCCGGACACCACCCGCTCCACCATGCCGGCCAGAAGCTCGTCGTAGCCCTCCGGCCGCGCCGCGGCGCACGGCGTCAGGCCCCCCGCGGGCGCCCACTCCGGCAGATCGTCGGCATGCACGACCTCGACGGTCGCCTCCCGCCGGCCCGCCTCGTCCAGCGCCCAGGCCAGGGCAGCGCGCGCGCCGTCCGACCCGTCATAGCCAACGATGATCCGTTCTGACATGGCCGGTCACCTCCGCCTCCCATCAGACGCCCTTTCGGGCCGGAGGAACAGGGCACAGGGTCCCGCCTCTGCGGGCCGGCCGACATACGGCACACTGCGTCGGGCTGGCGCTCGACTCGTGTGTGAAGTCGGGGTTCGATTCGCACCTCAACTTCACACGCTGGACGGCGGTCGCGCCGCGGCGGGGAGAAGGCAGGTGATCGCGGTGCAGCGCCGGACCGGTGTCAGTCGCGGAGGGCCTCGGTGATCGGGGTGGCGCCGCCGTTGAAGCGGATCGTCCGCCCGATCGTGGCCGGGTCGTCCAGCGCCCGGACGATCACCGCGGCGACGTCGGCCCGGCTCACCGAGCCCGCCGTCGCGCCCTGCCCGGCGGTCTCGATGCGGCCGGTGGGCGGCTCGTCGATGAGGCGGCTGGGGGCGAGGATCGTCCAGTCCAGCGAGGACGCCGTCAGGTGCTCGTCGGCGGCGGCCTTCGCCTCCGCGTACGCGAAGAAGGGGTTGTCCGGGCTGATGCCGTGGTCGGTCCGCGCCCCGAAGTAGGACACCATCACGTACCGGCGGGTGCCGACGACCGCGGCCGCCTCCATGGAGCGGATCGCGGCGTCACGGTCCACCGCGTACGTCCGGGCGGGGTTGCCGCCGCCGGCCCCGGCGGCCCAGACGATCGCGTCGTGGTCGGCGAGGATCGGCGCCAGATCGTCGATGCCCGCCCGCTCGACGTCGACGGCCAGCGGGGTGGCGCCGGTCTCCGCGACCTCCGCCGAGTGCTCGGGGTTGCGGAACAGCGCGGTCACCTGACGTCCGGATGCGACGAGCAGCGGCAGGAGCAGCCGGGCCACCCTGCCGTGTCCGCCGATCACGATTACACGATCCATTCCGACACGCTACCCGGCCGGGTACGGCTGTGCGGCCAGCAGACGGGCCAGGTGTGCCACGTTCGTGGCGAGGGTGACGGTGGCCTTACCGGTGGTGTCCGGTTCCGGCCGGCGTCCTGATAGTCCACACCCCGCATCGCCGCAGCCTGCCGCGGACGGCCGGCCACTCGTCGCCGTCACCCTCGTCGGTGGACACCCCGAACGTGACGCGGTGGTCGGCGATCCGCACCACCTCGCCGTCCACGTCGTGGTCGGCGAGGGCGGCGAGCACCTCCCGGCCGAGCAGCTCCGAGCTCGACGGGGCGGGGACGGTTTCCGGGAGCAGCCGACAACGAGGGCCTTCAGGGTGATCATGCGTGCCCCTTGCCCGTCCTGCCTGCGCGACGTGCTCGGCTTCTCCGGCGCCGAGGTGGCGCGCATGCTCGGCAGCACCGAGACCGCGGTGAAGGGCGCCCTGCAACGGGCCCGGGCGGCCGTCGACGGGCCGGGCCGGCACTCCGCGGCCGACGGGACGAGGCTGACCGGCGCGTTCGCCGAGGCGTTCACGGCCGGCGACGTGGACCGGGTGGTCGCGCTGCTCACCGACGATGCGTGGCTCAGCATGCCGCCGGCGCCGCACGAATACCACGGGCGGGCGTCGATCGCGGCGTTCCTGCGGGCCAGCGCGACCTTCCGCGGCGAGCACCCGATAGCACTCGAACCCACCCGGGCGAACAATCAGCCCGCCTTCGGCGTTCTTCTCGGCGGCAGCCCGGCCGGTCTCGTCGTGCTCACCACGGCCGGCGGCGGGATCAGCGGCCTGACCCGCTTTCTGCCGGCCGGGCGGCCCGAGGTCTGACCTCTCGTCCGGTACGCCGTCCGCGTGCCCGTTCCGGCCCGGAATCCGTGGTCGTCTCCGTGGTGGGCACGGATGCCCTCGGTGCCGCCGGCGGGCGAAGCTGTCAGCAGACCGGAACCGAAAGGGGAACCCCGATGGCCGAGAACTTCACCGCCGAGGAACGGGCCGCCATGAAGGAGCGTGCCGACGAGGTCCGTAAGGCCGCGCGCCCCGGCAGGCGCACGCCGGCCGACGACGAGGCGGACCAGCTGGCGAAGATCGCCGAGATGCCGGCCGCGGACCGGAAGATGGCCGAGCGGATCCACGCCGTCGTCAAGGAGCACGCGCCCGGGCTCACCCCGAAGCTGTGGTACGGAATGCCGGGTTACGCCAGGAACGGCAAGATCGTTTGCTTCTTCCAGGCCGCTGAGAAGTTCAAGAGCCGGTACGCGACGTTCGGCTTCAACGATCCGGCGCGGCTGGACGACGGTGTGATGTGGCCGACCGCGTTCGCGCTGGTGGAACTGACCGACGAGGCCGAGGCCCGGATCGCCGAGCTGGTCCGGAAGGCGGCCGGCTGACCCGCGCCGGGGCGGGTTGCCTCGATGATGTGAACCGTGCTTCACTCCTTGCCCGGCGGTCGAGGCGGAACGCCTGGTCTACCGCGGGTCGTACACCGACATCGGGGAGCAGATCATCGCCGACGGCCTGGCCGGCGGCGTGTTCCTGCCGCAGGACGCGCGGCTGGCGGCCTCCGCGGTGATGGGCGCCGTCTCCGAGGCCCTGGTCGGGTGGATCCGCCCGGACAGCCCGGGGCCGTCGCCCGAGGAACAGGCCCGGGTCATCGAGGGCATCCGCCTGTTCTGCTTCCGCGCGCTGGGAGCGGCCTGATGAGCGCGCGGCCCGGGCCGGCTCGAACGCGACCAGACGGTGCTGTGCGCCGCCCGCGCCGCAGCGACCGCAGCCGTCCACGAGGACCTCGGATTCCTGTTGAGGGAGAAGCGATGACAGCCACGCACGAGGTCGTCAACCAGGCGCCGCCGCGGACGTCGATCAACGAGTACCTGGCGAACCCGGCGCTCACCGAGGCCGTGCAGCGGTACGGCGCGGGCTGGGCGGCCGGCGACCTGACCCGGGTCGGCGCGCTCGTCGGGCAGCCCGGCTTCCAGCGGGACGCGGAGCTGGCGAACCAGCACCTGCCTGTGTTCCACAGCCACGACCGGTGGGGCAACCGGGCCGACGACGTGGAGTTCCATCCGGCGTACCACCGGGTGATCGGCGCGGCGATCGAGCACGGCGCGCACACCAGCTGCTGGGCCGCACCGCAGCCCGGCGCGCACGTCGCCCGGGCCGCCACGTTCATGCTGTTCGCCCAGGTCGAGCCGGGCCACGCGTGCCCGGTGAGCATGACCCACGCGGTGGTGCCGTCGCTGCGGTTCACGCCCGAGCTGGCCGGGGAGTGGCTGCCGCGCGTCTACTCCCGCTTCTACGACCCGGAGCTGCGGGACCCGCGGGCCAAGACTTCGGCGATCTTCGGCATGGCGATGACCGAGAAACAAGGCGGTTCGGACGTACGCGCCAACAGCACCCGTGCGATCGACGCCGGCGACGGGACGTGGCGGCTGACCGGGCACAAGTGGTTCTGCTCGGCGCCGCAGTCGGACGCCTTCCTGGTGCTCGCCCAGGCGCCCGGCGGGCTCTCCTGCTTCCTGGTGCCCCGGATCCTGCCCGGCGGCGGGCGCAACGTCTTCCGGATCCAGCGGCTCAAGGACAAGCTCGGCAACAAGTCCAACGCCTCGTCCGAGGTCGAGCTGGACGGCACCGCCGGATGGCTGCTCGGCGAACAGGGCCGGGGCGTGCGGACCATCATCGAGATGGTCGCCCAGACCCGCCTGGACTGCGTGCTCGGCAGCGCGGCCGGGATGCGCCAGTCGGTCGCCGAGGCGGCCTGGCACGTCCGGCACCGCAGCGCGTTCGGCGCCCTGCTGATCGACCAGCCGGCGATGACCGCGGTGCTCGCCGACCTCCAGCTGGAGGCGGAGGCCGCGACGTGGACGGCGCTGCGGCTGGCCGCGGCGTACGACAGCGACGACGCGCAGTCGGTGGCCTTCCGCCGGCTGGCGACCGCGGTCGGGAAGTACTGGGTGTGCAAGCGCGGGCCCAACCACGCGTACGAGGCGCTGGAGTGCCTGGGCGGCAACGGCTACACGGAGAGCTTCCCGCTGGCCCGCCGCTACCGGGAGCAGCCGGTGATGGCGGTCTGGGAGGGCTCGGGCAACGTGATCGCGCTGGACGTGCTGCGCGCGATGGCCCGGGAACCGGACTCGGTGCAGGCCTTCGACGAGGAGCTGGCGCCGGCTCTCGGCGTGCACCCCGCCTATGACGCCCACGTCGAGCGGACCCGCGAGCTGATCGGCCGGGCCGCCGCCGACCCGGTGGCCGCGGCCGGCACCGCCCGCCGGCTGGTGGAGGCGCTGGCGCTCGCGTTGCAGGCCGCCGTCCTGATCCGCCAGGCTCCGGTCGCCGTGTCGGACGCCTTCGTGGCCGCCCGGCTCGGCGCCGGCCGCAGCCTCGAGTACGGCGCCCTCGAGCCCGGCACAGACCTGACCGCCCTGACCGCCCGCACCTGACCTGCGTGTGAAGTTGGGGTCCGATTCGCACCCCAACTTCACACACTGGAATGGCGACATGGCCCGGCCGCCCACCCGCCGGCGCCGGACCTGTGTGTGAAGTTGGGGTTCGAATCGCACCTCAACTTCACACACTGGAATGGGGGTGAGCGTGACCGAGGACTTCAGCCCGGCGGGCGCGCTGCGGCCTGGAGTTGGCAGCGGATCGCGGGGTAGCGCGGGACTTGTCATGAATCGTACGAAATAAGGGGGAAAGAGGGAGCGCGCTGCAAGGGTGAGCGAAACCCGGTGTCGATCGAGCGTTATGTCCGGCATCGAGCGGGTACCCGAGCGGACTCAACGTCGAGTTGCTCAGGAGGCTTACCGAGGATGGACAGCGCCAAGGCCGGAAAGGCGATCAAGGACGCTGTGGGGGCGGCGGCCGACAAGGTCACCGAGATCGCGGAGAGTCTCAGCGACCGGGTTCCCGGCTCACCGGGCAGTGGCACCCCCACTATCGACGAGCCGACCACGCCCAAGGAGCCGCTTCCCCCGAAGCGGGAGCAGGGCACGCCGGACACCCGCACGCCCACCGGGGCGGAGACCGGGCTGCCCGCGCCGACCCACTCGCAGCAGGGTAAGTATCTGACCACCGCGCAGGGTGCCCGGCTGCGCGACACCGACCACTCGCTGAAGGCCGGCCCGCGCGGCCCGGTCCTGCTGCAGGACCACCACTTCCGCGAGAAAATCACGCACTTCGACCACGAGCGGATCCCGGAGCGGGTGGTGCACGCCCGCGGCGCCGGCGCGCACGGAACGTTCACCGGGTACGGCACCGCGGACAGCGTGACCAAGGCCGGTTTCCTGGCCAAGGGCAAGGAGACCCAGGTCTTCGTGCGGTTCTCCACGGTGCTGGGGTCCCGCGGCTCGGCCGACACGGTGCGCGACACCCGTGGTTTCGCGACGAAGTTCTACACCGACGAGGGCACCTTCGACCTGGTCGGCAACAACATGCCGGTGTTCTTCATCCAGGACGCGATCAAGTTCCCGGACATCATCCACGCCGCGAAGTGGCACCCGGACCGGGAGATCCCGCAGGCGCAGAGCGCGCACGACACGTTCTGGGACTTCGTCTCGCTGCACACCGAGGCGCAGCACCACACCATGTGGAACATGTCCGACCGGGGTATCCCGCGGTCGTACCGGCACATGGAGGGCTTCGGGGTGCACACCTTCCGCATGATCAATGCGGCGGGGGAGACCAGCCTGGTCAAGTTCCACTGGAAGCCGAAGCTCGGGGTGCACTCGCTGGCCTGGGAAGAGGCGCAGATGCTGAACGGCATCGACCCCGACTTCCACCGCCGTGACCTCTACGACGCGATCGAGGCCGGCGCATACCCGGAGTGGGAGCTCGGCATCCAGGTCTTCCCGGACACCCCGGAGGAGACGTTCGCCGGGATCGACCTGCTCGACGCGACGAAGATCGTGCCGGAGGAGCTGGCCCCGGTGCAGCCGATCGGCAAGCTGGTGCTGAACCGGACGCCGACCAACTTCCACGCGGAGGTCGAGCAGGTGGCGTTCCACCTCGGGCACCTGCCGCCGGGCATCGACGTGACGAACGACCCGCTGCTGCAGGGGCGGCTCTTCTCGTACCTCGACACCCAGCTGACCCGGCTGGCCGGGCCGAACTTCCACCAGATCCCGATCAACCGGCCGCACGCGCCGGTCAACGACATGCTCCGCGACGGCTTCCACCAGCAGGCCGTGCACGCCGGGGTGGCGCCGTACCGGCCCAACTCGCTGGACGGCGGCAACCCGTTCACGACCGAGGAGAACGCCTTCCTCGACGTGCCGGTGACCGTCACCGAGGCGCCGAAGATCCGGGCCAACCCGCAGTCCTTCGACGACCACTACAGCCAGGTCCGCCTCTTCTGGCAGAGCATGTCGCCGGTGGAGAAGGAGCACATCATCCGGGCCTACACGTTCGAGCTCGGCAAGTGCTACGAGCAGGCGATCAAGGAGCGGCAGCTCAAGTGCCTGGCCAACATCGACCCGATCCTGTGCGAGCAGGTCGCCACCGGTCTCGGCCTGCCCGTGCCGGAGCCGACCGTGCCGCTCGCCGACGTGACGCCCAGCCCGGTGCTCTCCCAGATCGGGCGGCAGTGGCCGGGTGACGGCCGGATGGTCGGCATCGTGGTGGACCCGCAGGCGCTGGACAGCGACGTCGAGTCGGTGCGCCGGGCGGTGTTCGCGGCCGGCATGGTCCCGCTGCTGATCGCCCCGCACGGCGGCACAGTCGGCGGGATGCCGGTGCAGCGGACCTTCGCCACCGGCCGGTCGGTCGAGTACGACGCGCTGATCGTGGCCGGCGCCCCGGCGCCGGCGCCCGACGCGCTGCCCGGCCGCGACGAGAAGGCCGGCGCGCCCGGCACCGCCGCGATCGACCCCCGGGTGATCCTGATGGTCCAGGAGTGCTGGCGGCACGCCAAGGCGATCGGCGCCTGGGGAGCCGGGAACGCGGTCCTCGAGGCGGCCGGCGTGGCCGGTACGCCCGGCGTCGTGTCCGGCGAGGGAAGCACCGTCTTCCCGGCCGTGCAGCAGCTGATGGCCGCACACCGGGTCTGGGAGAGATTCCCGGCCACGGTGGCCTGACAGGGCCCGCCGGGGCGTGAATAACCACGCCCCGGCGGGGCAAGCCTCACTCATGACCCCCACATCCACGAATGAATTCGCCGTCGTCACCGGCGCCTCCAGCGGTATCGGCTACGAGCTCGCCCGCCAGTTCGCCGAGAACGGGTACGACGTGCTGGTCACCGCCGAGGACGAGGGCATCGAGCAGGCCGCCGCCGACCTGCGGCGTGACGGCCAGAACCAGATCACGGCGGTCCGCGCGGACCTGGCCACGTACGAGGGCGTCGAGCAGGTCTACGCGGCGATCAAGGCGACCGGGCGCGACATCGACGCGATCGCGCTCAACGCCGGCCGCGGCATCGGCGGTGACTTCACCCGCGACACCGACCTCGCCGACGAGCTGAACGTCATCGACGTGAACGTCACCTCCACCGTGCACCTGGCCAAGCGGGTGCTGCCCGGCATGGTGGCCCGGGGTGCCGGGCAGGTGCTGTTCACCTCCTCGATCGCCTCCACCATGCCCGGCACCTACCAGGCCGTCTACAACGCCTCCAAGTCGTTCGTGCAGTCGTTCGCCGAGGGCCTGCGCGCCGAGCTCAAGGACACCGGCGTGAGCGTCACGTCGCTGATGCCCGGCCCGACCGACACCAACTTCTTCCACCGCGCCGAGATGGACGACACCCGCGTCGGCGCTAGCAAGAAGGACGACCCGGCGGACGTCGCGAAGCAGGGCTTCGAGGCGATGCGCAAGGAGAAGGAGAAGGTCGTCGCCGGCTCGCTGAAGACCAAGGCGCAGGGCGTGGCGTCCAAGGTGATGCCGGACAGCGCCAAGGCCGAGATGCACCGCCGGATGGCCGAGCCGGGTTCCGCTCAGAAGTAGGCGGGCTCGACGTCCGGAAACGACCTGTCGCCGAACAGGACGCGCGCGGCCAGGGCCCGACTGGCCCGGCCGCGCATCAGCGTCACCGCGGCCTCGGCGAGCACGGGGCCGGCGATACCGGCGTACGCGCTGCGCAGCAGCAACCGGCCACGGAACCGGGCACGTAACGCCCCACCGTCGTAGGCACGCAGGACGCCCTGATCGCGGCCGGCACTCCGGCCACCCCGACATGCGCATGCTGTCCGTCATTGATCACCCAGCCGAGATAGCCCGGCGCCACCCGCGGATCCAGCACACAGCGGAACGCCGGCCGCGCGCCCGCCGCCACCTCGTGCACGAGCTCCGCACCGACCAGAAACCGCCGGTTGACGTCCAGGCCGAGATCGCGCGCCACCGCCGACCGGGCGCCGTCGGCACCGATCACGAACCGCGCGGCCACCGGTTCGCCACCGGCACATCGCGCCAGACCTTGCCGATAACCCGCATATCGTACGCCCAGGAGCACCCGGGCCCCGGCGGTCACCGCAGCCGCGCGCGCGTGTTCGTAGACGCCCGCCATGTCGGCCACCCGGTACTCCACCCGGTCGCTGACCAGATGGATCGGGTCCCGCCGGGACGGCGGATAGAGCAGCACGTCGCGCACGCCGGGGCCGAGCAGGTGCCCCGGCAGGCCGAAGTCGTCGAGGGTGCGGCGGACGAAGATTCCGGTGGTGCGGATGCCCGTGGCCAAGCTCCGCCGCCGCTCCATCACCAGGACGGTCAGGCCCCGCTCGGCCAGCATGCGGGCGGTGTGCAGACCGGCCAGGCCCGCACCCACCACCAGGACGTCGACTCCGCGCATGCCGTCCGACGGTAGGGATGATTTCGCCTTGGGCCGCGCTTGCGCACATCAACTGCCCCGGACCTGCACAGTTTCGTCGCACAACGAGACTTTCGACAGCGGCGCCGCCGCGCCGGCTCGCCCCCGCCTCAGAGTCCGACTGCCTGTCGTGCCCTCACCAGTTCCTTCTGCTCGCCGTCGTCGATGGTGAAGATCCGCCACGCCCAGGCCGCCGCCTGAGTTCCGCCGCGTTCCAGGTGCGGTCTGGCCAGGCCGGTCTGCCCCGCGTTCACGTAGTACGCCCCGAACGCCTGGTGCGCGGTCGGGAACCACGGGTGACCGGCGTAGTCGTCGGTCGCCAGGAAGCGCCCGGACGCCTCGTCCACCTGGGCTCGCGCGGTCCGGGACTTGAGGGCGGACTTGCTGACGATGCGGTAGGCGCGCTTCATGATATTGCCGAACATGAAGCCGTCGCAGTAGACCTCGATCCAGGCCAGGGGGACCAGTGACCACAGTGGATGCCCGTCCGGCCGGCGGCTGCTCTGCTGCGCGGTGAATCGAAGCATCTCGTCGGTCGTGCCGTACCACTTGCGGCACAGGACAGTCAGACGCTGATAATTGCCGGCGTACGAGTCCGGGGCCAGCGCCGCCAGACGGTCCCACACCTCCGCGACTTCGGTGGGGCTGATCGGAGCGGCTTTGGCGATGCTCTGCAGGAGGGTCCAGGGCACCGGATCGCCAGGTGCCAGCTCGGCAGCCCGGTGCAGCACGGTACGCCCCTCCCGGGACAGCCGCATCATGCCCTGTACCTGCTCGTCCGGCGTGTATTGCATCCGCAGGCTGCCGCGGGTCGACCAGGCGGCGTGACACAGGGCCGCGCCCGCCAGCAGCCATCGGGAAGCGTCCTCGGGCGCCGCGTACGCGTTCGCCGCCAACAGCGGGTTGTGCCACTTGCCGGCCTTGCCGAGCACGTCGGCGGCGAACTCACGGCAATCCGGGTCGGGCACTGCCGCATCGAGATACGCATAGGCGGCTTCAGGGTGGCCGTACCCCAGACTTTCAGTGGCGTGCTGCAGCACCGGATCCGGCCACGGCGAGATGATCATGGCGGCGACTTTAGCGGTGAAGGAACAACGCGGCAGCCCCGCACTTCCGCGGGCCGAGTCGGCTCGGCACCACCCGGCAGCGATGTGGCCCGCGGGGAACCACCCGCGCCGGTGCTGGTCAGTCGCTGACGTGGGCGGTGTTGTCGAGCCAGTGCCGCACCAGGCCGGTGTCGCCGTCGACGTGCACGCTGGTGGCCTCGCGGCCGGTGAGGGGAATGCGCCGGGTCAGAGTCAACAGCAGGGATTGCGCCGGGCCGGTCACCGTCACGTCGGCCTGACCGGTTCCGGGCCACCACGTCGCCCCGTCCGGCCGCCGCTCGACGAGCCAGGCGTCTGCGGTGTCGGTGGCCAGCCACTGGAGGGTCTGCCCGGTGCCGCGGAGAGCGTGCGCCGACTCCGGGCGCTGCATCTCCCAGGTGGGCGAGGTGAGCATGGTGAGGTGGTTGCTGATCAGCGCGGCCGCGATGCCGGCGTCGATGGCGGCCGGCCGGTTCGCTGCGCCGGCCGCGTCGGCGCCGTGGACGACCGTCTCGTTGAGGGCGATGGACAGCCAGACCCGGGCCCCGGGCCGGTCGTCGCCCGCGGGGTTGAACACTGCCGCGTCCAGGGCGTCGTCCGAGCACGCACTCGTGACCCGGTGCGCGGCGTCCGCCAGCCAAGCCTGCCATGCGCCGGGGTGGGTGGGGAGCACAGCCATCTCCGTGGGCAGCCGCGCGGGGTCGGTGACGCGCTGTTCGACGATGTCGGCGACCCAGTGCTGGGTCTGGCCCACATGCGCGACCAGGTCGGTGATGGTCCAGCCCGGAGTCGTCGGCACGGCGGCGCCGGGCCCGGCAGCGGCGGCCGAGTCCGCCAGGCGCCGGGTGTGTTCGGTGATGGCGCGCCGAGCGTGTTCCGCGGTCGATCCGTTCATGAGTTCGTCCCTTCTGGTAGGTGTCGTGCTTCGGTGGACTCGGCCGGCCGGGCCGGCTCATCGGTGATGGCACGAAACGGTGAGGGGACGATCACCGGGAGCTCCTACAGTCATCGACGGGACGGCCCGGTCATGGCGGCCGTCAATCGCCGACATCGGGGATGCACTGTGCTCAAGAAGGCCGTACTTCCGGCGATCGTCGTTCTGTCCGCCGTCGCGTTCAGCGCCGGCTGCACCAAGACGCCCGCGCCAGTAGCGGGGTCGCCGGCTGCCTCGGCGGTCGCGGTGCCGTCGGGGACCGCTCAGGGCGAGCCTACCGAGGAGCCGGCGCGGGAGCCGGCGCCGCCGGAGAAACCGGTGCCGACGCGGACCAGCGACGCTGGGGACGGCGGGAACTGGAACTCGGCCCTGCGCGGGTGCCCGCACGAGGGGCAGCGGGTCGAGGTGCAGAAGATGCTCCGGGCGGACGTCACCGGCGACGGCGCGGACGACGTCCTCGTGGTGCGGACGTGTGAGGCCAGCACGTCCTACAACCCGAGCACTGTGGAGGTCTTCGACGGGGCCGCGGGTGGGGAGGAGCCGCGCCGCGTCGGCATCCTGCTGGAAGACGTGGGGCCGGTGGACGTCCCGTGGTACACCTCGATCAAGGTGACCGGGAAGCGGGTGGTCGTCACGGCGCACGGGCTCAGCAAGAGCGGCGTGCCGGCCTGTCCGGACCTGAAGCTGACCTACACGTACGAGTACGGCGGGGGAAAGTTCACGCGTACCGATCGGAAGGCCACCAAGGCGGCCGACTGCCTGCGGGTCGGCTGACCGCCGGCCAGGCGCGCCGGTCAGTGGTGGCTGGCCGCGGCTTGCTGAGCCGGGGCGGGCGTTCGCATCGCCGGGGCGGCGGCGGCCACGAAGACGGCCAGGACCACCGGGATCCAGAGGGCCGCCGGCAGGCCGACCACGGTCGCGGCGGCGCCGATCAGGATCGGGCCGAGCAGGAAGCCGAGGTAACCGATGCTCACCACCAGTGACAGCGCCCGGCCGGAGCGGCGCGGGTCCTGGTTGCCGGCTGCGGAGAACACCTGCGGGGCGATGCCGGACAGGCCCGCGCCGAGCAGGCCGAAGCCGGCGACACCGGCCACCGGGTGGTCCAGGACAAGGGCGGCGCCGAGCCCGGCGGCCGCCAGCGCGCCGCTGAGCCGGACCAGGCGGACCGGGCCGAGGGCGATCACCAGGCGGTCGCCGAAGATCCGGCCCACGGTCATCATGACGGCGAAGGCGGCGTACCCGTACGCGGCGAAACCGTCGCTCGTGCCCAGGTTGTCGCGCAGGTAGACCGCGCTCCAGTCGGCCGCCGCGCCCTCACCGACCAGCGTGCACAGCACCAGGATCCCGAAGAAGACCAGGAGCCCGGAGCGGCCGGCCGGTGCCGCGCCCGGCTCGCTCGGCACGTCGTCCGGGACCGGCGCGCTCGGCAGCACCCACGCGGCCGCCCACAGGGCCAGGGCCAGCACCACGACGCCGACCGCCAGGAACGTCGGGCCGGCGTCGACCTCCCGGTGGGCGAACAGGCTGCCCGCCATCGCCCCGGCGAAGCCGCCGATGCTGTAGATCGCGTGGAACGACGACATGATCGGCCGGCCCCATGCCCGCTGCACCTCGATGGCGTTGGCGTTCATCGCGATGTTCAGCGTCCCGTGGCTCGCCCCGAACGCGAACAGCGCGATCGACAGCGTCACCAGGCCGGGGCTGTAGCCGGGGAGGACCAGCAGCAGTCCCTCCAGGATCGCCGCCGGAACCAGCACCCGGGAGCTGCCGAACCGGTCGCTCAGCCGCCCGAGCAGCAGCATCCCGAGGATGCATCCGGCGGCGAAGGCCAGCAGCGCGAACGTCAGCCGGCCGTCGCTGAGCCCGAGGTTCTCCTTGACCGCCGGGATCCGCGACGTCCAGGCCCCGAGTGCCGTGCCGAAGAGCAGGAACGCCAGCGAGGTGGCGATCCGCCCACGACGAACTGCTGTTTCCACGGGCCCCCCGCCCCTCGCTGTCCGGCCCGGTCACAGTAACCACGGGCATCGGCCACTCGCCATGGGCGGGGGTTCCGGAACTGCCGGTGTCGCTACCGTGGTGCCATGACGCCAACGGCCGCGTACGACGAGATCGCCGACTGGTACGAGCACGAGTTCCTGCCCGCGCAGGCCGAGGGCGACCCGCTCGGGATCCGCCACGCGCTGTCCACCCTGCTGGGCCGGGGCCCCGGGCGGTGCCTGGAGATCGGCTGCGGGACCGGCGCCTACGCGGCCCAGGTGCGCGAGCTGGGCTGGACCCCGCTCGGCGTCGACCTGTCGGCGGGCATGCTCCGGCACGCCCGGGGCCGCCTGCCCGCGGCACAGGCCGACGCGACCCGGCTGCCGGTGGCCGGCGGCGCTGTGGACGCCGTCCTGTCCGTCATGGCGCACACCGACATGCCGGATTATCCGGCGGTGCTGCGGGAGGCGGCCCGGGTGCTGCGGCCCGGCGGGGTGCTCGTCCACATCGGTGTGCACCCGTGTTTCTGCGGTGGGTTCGCGGACCGCGCCGACCCGCGCGCGGTCGTCGTCCGGCCGGGCTATCTCGACGGGCACTGGACCACCGACTCCTGGACCGACCGGGGTGTCCGGGACAAGGTCGGCGCCCGGCACTGGCCGCTGCCCGAGCTGCTGCGCCAGTTCCTGGCGGCGGGCCTGACGTTGGACGACTTCCTGGAGGGCGGCGCGCCTACCCCGATCGTGCTCGCGCTCCGGGCCCAGAAGGCCTGACAGCTGGGGTGACCAGCACGTCCTCGATCCGGTGCAGCAGGTCGCGGGCGGCGAACGGCTTCTCGATGAAGGCGATGTCGTCGTCCAGGACGTGGGTGGTGCCGAGCAGGCCGTTGCTGTACCCGGACATGTAGAGGACGGGCAGGCCGGGCCGGCGCGCCCGGATCAGCTCGACCAGCCGGGGGCCGGACATCTCCGGCATGATCACGTCGGTCAGCAGGACGTCGCACGGGTGTTGCTCGTCGGCGTCCAGGGCCGCCGGGCCGTTCTCGGCGGTGACCACGTGGTAGCCGCCGTTGCGGAGGATCCGGGCGACGACGCGGGACAGCGCGGGCTCGTCCTCGACCACCAGGACGGTCCGGCCGCCGCCGTCGCGGGGTTGCGGCCGTGTCTGTTCGGCGGCGACGCCGGCGCTGCTCTCCGCCAGCGGCAGATAGATCCGGAACGTCGTGCCGATTCCCGGTTCCGAGTACAGGTTGATGCTGCCGCCCGCCTCGATGACGATGCCGTAGACGGTCGCCAGGCCCAGGCCGGTCCCCTTGCCGCGCGGCTTCGTGGTGAAGAACGGCTCGAAGATCCGCGCGGCCACGTCCGGCGGGATGCCCTCCCCGGTGTCGCTGACCAGCAGCCGGGCGTAGGTCCCGGCGGGCAGCGCCGGCTGGATGTCCAGCTCGTCGCCGGCCAGCGTCGCGGTGTTCACCTCCAGCACCAGCGTGCCGCCGTCCGGCATCGCGTCGCGCGCGTTGATCGCCAGGTTGAGCAGCACCTGCTGCACCTGCCCGGGGTCGGCGACGACGGCCACCGGGCCCGGCGCGGGCACCGTGACCAGCGAGATGTCCTCGCCGATGGTGCGCGCGAGCATCGCCTGCACCTCGGCCACCGCCGGGTTGAGATCCATCACCCGCGGCTGGACGGCGTCGCCGCGGGTGAAGGTGAGCAGTTGCCGGGTGAGGTTGGTGGCCCGCTCGGCCGCGGTGCGCACCTGCGTCAGGTCCGCCCGGACCTGCGGCTTGTCGGCGCACTCCTCGACGGCGAACTCGGTGTAGTTGGTGATGATCGCCAGGATGTTGTTGAAGTCGTGCGCCACCCCGCCGGCCAGCCGGCCGAGGCTCTCCATCCGCTGCGCCTGATGGCTGCGCTCGGCCAGGGCGCGCTGCTGCTCGGCGGTCTCCATGGCGGCGGTGACGTTGCGGCCGACCACCGCGACCCCGGTCAGGACGCCGGCGCTGTCGTGGATCGGGGCGACGTCGAAGGCGACGTCGACCGCGGCGCCGTCCTTGCGGACGCGGCGGGCCACGTAGTGCAGGCCCGGTTCGCCGGCATGGATGCGGGCCAGCACGGACTGCTGATGCTCCGCGCCGTCCGGGTCGGCGAGCACCGAGGCGGGCCGGCCCAGCATTTCGTCCGCGGTGTGCCCGAACAGCCGCTCGGCACCCCGGTTCCAGGCCGTGACCACACCCTCCGGGGTGGCGCCGATGATCGCGTCGTCGATGTGCTCGGCGACGTTGGACAGGAACGCCTTCGCCTCGTCGATGCGGTTCTGGCCCCACGGGTCGACATAGATCGCGCCCCGGCCCAGCAGCACCGCATAGCCGCGCCGCAGGGTCCAGTAGAAGACGCCGATCGCCGCGGTGACGGCGTCCCAGATCGCCATCGCCCAGATCCAGTCCCGGGTCGGGTGGTGGCCGTTCAGCATGCCCGACATCGCGTGCAGCCCGTGCCCGACCGCGCAGCTGAAGAAGATCATCGCGGTGGCGACGGCCAGCCTGTTGGTGCGCAGCTGGCCGGCCCGGGACACGGGCACCGCGATGGCCGCCACGATGGCTGCGTAGGCCACCATGATCACCAGGTTGCCGAGAAGGTAGATCTGCTCCGGCACGTCTGTCCTATCGGGCGTTTCCCGCGCCGCGTTAGCGCAGCCGGTTCACGCCGCCCGGCGGCGGGCGCGCTTGTTCTCGTACATCCGGGCGTCGGCGGCGGCCAGCAGCACGTCCGGCGCGACCTCGCGGCGTTCCGGCCACAGCGCGGCGCCCACCGCCGCGGTCACCCGCAGCGTGTGCCCACGCCAGGCCAGCGGTGCGGCGACGGCTTCGGCGATGCGATCACCGAGGTCGTACGCCGCGGAGCGCGCGATGTCCGGGCAGAAGATCAGGAACTCGTCACCGCCGATCCGGGCCACCACGTCGCCGGCGCGGGCCGCCGCGGTGATCCGGGCCGCCGTGGCACGCAGGACCTCGTCGCCGGCCTCGTGCCCGTAGAGGTCGTTGACCGGTTTGAAGTCGTTGAGGTCGCAGTAGATCAGCGCCAGCCCGGCGCCGTGCCCCGCGGCGTGCCGGCCGATCGCCCGCTGCATCACGGTGAACAGTTCCCGGCGGTTGATCAGACCGGTCAGCTCGTCGTGGGCCGCCTGGTGCGCCAGCGTCAGCTGGTCGCGGGCGCGCTGCGCGTTGAGCCGGCCGATCCGGACCATCACCAGCGGGATGGTGAGCATCGGGGCGAGGGTCAGCAGCAGCCCGTCCGGCGGCGCGCCGCGCAGCTGCCCGAGGGCGCCGACGACCGGGACGACCAGCACGGCAGCGCCGAACATCTCCAGTTGCAGGCGCGGCGCCCGGGCCGGCGCCGGGTTGCTCGGCTCCATCAGCGCGATCACGCTCGGATGCACGCCGGCGGCGCCCAGGCACAGATAGCCGAGAGCGAAGCACAGCGCCGGTACGGTGGCCTGGTGCTCGGCGGCCGACGACAGCATGGTGACCGTCGCGATGCCGGCCACCGTGCAGCCCAGCGCCGCGAACAGGAACGCCAGGCAGGGCCGCCCGGGACCGCAGGTGCGGGCCACCCGCAGCAGCGCGCCGCAGATGCCGAACAGCACCAGGATCTGGGTGAGCACGATCAGCTGCTGCGGCACCGCGTTCTGCTCGGCGAGCAGCCGGGGCCGGAACAGGAACTCCCACACCGGGGCGGCCACCGCGATGCCCCAGACGGCGGCCTCGATGGTGCCGCTACCGTCTTTCGGCGCGTGCCGCAGCACGATCATCAGGCTCGCGGCGAGCAGCAGCGCGTACCCGCCGATCTGTGGGGGCGCGACCAGCAGGTCCGGCGGCCGGGACCAGCCGGTGTCGGCCACCGCCGGCAGCACCCAGCACCCGTTGGTGAAGCTGAGCAGGGTGAGCGCGGCGATGACCAGCCGCCAGGGGCGCCGGTCGGCCACCCGGTTGACGCGGACACCGACCGCGACCGCGATCGCGGCGACCACGCCGGAGACGAACAGCAGGGTCAGCCGTGCCGTCGCGTCACCGGTCAGGTGGCCCACCGCGAACACGGCGGCGACCAGCGTGAAGACGGCCGTGACGAGGGCAGGGCGGGGCGTGGCGCGTGACGTTGGCGGCCGACCCACGTCCGCACTATCGCCACCGGAGAGCCGGTCTTGAGGCTCACCGGCAATCCCGGATCACCGCGGCCACCGCGGCGGGATGCGTCATCACGACGTTGGGGCCGCCGGTGAGGTGCACCAGGGCCCGCCGCTCCCGCGCCGCCGCCAGGTTCGCCACCTCGTGCCGGCGCCGCGCCTGCAAGCCCTGGTCCGGCAGCACGAACGTGATCGGGCAGGTGACCAGGTCGTAGACGCCGGCGCTGGGGTGCACGGGCGCGTCCGGCCGGACCCGCGTCGTCGCCGTCACCTCGTCGAGGGTGGGGCGGCGAACCCCGTCGTGGACGCTGCGCGCCGCCACCGCCCGGACCAGTTCCGGGTCGGCGCCGGCGTTCAGCCAGTCGGTGGGGGAGCGGTCGACCTGCTCGTCGACCCAGGCGTCCCGCTGTGCGGGGCCGAGGCGCAGGCCGTACCCGAAGGCGTGGCGCAGCTCGCCGGCCACTTTCGGGCTGCGGGTCTCCTCCAGGGTGCGGGTCGCGGTCGCCCGGTCGTCGAGGACCAGGCCGTCGACGACACAGATGCCGGCCGGCTCGACCAGGCCGGCGGCGGTGACCGCGGTGACCGCGTACCCGCCGGTGGAGTGGCCGGCCAGCAGCGGGCGGTCCCAGCCCAGCGACGCGACGACCACGGCCAGGTCACGCCAGTGCTGCTCGCCGTCCCGCGACTCCGCGGTGCTGTGCCCGTGCCCGCGCAGGTCGAGCGCGACCACCCGGTGGTCCGGCACGAGACGCTCGGCGACGCCGGTCCAGGCGGCGGCGTTCTGGCCGGTGCCGTGCACGAGCAGGACGGGGTGGCCGGCGCCGCCGAAGTCGAGGGCGGTGAGCGACCCGTCGTCCACCTCGACGGAGAACTCGGTGCTCATGGCCCCCTCTTTTCCTCAGCGCCGGAGCAGCTCCCGGATCTCCCGCGCCACCAGCTCGGGAGCCTCCTCGGCCATGAAGTGGCCGCACTGCACCGGGACGTGGCGCAGGTCCGGCGCCCACGCGCGCCACAACCCGGCGGCGTCGAAGCCGAGCATCGAACCCCAGTCCTGCTGGAGCACGGTCACCGGCATGGTCAGGGTACGCCCGGCGGCGCGGTCGGCGTGGTCGTGCTCGACGTCGATGCCGGCCGACGCCCGGTAGTCGGCGACGATCGACGGGACCGCGCCGCGGCAGGCCGCGAGATAGGCGGCCCGCACGTCGGCCGGGATGGCCGCCGGGTCGTTGGTCCACAGGTCCAGGAAGTAGCCGAAGAACTCGTCGGCGCTCGCGGCGATCATCCGTTCCGGCAGGCCCGGCGGCTGCGCCATCAGGTACAGGTGGAAGCCGACCGCGGCACTGCGCCCGTGCAGGACGTCCCACATGTCCAGGGTCGGCAGCACGTCGAGCGACGCCAGGTGGGTGACGTGGCCGGGGTGGTCGAGGCCGGCCCGGATCGCCACCAGCGCGCCGCGGTCGTGGCCGGCCAGCGCGAACCGGTCGTGGCCCAGCGCGCGGGCCAGCGCCACCACGTCCGCGGCCATGGTCCGTTTCGCGTACGTCTGCGGGCCGTCCTCGGCCGGTTTGCTGCTGGCGCCGTACCCGCGCAGGTCCGGGCAGATGACCGTGTGGTCGGCGGCCAGGCCGGCGGCGACGTGCCGCCACATCAGGTTGGTCTGCGGGAAGCCGTGCAGCAGCACGATCGGGCTGCCCGAGCCGGTCACCGCGGTGTGCAGTTCCACGCCGTCGGCGACCGGGACCATGAGGTGTTCGAATGTCATGACGCGACTGTGCCGGGATCGAATGAGCAGCCGATGAGCAGCGCTGTAGCGTGGCGCGGTGACGGTGCACAGGGTCCGGTTCGGCGTGCTGGGGCCGGTGACCGCGTCCCGCGCGGACGGCTCGGCGATCCCGCTGAAAGGGCCGATGCACCGGGCGGTGCTGGCCCGGTTGCTGATCGCGCGCCGCCGGGCGGTGCCGCTGCAGGACCTGATCGACGACCTGTGGGTGGCGCCGCCGGCCGGTGCGGTGGCCGCGATCCGGACGTTCGTGGCGGCGTTGCGACGCGCGCTCGAACCCGGCCGGCGGCCCCGGACACCACCCACGCTGCTGGTCACCCGGGGCACCGGGTACGCGCTGCTGGCCGAGCCCGAAGATGTGGACGCCTGGCGTTTCGAACAGGCCGTCACCGGCGCCGGGACGCTGGACCCGGCGTCGGCCCTCGCGCTGCTCGACGAGGCACTCGGATGGTGGCGCGGTCACGCGTACGCCGATCTGCCGGACATGCGCTGGACCGGCGCCGACCGCGCCCGGCTCACCGAGCTCAGGTTGCAGGCGGTCGAGCGGCGGGCGAAGGCCCGTCTCGATCTGGGCCGCCCGGCCGACGCCGTTCCCGACCTGGACGAGCACGTCACCGAGCATCCGTGGCGGGAGGAGGGCTGGCGGCTCCTGGCGCTGGCGCTGTACCGCTCCGGGCGGCAGGGCGACGCGCTCGCGGTGCTGCGGCGGGCCCGGGAGTTGCTGGCCGGGCAGCTCGGCCTGGAGCCGGGGCCGGCGCTGCGGGCGCTGGAGACCAGCATCCTGCGCCAGGAGGCGGATCTCGACCCGGCGGCGGAGATCTGGGTGCGGGCGGCGAGCGCCTACGACAGACTTCAGGGTGGTACGCGGGCGAAGCTGGAGTCCGCGGTCGGGCTGCTGCGCAATCTGGCGGTGACCGGGCCGGGCGGCCTGGAGGTGGCTCGCGAGCAGCGGGCGGCCGCGGTCGCCGCCGCCGAGCAGCTCGGCGACCCGGAGCTGACCGCACGCGTGATCGGCGCCTACGACGTGCCGGCCATCTGGACCCGGTCGGACGATCCCGCGCAGGCGGCCGGCATCGTGGCGGCCGCCTTGCGGGCGCTGGCCGCGGCACCGCCGCCGGCCGCGCGCGCCCGGCTGCTCGCCACGATCGCGGTGGAGTCCCGCGGTGTGCACGACCCCCGGGTGCTGGAGTGCGCCCGGGATGCGGAGGCGCTGGCCCGGTCGCTGGACGATCCGGGGCTGCTGGCGTTCGCCCTCAACGGCGTGTTCATGCAGAGCTGTCACCGCACCGGGCAGTCCGCTGCCCGCGGTGCGATCGGCGCCGAACTGGCCGGTCTCGGCGCGCGGCACGGTCTGCCGACGGTGGCGGTGCTGGGCCATCTGATCGGGATGCAGGCCGAAGCCGCGGTGGCCGGCTGGGTGCCGGCCGACCGGCACGCCGCCGCGGTCGACGAGCTGGCGCTGCGGCACGAGCTGCCGCTGGCCGGCGTCTTCACGCAGTGGTACAGGGCGTTGCGCGCGGACGTGGCGTCGCCCGAGCCGGTGGACGACCTCTACCGGGCCGCGGCGGCGCGCACGGAACAGGCCGGCATGCCCGGCCTGAGCGACGGCCTGCTACCGCTGGCGCTACTCGGATCCCGGATGCGCCGCGGCCTGCCGCTGGTCGACGGGGGCGGCTGGGGGCCGTACGAGCCATGGGTCCGCCCGGTGCTGTCGCCGGGCTCGGTCCCGTTGGCGCGGGTGCCCCCGCCGCCGGCCGATCTGCTGGCCGAGGCGATGTGGACGCTGCTGGCGCGGGCCGCGGCCGAGGCGGGGGACCGTGCGGCGATGGCCCGGGCCCGCGCGGCCCTGACGCCGGCGGCCGGGGAGTGGGCCGGGGCGGCGAGCGGGCTGCTGACGTTCGGGCCGGTGGCCGACCACCTCAGGCTGTTGTGACGGCCCGGCCGGCCGCGTCACCTCAGGCTGCTGTGGCGGCCCGGCCGGCCGCTTCGTCTCAGGCTGTTGTGACGGCCCAGCCCGCCGCGACCGACCGGCGGCACTCGCCCGGGTCGTCGCCGTTGCCGGTGAACAGCGCGACGAGCATCGGCTCGCCGTAACCCAGCGCGGCGGCCGGCAGCGGCCCGCTCGCCACCAGGGAGACCAGGCCGTGCCCGACCGCCCAGGCCTGCACCGCCAGCCCCAGTGCCTCCACATCGGACCGGAACCGCCCGGCCTGCTTCCCCCGCTCGACGGCCGCGACCAGGCTGTGCAGCGTCTCGTCGGCGGCCGCCGGGTCCTCCAGGTCGAAGCCGGCGTCGAACATGACGCGGTACAGGTCCGGTTCGGCCAGTGCGTGCGCCAGGTACGCCGAGCCGAGCGCGGCCAGGTCGCGCACCGGGTCCGCGGTGAGCGGCACGTGGCGCAGGCGGGCCGCCAGCCGGGTGAAACCCTCCTGCCGCATCGCCCGCCACAGGCCGTCCATCCCGCCGAAATACGTGTAGACGGCCATCGTCGACACGCCGGTGCCCGCGACGACCGAGCGCAGGGTCACCGGCTCGCGGGTGCGCAGCATCTGGGCGGCCCGCTCGATCAGCAGCGTGCGGACCGCCGGATCCTTCGTCCTCACCATGGCGCCACAATACATGGCAGTGCTATGTTAAGGCTCGACCAAGGGAGCAGATCATGGCAGTGCGACTCTTCAACCCGGACGGCCTGCCGAAGCCGGAGGTCTACCGGCAGATGTCGGTCGCCACCGGCTCGCGGCTGGTGTTCCTGGCCGGGCAGGTGGCCCGTGACGCCGACGGCAATCCGGTCGGCGCCGGCGACCTGGCCGCCCAGGTGGAGCAGGCCTACCTCAACATCGGCACCGCGCTGGCCGCGGCCGGCGGCAGCTTCGACGACGTGGCCAAACTGACCGTCTACGTCGTCGACTGGACGCCGGACAAGTTCCCCCTCCTCGGCGAGGGCGTGGCCCGGGCGGCGGCGAAGCTGGGCGTCGACCCGGTCAAGCCGATCACCCTGCTCGGGGTGGCCGGCCTGGGCGAGCCCGACCTGTTGGTCGAGGTCGAGGCGACCGCGGTCCTGGACTGAGGTCAGCGGGCGAGCAGACCGGCGTGAATGCCGGACCCCTGGGCACGACTTCCGAGGCCGTACCCGCATCGGAAGTGATGGCGCAGCCGGTGTCCGGCGCCGGCCGTCGGCGCGGATCGAAATCCCGCCCGAGAGGCGTCACACGCAGCGATGTTGCAAGATACGTGGTGTTGACTTTGGGATTCGGAGCGCGTCTACTTCGTGACAGCGACGTCTAGATGATCTCCGAGGCGGTTCGGGAGGTAAGCGAAGCCCATGCCACTCACTCCGGGCGATGTCGACAGCGTCGAATTCCCTCCGCCGCCGGCCGGCGTGCGCGGTTACGACGAGGGCGAGGTCGACGCCTTCCTGGACACAGTGGCCGCGGAGATGCGCAAGCTCGCCGCCGAGAACGCGGAGATGCGCCGGCTCACCGCGGCGAGCCCGGCCGGCGACGAGCTGGCCGAGCTCAACGAACGCCTCCTGCGCCTGCGGGAGCGCTGTGCCCGCGCCGAGCGGGACGCCCGCGCCCTCCAGGCCGAGCTCGAGCGGGCCCGCGCCCAGCAGCAGCACGGTCCCGGCGCCCCGGGCTTCGCCGGCGTCCTCGAGCTGGCCCGGCGCACCGCCGACGACCACCTCGCCGAGGCCCGGCAGGAGGCCGAGGCGGTGCTGCGCCAGGCCACCACCAAGGCCGGCCAGCTGACCAGCGACGCCGAGCTGCGCGCCTCCACCCAGATCGCCGACGCCCGCCACCAGCACGCCGAGCGGATCGCCGGCATCGCCGGCAAGCGTGCCGCCGCCCTCGACGAGATCGCCGACCTGAGCGCCTTCGCCCGGCAATACCGGGAGAGCCTCGGCAACCTTCTGAAGGACCGCCTCGACGAGCTGATCGGCAAGCCGCGCCCGGAGAAGCTGACGGCCGAGGCCCCGGCGGCACGATCCGCCTGAGGCCGCGGGCCGCGTCAGGCGGCCGCCGGCGTCCCCGTCTTGGCCAGGGCCGCGGCCTTCAACCGTTCGAACTCCCCGGCGTCGACGACTCCCGAGTCCAGCAGCCGCTTGGCCGACGCGATCTCCTCAGCCGGGCCGCCGCCACCGGTGGAGCCGTCCGAACCGGCCACCGAGCGGATGTACGCGTCCTGCCGTTGGCGCGCCTCGGTGGACGCCTCCAGGGTCCGCTGGGACATCCCGTTGCCCCGGGCGATCAGATAGACGGCCATGCCGATGAACGGCAGGATCATGATGAACAGCACCCACATCGTCTTGGCGAATCCACCGAGGTCCTTGCTGCGGAAGATGTCGCCGAAGACCCAGAACACACACATCAGCCAGGCCATGAAGACGAAGAACTCCAGCATGGCGAGCAAGAAGGATCCATTGTCGTCGAACATGTGACCAGTGCACCCGCGGCCGAGCCGCCGGGCCTCATCCACGGCGGATGACTTCGGGCGGCCCCGGAGATCCCGGAGCCGCCCGGAGCGGTGGTGCGAGCGGTCAGCGGTGGCTGATCGCGGTCATCTCCTCACGCGGTACGACCTTGACCCGCTTGCGGCCGTGCGGCTCCCCGAGCGCGATCTCGTGCGCGTCCAGCTGCTGCCAGCCCGCCCAGGTGGTCAGCGGCAGACCGCGGCCCTTGAGGTACTGCACGACCTCGTCGGCGTCCGGGCTGGTCGCCGCGGCGAGCCGGTCCTGGTCCTCGATCAGGCTGGACACGGTCTCGCCGGAGCAGCCCTTGGTGTGCCCGATCAGGCCGACCGGCCCGCGCTTGATCCAGCCGGCCACGTACAGCCCGGGGATGTGCTCGCCGTCCAGGTCCAGGACCCGGCCGGCAGCGTGCGGGATGGTGCCGGTGCTGGTGTCGAACGGCAGGTCGGGCAGCGCGGTGCTGAGGTACCCGACCGCGCGGTACACCGCCTGCACCGGCCAGTCGGTGAACTCGCCGGTGCCGCGGACCCAGCCGTCGCCGGTCAGCTCCTGGGTCTCGGTGCGCAGGCCGACCACCCGGCCGTTCTCGCCGAGCACCTCGACCGGCGCCTGCAGGAAGTACAGGTGCAGGCGGCGCGGGCGGTCCCGCGGGTCGCGGACGGCCCAGTTCTGCAGGATGTCCACGCACATCTTGATGTGCCGGGTCTTGCGCATCGCCTCGAGGCTGCCCTCGTCGAACTCGATGCCCTCCGGGTGGACGATCACCTCGACGTTCGGCGAGTGGTCCAGTTCGCGCAGCTCCTGCGGGGTGAACTTGACCTGGCCCGGGCCGCGGCGCGAGAACAGGTGCACGTCGGTGACCGGGCTCGCCTTCAGGCCCTGGTACACGTTGTCCGGGATCTCGGTCTCGAGCAGCTCGTCGGCGGTCTTGGCGAGGATCCGGGCGACGTCGATCGCCACGTTGCCGGCGCCGATGACCGCGACCTCCTTCGCTTCCAGGGGCCACTCGCGCGGCACGTCCGGGTGCCCGTTGTACCAGGAGGCGAAGTCCGCGGCGCCGAAGCTGCCCTGCAGGTCGATACCCGGGATCTCGAGCGCGCGGTCCTTCTCGGCGCCGGTCGCGATGATCGTGGCGTCGTAGAAACGGGCCAGCTCCTCCGGCTTCACGTCGATGCCGTACGCCACGTTGCCGAGGAACCGGATCCGCGGGTTGTCCATCACCCGGTGCAGGGCGTTGATGATCTCCTTGATCCGCGGGTGGTCCGGGGCGACGCCGTACCGGATCAGGCCGTACGGGGTGGGAAGCTTGTCGAGGATGTCGACGGTAGCCGTGGGGTCGGCCTTGATGAGGTGGTCGGCGGCGTAGATGCCGGCCGGACCGGCGCCGATGACGGCGACCCGCAGGGGGCGATCCATGGTTGTGCTTCCCTTTGCTCGCGGCGGTCGAGTAAGGCTGCCCTAACTGCGGCGGCCCGCACCGAACTGTAAAACCTCAACCCAGGTTGAGATCAATGCGGCGATATCCGTCACACCGGGCATCTGCGGCCGGGACACGGCCGCTTTTCCGCAGGTCGCACCCTATTCCGTACGAGTAAGGGCGGCCTAAGTCACCCCGGCGGGTGTGGGTGGCGCCACACTGCGCGTCCCGCACTACGGTCACTCGTATGATCTCCGCGCTGATCGGCGTCGCATGATCTCCGTATCGGGCGCCGCATGATCTCCGCCTTGAGCGGCTTCGTGCTGATCGGCGCCATCGTGGCGGTCGGGTGGGGCCTGCGCCGCTGGGCCGGGCTGCCCGAGCAGACCGCCGCCCTCGTCGGCCGGCTCGTCTACCTGGTCCTCACCCCGTGCCTGCTCTTCACCGGGGTCGCCGGCGCCGACCTGGCGCTGCTGTTCACCCGCCCGCTGCTGGTCTCCACGGTCGCCGCCGTCCTGTGCTTCACCGTCTTCGCGCTGATGTTCCGCGGACGGGACGGCGCCACCCGCATCCTCGGCTCGCTCGCCGGCGGCTACACCAACGCCAACTACATCGGCCTGCCGGTCGCCACGTACGTTCTCGGCGACGCCACCCTGGTCGTACCCATCGTGATGCTCCAGTTGCTGATCATCACGCCGCTGGCCCTGCTCCTGCTGGAGGTCGCCACCACCGGCCGCGCGACCTGGCGCTCCGTGCTCAGCCGCCCGGCCCGCAACCCGCTCATCCTCTCCGTCCTGCTGGGGGCGGTGGTCGCGCTGACCGGACTGCGCCTGCCCGCCGTCGTCCTGGACCCGATCACCACCCTGGGGCAGGCCGCGATCCCGATGGTCCTGCTCGCGTTCGGCATGTCCCTGTCCGGCCGCTGGCTGCTGGAGCCCGGCCCCGACCGCGCGCCGGCGGTCACCGCCGTACTGCTCAAGGTCGCCGTCATGCCCCTGGTCGCGTTCGCGCTGGCGTTCGCTGCCGGCCTTTCCCGCGACACCACCTATGCCGTGACGGTCCTGGCCGCCCTGCCGACAGCGCAGAACATCTTCCTGTACGCCCAGCAGTTCCGAACCAGCCAGATCCTCGTGCGCGACGCCATCTTCCTGTCCACCGTCACGTGCGTCCCCGTCATGCTGCTGATAGCCGCCCTCTTCACCCTGTAGCCACCCCGCCGCCGCGCCGCCCCGCCGCCACCACCGCCCGCACCGGCCGCACTCGCCGCGTTGCCGCACCGGCCCGCCCACCCAGCCGGTGCGGCAACCAGCCGGCCGGGGTTACCCGGGGGCGCAGTTGTTGCTGGTGCGGCGAACCGAGTACTCGCGGTCGTCGGACGTGATCCCGGCGGGCTCCCCGTCGAAGTGGGCCTCGACCTTCTGGCGGGCGGCGCGCTGCTCGTAATGCAGGTGCGGGGCGCCCGACTTGCCGGTGCTGCCCACCTTGCCCAGTTGCCGGCCCGTCTCCACGCGCTCACCGGGCTTCACCAGCGGCGGCTCCAGCAGGTGCAGGTACTGCGTCTCCCAGCGCCCGCCGTGGTCGATCTTCACCCAGTATCCGGCGCCGCTGCCGTGCGCGCCCTTCGGGTTGTCCGGCGTCCGGGAGCCGAGGGTGCCGTTGAGCCCCGCCTCGACAACCGTCCCGCCGAAGGAGGCCAGGACCGGCCGCCCCCAGGCGGTTCCCCTCGCCGGGAAGAAGTCGATGTCGAAGTCGTCATGCCCGGGATAGGTGCCGAGGATCCAGGTCTCGCCGCACGCGACCGGCAGCTGAAAGCCGGGACGCGGTCCCGGCTCGAGCGTCCGGGGGAGAAGGAACGCGGCGGCCGCGGCCAGCAGGGACAGGGTCACGGCGGCACCGAGCAGCCGGGCGGGGCGCCGGGTGGATCGGGTGGAGCTGGGAGTCACTGGTCGATCTTCGCAAGCCCCGGCAAACGGGGGCACGGGACCGCGGTGGACGACCACGACGCACCGCCCGGCGGCCGCGTCGCCGGCCGGACCCGGCAATCGATCGCGGGGATGCCACGGGACTTGGCATCGCCGTACAAAAAAGGTGTCTGAAGGAAGCGAAAGGGGTCTTTGCCGGAAAGGTGGGAGATAATCGCCGCAGTCGATTCCGTTCGCAAGGGGGCACCCGGCAATGACGCTTCGTGACAACCCTCCGTTCCGTGCCGACCACGTCGGCAGTCTGCTGCGGCCGCCGTCCCTGCTGGAGGCCCGTGCGAAGAAGGCGGCCGGCGAGATCCGCGCCGAGGAGTTGCGGGCCGTCGAGGACGATGCGATCCGGGACGTCGTCCGGATGCAGCGGGACGTCGGGCTGCGGTCGGCGACCGACGGTGAGTTCCGGCGCACCTCGTGGCACATGGATTTCATCTACCGCCTCGGTGGGGTGCACCCGACCGACGAGAAGATCCAGGTGCATTTCCGTAATGCCGGTGGGGAGCTGGACTTCGAGTCCGCGGCGCTCGCGATCGACGCGCCGGTGCGGCTGACCGAGACGATATTCGGGGATGATTTCAGTTTTCTGGCCGGCGAGGTGGGGGAGGGGGTCACCGCCAAGCTGACCATTCCGTCGCCGAGCATGGTGCATTACCGGGGCGGCCGGGCGGCGATCGATCCGGCGGTCTATCCGGAGGAGGAGCAGTTCTGGGCCGACCTGAGCGCGGCGTACGCGGAGCAGGTCCGCCGGGTCGCCGGCCTGGGGTGCCGCTATCTGCAGCTGGACGACACCAGCCTCGCCTATCTGAACGATCCCGCTCAGCGCCGTCTTCTCCAGGATCGCGGTGACGACGCCGAGCACCAGCACCTGCGGTACATCCGGCAGATCAACGCGGCGATCAGCGGCCGGCCGGACGGCCTGTTCGTGACCACCCACATGTGCCGGGGCAATTTCCGGTCGTCGTGGGCCGCGGAGGGCGGTTACGACTTCGTCGCCGAGGCGCTCTTCAGCGAGCTGGCCGTGGACGGATTCTTCCTGGAGTACGACGACGAGCGTTCCGGCGGGTTCGCGCCGCTGCGGTTCGTGCCGCCCGGGAAGATGGTCGTTCTCGGCCTGGTCACCACGAAGAGCGGGGCGCTGGAGTCGAAGGACGCCTTGAAGCGGCGCGTCGACGAGGCCGCGAAGTACGTCCCGCTGGAGCAGCTCTGCCTGTCGCCGCAGTGCGGGTTCTCGTCCACGGTCGAGGGCAATGTGCTCAGTTACGACGAGGAGGTCGCGAAACTGCGCCTGATCGTCGGGACCGCGCAGGAGATCTGGGGCTGACCAGCGGGGCCCGCGCACCATCACCCCGGGCAGAGGCACCGCTTGGGATGTATCGATGAGCGTCACTTTCTGGCTACCGTCGGTCCGGGCAACCGCCCGTTCCCCCGCAAGGCAGAAAGGGACGCTCACATGCGCATCCCCCGGATCCTCCTGGCTGCCGCCGTCGTGGTCGCCGGCATGTTCGCGCCGGCCGCGGCCATGGCGGCACCGCCCGATCCCGATCCCGGCATCCTGGTCGTCGGCGGTCAGCCGGCCAGCCAGAACTACTCGTTCATGGTCTACGTCTCCGGCTGTACCGGCTCGCTCATCAAGGCGAACTGGGCCGTCACCGCGAAGCACTGCCCGACGCCCTCCTCGGTGCGGGTCGGCAGCATCGACCGGTCCAGCGGCGGCACCGTCGTCGCGGTCCGCCGGGGCGTCAACCACCCGACGATCGACGTGAAGCTGCTCGAGCTCGCGTCGTCGGTCACCCACGCCCCGGCGCCGATCCCCACCTCGTCCGGCGCCGTCGGCACGGCCACCCGCATCATCGGCTGGGGCCAGACGTGCCCGATCCGCGGTTGTGGTTCCGCGCCGCGCATCGCCAACGAGCTGAACACCTCGATCGTCGCCGACAACCGCTGCTCCGGCATCAACGCGGCGTACGAGATCTGCACCAACAACACCAACGGCAACAGCGGCGCATGCTACGGCGACTCGGGCGGCCCGCAGGTCCGCCAGGTGAGCGGCCGCTGGGCGCTGATCGGCGTGACCAGCCGCGCCGGCAACAACAACTCGACGTGCGCGACCGGGCCGTCCATCTACGGCGACCTGCCGGCGATCCGCGCCTGGGTCAACACCCAGGTCGGCGGGCTGCCTGCCTGATCACGTCCCCGGGTGACGGCGGGCCGGCGGCTGATTGCCGCCGGCCCGCCGCTGTGCCGCCAGGTATCAGACCGCGACCGCGGCGATGGCGGCCGCCGCGCGGCCGGGGCGTTCGCCGGGTCGCTGGAGGCGTTCCCTCTCGGTGAAGCCGGCGAGCGCGAGCCGCTCCGACAGGGCCGGCACCGGCCAGCGATAGGCCGTCACCACCTTGTGGTCGAACGCCTCCACCCGGTCGCCGTCGATGAAGCCGACCACCAGCCGCCCGCCCGGCACGAGGATCCGGCGCCACTCCGCGAGCACCTCGTCGACCTCCGCCGGCGGAAAATGGATCAACGAATACCAGGACAGGATCCCTGCGGCGGTACGACCGCCGAGGTCCCGCATCGACCCGAGTTCGAAGTCGACGCCCGGATGGGCCGCCCGGGCGTGCGCGATGAACTCCGGCACCATGTCGACGCCGATCGCGTGGGCGCCGAGAGAGCTCAGGTGGGCGGTGAGGTGGCCGGGCCCGCAGCCGAGGTCGAGCACCGGTCCGGGGCGGCCGATCAGATGCCGCTCGAACAGGGCGAGGTCGTCCGGATGGCTGTGCGCCCCGGAGGCGAACAGGCTGATGTAGAGATCGGAGGCCGACGAGTACGCCTCCCGAACCGGCTCTGAACTCACCGCGCGACTATATGCCGGGGCCGGCGGCCTGCGCCGCCGGCCCGACCGTGCCGTGCTGCCTAGCGGTTGAGCCACTCCAGGCCGGCCGGCTCGATCTCGACCTGTTCCGCGACCCGCGTCAACTCGTCCTGCGTGAGGCCGAATCCGACCAGTGTCATCAGGCGGCCCGCCCCCAGGTCCACGACGAGGTACTTCAGCGTCGCCCCCGGTGCGTCGGTGCGCACCGGTTGCCGCGCCGGCCGGCCGGAAACGGTCAGCGTCGCGCCGCCGTCCGGTGCGTCGGTGACCGTGCCCACCACCACGGACAGGTCACCCCCGGCGCCCTCCACCTTGACGCCCGGCGCGTCCTTCGCCGCCATCACCTCACCGCGCCAGGACTGCGCCGACGGACCGCTCACGATGGTCGAGGTGACCGACCAGCCCGACGGGAGCCAGGTGACGCGTACCGGAACGGACGTGGTCCGCTGGTCGGGCCGCACCGAGCGGGCCATCCGCAGCAGGTCGCGTTCGGCGAGGGCCACCCCGTTCGTGGCGAGCGTCAGCACGGTGTGCTCCCCGGGCGACCAGTTGAGTGTTGTCTTCCGCTCACCCTTGGCGGCCGAGTAATAGCCCCGGACCCCGTTGACGTCGACCGCCCGCCCGCTGGTGTCCATCGCCTGCTCCGGCTTGTCCGTCTCGGTGCGCACATAAAGAGTCAGCTCGCCGCCGCTGCCGCTGCCCCACGGGTCGCCAGGCCCGACAGACGTCTTCCAGACCCGCACCAGCGTCGGCCCGAACGCGTCGCCCGGTTCGGCCCGCATCGTCTGCCGGACGCTCTCGGCGAAGCCGGCCGGCACCCACCCGGGCCGGTAACCGAGCGGAACGCCGGTGGCCGCGGTGGCGGGTTCGATCGCGGCGGAGGCCGGCGGGGACACGACGGCGCCGGGCTGCGCGGTCACCACCGGATCGTCACGCAGCGCCAGCACGGGCACGGAGACGGCCGCGGCCACGGCAGCCGCGGCGACGGTTGCGCCGAGCACGCCGAGACGCCGCCGGCTTTGAGCATGTCTCAGCTGTACGGGCAGCGCGGCCCGAATCCGGTCGGCGCTCACCGCCTGTTCCGCCCGGCGGTCCTGTGCCGCCCGGATGAGGTCTTCGAGGTTCCTGGTCACGGCTGCTCCCCGGAGGTGACGAGCGTGGCCGGCAGCGCGTTCTGCAGCGCTGCCAGCGCACGCATCAGATGGGTTCGGACAGTGACCGTTCGACAGCCGAGGACTTCCGCGATCTCCTCCACCGGCAGGTCCTCGTAGAAGCGCAACGCGATCACCGCCCGCTGACGCGGCGGCAGTCCGGCGATCAGCCGCATCATCGCGTCCCGCTCGTCGTGCCGCGCCGTCTGGTCCGGCGCGGACGGCAGGATCCCGTCCAGCGACGCGGTGGTGAGCGGGATCGACTGCGCCGCCCGGCGCCGCCGCCACGACAGGAACTCGTTGACGACCATCCGCTTCACGTAGGGCTCCGGCGCGTCCATCCGGCTGATCCGTGGCCAGCGCGCCTGCGCTCGTACCAGCACGTTCTGGATGATGTCCTCGGCCAGATGCGGATCCCAGGTGACCACCGTGGCGTAACGCACCAGGGCCGGCAGGCGGGCGGAAACGAACTCTTCGAACGTCACGGCAGGAGAACGCCTCCGCCCTCGCCGTTTGATGACATGCCGGGCAGGCAGTTTCGGCGGATCAGCCTTTGCGCCGACTGTGACGTTCGGGCCCGACCGGTAGCATTCCATCTCACATCAGCCGAGGAGGGCCGCTTGACGGAGGTACCGGTCGCCGAACTGCGCATACGTTACGCAACCGTCCTGGACCAGGACGCTCCTGGTGACCTGTGGGTGGAGGATTTCGACCTTGATACGGACCCGGCGGGCATGCGACGGCGTCTGCGCGGCTCCTTCGAGGCCCATCCCGAGGCGGAGCGCATTCTGGTACGAGTCGGCGGCCACCCGGTCGGCGTCGCCGGCCGGGAGACCGTCTTCCGGGACCTGGGACACGCCGGATCGGACGGCGCACCGGGATCCGCTCTCGACCCGGGGTCCAGCGACGGCGCCACACTGCCCGGCCACTCCGGCGACTACCGGCTGATCACCTTCGTCTGCGCCTCGGCGAGGTGTGGTTCCCGGCAGCACTGCTCCTATTACGACGAGCGGAGCGTGCCGTTCTGCCCGCACGGGCGGATGAAGGTGAATTCGTGACCCTTCCGTCCCCGCCCGCGCCCACGGCCGGTCTCGGCAACCGCTTCCTCCTGGTCGGCTACCTCCCGACGTACGCGGCCTCGCTGTTCCTGCTCGTTCTGATCTGGGCCGACGGCGGTCCGGGGACCTCGTTCAAGCGTGCCTGGGAGGTCGCCAGTGACCTGACCGCCACCCAGGTCGTCCTGATCACCCTGGTCGTGCTGTTGATCGGCCTGCTGCTCGTGCCGTTCCAGCTCGGCATCGTCCGGTTCCTGGAGGGCGCCTGGCCGGCCTGGCTGAGCGGACCGGCCCGCGCCTGGCACGTCTGGCGCAAGAAGAGGCTGACGGAGCGAGCCGTACCCACGTCCGTGTTGCCGGCAGCGGTGCTTGCCGCCGGCCTGGCCGGGCAGCGTCTGCGCGACCGGTACCCGGAGTTGGACGAACTGGTCCGGCCGACCCGGCTGGGCAATGTCCTGGCCGCCGTGGAGGACCGGGCCGGCCGGGACTACGGCCTCGACGCGGTGGTCGCCTGGCCACGCCTGTACCCCCAGCTCGGCCCGGCGACGAAAGCAGTCGTGGACGATCGCCGTACCACCCTGGACTACGCTGCCCGGCTCGCGGTCACCGCGGCCTTCACCGCAGCCGGCAGCTTGATCATCCTGCGGGAGGCCGGATGGTGGCTGCTTCTGACGCTCGCCCCCGCAGCCGTCGCAGTGGTCGCCTACCGGGGGGCCGTGCGGGCCGCGCTCGCGTACGGCGAGAGCGTGCGGGCCACCTTCGACCTGCACCACATCGATTTCGGTGCTGCTTTCGGGCTGCCCCGGCCCACCGACTCCGAGCAGGAGCGGGAGCTGCACCGCGGGCTCTGCGACCTCTGGCGCCAGGGCATCCCGCAGACATTCGCGTACGAGCCACGACCGACCGACCTCAGCCTGAAGATCGGAGGGGCTCCGTGACCGCCGGCACCCCACTCGCCGAACCCGCGCCCATCGACCTGCTGCCCTACTCGCTGATCGTCGGGCAGGAGGAGCTGCGCCGGGCGCTCGAGATCGCGTACGTCGGCCGCCTCGGTGTGCTCGCCACCGGTCAGCGTGGCACCGCGAAGTCGACCACCATCCGCGCGTTCGGCCGGCTGGTCTTCGGGGACCTCCCGGTCACCATGCCCATCGGCGTGACCGACGACCGGGTGCTCGGCGGTTACAGCGTCGACGCGCTGCTCGGCGACAAACCGGAGACCGAATGGCAGGCGGGTCTCATCGAGCAGGCCGCGAAGACCGGGATGCTCTACATCGACGAGATCAACCTGCTCGATGACCACATCGTCAACCTGGTGCTCGACCCGGCGTCCACCAGCATCCTCACCGTCCAGCGCGAGAACGCCGACCGGCGGCCGGAGCGGCACGAGTTCGCCCTGGTCGGATCGATGAACCCGGACGAGGGCCCGTTGCGGCCGCAGCTGCTCGACCGGTTCGGGCTGGTGGTCACGGTCACCGACGCGGGTGACCGGGCCAGCCGGGCCCGGATCCTGCGCATGCTGCTCGACTACGACCTGCACCGCGACGATCCGAAGTCGGAGTTCATGGTCGAGGCGCGCGCCCGGGACGCGGCGCTGGCGGCCCGCCTGTCCGCGGCCCGGGACCGCTACCCGGGTGTGCAGTGCGGCGACGCCGTCCTGGAGGCGTGCGCGGCGGTCGCCTCCGAGTTCCACGTGGTGGGGCATCGTGGCGAACTGGCGATGCTGCACGCCGCCCGGGCCTGCGCGGCACTGGACGAGGCGGCCGAGGTCACCGTCGAGCACTGCCGTGGCGTGGCCAGGCTCGCGCTGCTGCACCGGCGTCCCAACGTCGACTCCGGCACGCTGCGGCCCTGGGGGCCGGAGGAGGACCGGCGCGTCGACGCGGCGCTCGCGGGCCGGACGGACTGATCCGCTGTGGCGCCGCCCGACATCGCGGACCTGCTGAGCTGCGCGGCTCTGGAGCGGGGCCTCACCGGCCTGCTGTTCGTGGACCTGGACGGCCGGCTGCTGATCGAGTACGCCGAAGCTCTGGCGGAGGCGATCGGCCGGCGGGAGGGCGTCCGCCCGCGACTTGTCGTGGTGGGCGCGCACGCCACCGAGGAGACGCTCTGGCCGCACTGGGGCCCGCGCGTGGTGAACGGCGCGCCGACCGTCGCCCGGCGGCCGGGACTGCTCGTCGAGGACCCGGACCGCCCGGCGCCGCTCATCGTGGTGCCCGACCTCGCGTGGGCGGGCGCGGCGGTCTCGCGTGCGGCGGTCAGCACGATCGGCGCCGGTGTGGTGCATGCCGAGCGGCACGGCACGAGCGCCCGCTGGCAGCCACGTGCCCAGTGGCTCGCGGCCTGCTCCGGCGCCGACCTGGCCGCCGTGTCACCGCACCTGCTCGACCGGTTCCCGGTGCGGTGGGACGGGCGGCGCCCCGGTCCCTGGCCGGCGGAGGCCGGTGCCCGGCTTGCCGGCTCTGCCGATGCTGGGATCCCGGCCTCGGCCACCGTCGCGGACGACGTGCTCGATCTGGTGACCGCCGTGCGGGGAGCGCATCCCGGGGTCCGCCGGGAATTGGCGCTGGCGCGGACCGCCCGGGCTGTCGCCCGCCGGCGCGGCGCGTCGCTCGTGACACCGGCCGATGTCACGTTCGCAGCGGAGGTCATCGGGTTGCCACCGGTGGCCCCGGTCCAGCCGTCCGAGCCGGCTGGACCCACGGAGGACCCCGTGCCGGGGGAAACGGCCGCCGAACCGGCCGAACCGATCGACGACAGCCCGGCGCTCGAGCCCGATCCCGGCGCCACGGAATCCGCGCTGCTGTCGACGCCGGAGATCGCCGGCGGGGACTCCGCTGATCTCGAGCCGGCGGACCTGCTACACCCGGAGGACGATCCGGAAAGCGTCCCGGAGCCGCGCTCGCTGCGCTGGTCACCCGGGCCTGGAACGGCCGTGCAGCGGTATCGTGGCCCGATCATCGGGCATGAGCCGGGCACTGGCCTGCGGGACCTCGCCGTGGTCCCGACGCTGTTCCGGTCGCTCTGGCGGACCCGGGCCCGAGCCGCCTCACACGGTGGGACCGTCGGCCCGCTGCGGATAGCCCGGCCGGATCTGCGGACCTACCGGCGTGAACAGCGACCGCAGCGTGTGCTGGTCCTGGTGCTGGACCACACGGTTCGCCGGGACTGGGACGGCACGCCGGGCCTCGCGCCGCATCTGCGCTGGGCGTACGAGAACGCGGCCGCGGTCTCGGTGATCGAGTTCGGGCATCGTGGCAGCCTCGACGAATTGCGGCCGGAGCGGTACCGGGGCCGCTCGATCGTGGACCGCCGGGTCGTGGCCTCACTCAACCGCCTCCCGGGCAAGGCTTCCCCGCTCGCCGCAGCGATCGATCTGGCCGCCGAGGAACTGCGCCGGTTCATGCACCGCGGGTGGGCGGCGGCGCGCACAGCACGGCTGGTCGTGGTGACCGACGGCCGTGGGAACGTGCCCCTGGACGGCAGCGCCGAGCGACAGGTGACCGGGCGCGTCGCTGCGCAGGGCGTCGGGGACGCGGTGCGGGCTGCCGGAAACGTCGCCGCCCTGGCCCGTGTTCGGGCCGAGGTGGTCGCGCCGGTACTCGACCAGTACCCGCACCTGCCGGCGCAGCTGGCCGTCGCACTGGGCGGCACTGTCCGCCCGGTGCCGGGGAGCTCTGGCGCGGGGGGCGCCGGGTGACCGGCCTGCACTCCGCGATGCGCGCCGACAGCGGCGCCGCGCCGGAGCTGACTGGGGTCGTACGACCGCAGCCGCCCACCACAGACGCCCTCGCACCCGCCGCGGACGCCGTGATGTTCGAGGAGTCGACCTCGGTGCTCGACCGGTCGCTGCCGCCGCGAACCGCCCTGCTGTCCGTCACTGACGCGCCCGGGCACGACGACCGGCGCCGCTTCCACCTGAGCTTCCACCTCGACGGCCGCCGGTACGAGTCGGTGGAGACCCGCAACCAGGTCGACATCGGGGTGAGCCTCTTCCAGGTCGCCGAGCGGCGCTCCTGGAAGGCCGACC
Source organism: Actinoplanes sp. 13 (assembly GCF_056134165.1). Lineage (NCBI taxonomy): Bacteria > Bacillati > Actinomycetota > Actinomycetes > Micromonosporales > Micromonosporaceae > Actinoplanes > Actinoplanes sp. 13. Next base: position 49,685 of record NZ_JBVYOQ010000003.1, on the reverse strand, counting down.
ACGACCTGATCCGCAGCTGGTGGAAGGAGCTCCTGCAGCTGCGCGGCTGGATCGACCGGTTGCTCGACGGCGGCGCGGACGACCTGCGCCTGCTGGTGTGGGACACGATGACCAGCTCGCAGATCCCGTGGGAGCTCTACTATCTGGACGACTACGGCGACGGCAAGCCGGCCGGCTGGCTCGGCGCCATGATCGACATCGTTCGGTGGACCTCGATCCTGCAGCCCGGCAGACACGACCGGTTCACCGGCGAACTCGTCGCCTCGGCGGGCTCGATGCTGCTGATGGAGACGGCGGACATCGGGGCGCTCGGCGGTGTGGCCCGGATGGCCGAGCCCTACGGATCGCCGGCGCTGCGGCACATGGACGATCTGCTGACCGAACTCGATCGCACCGAACTTCGGTTCGCCCTGCTGATGATGCACTGCCACGGGGTGAACGCCGGCAACGCCAACGAGTTCCGGCTGGCCGGCATCACCCTCAACGAGCTGGACCAGAAGTCGATGCCGGCGGTCCGCGGCTCCCGGCCGGTCGTCATCCTGAACGCCTGCAACACGGCGAAGGCGGTTCCCGTCGGGCCGGAGTCATCGGTCGCCAACCGCAGCTTCGCCGAGCTGTTCCTCCGCAAAGGGGCCGCCACCGTGGTCGCCACCCTCGGCAATGTCGACGTCGACCACACCCACGAGTTCGTCTACCAGCTGTTGAAGGCCGGGAGCGAGAAACGCCGGATCGCCGGCTTCCTGCGCGAGCACCGGGCCCGGTACGCGGCCCGGCTCGCCGACGGGAAGGCGCCGCGGGAGGAGAACTACGCGGACTTCTTCTTCAGCTTCATGTACGTCTGCTTCGGCCATCCTGACACCACCCTGCACGTGTACGGGCCGTCGGCGGGTGAGGCGGCGTGACCGTCTCGATCCAGCCGGTGGTGAACTGGCCGCGCGAGGTGACAGTGGGGCAGGCGTACCTGGTCACCGCCGACATCGTGCTCGCCGAGTCGAGTGGGTGGCCGTACGAGCGGGAGGAGTTCGTGGTCGGCTGCGTCCTGGAGGGCGGCAGCACGTTCAGCGTCGAGGCGCTCGGCAGCACCGGGCTGGTACTGCACCGCTTCGGCGGCACCTACGGCCCGGTCGAGTTCGTGGTGCGGGCCCTGCGCGAGCCGCCGCCGGGCGGGTCCGGCGAGCTGCGCCTGACCTTCCTCACCGAGGGCGGCCTGCCGTTCCGGACCGTCGAACTGGCGGTCCACCCGGGTGGCGCCGGCGCTCCGGCATCCGGCTCCACCGTCGTCGAGATCGCCTCCCCGGCCGCGCAGCCTCACTGCGTCGAGCCGTCCGGTGCGGCGCCGGCGCCGGCGCCGTTCGTCGGGCGCCGTCCGGGCGCTGCCGTGCGTCAGCGTCCGGCAGGGGCTCGCGCCGCCCGGCGTGCGGCATTGCTGATCGGTGTGCCGTACCCCAATTCGTCGGGTGTGGCTGCCGACCTGCAGGCGATGGAGTCCATTCTCGGGCGGCACGGCTTCGACACCAGATTGCGACTCGACGCGGACGCGACGAGAGAGGCGATCAGCCAGGCGTACGAGGACTTGATCGCCGCGACGCAGCCGGACGACACCGTCTTCGTCTATGTCAGTTGCCCTGTCGCACCGGCCAGTCCTGACGGCGACGGGCTGCTGGTCCTCGCACCCGCCGAACTCACCGCGTGGCACGAACGGCTGGCCGCGGTGACGCCGAACGTGACAGTGGCGTTCGAGTGTTCCGCGTTCGGCGACGACGCCGGCGTCCCGGGCCGGGATCGGGCGGCGGAGGTCGTCGAACTGTTCGCGTCCGGACCCGGCCAGCCCGTCTTCGAAGCGCCGGTGGACGGTGTCCCTCACGGTGCGTTCACCGAAGCCCTGGTCCGGGCGCTGCACGAGGCGGAGGATCGCGCCGTCACGTGGGCCGTGGTGATGGATCGGGTGCGCCGCCGGGTCCTCGACCGTTTCCCGCTGCAGCGTCCCATGGTCGTCGGCCCGGCCCGGCGGGTGGTGTTCCAGCTCGTCGAGGCGGAGCCGGAGACCTCTCTGCCGGTCGCGCCCGCTCCGGACGGCACGCTGCTGCTGGACGGCGCCCCACTGCTCGGCATCCAGGTCGGGGACGAGTTCGCCATCATGCCGCCCGGCGCGGCCGGACCCGACGACGAGGGCGTCCTGTGCACGGCGGAAGTGGTGGCTCTGACACCGGTGGCTGCTGTGGCCGAGCCCCGGCCCGCCCGGAACCAGGCCGTTCCCCGGGGCGCCCGGGCGTACCGCACCCGGGCCGTCGCCGTCGCGACGCCGATCAAGGTGCCCGCTCACGAGGGCCTGCTGGAGGCGATGGCCGCGAGTCGCCTGGTACGACCTGCCGCCGCTGGGGAACCGTACACGTACGCGGTCCGGGCCGACGATGCCGGCCTGCTCAGCATCCATGACATCACCGGGCCGGTGCAGGACCCGCGCCGCGCCGACGGCACCGGGCTGCGCCTGGTCGTGGCCGACCTGGAACGGCTGGCACGTGCGCACGCCCTGCGAACCCTCACCGAGGATCCGCGGTGGGCGTTCGACCCGCCGATGAGGCTGGAGTGGGGACGGCTGACCGGCGGGGAACCCCAGCCACTCCCGATCTCCGGCGCGACGGTGCACGCCGGCGATCGGATCTACCTCCGCATCCGGAACACGGGAGCGGAGACGGTGTTCGTCTCCCTGATCGATGTCGGCGTGGCCGCCCGCGTCGCCCTCCTGACCGCCGCCGATCCCGGCGGTGTCGCGATGGCACCCGGCGTCGAATTCGTCCTCGGGGCCGATTCCGAGGGTCGCCTGCAGGGTCTCCCTCTGGCCTGGCCGGAGCGACTCGACTCGTCCCGGGCACGCGCGGAGACCATCCTGGTCCTGATCACCACGGCGCCGCAGGAGATGGGGATCCTGGAACAGCGGGGGATCCGCGCGGCGCCGGCCAAGCCGTCATCGATGCTGGAACGCACACTCACCAAGATCACGACCGGTGCCGCTCAGCCGACAGCCGCCGCCGGAGACCGGGCGGTGCGGTACGCCGTACGTCCGATCACCTTCTTCCTCGGACCCACCCCACGAGCGGCGGCCGCGGCCGATGACGCCCTGATCCCGGCCGAACGCCTGAACGAACTGGCGAGCACGATCCGCGCCGGGGGCGGTCTGTCCGACGACGTCGAAACCCTGATCGAGACCCAGATCGACGAATACCGCCTCCGGTATTCGTCGCATCGCGCCGCCGGCCCTCCGGAGGAACTGGGGGAGCTGTTGCCGTTGATGGGCTGGCTCATCTACGAGGTTTCGTGGCACCATCTGGTCCAGGTGCCCGCCGGCTTCGACCATCTCATCACCCCGGCCGGTGAGGTCGGCCGGAGCTCGGCCGTGATGGTGCACCGGATGGCTGAGGCGGCCCGGAAGCTCCCTTGGCCGCATTACGCCCCGCGAGCGCTCGGTGCATTGCGCGCGGCCGCCCTCGTCGAGTCCAAACGGGACACCCGAGCCGGTTACGACGCCGCGATGCGCCTGGCTCTGGAGGCCCGGGAACGGTGGCAGTCCTACCGTGGCAGTCATGGTGATCTCGATCGAAGGGCGTGGGACCTCGCCTTCGACGAGGTGTTCCTGCAACTCGCCATGGCCGAGACCGGCATCGTCTGCCGGGTCGCGGAGCAGACCGTCATGCGCTGGGATACGGCGATCGAGCCGGACGAGGACTTCACGGTGCAGCGTTTGTTCCAGGGCCTCGATGCGGCAGCCTCGATCGGGGAGCGGGCTGTGGAAATCGCCGAGTCGATCGAGCGCGAAGCCGGTTTTGTCCAGCGGGTGACGGCGGACCGCCTGACCCTGGTGTCCGGCCGGCGCAATCCGGCGATCATGACCGCTCGGGTTCTGCTGCTCCTCTACTCCCTGACGCCGGCCGTGGAGTCCGTCGTACTGAAACCATCGGCATCACCGTCGTGGGAGATCTTCTCGCGCGATCTTCTCGCGCGCATCGACCGGGCCATCGACGACATGGTGAAGCCGCCACGGCTCCCGGACGGGTCGATTGCGCCGCTCAGAGGGGATCAACAGCAGGGGCTGGCGCAGATTATGCTGCATCTCGCCCTCGTCGCCCCGGGTCACTCGGTCCGTCTCTCGCTCGAGGTTCCGCGGGTCGCCGCCGGGCACCTGCTCGACGACGACCTTGCCGACCGCATCGCCGCCTCGCTGGCTGACCGGCGCGGCGGGCTACGGCCCCGCAACGCCGGCGTCATCGGCAGCGCGATCATGCCTGCGTTCCTGACTTCGGTGGAGCAACGCCGCCGGGCCCGCGGCGCCACCACCACCTACCTGGACTGGCGGCGCCGCTGGCCCGAGCTGGACAGGTTCGCCTCGCTTCCCGGTCGCGCCGAGAAGGTCGCCGCGGCCTTCGGCGCGGAGCCAGCCCGTGCCGAAACGGCCCTCAGTCACCAACAGCTCGGCATCCTCGCGCAGAAGCGTGGTGATTACGCCGAGGCCGAGAGACGCCATCAGCAGGCCCTCGCCCTTTTCGAAGACCTCGGTGATCGCGCCGGCATCGCCCGCACCCACCATCAGCTCGGCATGATCGCGCAATATCGAGGTGATCACGTCGAGGCCGAGCGCCTCTACCGCGAAGCACTCACCACGCTCGAGGATCTGAACGACCGCGGCAACATGGCCGCCGGATACCACCAGCTCGGCATGCTCGCGCATCGCCGGGGTGACTATCCCGAGGCTCAGGCCCGATATCAGCAATCGCTGACCATCGCGGAGGAGTTGGGTGACCGGGCCGGTGTTGCCCGCAGCTATCACCAACTCGGCATCATCGCTCACTATCAGGGGGATCTGGCTGAGGCTGAGCGCCGCTACCGGGAGTCACTTGCCATGAAGGAGGAGCTGGGCGACCGGCCCGGTGTGGGCAGCAGCTATCACCAGCTCGGCGTTCTCGCCCAGGACCGGGGTGACCTCGCCGAGGCGGAGCGCCTCTATCGCCAGTCGCTCGCCCTCAAGGAGGAATTCGAGGACCGTGCCGGTGTCGCCATCAGTCTCCACCAACTCGGGACGCTCGCCCAGGAGCACGGCGACCTTGCCGAGGCGGCAGCCCTTTACGCACGGGCTTTCATGCTTCGGACGAGTATCGGCGTCGTCCAGAGCGGGACAGATCTCTTGAGGCTCCGTGATCTCCGCGCGCAACTCGGCGAGGACGCGTTCCTCGATGCTCTCAGCGCCGTCGCCGACGAAGCTGCTGTGCGGGTGCTGACCTCCGTGATGGAGCAGATGGGCGACAACGACGAGCGCTCGAATCATTGACGGCATTAAATGGAAACTTTACTGTTCGGGGGCGGTGTCATCCCCTTCTCGTGAACGGTGGGTCGCCATGGTCATGCTCGGGAGAGCGCTCTCGGCCCTACTGTTGGTAGCCGGCCTCCTGATCGGCGCGCCGGCCGTCGCGGCGGCCCCCGGTGACTTCGCCACCGGGTTCGAGGCCGGGGAGCCGCAGCTGACCTGGGAGAACAGTGTCGAGCGCAGCGCCGGGGTCGGGGGTTACTGCTGCGGGCTGACCGGCATGGAGACCGCGCCCCGGGCCGAACGGGCACACGGCGGGACGTCGGCGCTGATGTTCTCCGGCAACGATCTGAGCGCCACCTCGTCGTACTCGTACAACCGGATCTTTGATGTTGATCTGCCGGTGACCGCCGCCAGCACGCTGTCCTACTGGCTCTACCCGCAGTCCGGCGGGCACCTGGACGTGGCCGTCGACCTGGTCTTCACCGACGGGAGCACGCTGCGTGACTCCGGAGCCGTCGACCAGTTCGGGATCCGGCTGCACCCGGCCTTCCAGGGTGACGGCTCGGTGCTGGGCTTCGACCGGTGGAACTACGTCAGCTCGGCGATCGGTGACGTCGTCGCGGGCCGGACCATCGACCGGATCCTCATCGGGTACGACCAGCCCGCCAACACCGGGACGTTCCGTGGTTACCTCGACGACCTGACGATCAGCACGGCCGCCGCGCCCGCCCGCCTCTCCGACCTGGTGGACACCCGCCGCGGCTCGCACTCGGAGCCCGGCTACTCGCGGGGCAACACGTTCCCCGGCACGACCGTGCCGAACGGCTTCAACTTCTGGACGCCGATCACGAACGGCAACAGCGACAGCTGGCTCTACCAGTACGACGCGACGACCGTGCAGGGCTTCGGCATCAGTCACCAGCCCAGCCCGTGGATCGGCGACTACAGCCAGTTGCAGGTCATGCCGATGACCGGGGCGGTCCGCACCACACCGGACGCGCGCAGGTCGGCGTTCAGCCACGGCAACGAGATCGCGAAGGCGCACCACTACAAGACCCGGCTGGACACGTACGGGATCACCGCCGAGATGACGCCGACCGATCATGCCGGGGTGATGCGCTTCCAGTACCCGGCCACCTCCGAAGCGGTGATCGTCTTCGACACCATCGACAAGGTCGGCGGCTGGATCACGGTGAACGCGGCCGCCCGCACCATCACCGGGTACCTCGACCACAAGGCGCCGCGGATGTACTTCTCGGCGACCGTCGACAAGCCGATCGCGGCCACCGGCAGCGTCAGCGGGCAGGGCGTGACGTCCTGGATCCGGTTCGCCACCACCGCCGGTGAACAGGTCTCGCTGAAGATGGCGACCTCGTACCTCAGCGTCGCCCAGGCGACGGCCAACCTCTCGCAGGAGGTCGGGACCAAGAGCTTCGACACGGTACGCGAGGAGGCCGCGGCCCTCTGGGACACGGCGCTCGGCCGGGTCCGCATCGAAGGGGCGCCCACCGACCGGATGGTCACGTTCTACTCGAACATGTACCGGGCGTTCATGTACCCGAACAACATGTCGGAGAACGTCGGCGGCGTGCGCAGGTACCTCAGCCCGTACGACAACCAGGTGCACGACGGCCAGATGTACGTGAACAACGGCTTCTGGGACACGGCCCGGGCGGTGTGGCCGCTGTACACGCTGCTCACGCCCACCCGGACCGGGGAGATGCTGGACGGGTTCGTCAACGCGTACAAGAATGGCGGCTGGACCCCGCGCTGGTCCGGGCCCGGATACATCGACATCATGGTCGGTACGAACCAGGACCTGGCGTTCGCCGACGCCTACGTGAAGGGCGTGCGCAACTTCGACTACCGCGCCGCGTACGCCTCGATGGTGAAGAACGCGAGCGTCCATTCCCCGTCCGGGTCCCGGGGCCGCAAGGGCGTCGAGGTCTCCACGTTCAAGCGGTACGTGCCGACCGACGTCCGCGGCGAGTCCGCCTCCTGGACGATCGAGGACGCCACCAACAACTTCGGGATCGCCCAGCTCGGCCGCGCGCTCGGGTTCACCGAGGACGCCCAGTACTTCGAGAACCGGGCGCTCGACTACGCGAACCTGTACTCGCCGTCGGTGGGATTCTTCCGCGGGAAGCAGAGCAACGGCTCCTGGCGTACGGCGGACTCGGCGTTCCGGCCGAACGAGTGGGGGCACGAGTTCACCGAGGGCGCCCCGTGGCACTACGCGACGCCGGCGCCGCAGGACCCGCAAGGCGTGGCCAACCTGTACGGCGGCCGGGCCGCGCTGTCCGCGAAGATCGACTCGGTGTTCGCGGCGTCCCGGGACTATCTGCCGGGCTCCTACGGCGGGGTCATCCACGAGATGCGCGAGGCCTACGACACGAACATGGGCCAGTACGCGCACCCCAACGAGCCGATCCACCACATGCTCTACATGTACAACTACGCCGGCACCCCGGCGAAGACGCAGACCCGGGTCCGGGACGTGCTCACCCGGCTGTACGGCTCCGGCGCGGGCACCGGCGGCGGCTACCTCGGCGACGAGGACAACGGTCAGATGTCCGCGTGGTACGTGTTCAGTGCCCTCGGCTTCTACCCGGCGCGGATGGGCAGCACCGACTACACAATCGGCGCGCCGCTGCACCCGCGCGCCACCGTCACGCTGGAGAACGGCCGGACGTTCACCGTCGAGGCGCCCGGCGTCAGCGACACGAACCGCTACATCCAGAGCGCGACCCTCAACGGCGTGCCGCACACCAGGAACTACCTGACCCACGCCGACCTGACCGCGGGCGGCACGCTGCGATTCACGATGGGCCCGGCGCCGTCGTCGTGGGGCACCGGCGCGGCCGACGTGCCGCCGTCGCTCACCTCCGGGAGCGCCGCACCGAAGCCGCTGGCCGACCGGGTCACCGGAAGCACGCTCGTCGCGAGCGGCGAGAACGCGCCGAACGAGGGCCGCGACAAACTGGCCGACGACACGTCACTCACCAAGTGGCTGACCGCCGCGAACACGGCGACCCTGGAGGCGCGCCTGCCGGCGGCGACGACCGTGCGGCAGTACACGCTCACCTCCGCCGACGACTTCCCCGGCCGCGACCCCCGGAGCTGGACGTTGCAGGGCTCCACCGACGGCGTGACCTGGACCGGCCTGGACACCCGGACGAATCTCGACTTCGCCGACCGGCGGCAGACGAGGGCGTTCGTGGTGTCTGCCCCGGCCGCCTACTCCCGGTACCGCCTCGTGGTGACGGCGAACCACGGGGCGGCGGAGACCCAGCTGGCGGAGTGGGAGCTGCTCACTTCCGGCTGACAATCTCGAACCTATTCGGCATTATCGCGCTCCCGCGCATCTGCCTGATTCAGTGCATTGACCCACGCTTGGGCGGATTCAGCGTCGAGAACGGTTGCGACGGCCTGGAGGAAGGACTCCTCGTCGAGCTCGGTACGCAGGTGGCGAATCTGAGCGATGCCGGCAGCAGCCTGGGGAAGATCGAGCTCGGCCCAGATCAGCAGGGCTCGTACAGAAAATGCCACCGCCTCGGCGAAGTTACCCGTTCGAGCGCGCAGATCGCTGTACCGGCTCAAGGAAGCGGCTATCTCCACCCGGTTGCCCAACTCGCCACTGATTCTCAGGGACCGAAGGTAGAGGCGTTCGGCTTCGTCGTAGTCGCCGCGGTCGTGTGCGAGAACGCCGAGCTGCTGGTAGCTGATGGCGGTGCCGGCCCGGTTGCCCAATTCCACATCGATGGTCAGGGACAGCTGATAGAGGCGTTCGGCTTCCTCGTAGTCGCCGCGGTCGTGCGCGAGAACGCCGAGCTGGTGGTAGAGGTTGCCAGTGCCGACCCGATCACCGAGCTTCTCGAAGAGCGTCAACGCTTGTCGGTATCGGTGTTCGGCCTCCGCTTGATCACCGCGGTGATAGGCGAGCGAGCCGAGCTGACCGTAAGTGATGGCCATTCCGGCTCGGTTGCCTAACTCCTCCTTGATGGTCAGAGATTGGCGATATCGGCGTTCGGCCTCGTCGTAGTCACCGCGGTCCTGCGCGAGCCTGCCGAGCTGTTGGTAGGTGGATGCTGTTCCGTCTCGGTCACCACGACTCGAATCTATGGTCAGGGCTGTCTGATAGCGCTGTTCAGCCTCGGCGTAGTCACCGCGTGAATGCGCCAACATGCCGAGTTGGTGATTGCAGGCGGACATTCCCTCCCGGTCACCCAGCTCTTCGGATCCGTTCAGGGCCTCTTGGTATCGGCGCTCTGCCTCGTCGTAGTCACCGCGCTCGTGAGCAAGCATGCCGAGTTGGTGGTACCAGGCGAAACGGCGGGGCGAGCGGGCCGGTAGAAAACGCAGGGTGTCGTGGATCAGGCTGACTTCCCGGTCCCAGGCTCCCCAGGTATGGAGCTTCAGACAGATGTGCCCGGTGACGCTGGCGGCGGCGTCCGAATCGCCCGCGGCGAGCAGATGATGACGGGCTTCCTCGAAGTCATGGACGCCGGCGACCTCATCCTGCGGCCAGGCGGCCGCTCGCCAACTCCAATATGACGCGGCCGCCAGATGAGCGGTGACCACCGGCGCGAGTATCGACTCGGCGTGGTGCTCGCTGTTCCAGCGGCGGTGCAGCTCGGAAGCGGTCCATCGGTGCATCACCACCCGGCCGTCGGCAAGGGCGGTGACCAGGCTGGTCGCGCACAGCTCCTGAACCAGCTCCGTCATCCCCTCAGGTGCGACGAACGGAGGTTCCGGCAGCCTGGCGGCCGACGTCAGCAGGCGCACGAGACGGTCCCGGTCCGTTGGGGTGAGCGGGCTGTCCGGTGCCAGCGCCGCCGAAAGCTGATCGATGGCAAGTCCATAGCCGACCAGGAGTTCCTGAATGCGCTCGCTTTCTTCTTCGACGCCGGAGGGCCTTGCCGCGCCCGGCGCAGCGATGCCGATGTGATGGAGCAGCCCGGCACGGTCGACCGGCTCGCGGAAGACACTGATTCCGGCCAGCAGTTTCATCGCGCCGTCGACCGGGGCGAGGCGTTGCAGGTGTTCGGTGAGCAGGACGTCGTCAGCGGCCAGGGTGACGGTCTCAGCGAGCGCGGCGTCCAGGGTGCGCTTCTGTCCCAGCCACTCGGTCGTCTGGTCCGGGCCGAGCCGCTGCTCGACGGCGGTGCGGAGGCGCCGCGTGATGTCGGCGAACCGGCCTTCGCCGGGTTGGTCGGCCGGAAGCAGCGCGTCGAGGTATTCCAGGGCGCGAGGATGGCCGCCGAGCGTCCGCCAGATCCGTCTCTGCGAGTCGGTGTCGGCCGCGTGCCGGTCGAGGTGGGGCAGTGACCACAGCATCTTGCGGGTCTCGGCCAGACTCAGGGGCGGCACCTGGTAGTCGTGCAGCCGGTCAGCGGCCGCGCCGGGGAGGCCGAATCTGTACCGGCAGGTGACCAGCAGGCGGCTACGGCCAGGGCTGGCGAGCCAAGCGGCGATCAATCCGGCCAGGGCCGGGTCGCTGATCGACCAGCGGGAGTTCCCGCCCGGGTCGTGGGCGAGGTTGTCCTCGAAGTTGTCGAGCACCACCAGAATCCTCATGTCGGCCAGAACCTGGTCGCGCAGCAGCTCGAAGCGGTCCTGCCACGGCAGATCCAGGCGTCCGGCCGCCTGGACAGCGGCCGCGCGGTATCCCTCCAACTGCTCTCTGAGCAGGAGGTAGCGGCGTGCCTCGGCCGCCACCGCCGTGAGCACGCCGTCGACGGTCATCGGGCCGATCACGGTGACGAGTCGCCACTCCGGGGTCGTGTCGAGAAGGCGGCGCACGACCTCGGCAGCCAGCGTGGTCTTGCCGATTCCCCCGATGCCGTGCAGCAGGACGCCCGAGACGCCGTCGTCGTCGAGCAGGCCCGGCAGGGTGCGCTGGGCGTGGCGGCGGCCGACGAACTGACCGACCGGGCGGGCCAGCAGGTCGCCCAGGTCGGGCACGGACTCGAAGCGGGGCTCGGGTGTGGCGACGGTGTCCACGACGGTCACCGAGGGGGCGGCGGTCAGGACGCTGACCACGCTCCACTCGTCCATGCCCGCGACCGTCCGGGTCAGCGGATCGGGCCCGGCCACCAGATCCTGCTGCACGCGGCGCCGGGCCCGGGCAACCGCCGCGACCACGTCCGGTGACGCGGAGCCGGCGAGCTCGGCATAGACCGCTGCGAAGAGCCGCGTGGCGTACACGTCGGTGACCGATGTCTGGGTGGCGATGACCGCGCCGGCGCCGCGCTGGGCCAGCCGGGCCGCGAACGATCCGGCTCCGTCCTCGCCGTCGACGTCGGTGTAGCAGGCGGCCAGGGAGATGACCCGGGGCATCCGGCCCTCCGGGATCGCCTCCCGGATGAGGGTCTCCGGGTCCACCTCGCGCGCGTTGCCCCGCTCGTCCTCCAGGTGCAGGATGCCCGGGGCGCCGTGGGCGGACAGGTGCAGCACGTGAGTGGTGTCCTCGTCGAGGACGGCGCGGAGCGCGGCCGTCGTCGCGAACGGCACGATGCGTACCGTCGCCCGGCTGCGGTGGGCCCGGTGCACCGCGTCCAGCACGCTGCTCAGTTCACGCTCGTAATCCAGCAGGGGGCCGCCGCCGAACTCCGGGGACGCGATCGCGACCACGATGCGCAGCGGGCCCGCGGCCGGAGCGGACCGGGATCCGGCTGCCGGCACGCGCCGGTACACCGACACCAGGTCGTGCAGCACCAGAGGGCGGCCGCTCACCGGTTCGGACATGGCTTCCCACGGCAGGAACCACGCGTCCGGTGCCTCCACTCCCACCCGGACCGGAGCATGTGCCCGCTCGGCCCGGCGCAGCACCCGGGCCAGTGCCTGAGCGACGGGTAGTGGCAGGAATGATTCCGCCATCAGCTCGCCCGCGTGCCGCAGCGAGACCACGCCCACGGTCTCGCCGGCCCCCGTCAGATCGCGAACGGCTGCGCGGGGGCGAGCGCGTTCCCGCCGCACGTCGTACAGCGCGTTGGCCAGGCCGGACTGGACGCCTTTGTGCGTGCCGGTCACGTCCTCCCCGCAGCCGGAGAGACGCACCTCAGTCCCCGTCACCGTCAGCACCACATCCAGCAGTCCGCCCGGTGGCACCGGTTGGTCGAGCTCGATGGAGGCGACGCCGTCGAGCAGGGGGAGAAGGTCCTCGACGCGGGACACCCACACCGCGCCGGCGAGCCAGCCGTCCTGGGAGTTGTAGCGGCCGGAGACCACGCCGACCACGGCGCTGTCGGAAACCCGCAGGACTGGCGCGCCGCTCATGCCGGGCATGACGGCGTCCGCTTGCAGGCGGGACCAGAGGACCCCGTCGCGCAGGGCGGGACCGCGCCAGTGCCCGCCCGAAGCGATCAACGCGTAGGCGTGCTGGTCGTCCTCGACCGTCGGGCAGCCGGCGGTCGTCACGGCCTCGTTCAGGGACACGCTGTCGGAGACGGTCACATGCCCGCCGGACCCGGGAAGGGGGCGCTCGGCGCGCAGCAGCGCCAAGTCGTGTACCTCGTCGGTGCGGAGCACGGTCGCGTCGCAGGCCCCGCCGCCGCCGAGCGGACCGACACGCACCACGTCGCCGATGTCCGCGACCACGTGACAGGCCGTGACCAGCACCCCGGGCTCGATCTGGAAGCAGGTGCCGACCGGAATCTCGTCGGCTCCCGCGACCCAGCCGAGGAACTCGAATCCGGTCACCCGTACTCCGTCGGTCATGTCCGTTCTTCCCCCGGCGAAGCGGGATCCGGAGAGGTTGATCCAGGTTGCGTGCCGTAGAGGATCTTCACTTTCAGTGACGCCTCCGCCGACGAGCCCGCCACGATCACGTCGCCCTTGGCCGACACCTTCACGCCGAACTCCACCTCGACCAGCTCGGGACTTCCCACCCGGCGGGAGATGCGGCCGACCGTCCGGGCCGTCGAGACCGCGATCTCCTCGACGGCTGTCTGGGCACGCTCGAAGGCGCCCGCCACATGGTCCGCGGCCCGGCCGGCAGCGGACGTCTGCTGCGAGCCCGCCGTCGGAGTGACCTCGACCAGCACCTCGACGGCACCGACCCGGACCGGAACTGTCTGCGTCACGCTCACCCCTTCCCTCACCGCAGTACTGACGGACGGGAATGGGCGCCGTTCCTGCGGATCGGTCAGGGCATGGTGGAACTCTCCGTCAGGCTGCCCTTCATGGTCGCTGCCCGGACCTGCTCACTTGCGGCTGACCATCTCGGTGATCCAGATCGGGGCGTAGGGCGAGGTGCAGCCCGGGGGAGTGGGATAGTCCTTCAGCACCTCGAGGCGCTCCCCGATGGCCAGCGCCCGGTCGCGGTGCTCGGCGTGCTCGATGCCGATCTGGGCGAGGCAGTGGTTCATCGCCCACTGCAGCCGGTCGGGGGCGTCCTTCATCTCGGCCTCGACGACGTCGAGCAGCTTCGGCAGATCGAGGCCCTCGGGCTTCTTCGCCACCCGCTCGACGGTGAGCGCCCACCCGGCGCTGGCCACGACCGGGTCCGCGTCGTCCGTCCAGGCGACGCGGAGGTCCTCGGCGTGCGGGCTCTTCTTCACCACGTAGTTGACGAGCCAGTCGTGCACCTTGGGGGAGCGGGCCTCCCGCAGCATGGTGTCCAGCTCGTCGCGCCCGAACAGCTTGGGCCGGCAGATCAGCAGGGCCACCAGCCGGGCGGCGGTGTCACCGGTCCGCCAGAGCTCCCGCGCCAGCTCATGGTTCGTCTTGACCCCCTTGGCGACGGCGCGCAGCTTGGTGAGGTTGACGCCGTGGTCGTCACCGTGGCGCTCGTTGACCGCCCGCACCTTCGGGTCCTCCAGCGCGGCCAGCTCGGCCACCACCTCCGCCACCGTCGTCCCGGTCACCGCAGCCTCCCGTCGATCCTCTGTGCGGGTCAGCGTACGACCTCGCGCAGGAACGCTTCGACCATCTTGAGGCGCTCAGCTTCCGGCACGAGGTATTCCGTCCTCATTTCTCGCGAGACCGTTCACGTGGTCACCGAAGTCCTCACCGTGCGCGCGAACGAGCCGGCAGTCAACGAGGTGTCGGCAGTGCGCCACCCGCCCGGCGGGGCCGTTGACGTGTTACCCGTTCATGGTTACGTTAACATTCCTGCAACATATAGACCGGTATCTTTGCGAGAGAGGCCGCGCGCATGAAATTGATACGGGTGATGGCCGGCGCCCTGCTGGTCGCAGCCACGCTCGTGATCCCGGCGGCGGCCCACGCCGCCCCGGTCACGATCACCAACGGCACGCAGTTCAGCGACTCCAGCGGCAACGCTGTTCACGCTCACGGGGGCGGCGTCCTCAAGGAGGGCGCCTACTACTACTGGTTCGGCGAGAACCGCAACGCCGACAACACCTTCCGGGCCGTCTCCGTCTACCGCTCCACCGATCTGCGCACCTGGGAGTTCCGCAACAATGTCCTCACCCCGGCCGCCTCGTCCGAGTTGCAGGGCGCCAACATCGAACGCCCCAAGGTGATCTACAACCCGGCCACCCGCCGCTTCGTGATGTGGATGCACAAGGAGAACGGCCGGGACTACAGCGAGGCCCGGGCGGCCGTCGCGTCGAGCGCCACGATCGACGGCACCTACACCTACCACGGCTCGTTCCGGCCGCTGGGCACGCACATGTCCCGGGACATCACGCTCTACAACGACGGCGGCACGGCGTACATGATCTCCGCCGCCGATGAGAACTACGACCTGCACATCTATCGGCTGACCAGCGATTATCTCAACGTCTCGGGTCTGGTCGGCAACTTCTGGAACGACGCGCACCGGGAAGCGCCGGCCATGTTCAAGCGCGGCGGCACCTATTTCCTGCTCACCTCGGGGGCCACCGGCTGGAGCCCCAACCAGGCGAAGTACGCGACCGCGAGCAGCATCGCCGGCCCGTGGAGCGGCTGGACCGACGTCGGCGACGGCACCACCTTCCGCTCACAGCCCACATATGTCCTGCAGGTCGGCGACAGCTACCTCTACATGGGCGACCGCTGGGCCGGCGCGTGGAGCGGCCCGGTCAACGACTCGCAGTACGTCTGGCTGCCGATCACCTTCCCGTCCGCGACCAGCATGAGCCTGACCTGGTACCCGACGATCACCGTCGACGCGGCGGCCGGCACGGTCACCGGCAATCCGGTCACCTCCTACCGGGTCACGAACCGCAACAGCGGCAAGGTGATGGACGTGATGGACTCGTCGATCGCGAACAACGCCGAGGTCAAGCAGTGGGGCTGGAACGGTGGTGGCAACCAGAGGTGGGAGTTCCGCGACGCCGGCGGCGGCTACTTCGCCATCGTCAACCAGAACAGCGGCAAGTGCCTCGACGTCGCGTCCGGGAGCACCGCCGACGGCGCCAACATCATCCAGTACACCTGTGGCAGCGCCGCCAACCAGCAGTGGCAGTGGCAGTCGCTGAACGGGTACTTCCGCCTCGTCGCCCGGCACTCCGGCAAGTGCCTCGACGTGATCAGCTCGGGCACGGCCGACGGCGCGGACATCGGTCACCACACCTGCAACAGCGGCTACAACCAGCTCTGGTCCCGTACATCTGTGTAAGAAAGCTTCATGTGACCGCCGGCCCGGCCGAAAGGAGATCCGCCAGCAGACCGGCGACCGGGGAGACGGATGAGCAGCAAAGTCACGGCACGGGTGCGCTCGGTGCGCGGCCCGGTCGGGATCGCCGGACTGCTGACGCTGGCCGCCGCGCTGGTGTTCGCCCTGAACGTGCCGGCGCTGCGCACCCCGGCCCTGCTGCTCTGGCTCCCCGCGCTGCTGTCCGCCGTGGTCGGCTGGTTCTCGCTGACCGCGGTGGCCCGGCGCCCGGAGCTGCCGCCGATGACCCGCCGTTTCTACCGCCACCTTGCCGCCGGCACGGTCCTGGCCTTCGTCGGCACGGCTGCCAACCTCTACGACGCCCTGGTGCTGGGCCTGCCCGCCACCCACGTCTCGCTGGTGGCCGGCATCGGTTACGCGGGCGCCATCGGCTCCAACGTGTGGGCGATGGCCCGGCTGCCGTTGCGCCTGTCCGGCCGCGGTGACCTGCTCCGGGTCGGCCTGGACGCGCTCGTCGTGCTGCTCGCCGTCGGCGCCTTCTCCTGGCACTACGTGACCCGCCCGCTGGTGGAGCGCGCCGACTACGGCGCCGCGGCGGTCGCGGTCGGCGCGGTGATCCTGGCGCTCAACCTGGTCGCCCTCTACGCCTTCGGCAAGGTCGCCCTGGCCGGCCG
This sequence comes from Actinoplanes sp. 13, assembly GCF_056134165.1. Classification (NCBI taxonomy): domain Bacteria; kingdom Bacillati; phylum Actinomycetota; class Actinomycetes; order Micromonosporales; family Micromonosporaceae; genus Actinoplanes; species Actinoplanes sp. 13. The sequence goes on along the minus strand of NZ_JBVYOQ010000003.1, from coordinate 33,148 downwards.
CGGTCACCTGCCGCGCGGTGTGTTGCCGATCCTCGCGTTCGCGCTGCTGGTCGGCACCGTCCTCTCGTCCGGCCAAGGGCTGATCATGGACGCGCCGTGGCTGACGTCCGCCCAGCTGGCCCTGCCGGTCTCCATGCTCTGCGCCGTGACCGCCGCCCGCACCCAGGCGCGTGCCGGTCTCGCCGGCCTCCAGCCGCGCCCGGCCGCCCGCCGCCTGCCGGTCTGGCTGCCCTACCTGGCCATCGCCGCGGTCGACGCGCTGCTGATCAACCTGATCGCCACCGGCCACAGCGACGCGCTGCCGATCGCCGCCGTCGCCGTGGTGCTCACCGCGCTCGTCGTCGCCCGCCAGCAGACCGTGTTCCGGGAGAACGCCGGCCTGGTCGCCCGCCTCGACCACGGCGCCACCCACGACACCCTCACCGGCCTGCCCAACCGCGCCAAGTTCACCGAGCGGCTCGACGCGGCGCTGGCCGGCGACGACCCCGGCCGCCCGGTCAGCGTCGCCCTGATCGACCTCGACGACTTCAAGACCGTCAACGACACGCTCGGTCACGGTGTCGGCGACGCGCTGCTGGTCGCGGTCGCCGAACGCCTCGACGCCGCGGTCCGCCGGGAGGACACCGTGGCCCGGCTCGGCGGCGACGAGTTCGTGGTCGTGCTCGACGGCATCGACCCCGACGCCGCCGAGGCCGCCGCCCACCGGATGATCGGCGCGCTCGCCGAGCCGGTCCTCGCCGAAGGCCACGAGCTGCTGGTCCGCGCCAGCATCGGGCTCGCGGACGGCCACGCCGGCGAGGACGCGGCCGACCTGCTGCGGCGGGCCGACATCGCGATGTACGCCGCCAAGCACGGCGGCGGCAGCAACGTCGAGCGCTACACCGAGGGCATGGCCGTCTCCATCGCCGACACCGCCGCGCTCGGCGCCCAGCTCCAGCACGCGATCACCGACGGTCAACTGTTCCTGATGTACCAGCCGATCGTCGCCCTCGAGGGCGGCCGCCTGAAAGGCGTCGAGGCGCTGGTCCGCTGGGCGCACCCGGTGCAGGGCGTCGTGCCGCCGGTCCAGTTCATCCCGGTCGCCGAACGCACCGGCCTGATCGTCCCGCTCGGCGACTGGGTGCTCCGCGAGGCCTGCCACCAGCTCGCCGCCTGGCGCGACGAGCTCGGCGACCGCGCGCCCGGCGTCCTCAACGTCAACGTCAGCGCCCGCCAGCTGCGCGACGCCGGCTTCGTCGACCGGGTCGCCGCCATCCTCGCCGAGACCGGCCTGCCCGCGCACCGCCTCACCCTGGAGATCACCGAAAGCACCGCCGTCGCTCTCGGTGATGCCGTCAGCCGCCTCGACGACCTGCGCCGGATGGGCATCCGCATCGCCCTCGACGACTTCGGCACCGGCCAGTCCACGCTCACCCTGCTCCACGAACTCCCCGTCGACCAGCTCAAACTCGACCGCTCGTTCACCCAGGGCACCGACACCAGCCGCCGCGACACCATGCCGGCCGCGGTGATCGCCCTGGCCGACGCGGTGGGCCTCGACCTGGTGGCGGAGGGCGTGGAGAACTCCGGCCAGGCCGCCCGCCTGGCCGAACTCGGCTACCAACACGCGCAGGGCTACCACTTCGCGAAGCCGCTGCCCGCCGCCGGCATCGGCGAACTGGTCACCGCCGCGTCCCCCGCCCCGGCGACCCGCTGACGCCGCGGCGCCGGGTCACCCTGACCCGGCGCCGGCCAACCACCCTGAAGCCGCGCCACTCGGTCACCCCGAGTGATCCGGCGCGGCCTTTCATCCACCCTTTCTGGTACGCGCCACGCCCCTAGCCTTCCGCCACGCGTCCCGCGCCACCCCGCGACCTAGCTGCCGTTGCAGCCTTTGCCGCGACCGCCGGGCCGAGCTGCCCACTCCAGCCACCGGCGCCGTCCCGGTCTCCACGCGCCCCGAACAGCGTGTGAAGTTGTGCCCATATACGAGCCGCAATTTCACACGCTGCTGTTGGTGCATCCTGTGTGTGAAGTTGCGCCCGTATACGAGCCGCAATTTCACACGCTGCGCGGCGGTGAGCCGGCCGCCGGTGGCGGCGTCGAGGGTGATGCGTTGACGACTCCGCATGCGGCAGTCGCCCCTTCGGTGCTGCCCGCGAGGCGGGACGGGCGCGCCGGCGAGTGCGCGACGCGACGGCCGACGGGGTGACGGGACGGCGCGGGGTGGGGTGTTCGGAGGCCGGGTGGCAGGTCAGCCCGGCGGTCGCGGCAGAGCCGTGCGGGGCAGCGGCTCGCGTCGTGGCGCGGGAGTTGTGGCTGTCCGGGAGTGGTAGGTCGTACCCCACGGGTCGAAGATCTTGATTGCATTTCGATCACGCCGTCGTGCACTCACCGCCCTCCACCGGAGCCGTGTGAACGAAATCGAACATTGATCACTGGAGCTGTCCATCAGGGACTAAGCAAGTGTGCGCGTTCACAATCACGTGGGGGAGTGACGGCCGGGAACACGGCTTTTACGCACTGGACATCGATGTGCGCCGCAGTTGCGGAATCCGGCGCCGACCTTGACAAACAAAGTTTTCCGATGCCTAGATGTGTTTGAACATGCGTGAAGACGTTCCCAACCGCGTGGTTTGCTGTTCGTTCTTGAGGAGCCATGTTGACGAAATCCACTCAGCACCGCAGGGCCGCCCTCGCTCTCGGGTTGGTGCTCACCGTGGCCGGCGCCGGCTGCGCGAAGAGCGAGGAGAGCCCCTCGGCCGGCGCGGGCCCGGCGCCCGAGGCCAGTCAGGTTGTGCAGTCGGCGGCGCCCGGCGCGGCGACGTGCACGCTGGAGCAGTACGGCGCCACGAAGGTCGATCTGAAGACGGCGAAGGTCGGCTTCTCCCAGTCGGAGAAGGAGACGAACCCGTTCCGGATCGCCGAGACCCAGTCGATCGAGGACGAGGCCGCCAAGCTCGGCATCACGAACCTGACCGCGACGAACGCTAACTCGCAGTTCAACAAGCAGATCAGCGACGTCGAGCAGATGATCGACGCGGGCGTGCAGCTGCTGATCATCGCGCCGCTGAACTCGGACGGCTGGGACTCGGTGTTCGCGAAGGCGTCGGCGAAGAAGGTTCCGATCATCACGATCGACCGGAAGATCAACGCAACCGCGTGCAAGGACTACCTGACGTTCATCGGCTCGGACTTCGCCGAGCAGGGCAAGCGGGCCGCCGACGAGATGGCGAAGGCCCTGGGCAACAAGGGTGAGGTGGCCATCCTGCTCGGTGCGCCCGGTAACAACGTGACCACGCTGCGGACCAGCGGGTTCAAGGAGCAGATCGCGAAGGTCGCGCCGGACATCAAGGTCACGTTCGAGCAGACCGGCAACTTCTCCCGCGAGGAGGGGCAGAAGGTCACCGAGCAGCTGCTCCAGTCGAACCCGACCATCAACGGGATCTACGGCGAGAACGACGAGATGGCGCTCGGCGCGATCACCGCGCTCAAGGGCGCCGGCAAGAAGGCCGGCGACGCGAAGATCGTGTCGATCGACGGCACCAAGGGTGCGGTGCAGGGCATCGTCGACGGCTGGATCTCCGCGGTGATCGAGTCCAACCCGCGGTTCGGGCCGCTCGCCTTCCAGACCGCGGCGTCGTTCTTCGGCGGCGAGCCGGTCGGCCAGGACATCGTGATCTCCGACCGGGCGTACGACGAGAGCAACGCCAAGACGGACATCGGCAGCGCGTACTGATCTGTTCCGCCGGTGCCCGGGCCGTCCCGGGCGCCGGCGCTTTTCGCACGGGAGGTGACGGATGACGCTGCTCGAGGTCTCCGGCGTCTCGAAGGTGTTCCCCGGCGTGCGGGCCCTCGACGAGGTGTCCTTCACGCTGCGGCCCGGCGAGGTGCACGCGCTGGTGGGGGAGAACGGCGCCGGCAAGTCGACGCTGATCAAGGTGCTGACGGGGGTGTATCAGCCCGACGAGGGGGAGGTCCGCCACCAGGGGCGGCCGGTGACGTTCGGCGCCCCGATGGACGCCCAGCGGGCCGGGATCTCGACCATCTATCAGGAGGTCAACCTCGTCCCGCTGATGAGCGTGGCGCAGAACCTGTTCCTCGGCCGCGAGCCCCGTAACCGGCTCGGCCTGGTCGACCGGTCCCGGATGGACCGGGAGGCCCGCGACCTGCTGGCCGGTTACGGGGTGACCGCCGACGTGCGCCGCCCGCTCGGCGCCCTGCCGCTGGGCGCGCAGCAGATGGTCGCGCTCGCCCGTGCGGTGATGGTCGACGCCAAGGTCGTCATCATGGACGAGCCGACGTCCTCGCTCGAACCGCGTGAGGTGGAGACGCTGTTCGGTGTCATCCGTGACCTGCACGCCCGGGGGATCGGCATCGTCTACGTCTCGCACCGGATGGACGAGCTCTACCGGATCTGTGACGCCGTGACGATCCTGCGCGACGGCCGGCTGGTGCACACCGGCCGGCTGGCCGAACTGGAGCGGATCCGCCTGGTCTCGCTGATGCTGGGTCGCGAGATGGACGACGGCTTCACCGCCTTCGCCGGTGAGCACGAGACCGCTGCCCGGACCGGGTCGGTGCTCACAGTGTCCGGGCTGACCAGCCGCAACCGGCTGCACGACATCAGCTTCGAGGTGCAGCCGGGCGAGGTGGTCGGGCTCGGCGGGCTGCTCGGCGCCGGCCGCAGCGAGACGATCAAGGCGATCGCCGGGGCGTACCCGATGGACGGTGGCGAGATCGAGGTCGACGGGAGGCCGCTGGGCAGGCCGTCCACGGTCAAGGCGGTCCGGGCCGGCATCGCGGTGCAGCCGGAGGACCGCAAGGCCGAGGGGATCGTGCCCGGTCTCTCGGTGCGCGACAACATCGCGCTGGCCGTCCTGCCGCGGATGTCGCGGTTCGGGCTGGTCTCCGACGCCAAGATCGACAAGGTCGTCGCGACGTTCATGTCCCGGCTGCGGATCAAGGCGTCCGGCCCGGACCAGCGGGTCGGCGACCTGTCCGGCGGCAACCAGCAGAAGGTGCTGCTCGCCCGGCTGCTCGCCACCGAGCCGAAGGTGCTGCTGCTCGACGAGCCGACCCGCGGCATCGACGTCGGCGCCAAGGCCGAGGTGCAGGCCCTCATCGACGAGCTGGCCACCGAAGGGCTCGGCGTCGTGCTGGTCTCGTCCGACGCGGAGGAACTGGTCGAGGGCTCGGACCGGGTCGTGGTGCTGCGCGACGGCGCCGTGGCCGGGGTGCTGACCGGCGCCGCCGTCAGCACCGAGGAACTGCTGAACACGATTGCCTCGGCCGCACCGGAGCCCGCCGCATGACCACGCTGACACTCGCGCGCCGGCCGATCGCGCTCGGCGGCCTCGCCCGCTACGGCGTCTACCTCGCCATCGCCCTGCTGGTGGCGTACAACATCGCGTTCACCCCGAACTTCCTGACCGGCAGCAACCTGCGGATCCAGCTGATCCAGGTGGCGCCTATCGTGATCGTCGCGCTCGGGATGGCCCTGGTGATCGGCACCGAGGGCATCGACCTGTCGGTCGGCTCGGTGATGGCCCTGGCCGCGGCGCTGATCCCGCTCTACCTCGGGTACGGCGTGCTCGCGGCGATCGGCGTCTCGATCCTGGCCGGCGTCGCGGTCGGCCTGATCAACGGCGCCCTGGTCGCGAAGGTCGGGTTGCAGCCGATCGTCGCCACGCTCGCGCTGTTCGTGGGCGGCCGCGGTCTCGCCGTGGTGATCTCCGAGGGCCAGCTGAAGGACGTCCGCAACGAGGACCTGATCTTCCTGGGCTCGGGCGACCTGTTCGGCGTCCCGGTGCTGGTCTGGATCGCGGCCCTGCTGGTGCTGGTGGTCGCGTTCGTGGTGCGGCGCACCGTCTTCGGCCGCCGCCTGCTCGCGGTCGGCGGCAACCGGCCGGCCACCGAGCTGGCCGGCGTCCCGGTGGACCGGGTGCTGATCACGGTCTACGTGCTGTGCGCGGTACTCGCCTCGATCGCCGGGCTGCTCTCGGTGGCCCGGATCCAGTCCAGTGACGCCTCGTCGGTCGGCCTGCTGATCGAGCTGTCCGCGATCACCGCGGTGGTGGTCGGCGGCACGCCGCTGACCGGCGGCAAGGTGCGCGTGCTCGGGACGGTGGCCGGCGCGCTGCTGATGCAACTCGTGATCGCCACCATGATCAAACACAATCTGCCGCCGTCGACCGCGGAGATGGTGCAGGCCGTCATCATCCTCGTCGCGGTCTACGTGGCGCGGGAGAGGGGGACCCGATGACCACGATGGTCGCCGCGATTCCGGACCGGCGGGCCGAGCGCACCGACGCGATCGTCGGCGCCGTCCAGCGGCAGGGCGCGGCCGCCGTACTCGCCCTGGTCGTGCTCGTCTCGATCCTCGCGTTCCCGAACTTCCGCAGCGGGGACAACGCGGCCACCATCCTGGTGGCGGCCGCGCCGCCGATGCTGATCGCGCTCGGGATGACGTTTGTGATCATCACGGGCGGGATCGACCTGTCGGTCGGCTCGCTGTACGTCCTCGGTGGCGTGCTCGCGGCCTGGGCCTCGCAGTACGGCGTGCTCGCGGCGTTCGGGGCGCCGCTGGCCGTGTGCGGGCTGATCGGCGTGGTCAACGGGACGCTGATCGCGTACACCGGGATGGCGCCGTTCATCGTCACGCTCGCCGCGCTGCTCGGCGCCCGCGGGCTGATGCGGGCGATCAGCAGCGAGGGCTCGACCACCTATCTCGTCGAGGACGAGACGTTCCGCGCGATCGGCACCGGCTCGCTGTTCGGGGTTGGCCACCAGGTGTGGCTGGTCGCGGTCGTCGTGCTGGCCGGGATGCTGGTGCTGGCGCGTACCCGGTTCGGCGCCTCGGCCTACGCCGTCGGCGGCAGTGCGGACGCCGCCGCGCTGATGGGCCTGCCGGTTCGCCGGGTGCGTGTCTCGGTGTACGTGCTGTCCGGGCTGCTCGCCGGCCTGGCCGGGGCGATCAACGCGGCCAAGCTGGGGTCGGGGGTCACCGTCCTCGGCGCCGGGATGGAGCTGGACGCCATCGCCGCCGTGGTGATCGGCGGCACGCTGCTCACCGGCGGGGCCGGAACCGTCGCCGGGACGGTGGCCGGGGTCCTGCTGCTGGGCGTGATCCAGAACCTGATCAACCAGGTGGGCAACGTGAACAGCAACTGGCAGCAGGTGATCAGCGGGACGTTCCTGGCGCTGGTGGTGATCGCGCAGATCTACCTGGTGCGGCTGCGCCGCCGCCCCGGAACCTAGGTCACCGCCCTCTCTTTCGCACGCCGGACGAGGGGACGGGCCAGCCAGGTGGCGACCAGCGCGACCACGCACAGCCCGGCCAGGCTGAGGAAACCGATCCGGAACGAGCCGGTGACGTCCTTGACCGCGCCGAGGGCGTAGACGAACGCGAAGCTGCCGAGGTTGGCGCAGAAGTTGCCGAAGCCGCTGATCAGGCCGGCCCGTTCCGCGCCCAGCACCTCCAGCGGCACGGCGAACAACGGACCGAAGTACACCTGCACGAAGACCGAGATCATCGCCACCACGATCAGCACGCCGAGCATCCCCGGCACATAGGTGAGCAGCACCAGCCCGAGGGAGAGCGCGGCCAGCGAACCACCGATCACCAGCAGCGGCCGGCCGATCCGGTCGGAGAGGTAGCCGCCGAAGAAGTTGGCCGGCGCGGTGACCGCGGCGCCGAGGGCGGCGACCAGCCCGGCCGCGGCCAGCGACTGGCCGCGGTCGACGACCAGATAGGTGGGCAGCCAGAACGTGAAGCCCTGCGCCACGGCCAGCCGGGCGAACTGGATGACGCCGGTCAGCCAGACGATCGGATGCCGGAGCAGGGCGGGCAGCTCTCCGATCCGGGCGGCGTTCGGCGCGGCCGGCTCGTCGCCCCGCCCGGCCCGCCAGTAGAGGGCGAGCGCGAGCAGGCCACCCGCGGCGAACAGCACGAACAGCACCTGCCAGCCGAGCGGGCCGACCAGCAGCGGGCCGAGCGAGCTGAGCAGGACGTTCGACGAGAAGCCGCCGGCGACGTAGAGCCCCATCGCGGTCGCCCTGCGGTCGGACGGGAACTGCCGGCTGATCAGCAGTAGACCCGGCGCGAAGACCAAGGCCCGGAAGAACCCCGACAAAGCCTGATTCACCAGCAGCATCTCGTACGACCTGAGCACCGTGAACGCCGCGGCCAGCACGTTGGTGCCGAGCAACCCGATCAGGAACAGACGCCGAGGCGTGAACCGGTCGGCCAGGTAACCGGACGGGACCTGCATCAGCGCGTACACCAGGTTGCCGGCCGCCGCGAGCATGCCCGCCTGGGTGAAGCTCAGCCCCAGGTCGGCGCGGATCAGCGGAAGGAACAGCGCCAGCCCGCCGAAGATGAGACTCTGCGTGCTCTGGCACACCACCAGCAGCGTGATGATCAGCCGTCGCACGCGCCGACCGTACCCTGTGCCGGATCTCAGCGCCTTCTGGCGGCCGACTTCGCCCGGTACATCGCGGCGTCGGCCTCCCGCAGCAGATGGTCGGAGTCGACCGTGCCGTCCCCGGAGATCGCGACGCCGATGCTCACCCCCACCTGGACCGCCCGGCCGTCGATCACCATCGGCTCGGCCACCGCGGTCTCGATGCTCGCGGACACCGTCCGGTACGCGTCCGGCTCCGCCAGCCCGTCGATGAGCACCACGAACTCGTCCCCGCCGAGCCGGGCCACCGTGTCGGTGCGCCGCAGCAGGGCGGTCAGCCGCCGTGCCACCTCGATCAGCAGCAGGTCGCCGGCAGCGTGCCCGAGCGAGTCGTTGACCGCCTTGAAGCCGTCCAGGTCGAGCAGCAGCACCGCGTACCGGTAGCCGGGCTCGCGTGCCGCCCGGGCCTCCGCCCGCGCGAGACGGTCCTCGAGCAGCACCCGGTTCGGCAGGCCGGTCAGGTGGTCGCGCAGCGCCGCGGTGCGCAACCGTTCCTCCTGCTCGCGCAGGGCCGCCATCATCACCTGATAGTCGAGCGACTGCGCCAGCAGCGCCCCCGAATGGTTCATCATCTCGCGGCCGGGCGGCGTGGTCGACTGGATCCGGCCGACCGCGGCCAGCACCCCCCAGTCCTTGGCCCGGCTGCGGATCGGCACCGCGAAGACGATGTCCCCGGCCGCGCCGTCGGCCAGTTCGAACAGCTCCCGCGGCGGGAACTGCGCCACCGGCAGCACGGCCTCCGGCGCGCCCACCGCGATCCGGAACCCGCCGGCCAGCCGCAGCTGGTCCTCCTCGGCGTCGTCCCACAACCCCAGACAACCGGCCAGCGCCGGGGTCAGCCCCAGCCACTCCAGCGTGCGGGCGTCACGCTGCTGGGTGCCGAGCAGCTCGATGCCCAGCTCGTACTGGATGTTCAAGGTGCTCTGCAGATATTGCACCTGGCCGAACAGCGCCCGCGTGTACGGCTCCGAGACCGGCAGCCCGGTGCTCGGGCACCCGCACGAGTTGCGCCGCTGAAAGACCGTCGGAACGCGCCGGGTGCGCGCCGCCGGATCCTCGAGAAGCTCGGCGAACAGATCGAACACCGCCGCACCCACCTCGTCGAGCGGCTGCCGCACGCTGGACAGCGCCGGCCGCAGATAGGCCGCGTCCGCGATGTCGTCGAACCCGACGACCGCCAGATCCTCGGGCACCCGGTAACCGGCGGCGATCATCCGGTCGATCAGCCCGATCGCGTTCCGGTCGGTGCCCAGCACGATCGCGGTCGCCGGCATCCCGGCCCGGATCAGCGCGTCGGCGACCGCCTCGCCCCCGCTCTCATGGTTGTCACCGGTGTCGAACAGCAGGTCAGGGCGGGGGGACAGGCCGTTGGCCAGCAGACCCTCCCGGTAGCCCTCGTGCCGCTCCCGCAAATCGAAATGGGCCAGATACCCGGCGAACGCGATCCGCTCATGCCCGTGTTCGATCAGGTGACGGACGGCTGCCCGTACCCCCGACCGGTTGTCGGCCAGCACCACCGACGCGCCGGTGTCCGCCGCGTCCTGAGCCACGAAGATCACCGGCAGCCCGGCCCGGCGCGCGGCGGTGGCGTAGCCGGCGGCGACCGCACCGGGCAGAATCGCCAGCCCCGACAAGTGCTCCCACGCGAGCGGCCGCTGAAAATCCGGCAGACCACTGCGATCCGCACTGTGCGCGCCCGGGTCGAGCGTCTGCACCGCCATCACCCGGTCGCCGCCGGCCGCGGCCGCGGCGTTGATCCCCTCGATGATCGCGCCGTAATAGTCGCCTCCGACGAAAGGCGACAGGATCCCGAAGGTACGGCCACTCACCCCTCCATGATCCCTTGTCCCGGATATCGTGCGACACGAAAGTCCGGTTTTGGCCCGCGGCCCGCCTTTCGGGCCGAAATCTTGGGTGTCTTCGGCATCTTTGGCGTTTCGGAGGGACAGATGGTCCGCTACGCGGCCCTGTTGCGGGGGATCAACCTGGGGCGGTCGCGGCGGGTCGGCATGGCCGAGCTGAGGGAGTTCCTGACCGAGCGGGGGTACGGGCAGGTCGGCACGTTGCTGCAAAGCGGGAACGTGGTGCTGTCCTGGGACGGGGTGTCGCCGCCCGCGCCCGCGCCCGGCTCTGACTCCGCGCCCGGCTCTGACTCCGCGCCCGGCTCTGATTCCGCCCCCGGCTCTGACTCCGCGCCCGCTCCTGACTCCGCGCCCGCACCCGCCCCTGCGCCCGCGTCGTCTGCTTCGGCCTTGCTCGGGTTGATGCTCGGGGCGGAGTTGTCGGAGCATTTCGGCATGCCGATCGAGGTGATCGTCCGGAGCCGTGACGAGATCGCGCGGGTCGTCGCGCTGAACCCGCTCGGGCCGGTGGCGACCGACGGATCCCGGCACGTGGTGGCATTCGCCGACGGTCCGCTGCCGGATCCGCTGCCACCGGCGGACTGGGGTGACGAGCGATATGCGGTCGACGGCTCGGAGATGTACTTGTGGCTGCCCGGCGGACAGCAGAACAGCCCGTTGATGAAGGCCCTCGGCAAGCTCAAGGGCGGCCCCTCGGTGACCGTGCGGAACTGGAACACCGTGGAGAAGCTGCTCGCGATGCTGGACCGCCCGCCCGCGTGATCGCCGGTCCCGCGCCGCGCTGCCGTGGTCCCGTGGTCCCGTTTCTGATGCCCGCGCCGCTGTTGTGAGCCGGGCATGGAGTGGCCGGCCCGCGCCGGCCGTTGTGCCTGGCGGACCGGCCACCCGATCGAACCGTCGCGTCAGCGGATCACGTCGCGGATCCACCCGCTGATGTTGTCGGTCCGCGCCGCGTTCTCCACCGCCGTGTGCGGACAACTCGGCCCGTTGCTGACGACTGCCACCAGCGTCGGCCCGGAACGTTTCGTCTGGGTGAAGAACGGGCCCCCCGAGTCGTACGGACACGGGGTGGTGTCCGGCTCCGGCGACCGCCCGCTCAGCCCGACGACCGACTCGCTGACCGACACGACCGACATCTTGCCGGTCTGCAGCCGGGTCGCCGGGGTCGGATTCACACTGGTCAACGACCCGTACCCGGTCAACCGCAGCACGGAGCCCACCTCAGGCGCGTGCCGCCCCACCCGGATGGGCCGCACGTCCCGGATCGGGGTCTCCAACTTGGCCAGCGACACGTCCGCGGTCGGCGACTGCCGCACCGCCACAATCTTGACCTCGTGCCCGCCGGTGCCGGTCAGGTCGGTGCGCCCCACGGTGGCCGTGGTCAGGTCGGCGACCGGGTATTCCACCCGCACACCGTTGGCGTCCCGGAAACAGTGCCCGGCCGTGATCACCCACTCGGCGTCCACCAGGGCGCCCGAGCAGGCACTGTTGCGCTTCCCGCCGGCCGCGGTGGGAATCCCCGTCATCGTCAACTTGACCGAGAACCGATATTTCCCGTCCGGCACCGGCTCCCCGTTGGCGATGGCATGTGCCGCCCCCGGCGTGCCCAGCCCCACGGCAAGAATGGTCGCCAGCACAGCTGTCCCGCGTCGCATCGGTGATCATCTCCTTTGCGTCCGACGATCGGACCGCACCGACGATAGTCAATTGTGGACATTCACGCATCAGTGGTTAGCGGTCACTAGGGTGGCGGCGATGTACCGACAAGTCGCCTTGCCGGCCTTCGCCATGCTGCTGGACCGCTCGTTCGCCCGAGTCGGCGAACTGGCCGAGGACGGCCGCCGTTTCGACCGCCTCGAGGTTGCCCGCCTGGCGGACGTGTGGGACAACAACACGTTCCCGCTGTTCAGCATCCTGACCGGCGGCCCCGGCTGGCTGCGTGAGCGGCGGGCCCGCGCTTGCCTGCGATGGATGGCAGAATTCAGCGAAGAGCGCCGCTCCTGGATGCTCGCCGAATGCGGGGCGGCCGGAGTGGCGCGAGCGGCCGCCGCGGCCGAGCGGGCTGAGGTCGCCGGAGTTGGCGGCGCCAGTCGGTTGGCCGGCTTTCGGCTGGACCGCATTCTCGGCCCGTCCACCGCCGGCCGCTCGATCCACCGCGACTACCGCGGCCTGGTCCGGCCCACCCTCCAGCCACTGACCGCGGCCGAGGCCGACGCTCTGGCCGAGGATTACGACCTGTCTCAGGCGGTGCTGTCCTCGGTGCGCGTGGAACGCGCCGCAGACACCCTGACCGCCGTCCTCATGCTGACGGCACCCCGCCGCTACGCCGCGCCGAACGCCTTCCGCGCGCCCGTGCTGACGATCTCGATGACCGACCTCCGCAAAGTCGACTTCACCAGCCAGGACACCACTGGTGCAGTGCTCGATGTCCGCCCCGGAGCCGCACGACCCGGCAACCCGCTCGTCCGGCCTCCAGCGTCCCCTCCCGGTGCCCCGTCGCCGCCGGGCGTGGAGATCAGGCTCGGCGCCGGCACGCTGCTGCACGCCGAGTCCGCCGAGGTCTGGATCGAGGACGACGACTGGCACCTCTCCCGAGCAGGCCGTACCGCAGACGCCTGCACTCCTCCTTCCCGCCGTCCCGACCGTCGTGATGCTCCCCGCGGCCCGAGCCTCGGGGCGGGTGCAACCAACGCCGCCTTCGCCGTCCACACCGCGATGATGGAAATCCGAGCGGTCCGCTACGCACACGTCGTGGGCAAGGTCCCTCTGACCGAACTCAGCCGGGCCTTCACCGACGCGGGCGCCGATCTCCGATCCATCTCGACCACCCGAGGCTCGTCCCGCGACGCTGCGTTCCAACGCCTCGCCGAAAAGTGGATCGCCGCAAGCCCCCACCTCGAACGCCGTCTCGCCGACGGCAGGCCCAGTTCTCGCCGACCCGACAGCACTGACCTCCCCGCTCACGCCCAGCTGACGCTGCTCCGCTACGCCACCGACGCGCTCATCAATTACACCGCGCCCGACGGTCAGGGCCGTTGGCTGCTCCACGCCCACAAACTGCCCGGCCCAGCCCATCTGACCTTCACCACCACCGCCTTGACCGCACCACTTCCTTTCGCCCGAACATCCAGCGGCACCTTCACCGTCGGCGACGGCGCTCTGGTCCTGGCCCCCACGCCGTGACCACCGGATCGAGACGCGCGGCTCATCGGGTTCGTGCGGACCGGCGGGCCCACGAACCGCGCCGCTTCTCCGGGTCAGGGGTCAGATGATTGAGCGCTGCGCCGGGCGTAAGCCCTGGCGGCGCGGGCCCGGTCGCCGCAGCGGGTCGAGCACCACTGACGGCGGCCGTTGCGGAGCAGGTAGCGCGTGCACGGCGGGGAGACACAGGCGGCCAAGCGGTCGGCGTCATCGCCGGTGATCAAGTCGGCGGTGTCGGCGGCCAACACGCCCAAGACATGGTCGATGATCTGGTCAGTCGGGTGCGGGGTCACCCGGTAAGGGCCGGCACTGCTCTCCCAGCGCAGCGCGGAAGCCGTCGGAACCCGGCTCAAGGCGTCGTTGATCGCGTGCACGGCTTCATGCGGCGGCAGGGTCCGCTCGATGCGAGCGGTGATGAGCGTGCGCACGTGCCCTCGCAGGGTCCGCAAACGGGATGCGCAGACGTCCTGCAAGCGGGCGTCGGCGGGAACGAGGCTCCTTTCTCTCAGCCAGCGGGCGGCGTCCTCCGGTGTCTCCAGCAGATCCAGCACGTGCCCACCCGGCGCGGTGAGCACGCTGTCCGCCAGGTCCAGCGCGGGATAGGACTCGGCGCCCGGCGCTGTCGGGGGATAGACCACTTCTTCCACGACTCTCACGTTAGAGGTTGCTCTCATCCGTGACAAGACGCTAGCGTCACGGATACAGGAAGTTCTATCCGTGAGGAGAGCATCGTGATGGACGTCCGGGTGTTTGGCGGTCCGACCGCCGCCTTCGAGTACGGCGGCTTGCGCTTTCTGACCGATCCGACTTTCGACCGTCCCGGCGACTATCCGCTGCTCAGGGGCGTTTCTCTGACCAAGACGGCGCCCTCGGCGATCACTGCGGAGGAGCTCGGCCCGATCGATGTGGTGCTGTTGTCGCACGATCAGCATCCCGACAACCTCGATAACGGGGGGCGGGCCTTTCTCTCTCGCGTGCCGCTCACCCTGACGACGAGAAGTGCGGCGGATCGCCTGGGCGGTGCCACCCGCGGTCTGACCCCGTGGGCGTCGGTCGAGCTGAGACGGCCCGCCGGTGGCACCATGAGAGTGACGGCTGTGCCCGCGCTGCACGGTCCCGAGGGGTCGGAGCCCTTGGTCGGTGAGGTGACCGGCTTTGTGCTCACCGGTGACGGGTTGCCCACGGTCTATGTGAGTGGTGACAACGCCTCGCTCGACCGTGTCCGGCAGATCGCCGAGCGGTTCGGATCCGTCGACACCGCGATCCTGTTCGCGGGAGCCGTGCGGGCGGACTTCCTGGATGACGCGCTGCTCACCCTCGACAGCGCCATGGCCGCCGAGGCAGCCGTCATCCTCGGGGCGCGGCAGATCGTCCCGGTGCACTACGACGGCTGGGCGCACTTCACGGAGGGCCGGGCGCAGCTCGCCGACGCGTTCGAGAAGGCAGGCCTGTCCGACCGGGTCCGGTGGCAATCACCGTCGGCCGCCGGCGTCGCCTGACGACGGCGCCGGCGCTGTCGCTCGGCGAGGACGCCAGCACCGTCGTCCTGGAAGCCCGGTCGCCTCGTGGTGACGCGGCGGGGTTGGCGCCGACGTCGAGCGGTGGCGCTCGGATCGCTCGGCCGGGGTGGCTCGGCCGCCGGTGGCGCTCGGACCCCTCGGCCGGTGGTGACTCGGCCCGCCGCTGGTGGCGTCGGTCATGGTGGCGTCGGCCATGGTGGTGAAGGCGCCTACGGGGTGTGGGCGGTGCATTACAGTCGCGCCATGATCGACGGGTTGTCCTGGTTGCCGTATGTCGTTTCGGCGTTCGTCGTGGGTGTTCCCGCGCTGGTGGGGACCGCGTTGATCGTCGTGGGGCTGATGCGGTGGAACAGGCAGCGTGCGCTCGCCTCCACCGGCGAGCGGGTCAGCGCGCGCGTGGTCGACAACCAGATGGAGTCGTGGTCGGGCGGGCAGACTTCGTATCGGCCGGTCGTGACGTTCCGTACTGCGATGGGGCAGGAGGTGACGGCTGCGGTTGCCGATCTCGACGGGTTCCGGTCGCACATCGTCGGGAGTGAGATCGAGATCTGCTACGACCGGGAGAAGCCGAGCGAGGTGACATCGGCGCGCACGGGCAGTGGGCGGCTCGTTGTCACGATCGTCTTCGGTTTGGTGTTCCTGGCTTTCGCGGTCGTCGCGTTCCTGGTGAGCGGCGTGATCGTTGACGGTTTCCAGGACGTCGGCGGCGGCTTCGAGTCCGGCGACGGCGGGGACTTCGGCGACATCGACGAATTGGACGGCCCGTGACGTCCGGGCGGCCGGGCTACGTTCGGGTGGCTCGATCACGGCGGTGCGGGTCCGGGTGTCGAGACGTTTGAGGGCGGTACGGGTCCGGGTGTCGAGACGTTGAGGGCGGTGCGGCGGCGGAGCGGGCACGGGCGGTGAGACGTTCGGGGACGCGGTGGCGTTCGCCTGTGGCGGGCGCTGGTGAGCGGGCTCAGCGCCAGGTGAAGTTGTAGCGGTTCGTGGCCCGGTCGTAGGACTCTTCGATCTGCCGGTGCGGCAGGCCGAACTCCTCTTCCGTCCAGCGGCACATCGCCACCGCCAGACCCTCGGCCTGGAAGTCGGTCTCGGGCGAGGTGACCTCGGTGACGATCACAGTGACCGGCTGATCTCCTACCTTGGCGCACAGTTCGGGCGCGACCGCGGCGAGTCCGGTCCGCAGTTCCTCGCGGAACGGCTGGGTGAGCTGCGCGGCTGGGCCTTCGAAGTCGAGCCACAGCGGCCATGCCGGTGCCACCCGCAGATCCTCGGCGCCGACGGTGAACGAGGCCCGAGCGGTCAGGTCGATCCAGATACCCCAGGAGGACTTCAGGACGCGATAGTGAACCGTACGCAGCAGCATGGGTTCTGCGCCTACGGTGCTTCGACGCCGGAGATCCGGAATTTGCTGACGGTCGCAGCCCTGATCGCCGGGAGGGCCGGCTCCGGGCCGCCCGAATCGCGGAAGCGGAGCACGTCGTCGTCGGATTCCCACCGCTCGTAGACGTTGATGCGGCCGACGTCGAGCGGGTCCGGCGCCTGCACGAAGTCGAGGCACCCCGGTGCCTCCCGTGCCAGCCGGGTGACGTCGGCGACGGCGCGCAGATAGTGGTCCCGGTCGGCCGGGTCGACGTGCAGTTCGCCGGCGATTATGATCATTTGGTCTCCTCGGGGAGCAGCGAACCGATCCAGGCGTCCACCAGACTGCCACGGTGCCGCAGCCGCCGCCGGAGCGTGGCCTCGACGCGGAAGCCCGCCTTCTCGGCGACTCGGCGCGACGCGCGGTTGCCCACCTCGGCACGCCACTCGACGATTTCGAGGTTGAGCTCGGCGAATGCCCACCGGCACAGGGCGCGCACCGCCTCGGTGGCCGCGCCTCGTCCCCGCGCCTCCGGTGCCATCCAATAGCCGATCTGTCCGAGACCGATCCTGGTCAGTCCCAACCCGACCCGGCCCAGGCGGTTCCCGGTCGCCGCGTCCTCGACCACGAACTCGGCCCGGTCCCGTGTCTCCCACGCGGCGATGCACATCCGGTCGACGAAGAACTCCGCATGCTCCCGCAGATAGGGCGACGGCAGCTCGACGAACTGTTGCACCGCCGGGTCCAGCGACACCTCGTGCACCCACGGGATGTCGTCCCCGCGGAAGGGCCGCAGCACCAGCGGGCCGGCATCGATCCTCGGTGGGGTCATGCCCGAATTATGGCGAGGCCCTGGGTGAGGGTGATGTGACTTCTTTCGATACAGTCGGTCCTCGCGTTGACGGGGGAGGAAAAGAAATGACTGGTAGCGGGAACGATCCGGCGTCGCCCGGCACACCGGACGAGGCGGCTCGGCCCACGCCGCACCCGGATCCGGCTGCGGCACCGACCGCGTCGATTTCCGACGTTCTGTCGGCCGGGCAGGCGCCGGCTCCCGCGGGCCCGTTCCCTCCGGCCGGTCCGTTCGGCCCGGGCGTCACCGAACCGGGCTTCACCGAACCGGGCTTCACCGGCGGCACGGTTCCACCGCCCACCGACGCGACCGCCCGGATCACCGAGCCGGGTGCGGCGCCCGCGTTCCCGCCGCCGTCGCCGGCCTTTCCGCCGCCGTCTCCAGGGTTCGCTTCGCCCGGCCAGGTTCCCACGGGTCAGCAGCCCACTCCGCCGTTCCCGCCGCCGTTTCCGTCGGCCGCTCCCGGTGTGGGCACGCCACCGCCTTTCCCGGCGCCCTACCCGACCGCCGCGGGTCAGCCGCAGTACGGCGCACCCGCAAGCGGCCCGTCCTACGGCGGCCCGGCGAGTGGGCAGCCGTCCAGCGGCCAGCCTTACGGCAACCCGGCCGGGCCCCCGCCGTTCCCGCCGCCGACGGGCCAGCCGCCTTACGGTCCCGGCAGCGCCGGCCAGCCGCCCCATGGCCCCGGCCAGCCGCCGTACGGGCCGGGCCAGCCGCCGTACGGCCCGGGTGGTTCCGGCCAGCCGCCGTACGGCCCGGGTGGTCCAGGCCAGCCGCCGTACGGCCCGGGCAGTCAAGGCCAGCCGCCGTACGGCCCGGGTGGTCCCGGTCAGCCGCCGTTCGGGCCGCCCTTCGGTCAGCCGCAGCCACCCCGCCGCGGCCGGGGCGGGCTCATCGCGGCGATCGTGGTGGGTGTGCTGGTGCTGATCGCGGGCATCGGCACCGCGGGCACCATCGTCGCGCTGCGGTCGTCCGACGACACCGCCGGGAAGCCGCGGGTCACCATCCCGGCCGATCCTGGGCCCGGCGCGACCGGGGGTCTCGGCCAGGAACCGACGATCGGTAACGGTGAGCCCGAGGTGACCGACGAGGAACCCACCGACGAGGGGCCGGAGGCCAGCGCGTACCCGGCTGACAAGGTCTACGACCTCAACCGGGTGTGCGACGAGAACGTCTACTACCCCGAGCAGCCGAAGCGGGCCGGCAAGGCCCCGCACCCGGTGGTTCTGCTGGTCGACGACGGTGACGGCGTGCGGAGCAACAACGGCACCTACTACTTCTCCGAGGGGCTGTCGAACACGGCGAAGAACACCTGGGCGCCGGAGTCGCCCGCCAAGGTGCAGATGGTCGCCTGTCTCGACCGGGAGAAGGAAGGCGCCAAGATCCGTACATGTAAGTACGACGACCCCAAGGATCTGAACGTCTCGCTGATGAAGGCCAGCTGGCGCCTGCGGGTGTACGAGGCCGCCACCGGCAAGCTGCTCCTCAACAAGGCGATGTCGGGTGACGACCGGGCCTGCCCGTACTTCGTGCTGGTCGGCCCGGACAAGAAGATCTACGCCCAGGTGAGCGACCGGGCCGCGGTGGCCGCCCTGCGCAACCTCGTCAAGAAATAGCCGCCCACGAAGCACAGCACCGGCCCGTCGCCCTCGGCGACGGGCCGGTGGGTCACGGCATGGTGCTGCCCGGACCGGGGGCCTCCCCGTCGAGCTGCACCTCCCACACGCCGGACTCCGACTCCACCGCGTCGAGGGCCTGGTGCTCGGTCTCCCAGCCGGACAGGCGACTCCGCAGCACATCCCGGAGCTCGGCGTAGGCCCCGCTGAGTGCTCGCCCGCCCACGTCGGCGCCGACCGCCAGCGTGCCCAGAATGACCTTGAGACTCGCCATGACACCTCCACGGCCGGGGCATCGATTCTGGCATGTCCCGGTCCCACCACGCCGCGGTCCGACCGCCGCAGCCTTACCGGCCGGGGCGGGCGCCGCGGCGTGAATGGATCAGAGGGCGCCGAGCATCACCCGCCCACCACGGGAAGCCGGCGGATGAACGCGATCTCGTTGTCCCGGCGCAGGTCCACCATCTCGTCGAGGTCCTCGATCTGACGGTCACCGGTGAGCATCACGAAGCCGTTGCTGCGGAAGGTGGCGCAGGCCGCATCGGCCTCGGCCTCCCAGTCGATCCCCTCGGCCGGGGCGTCGTCGGTCGTGTTGAGCCGGGCCACCTCCTCGCGGACGCGGAGGCGGATCAGGTCACGGGCGGTGATCTTGTCGGGCAGGTCGGGCAGCAGCCACGAGTCGAGCTCGCGGCCGGTCATGGTCTCGTCGCGGACAAGGGCGTCGGGCACAGGGAAGCTCCGTTATCGGGTCAGCGGCGACTGCCGCCGCAGGATGGTCCGGTCGGTGATAGCGGGACCGAAGCCGGGGGAAGGTCGGCCTGAGGTCGATTCGGGCACCAGGGACAGCCAGCGATCCATGCCGCGCATCATGCCGGAGGGGTACGACAAAACTGATTTGGGAGCGATCCCATACAGGGAAGTCAATCAGCCCTTCGGGGGATGCGTCGACAGATGTCGATGGAGCATCGTCCAACGCGGACTGCAACGCAACACCTACACGGGGGAGTGTCTCGGTGCGCGTGTCTAGTCGATTCCGCATGCTCTGTCATGCCCTGACCGGCGTCATTCTGGCGTCCTATCTGGTCGTGCAACCTCTGGATCCCGCGCTGGCGGCGCCGGTCGCCACGCCCGGCGCGGGGCCGGTGAACAGCCCGCTGCCCGCCACAGCCACTCCGCGGCACGGCCTGCCCGACGGGGCGAGTGCTCCGCCCGTACCACCGGGGATCGAAGCCGATGGGCCAGCAGGCGTGCCCGATGCCGGCGCGAAGGCGTTGCGGAAGCAGAAGGCGCTGGCCGCGGCACGCCGGGTGGCGGCGCGGCAGGCCGCGTTGCCCGGACGGCCGATCGCGCGGCCCGGTTTCCTGCTGGGCGACACGTCGCTCGTCGTCTACTGGGACGCCGAGATCAACCCGGGTGATCCGACCTCGTGGGGACGCTGGTTCGCCACGGTGACCGACACGGAGTCGGGCGCCGAGCAGCGGTCCGCCGTGCTCGGCCAGCCCGATCTGAACCGGTGCTTCAGTCCGGCGCTGCTGTGCCGCAGCTTCGGCGCGGCAGACGGCTGGGTGCTCGACCCGGCCCGGACGTACACGGTCACGGTGACCGAGATCGCGGTGGACGGCACCGAGCTGACCAGCGCTGCCTCGGCACCGGCGAAACCGCGCAAGACCGACGACGTGCCCGCGCTGCCGGCCGGTCAGGCGGCGGGATGCGGGTGCGCGACCGTGCTCGGCTCGACGGTGACGGCGCAGGCGCTGCGTGGTGCGACGGTGAACACGGCCACCGGCGCGTACCTGCGCGTGGAGAAGGACTTCGCGATCCCGTCCTACGGCATCCCGTTCAACCACGCCCGCTACTACTCCTCCGGCAACTCCGCGACCGGCATGTTCGGCGCCGGCTGGAGTTCGTCCTACGACATCCGGGTGATCGCCGCCGACAACGGCGCGGTCCGGGTGCGTGCCGAGGACGGCTCCGAGGCGGTCTACACCGCGGGTGCGGACGGATCTTTCGACAACCCCGCGGGGGTACGCGCCAGACTGAGCAAAGTAGGCTCCGGCTGGCAGCTCGTCCCGCCCGACCAGCGGGTCCTGCGGTTCGACGCCGGGGGCCGGCTGGAGTCGATCAAGAACGCCCGCGGCCACGGGGTCACCCTGGCCTACACCACCGGCGGCCTGCTCAGCACGATCACCGACGCCTCCGGGCGGGTGGTGCGCTTCGAGTCGCGCGCCGACCTGCGCCTGATCACGAAGATCATCCTGCCGGACGGCCGGTCCACCCAGTTCGACTACCAGGACGGCCGCCTGCTCAAGACGCAGGACCCGCTGAACCACGTCACCAGTTACGGCTACGACGCGGCCGGCCGGATGGCGGACATCACCGACGCGCGCGGCGGCAAGCTGATCCGCAACACCTACGACGCCGCCGGCCGGGTCGCCGAGCAGCTGGACCCGGAGGGCGGCCGGACCACGTTCGTCTGGTACGCGTCCGAGCAGAAGGCCGTCACCACCGACCCGGACGGGGTGGCCGTCACCGACGGCTACAAGAACAACGTCCTGCTCTACAGCCAGAACGGCGGCAACGACACCGTCAACCACCGGTACACCGGGAAGCTGAACAAGACCCTGGTCGTCGACCCGAAGGGCAATCAGGAGGAGACCCGGTTCGACGAGAACGGCAGCCCGGTCGCGCGGACCGCTCCCGAGCCGTTCGCCTTCACCGAGACCAGCACGTTCGACGGCCGGACCAACCTCACCGAGTTCACCGACGGCCGGGGCAAGACCTGGAAGTACGAGTACAACCAGTTCAACGAGATGGTCGCTCAGCTCGACCCCGAGCAGAACACCGGCTACCGGTACACCTACGACGACCGGGGCCGCCAGCTCACCCGCACCGACCCGCGCGGCAAGGTCACCCGCTACGAGTACGACGTCCACGGCAACCGCACCGCGGAGATCTCGCCGACCGCCCGGCGCACCGAGATGACCTATGACGGCACCGGCCGGATGGCGTCCGTGGTGGACCCGCGCGGCACCGTGTCCGGCGGCAACAAGGACGCCTACCGCACCCGGTACGTCTACAACGCCCAGAGCCAGATCACCGAGCTGTGGGAGCCGGGCAAGGCCCAGCCGACCCGGACCACGTACGACGAGCTCGGCAACGTGGTCGTCGAGACCGACCCGCTGAGCAACGCCAGCCGGTACACGTACGACAAGGCAAGCCGCCTGACCGAGGTGAAGGACCCGGTCGGCAACGTCACCGCCACCCGGTACACCCCGGGCGGCCGGCGCCTGTCGGTGACCGACGGCGAGGACAACACCACCAGCTGGACGTACGACCGCAACGGCCGGGTGGCCACCGAGACCTCGCCGCGCGGCAACGCGAACCCGGCGCAGCGCGACCTGTTCACCGCGGTCTTCCACTACGACTACAACGGCAACCTGATCCGCGCCGACCGGCCGTACGGCTCCGGTGGCCAGCGGGTCGAGGTGGACACCGCCTTCGACCCCCTGGACCGGCCGACCGAGCAGCGCGACCAGTTCAAACAGGGCACCTCGGTGCGCTACGACAACAACGGCAACGTCGTCGAGATGACGAACGAGCGCGGCGAGAAGCTGACCAACTCGTACGACGACGCGAACCGCCGGACCGGCAGCGACGGCCCGGGCGCGGGCGCGGCCGGCATCGAGTACGACGACGCCGGCAACCCGGTGCGGCAGACCACCCCGACCGGAGGCGTCGTCACCACGGCGTACGACGACGACGGTCGCGTGGTGGCGGTGACCGAGCCGCGCGGCAATGCGACCGGCGCGAACCCGGGCGACTACACCTCCCGGTACACCTACGACCTGGCCGGGAACCCGGCGTCGGTGACCGACCCGCTCGGCAACGTCGCGCGGGTCACCTACGACGCCAACAACCGGGTCACCGCCGAGATCGACGCCAACACCAACGCCACCCGGTACGCCTACGACGACGCCGACCGGCTCACCGCGGTCACCGGCCCGGACGCCGCCACCGGGCAGTCCCTGGTCTACGGCTACGACGCCAACGGCCAGGTGATCAAGCGAACCGACCCGCTCGGCCGGGTGGCGTCCACCGAGTACGACCGGGCCGGGCGCGCCACGGTCACCACCGATCCGCTGGGGCGGCGCCGGGAGTACGTCTACGACGCCGACTCCAACCTCGTCGAGGAGGTCACCGCCCGGATCGTCGAGGAGGGCCGGCCGGACCCGAACCGGCCGGCCCGGACGATCTCGTACACCTACGACAACGTCGGCCGGCTGATCACCAAGCAGCTCGGCGCCGGCGGCACCACCTACTCCTTCGGTTACGACGCCAAGAACCGCCTGGTCAGCGCGGCCGACCCGGCGGGTGTGCAGACGTACGAGTTCGACACCACGGACCGGCTCACGGAGTTCACCCGCGGCGCCGAGACGTTCTCCTACCGTTACGACAGCACCGACCGGATCACCCAGCGGTCGTACCCGGACGGCACCACGATCGGCGCCACCTACGACGAGGGCGACCGGGTCCGCACGCTGACCGCCTCCCGCGGCGGGTCCAGCGCCGAGTACCAGCTGGACTACGACGTCTCCGACAACCTGACCGGCATCACCTACCCGGCGTCGACCGGCATCACCGAGAGCCGGGAGTACGACCGGGCCGGCCGGATGACCCGGATCGAGGCGGCCAAGGGCGACACCACGCTGTCGGCCTTCGACCTGACGCTCGACAAGGTCGGCAACCCGAGCCGGATCGTCGAGACCAAGGGCGAGCCGGGGCAGCCGACGGTCACCGAGGCGACCGCCTTCACCTATGACAAGGCGAACCGGCTGACCGCCGAGTGCTTCGGCGCGCAGAGCTGTGCCGGGTCGGTCGCCGAACGCACCGACTACACGTACGACCTGGTCGGCAACCGGACGAAGATGACCCGGGTCGCACCGGGTGAGAACACCACGACCAGTTATCAGTACGACGCCGCGGACCAGCTGACCCGGGAGAGCGTCACCGGCACCCGGATCAACACCCGGGCGTTCGGGTACGACCTGGAAGGCAACCAGGTCGAGGCGGGCTCCGACCGATTCACCTACGCGCTCGACCACACGCTCACCTCGTCCACGGTGGACGGGCGGACCACGACGTACTCGTACGACGCGGCCGGCAACCGGATATCCGCCGCCAGTGCCGGGCTCACCCAGCGCTGGAGCTGGGACGTCAACGCCGAGCGCCCGCTGCTCGCCCAGGAACGCCAGAGCGACGGCGTGTCCCGCAACTACCTGTACGACCCGTTCGGGCAGCCCCTGGCGATGCTCGTGCCCGGCGCCGACTCGCTCACCGCGCACTCCTACCTACGGGACTTCCTCGGCGGCGTCGCCGGGGTGGTGTCGGCGGCCGGCGCGCGCGAATGGAGCTACGACTACGACGCGTTCGGGGTCGACCGCGGCACCACCCAGGTCGCCGCCGGGGCGCCCGCCAACCCGATGCAGTTCGCCGGTACCTATCAGGACGTCAGCCAGGGCGACCGGTACGCGATGGGCGCCCGCAGCTACGACCCGGGCACCGGCCGGTTCGCGGCGAAGGACCCGGTCGCGCAGCCGGCCACCGACCAGGCGGTGTCGACGTACTCGTACACCGATGCCCGGCCGACCGTGCTCACCGACCCGAGCGGCGAGGACCCGGACTCCGGCGGCGTCTACTACGGCAGCGTCACCGCCGCCGAGCACCGGATGAACAACCCGGCCGCCTCGTCGTCCAGCACCGACGCCAACACCCCGGCGGGCGGTGAGGGCGAACAGGAGACCGACAACCCGGACTGGCTGAACGCCAAGAAGATCGTGGACGAGGCCGAGGGCTTCGTGAAGCAGATCGGCGACGAGATCGTCAATCTGATCCTCGACCTGGTCGGCTTCAACGACGCCAGGGCCTGTATCACCGAGGGCGACATCGTCGCGTGCATCTCGACGGCGCTGCAGGCGGTGCCGTGGGGCAAGATGTTCAAGGCCGCGAAGGTCGCCATCAAGGCGATCGGCGTGGGGCGGCGGCTGATCGACTCGTACAGCCGGCTGAAATCGGCGAAGAACGCCCTGAGCGCCATCCCGCGCTACATCAAGAAGGCCACCCAGACCGCCGACGAGGCCGCGGACAGCAAGAAGTACGCGGACGAGGCGGCGAAGGCGGCCAAGGGCGCCAAGGACGCCGGCGGCAAGGCGAAGGCCACGTCGCAGAAGGCCGCCGACGCCAAGAAGGCGCAGCAACGCAAGACCGAGACCGGGGAGAGCTGCGAGGTCGCGCAGGGCAACGCCAAGCGGCTGACCTCCAACTCGTTCGCGGCGGGCACCGCGGTCCTGCTGGCCGACGGCAGCACCGCGCCGATCGAGAAGCTCGAACCCGGTGACACCGTGCAGGCCACCGATCCGCGCAGCGGCGAAACCGAGCCGCAGCAGGTCACCGCCACCGTGGTGGGTTCCGGTGACCGGGATCTGATCGACCTCACGCTGGTCGGTGCGGGTGCCGGAGGCGGCGGCCCGCCCGCCCAACTCACCACCACCGCGGGACACAAGTTCTACAGCCTCGACCGCGGCTGGGTGCCGGCGGCCGAGCTGGAGGACGGCGAGAGGCTGCGGGACTCCGCGGGCGCCGAGGTCACGGTCGCCCGGTCGGCGGAGCGGTCGATCAGCACCACCGTCTACAACCTCACGGTCAGCGAGACCGAGACCTATTACGTGGTCGCCGGCGACGCGCCGGTTTTGGTCCACAACTGCACTCCCGCCGACAAGGTCCGCGCCAAGATCGCCGACATGAAGGGCAAGCTCAAGCCCGGGGAGAAGGCCAACACGACCTTCGCGGCGGCGCACGTGACCTTCCCGGACGGATCGACGGCGATGCTTGTCGCACAGGCCGGCGTGAAGGGTTACGTGCGGCCCGGGCTGCGGGGCACCGCGATCAACGTCCGATACCCTGTGACCCGGGGTCTGGCAGCGCTGCTGCCGCGGATCAACGACGCCGAGATGCACCTCTACCGGGCCGCCAAGGCGATGGGCGGGCACATCGACGCGATGGGCGCCACCCGGCCCGCCTGCTCCTGGTGCCAGAAGAGACTGCTGCCGAAGGGCATACCGCTCGTGACGGGATTGAAATGACGATTGAGGAACAGCGCCTCGAGGTCGAGGAACTCACCGAGCTGATGCGCGAGGACAGCGACTTCGCCGACATCCGGCGGATCGTGACCGCGCAGGGCCTGGAGCTCGACGACACCCTGCTGGCCGGCCTGATCAGCGGGGAGGACGACAACCAGTACGGGGTGCTGATCGGCGAGGCCGGCCGGTGCTACGTCTTCCAGACCGACTCGCGGGGCGCGATGACCCGCTGGGAGGCCGTCGAAGACATCAGCGTGCTGGAGGACGACTTCGACGCCGTGGCCATCGGCGTGGAGATGCAGCGCTCCGGCGCCTGACAGAACGCGACCGCCCCACCCCCGGCGCATCCCGGCCGGGGAGTGGGGCGGTCGCGTTCCCTTCGCCGTTTCTCACCGCGGCACCTCCGGGTGGCCGGCCCGCCGTGCACAGGCAGACTGTGGCTGATCACCGCCCGCTCGAACTGCAGCCCCTCCGAGCGTGGTGCGTCCTGACGGCACGAGCCGGTCCCCACGGCTGTTGCGCACGCGTGGAGTCGGCCGGGGCCGCGTCCGGCCCCGGGGCGAGGGCGCGCGCGGGCTGGGCTGACCGGGCGCGGGCGGGGTGCAGGGCGGGGCGCGCGGCTGGGCTGGCGGGGGTGCAGGGCGGGGCGCGCGGCTGGGCTGAGAGCGCGCGGGCGGGGTGCGGGGCGGGGCGGGCGGCTGGGCTGAGCGGGCGCGGGCGGGGCGCGGGGCTGGGCGGCGCAGAGCGAGGCGGAGCGGCAGGTGGGGTATGTGACACGAAGACGGGATACGCGGGGGTTGCGTCGAACCTGTACCGTCTCCTGCGCCGCGTCGCCGATCGGAGATCATCGTTGACGGCCGTGGCGCTCTGGGACCGCGTCGGGAGAGGAAACCGTGGATCAACGCAGGCTGGCCCGCATAGGGGCGGTGATTTCGGCGGTGGCTCTCGCTTCCGGTGGGTGTTCCTCCGGTGACGAGGCGCCGCAGACGCCGGGACTGGAACAGCGCGGCACGGTGCTGACCACCGTGCAGCCCACCAAGCAGGATCTGAGCAACAAGATCAGCCTGGCCGGGAAAGTGACGATCAACCCGGTGTTCGGGATCGTGTCGCCGCTCGACGGGGAGGTGCGCTACCGGGACTTCAAGCCGTCGAAGTCGGCGGACGACGACCCGGTCTGGGTGGCCACCGTGTGGCAGGACGGCCACCCCAACGAGGTGCGGATCCCGGCGAACTCGACGATGGCGGGCCGGTTGATGGACGACCGGGCCCGGGTCACCGAGGGCATGCCGATCGTCTCGGCGCGGCACGCCGGCTACGGGATCGTGGCCGAGATCGACAGCGCGCAGGCGTACCGGATCTCCGGCGCGGTGAAGTCGGTGCAGGCTCAGATCAAGAACGGTCCGGGACCGTTCAAGTGCCGGCCGCGCGGGACGATCGCGGCGCTGCCGGCGGGGACCGTCCCGGAGCCGCCGCCGGAGAAGAAGGAAGAGCCCGCCGCGGGCGCGTCCGCCGCTCCGGCGCCGGAGACCGAGAGCACCGAGCCGGCCGATGCCGGGCCGCAGGGTTCGGAGGAGACCGGGCTGCGGCTGGTCTGCACCGCGCCGAAGAACGTCAAGCTGATCAACGGTGCCGCGGTCACCCTGGACCTGGTCACCGACAGCGCGAAGAACGCCATGGTGCTGCCGGTCGAGGCGGTGGCCGGGACGCAGGGCAAGGGCAAGGTCGACATTGTCGGTGCGGACCGGACGCGCCGGACCGTGGACGTCGAGCTGGGCCTGACCGACGGCAAGGTCGTACAGATCAAGAAGGGTCTGAAGGGCGACGAGACGATCGCCGTGCCCGGACCGAACCTGCCCGAGGCCGAGGTTCAGCCGGATCCGGGGGCGACCGAATGACGGCCCCGGTGACACCGCTCGTGGAGCTGACCGGGATCACCAAGGTGCTCAAGGGCCAGGAGCAGCCCCGGACCATCCTGGACGGCGTCGACCTGACCGTGCTGCCCGGCGAGAGCGTCGCGATCGTCGGCCGGTCCGGGTCCGGCAAGAGCACCCTGCTCAGCATCCTGGGCCTGTTCGACCGCCCCGACCAGGGCACCTATCTGCTCGGCGGCCAGGACATCAGCCGGCTGCCGGAGCGCCGGGCCGCGAAGCTGCGCAGCTCGCACTTCGGGTTCGTGTTCCAGCGGTTCTTCCTGCTCAAGCACCTGACGGCGGCGCAGAACGTGGCGATGGCGCTGGTCAACGGCCAGGGCTGGCTACCGCGACGGCAGCGCCGCGCCCAGGTCATGGAGGCCCTCGAGCAGGTCGGCATCGCGCATCTGGCGAAGAGCCGGCCGGCCAAGATGTCCGGCGGTGAGCAGCAGCGGGTGGCGATCGCCCGGGCGCTGGTCCGCGACCCGCAGGTGCTTCTCGCCGACGAGCCGACCGGTGCGCTGGACACCGAGACCGGCACCGCGGTGATCGACGCGCTGATGTCGGTGACCGCCCGCGGCTGCTGCCTGGTGCTGGTCACCCACGACCGGGACCACGCCGCCCGGATGGGCCGGACGATGAACCTGGTCGACGGTGTGCTGACCGAGCAGGTGCGGGTATGAGGCGGCTCTCCGGCAGTTACCGGTCCGCGCTGATCATCGGCATCCAGGGCATCCGGGCGCGCAAGCTGCGCACACTGCTGTCGATGGTGAGCCTCTTCCTCGGTGTGCTCGCCGTGGTCACCGTGCAGGCCGGCGCCAGCATCGCCGAGCGCGCGCTGCTCGCCGACGCCGAGATGACGCAGGGCTTCGACGGCACCAAGCTGGTCGAGGTGATGCCGAACGACAAGCTCGGCACCATCGTCACCGACACGGTGAAAGGGCGCGACGACGCGGTCGCGATGCTCACCACCCAGGCGATCATCGGTGAGCCGAACGTGCGGCCGGTCAACGAGGGCGCCTCGCCGTTCGACGAGGACTGGGGCGGCGGCACGATCTGTTACGGTCCCGGGCCGAACGACTGCGAGCCGACGAGCACCGGGCCGGAAGGCGCGGCGATCGAGGTACGACTCAGCGCGCTCACCGGCGAGCTGCGCACCTTCCGGCCGTTGCGCCCGTCGTCCGGCGAGTGGCTGACGTTCGACTCGGTGCCGGCGCTGGCCCCGAAACTGGTCATCAACGAGGAGGCGGCCAAGGGTTTCCAGCGGCATCAGGTGCCCGCCGAGATGCGGCTCAAGGGCGCCACCGCGAACCTCACCCCGCAGATCATCGGGGTGGTCGAGGACGGCGACTACCAGCCCCGGGCATATGTGCGGCTCGACGAGTTGTCGAACTGGCTGTCACCGGCGGGCATGGCCGACCCGAACGCCGGCGCGCAGATGCAGGTGCTGCTCAGCCCGGACAGCCCGGTCGAGCAGGTGCTGATGAGCAAGCTCAAGGGCGTCGGCGTCGAGACGTTCGTGCAGACCGTCGAGTCGTACAAGCAGATGGAGTCGCAGCTGTCGCTGATGCGGCTGATCTTCCTGTCGATGGCGGGCCTGGTGCTGCTGATCGGCGTCGCCGGCATCCTCAACGTGGGCCTGGCGACGGTCGGCGAGCGGGTGGAGGAGTTCGCGTTGCGCCGGGCGGTCGGCACACCGCGCCTGCTGCTCGCCGGGATCGTGCTGGCGGAGACGCTGTTGACCGGCCTGCTGACGGCGGGCGCGGCGATCGGTGCCGGCGTGGCCGGGCTGAAAGTGGTGTCGATGCTGGTCGGTCAGTCCGAGCCGATGCTGCGGGACGTGCAGTTCCCCTGGGAGGCGGGCGTGGCCGGCATCATCGCCGGCATCATCGCGGGCGTGCTCGGCGGGTTCGTCCCGGCGCTGCGCGCGGCCGGGATCCCGATCGCCACGGTCATGCGGGCCTGACCGCGGCGGCCGCCGGGCTGAGGGTGACCACCCGCTTCAGCCCGGCGGCCGCGCTGCGGCCCGGTGTCGCGATCAGAAAAGCGGGTAGCCAGGGGACCCTGTTTGTCTCGTACGAAATCTGGCTTTTGATCAGGTTCCGCAGAAGGTCTGGTAGCCGTCGCAGAAGGCCTTCGGGGCCGGCTCGGCGTAGCGTTCCAGGCCGGGTCGTTCCTGGTAAGGCGACCCGAGGGCCTCGACCAGACGGTGCACCGGGCGGAGGTCGCCGGCGGTGGCGGCGGCCAGCGCCTCCTCGACCAGATGATTACGCGGGATGTAAACCGGATTGACCCGGTTCATGGCATCGAGGTCGGGGCCCAGGGCACGCCAGCGGGCGATCCATCCGGCCGGGAGCGGCGGCGCGGCCTCGCTGGTCTCTGCCGAGGCGAGGGTACGGAAGAACGACGTGTGATCCACCTTCGCGTCCTGCATGAACGTCACCAGCTCGTCGATCAGCTCCCCGGCCTCGGCGTCGGCGGGCAGCCCCAGCTTCGCGAGCATTCCGGCGGTCCATGCCTGCTGGTACTGCGGCTTGAACTTCTCCAGCGCCGCCGTGGCCAGGGCGACGCCCCGCTGCTCGTCGTCGCTGATCAGCGGGAGCAGCGACTCGGCCAGGCGGGCCAGGTTCCAGGCGGCGATCGCCGGCTGGTTGCGGTAGGAGTAGCGGCCGGCGTGGTCGATCGAGCTGTAGACGGTGGCCGGGTCGAAGGCGTCCAGGAACGCGCACGGGCCGTAGTCGATGGTCTCGCCGGAGATCGTCATGTTGTCGGTGTTCATCACGCCGTGGATGAAGCCCACGTGCATCCACCGAGCGATCAGCTGGGCCTGCGCCGTCACCACCGCGTCGAAGAAGGCCAGGTAGTCGCCGGCCGTCTCCGGACAGTGCCGGGCGATCGCGTGGTCGGCCAGGCGGCGGAGCAGGCCGAGATCGCCGGTGGCGCGCGCGTACTGGAAGCTGCCGACGCGCAGATGGCTGGCGGCGACGCGAACCAGGACGGCCCCCGGCAGCGGGGACTCACGGTAGACGGTGCCACCGGTGGCCAGCACGGCGAGCGTGCGGGTCGTCGGGATGCCGAGCGCGTGCATGGCGGTGCTGATCACGTACTCGCGGAGCATCGGGCCGACCGCGGCCAGGCCGTCCCCGCCGCGGGCGAAGGGCGTGCGGCCGGAGCCCTTGAGGTGCACGTCCCGGCCGCCGACCTCGCCGAGCAGCAGGGCCCGGCCGTCGCCGAGACGCGGGGAGTAGCCGCCGAACTGGTGGCCGGCGTACGCCTGCGCCACCGGGTGCGGGCTGGTCAACAGGTCGGTGGGCCGCAGATGGGCGGGGTCGAGGCCGAGCTCGGCGGCGAGGTCCTCGTCGAGCACGAGGAAACGTGGCTCGGGAAAGCTCCCGGCCTGCCAGTCGAGGGTCAGCTCGGGGAGCTCGCGGGCGAAGCGGTCGTCGAAGACGGCGGTCGTGGTGCTCACCGGATCCAGGCTACGTCGGATCGGCGGCACCGGCCCGGTCCGGCGGGGCCACGCGCCGGTGCGGGGATCCCTATCATCGATGGACATGACTGACGGGGGATGGCCGGGAAGCTCCTGGGGCTTCTGGGACGACTTGCAGAAGATCCGGGACAGCCTGGCGGCCGGCGCCGATCCGGACGCGCGGATCGGGCTGACCGGGCCGCTGCACCTGGCCGCTGAGTACGGCACCGCCGAGGTCGTCGCGGAACTGGCCCGGCGCAGCAGCGACGTGGACGCGGTGCTGGACGGCCGGACCGCGCTGTGGGTCGCGGTGCAGGCCGACAAGCCCGAGGTGGCGCAGGCGCTGGTCGTGGCGGGCGCCGACCCGTGGCGGCCGATGATGGGCGGCTGGTCACCGGGCCGGCTCAGCCTGGCCGGGCCGGCCGGCGGCCTCTTCGCGCCGCCACCGGGAGAACCCGGGCTGACCGGCGAGGAGGCGGCGGCCGTGGCCGAGGCGCGCCGGCTGATCCAGGTGCTCGGCGACTTCTACTGGGACGGGCTCAGCGTCGCCTGTGTGCGGGGCCTCGACGCGGCCTCGGTGGTCCGGCGCCTCGAGGCGGAGGTGCTGACCGACTTCGAGGAGCCGGACGACGCCGACGACGACGAGATGCGGATCCTCGGCGTGACCGAGGTGCCGGGCGGCTGCGTGGTCAGCCAGCGCTGGGGTTACGGCGCGAGCATGCCCGGGGTGAACAGCCGTCTCTCCGCCGGGACCGAGACCTTCGGGATGTACGCGAACCCGAAGAGCGGCAACCAGGGCAGCATCTTCCGGGACCGCGTGGTGGTCGGCTGGGACCTGCATCCGGGTGGAGGCTGGTCCGCGGCCGACGACCCGGCCGGCGAGATCCTGCGGACCTATCTGTTCCGTGGCCGGGCCGTTGCGTACTGCTGCTCGTCGGCGGGCCTGCGGCTGCCCGACTCCCGGTCACTCGACGGGGAGCCGGACATGTGGATCGAGTTGCCGGACATCAACTGGTGGGCGCACGACATCTGAGGCCGGTGGTGCTTCTCAGCGGTCGCGGTCGGTGGCGATGTCCTCCTGATAGCGGGCCCCACCGTCGGACTCGCTGGTCAGCGGCCGGGCACCGCCCTCCGGCGGCCCGGCGATCGACTGCTCCCCAGCCGCCAGGTGGGGGAACTTCAGGTCGAAGGCGGGCCGCTCGGAGCGGATCCGCGGCATCCGGTCGAAGTTGCGCAGCGGCGGCGGGCTGGTCGTCGCCCACTCCAGCGAGTTCCCGTGACCCCACGGGTCGGCGGTGGTGACCAGCTTGCCGACTTTGTACGACTTCCACACGTTGTAGACGAACGGCAGCGTGGCGATGCCGAGCACGAACGAGCCCACGGTCGAGAACGTGTTCAGGAAGGTGAACTCGTCGCCGGGCAGGTAGTCAGCGTAGCGGCGGGGCATGCCCTTGGTGCCGAGCCAGTGCTGCACGAGGAACGTGCTGTGGAAGCCGATCATCGTGAGCCAGAAGTGGATCTTCGCGAGGCGCTCGTCGAGCATCCGGCCGAACATCTTCGGGAACCAGAAGTAGATGCCGGCGAACACCGCGAACACGATCGTGCCGAACAGCACGTAGTGGAAGTGCGCGATCACGAAGTACGAGTCGGAGACGTGGAAGTCGATCGGCGGGGCGGCCAGCAGCACGCCGGAGAGGCCACCGAACAGGAACGTCACCATGAAGCCGAGCGCGAAGAGCATCGGCGACTCGAAGCTGATCTGGCCGCGCCACAT